>JBCBAP010000010.1:12846-85335 GCA_038532435.1 Pseudomonadota bacterium | reverse complement strand
AGGGGGTCAGAATTAGGCGCCGATATGGGGTCACGTTTGGATGCCGATTGACACCATTCGGTGACGGTTTCACGCTGCACAGGATCGTTCAGATCGACCTGTTTCCATCCGGTTGGCTGGAGGATCGCGTCGGCCTTGGCCAACGTCTCAATCGTCTTCATGTGCCAGGTATGCGGTCGATCCGAATGAACGCGGCCTTCAGTTGCGAGGATGTGGAACGGGGCGATGCGATAGTCATCGATACTGTCCGCATCCCAGCAGTACCCGTCGATGGTCTTTCCCATAAGTCTGGCGTTGGACAGGCAGATCTCCGCCCTGGCCCGGAGTTGCTCGAGCTCGTCCGATCCCGATCGACCGGCCAATGCGTCCAGCACCGCAGCGGCGGATATTTCCGCTGCAGATACGGTCGGCATATACTGGCGTTTCAAAAGGTCCTGAGCTTTGGCAGACCAGGGCATCAGTTCGGCGTCCAACAGAACCCAGTCGGTCCCGAGTTCGCCCCACAGGCCAGACGCGTCCATCGCCGCTGCAACACGCATGACGACCGCCGCCTCCATCTCCTCATCTTTGAAGAACGGGCGCCCTGTCCGGGTGAAGATTACACCTGCCTTGTCGTCCTCCACACCGAAGCGGGTTTTGGCCGCCCGAACGTCCTTTGCCACCACGAGCAGAGCCCGTGATCCCATGTGTTTCTCTTCAACCACCAAATCTGTAACACCGCGGTTCGCATAGTGCTCCATCGCCTGTTCCGGCCGTTCCAGGAACGGGCCCTCGGTCGCCGTCGGACAGGCCGCCATGGTGGGTGGCAAATAGATCAGCCATCTTGGGTCGACGGCGAAGCGGCTCATCACCTCCAAGGCGGCCAGACTGTTTTGTTCAGGGATCTGGATCGTGGATTTGAACCGCGTCTCTATCCGCATCTTGGTGGCATAGTCATCGAAGTAGAGAAGCTGGTCGTGATCCTGTTGTGCGGTAAGCGACCGACCACCATCGAGTGATTTGGCCGGCACCGCGTACTGCCGCCTTGCAGGGACCGACACGGTCTCTCGTTCCGGCCATCTGAGCGCGGTGAGCTTGCCGCCAAACACGCAACCGGTGTCGATGCACATGGTGTTGTTCAGCCATTCGGCCTCTGCCATCGGTGTGTGGCCAAACACGACATCTGCCCTGCCGCGGTAGTCCTTGGCCCACTCGAGACGCACGGGCAGGCCAAACTCATCGACCTCCCCCGTAGTGTCGCCGAACATCGCGAAGGTACGCACATGACCCGAACCACGTCCGTGCATCTCTTCCTTCAGACCAGCATGAGCGACGACCAGCGTGCCATCCGCCAACCACGCATGCGACCGGAGGTCCCAAATGAACTCGCTGGTCCGTTTGCGAAAGGCATCCGAGGTCCGCTCAAGCTCCGCAACCGTCAGGTCGAGGCCGTGGGTCTGGGTGACGGACCGACCTTTTAGCCACTTGTTCAGTTTGAAGTCATGGTTGCCGATGACACAGCGCCCGGACCCTTCCTCACACATCCCCATGACCAGCCGTAGGGCATCTACGTTGCGTGGACCACGATCTGTAATGTCGCCAACGAAGAACGCGGTGCGTCCGCCCGGATGTCGCGCCCGAATGAGGTCGTCGCTGCCCGCTTCAAACGGATCGATCTGATAGCCCAAGTTGCTCAGCAATTCGGTCAACTCGTCAAAGCAGCCGTGGATGTCGCCGATGATGTCGAACGGCCCGTGCTCACCTCGGTTATCCGTCCAGAGCGGCTGACGGTCGATTTGAAGGGCGTCTACCTCTTCGGGGGATTTCATGATGTGAACTTGGCCAAACCCTTCCTTCTGTAGGCCGCGCAGTCCACGGCGAAGCGCTTTGGCATGATTGCGGGCGACGTGTTCGCCAAAGTCACGGTTCGGACGCTGCTGATTGCGTGCGTGACAAATCTTCGGATCGATATCCAAGACCAATGCAACAGGAAGGGCATGGTACTTCCGCGCCAGTTGGACAAGCTTGGCGCGATCCTCGCGCTTTACCGATGTTGCATCGATCACAGTCAACAACCGCCGTTTCAGCCGGATCGCAGCCGTGTAGTTCAGCAGGTCAAACGCATCGCTTGTGGCGGCAAGGTCGGTTTCATCGTCCGACACCAATGCACGGCACGTATCCGATGAGACGATTTCGGTCTCCAGAAAGTGCTTCCTGGCAAGGCTGGACTTGCCGGAGCCGGTGGAGCCGACTAAAACGACCAACGCGAAGTCGGGAATGCTGATGGTGTGTGTCGACATACTCTAAAACTCACCGTTCACGATTATCCGCAGAAGATGATCCCCTTCGGCCAGCAAATCCTGGTGTTTATCTTTCTTTGCAGAGGCGGTCGCCCATTCAATCTGTTCGTGAATGAAGGCGTCGACTTCGGCGATACGATCTCCGCGGCCAACTTCCTTAGCGGCAGCCTTGAGCTCCAACAGCCTGGCGATCTCGGCGGTGAGGCTCGGCGACAGGTTCAGCCCCCCAATCAGAGCCTGCAGGTTCATCGGGGGCTGCACATCGATGTTCTGTCTGATCCAACAAATCGCGAGAGCAGGCCGCAGGATGTAAAAGTACTTCTTCAACGCGACGGTCGGGCTGTCGCCAACGTGCTTGTGCCACTGCATTTGTGCGAGGTTGCGGTAGTGGTGTAGGCAGGCCTCACCAAAGGTGGTTTTCGCCGAAAACGCGATCAGACGCTGACAGACTTCGTCATTCCACCTGTACCTTATCGGGCTGGACAGCCACTCGAGCAGGACGGGGTTGGGTTTGATCAGCAGACCCAGAGCTTTGCGAATGTCCCAGCCATTGATGTCCCAATCGCCTTCGATGGGCAGTTCGATCACGTCACGGCCGGGTTGGATGCTCAGATACCAGTCGGGCCGGTGCGCGTAGACGAACCGCACATCGTAGTCGCTGTCCGGTGACGGAAAACCCCATGCGCGGCTGCCACTTTCAATGGCAAAGAGGATCCGCACATCATGATCCGCTTCCAAAGCCCTCAGTCTCGATTGGATGGTTTTCTCGATTTCGGGCACGACGCTTGGCACAAACGAGGGAATGGTCATGCGGCATCTCCCAAAGTGAAGACTGCCATCTGGGACGGACCACCCCGTGTTTCGTCGACGGGTCCAAGCGGTGCAAACTCCACCTCGTAACCATTGTCGGAGGCAGCCGCGTTGGCCCAAGCCTCAAACTCCGCCCGTGTCCATTCAAAGCGGTGATCCGGATGGCGAAGCTGGTTTTCCTTCATCGTCTCAAACAACGCGTTGTATTCGCGGTTGGGCGTCGTGATGACGACCAGCTTGGGCCGCGCATCCGCGAAAAGGGACATGACCAGCGCGGACAGTCGGTGTGGTTCGATATGCTCGATCACCTCAACCAGCGTCGCGGCATCGAAGCCTTTCCATCTGCGATCCCCATAGGTCAGGCTGCCCATTTGCAGCGTCACCCGCTCTGAAATCGCGTCGCCTGCTTGGTCAAGCCGGAGTTTGCGATGGGCAGCCTCGAGCGTCCGCACCGATGGGTCAACGCCGACGATGCGATCAAGACCGCGTTCCTTGATGAGCCGGGAGATCAGCTTTCCTTCACCACACCCCAGATCGAGAACGGATTTCACGTGACGCTGCCTTAGAATATCCGCAACCGTGTCAAGGCGGATGCCATGCAGCCGCATCGGCTTCTCAAGCTTCTCCTCCGGCTTTTCCCGGTCAGCCTTCTCGGTGTCCGGCTCGTCTTCTGCGTCAGCAATCGCATCCTCCAACCGAGCAAGAGCCATGTTCGCGAGGGACCGCCGATGCTTGAGGGCGCGGCGCGTGATCAGTTCCTTCGCCGGGTGACTTGCCAGCCAGCCCTCGCCCTTTGCCAAGAGCGTGTCGATCTCCGCTTGTGTGATGAAGTAGTGCTTGAAATTGTCCATGACCGGGATCAGCACATACAGATGGTTGAGGATATCGGCCAACCGCTGCTTTGCCTTCAGACGCAGGTCGATGACCGTCTGATCATCTGTCGTTTGGGGCGAAAGGATCGTGTAGCCGAGCGGTTCGAACAACGCAGACAGCAATTCACGATCCCCGGCCAGCGCCACCGGAACAACACGTATCTCGAAATGCAGGGCTTGATCTGCAAGCTCCTGACGGTCCTTCGACTTGCCCGCCATCGTCTGGGCGTAGGTCCGCCCCATGGCAACAGACAGGAACGAATTCGCCACGTAAGGTCGATCATTCACGTATTGGGCCAGCAGACCGTCTGCTTGCTGATTTTTCCCGCGCACAAGTCCAACCGGGTCGACGTCCAGATGCAGAACAGCTGTTGTGCGGTCTTCCGACACCTCTGAGTAGAAGATTGTCGCACGACCCGCCGACGTCTTGTTGGTATGCACATGATCCGGGTGTTTGTGCAGCAAGAAGCCGAGATCGCGGGCGGAGTAGTCCGATTGACCTGTCGCTAGGAGTGTAATTTCGATCTGCATATCAATAGCTTCGCAATCACTTCAATTCCGGTTTGCAGTATCATTTTAGGCCTCGATCAACAACATGACGCTGCCAGTTGCTCAATGTAGCCAGCGCGCGACGCGGCCTTCCTCTGGCGGGAAGGCATGGGGATTGAGAGCAGCGCCCAGTTACCGAACTGGGTCGCGGCAGTGCGCTCAAGTGACAGTCCGGTCTTTGAGCTTGGGTGACGAGACAGCGCAGCCCTCAACTCCTCAAAAGCATCAGAAGATCTGATGTACCCACAGTGTCCTTTAGTCACCGCCTTCTTGCGGTCGTAGCATCTGACAGTGTTCTTAGGCTCTGGGCTGATGAAGGGATCCAGATCTGTACGCACCCAAACTCACAAGAGGCGCATTGAAGCACTAGTGCAGCAGGATCCGTTGCCGACCCGGCCTACGAGGTCGGTGCAACGAACATCGTAGACCCGACACAAGCCTGCCCAAGGCTTGGTGAGCCGCTCGAAACGTCTTCGGTGCGCGCAAAACTCCACGCACTCGAGCGGTAATACAGCCTGCAATTGCTCCCGGAGATCATGCACCACCACCAACTCCTGCCCCGCTGGCCAGACTTGTGCGCGGCAAGGTTGCGTTGAGATGCATCGTGCCTTCGGAACCTGCGAAGGACTGCCGAGAAACGCAGGCACCAAGATCCACGGGACCCGGACGATAGATCGGGCCACCCGGCCACCTTCAATGCCATCGCCGCGACAGGTTTAAACCGTCCATGCACCAGCGCCCACGCTGAGCGTGCCACGCAAGCGATCAGATCCAACCACAGCGGGTTAGCAAATCCCGCGTCGTCAGGCCGATGATGGATGCAGCACGTTGTGCGCTTCCCAAAGCTGTGGCGGATCGAGCTTCTTCGACAGACGGTCGATCACGGCGTCTGGCACGACATCCGCTCGATCCAGGTTCTGGCGGCGCAGTTGGTCCGGTCCGACCTCAACGTAGACGATCTCGATCCGAGCACCGTAACCTCGCAGCACTCGAAGCACCTTGGAGCGGCTCTGGCGCGTCACATTGGTGGCGTTCCAGACGAAATTCCTACCGGCCCTGAGATACTCCCTGGCCCGCTCAAATGCGGCCTGAATGACCCGGCCCTGGTTGTCGGTCGGTCGGATGCGCAGTTCCTCGCGGATCAGATCGAGGCTCACCACCGGGCTCTCCGGGCGATGTGTGCGGATCCAGGTATCTTTCCCGGCTCCGGGAAGACCGGACATCACGGTGACGGTGCACCTGAACTCCTCGTGCGCGCAAAAGTGCGGATCGCGATCTTTCAACTCGAAGAACGCAACCCGGCTCTCATCGTTTGCGAACGCAAACGGTTGATCCCAGCACCCCGCCTCTCGGAACATCACCTCGGCCAGATCGACATGTTCCAGGATGGATGTCTGATCCTCGCATATGCGCCCCAACGCATCAGCCCTTGCATGCATGCAGAGATGGTCCGGTCTGCAGTGCCAGGACATTTCCAAGGCGAGGCGCGGCGGGTTGGGTCGTGTGATCAGCCAGAACGGAAGCTGATGGTGCGCAATGATCCCGCACAGGGCTTCCCGCCACGTGAAGGGTGAGCCGGCAAACCAGAGGAGCTCTCGTGCGATCGCCGCGCCGACCCGCGAGTGACCGGGTGACGATACTCGTCCACCATCCTCATGTTTCGTGACCGCGGGTTTGCCCACATCATGGAGGACCGCAGCCCAGAACAGACCGGCCCGGTCCATCGGGGCAAGGCTTTGCCATGCGGGATCCCGCACCATGGCCTCGACCACCATGCGGGTGTGCGTTCCAACGTCTCCTTCAGCGTGGAAGATCGGATCCTGCGGACAGGTGTCGAGGATGGAGAGTTCCGGCCACAAGGGCCAGATCTCGCCCCAACTGACCTGCCAGGCAGGACCGGTCGGGACCAAGCCCAGCAGATGTTTATGGGTGACCGCTTGTTTGCCAGCCTTACGCATCATAGGCCCCCTCCACCCCCAGCGTGGGCGCAAAGATATCAACACCATCTGCAAGACCGTTCGGCAGTATCGGACGATCTTGCCAGTGCCCCTCCGCCGCCTCGATCGCCTGCAGGAAGTCGGCGCGCACGAACTTGAACCGCTCCTCCACGCGGTGTGCGCTCTCCCGCTTGAGGTACAGCCCTTCAGCGAGATCGCTGTCCTCCGTCTGCTGATCGACCTTCTCGGGTCGGCTGCCGGACCGATGAGCGGCCAGGGACAATGCGCTCCGCCATTCGGCAGATTTGAAGGGGCTCCGTCTCGTCAGGCCGATCAGATGGTCGACCGACCGTATCTCACCAACGTAGACGACTGGCACAGGCATGACCGGCAGTCCGTCCAGCAAGGACCGGCGCGCCTCGGTGCTGAGGAACACGCCTGTTTCCCGGTCCAGCACGTCGAACTCCATGAAGTAATGCGGGAGCCTGTCGTAAAACACCGTATGTTTTGCATACATCCACTCCCCGTACATGACGAAGCGGTGGCCGAGCGCCGCGTGCAGGACAGTGGAGTGCGCCGCCGCCCACGTCTTGAGCAGGGCAAAGTGCCGTTCCCTTCCGCCTCCGGTCAGATAGTGCCCGCGGCTCTGCAGCAGCAGGGTGCCATCCGTATCGAAGGATACGGCGGAGTTGGCTCCATCCAGCTTCTCTTCAACGATCAGGGTCCGGCCTGAAAGCTCCGCGATTGGTTTGTCGTCCGCCGTGTCGCCCACCTGAAGGCGGGACCCCTCAAGGTGCCGCGTGCGCGGGTATTTGTAGATTTCCATGACTGTCTCACACCGTATCGATAAGCCGCAACAAAGCACCCGACAGACGGTGTCGGGGCATGTTGGAGGTACTGTGCAGTGCGATTACATCGGTCTTCCGTGGGGCTCAGGGTTGAGACAGATCGCTCGTTTAACTCGCCAAGCGATTCCGATCAACTGTGGAAGGGCACTGCGGTCTGCCACCAACTGCAGGATGTTCGGAGGTTCTGGTCAGGCGCGCGCGCCGACCCAATCAACGGGCATGACAGGAAGGCACAGGGCAACAACGCGCGGTCAGGAGAGCACCGGCTTATCTGTGAGCCCAGGTGGCTTTGACACTGGCACCCTGGCCATCTGGAAACACCGTGACCAAAGGTGTGCCCGAACGCTGGTCCGAACGGGGACAGGCATGGACCTCGGTGAGACTTCCCCGGTTCACCGCCTCACCGACAGCCAAGTGCGGTGACGCAGAGTACCCACCATTTCAGGGCGGCTCGCCCATCATGGCGCGCCTCTGCTCACGGTCACGGTCGAAATTTCGTGAGAGAAAAGGCAGTCTTCAGGAAGAACGACCACACCGAAACGGCGGTCTCGACGGCAATCGCCGAGAGGGTGGCCCACCGGTCAGAACATGCGTTTCAGCAGCCCGTCCTTCTTGATGAGCTGATGCCGCAGGACGAGGCCGATATGCCCGACCATCGCGAGAAGCAGCACCCAGCCGGCGCCGATATGCGCCCACTTCGCCACATCGCGCAGCGTGTCGTCCCGCGCCAGCGGGCGGGGCATTTCCCAAACCCCGAACAGGTTCACGCCGTAATTCCCCCACATCACGTAGAGCCAGCCCGTGATCGGCATCACGAACATCGCGAGGTAGAACACCTGCTCCACCCGGTGAACGAAGCTGCGCTCTCCCTGCGAAAGCGTCGGCGCCCATGGCGGGAGCTCGCCCATCTGCCGGTTGATGAGCCGGAGGATCGCGACGAGGAGCGCCAGAAGGCCGAGCGATTTGTGCCAGTTGTAGTAGGTGTTCGTGCTGATGCCCGCGTAGCTCGAACTGAAGTCGATGCTCGTCATGATGTTGCCGCCGACATACTGCATCGCGAACAATATCACGATCATCCAGTGGAAGACCTTGGTTGTTGTACCGTAGCCGGTTGCGGAGTTCGTCATCGCCATGTTCACGCCTCTTCACTGCTTCAGGGCACAATGAAAGAGTCTTTCGCGTCAGGCCAGTATTTCTGAACACAGTCTCAAAATAGTGTCGAGAACCAGTCTTGGCTCACCGGGCCCGAAGCCCCGCTTCTTCGCCTTCGCGCAGGCATTCCCGTGATCCCACACACCCCCGCGGCAACCTCACGATAGGCGACTAGGAAGAGCCCTCTCCTTCCAGGGTTCGGGCGTTCCGGTCGAACTCGGACTTGATGATCTTGTGCATCGCCTGAACCTTCGCGGTGCGGTGCAGATCCACGTGCGTCGTCAGCCAAAGCCGGACGAACCAGATCCTCTGCGGTGTGAAGACCGGGCGCAGGCCCTGTCGCTGCCCCGCCTCATGATCGGACATGAACCCCATGCCGAGGCCCCGCGAGATCGCCTCGACATTTACCCAGACATCGGGCGAGGAGACCGTGATCTGATCCGGGCGAACATGCTCCGTGAGCCAGGGCCAGAAGGGCAGCCTGCGGTCTTCATGGTGAGGTGCGACGAAGCGGTGACCGTCCAGATCCGTGGCGGATCTCGGCAGGCCGAAGCGCTCGATGTAGCTTTCATGCGCATAGAGGTTCAGACGCACACGCCCAAGCGCCTGAACGATGTAGTCCGGGTGTCGCGGCTCCTGCCCCGACCGGATGGCGATATGCGCTTCGCCGTACTCGAGGCGAGCTAGCTCCTCGCTCGTGTCGATTTCGACGATGCAGTGCGGGTTCTCGTTCTTGAACCTGGCAACCGGGGCAAGGAACATGCTGACGAACGGTGCGAGGACCGAGAGGCGAAGCTCCCCCTCCAGCCGTTCACTCGCCCCCTTGAGACGCCCGGAAAGATCGTCGGTCAGTTCCTTCGTCTTCTGGGCCACGCGCAGCACCTGATGCCCAACCTCGGTGAGCGTGTAGCCCTGGGCATGACGCAGAAAGATACGCGCACCGATCTCGGCTTCGAGCGCATCGATATGCCGGTTCACGGTCGCCCGGTGATACCCGAGCGAAGCTGCCGCGGCACTGACCGTTCCGAGTTCCGCCACATGCAGAGCTGTGCGAAGTTCCGACCATCTGTCCATGAACAATTCACCGATGCACCCGTGCGCCTGCCCCTCCTGGCAGGCCCGCCAATCGTCGCCCGACGCACCGCACTGTCAATCCAAAACGAAAGTTTGAGGCGCGCAGGGTCTGTACCGAAGTCGCGCATTTACGGGGTTCGGGCCGCTGGGGAAACTTGCCGAAGTACGTCCTCCGAGATCGACCAACCTGCATATTGGAGACCGCGCGATGACCAAGCTCACCCCACCCTCAACCCGTGCAACCGGAATATTCTGTGCCGCCCTGTGCGGAGCACTGCAGCTCTCGTCAGCCTCAGCCGAAACCGCTCTCGATCAGTCGACATGGACCGAGTTCTCCTATGAACCCTACCCGCTCGCGCGCATCTCTGACGATGTCGGGCGTTACCCGGAAGGCACACCGCAAAGCGTCCGGGTCAGCCAGCATGGGGAGATCGAGCATCTGGGCCGCGGCGTGTTCGGCATCCACTGGTTCGTCGATGCTGGCGGGCCTGTCTGGCACTTCGTCACCGCAGGCGAGCCCGAGAACGAAGCGGTGCTGATGGTGCATGGCTGGCCCGATACGTGGTGGGCAAACAGCGAGGTGATGGCGCTGCTTGCCGACGATTACTACGTCATCGCCGTGGATGTTCTGGGCTACGGGCAATCGGACAAGGGGCCGGAGATCGACGTCAGCTATGCGGGCGCTGCCGCGAACCTGATCGACCTTCTCGACACGATCGGCATCGAGACCTTCAACCTCATCAGCCACGATCGCGGCACCATCGTGAGCGAGAACCTGATTGCGCTCGATGATGCCAGCGAGCGCATCCTGTCCTTCGTGCGCATGCAGCAATCCTTCGATCAGCCACACGGCCTGCCCCGTCCGCCCCACGCACAACTGGCGACGGTCGAATTTCAGATGCAGGAGAACATGGCAAGCTCCGCCTATAGCGGCAACTACGGCTCCGTTGAGTTTCCCGAGTCGTTCCTGAATCGGTTGGACTGGGAGTTCGAGTTCGAGGGAACGGCCGAGGCATCGGCCAGGACGTTTCAGGGCACCAGCTTTGACATCGAGCTCGAGTTTCGGCTCGCGAACGTGATCCCGAAAATGACCATGCCCGTCCTGCTGATACAGGGAGATCGGGACCCCGGGCAAAAGGCCGAGGAGTATTTCGGCTCCGCGGAGCTGCTGCCCGACGCGCGGGTCGCGATCGTCAACACCAACCATTTCATTCACGCGGAGGATCCGGAGCTCGTCGCCGATCTGGCGCGTGAGCTGTTCGAAAATGGCAATGCGAACAGACCGGAGATGCTGTTCTCCCACCCGGTAAATTTTCAGTTCCCGGTCCGCGAATGACCCTCCGCTGAAACCGACGACGCGCGCGCCTCGACGACCTCGGGGCGCGCGCGCGACATCTCATCACTCCACCCAACGCCCGCTGTGACGTCAACGAAACTGCGTAACACGGATAGCCCGAACCAACAGACCTACGGATCCCGCCAATGACACCTGCCCAGACCGCACTTACCTTGAAGATCATCTCCGTCCTTTGGATCGTCTGGGGCGCGGTTCACGCGTTCGCCGGAATTGTCACCATTGCCCAGCCCGCGCCCGCGTCGATTGCGGGAATTGCCGATGCGGTAGATCCTTCGGTGTTTCACGAAACCTATGCCGCAGCGACCGATGCGCTGATCAACCAGCACGGGTTCAACCTGCTCTGGATCGGTCTCTTCACACTGGTTGGAGGCGCGTTTATCTGGCGGGCCAACGCGACATGGCTCGCCTTCACCGCCGTGGTCGGCGGGCTCACCGATGTCGGCTACTTCCTGTTCATAGATCTCGGCGGCTTCGTGCATTTCGTCCCGGGTACGGTCATGACCCTCATCTCGGGATCAGCCATCGTGCTGAGTGTGTTCGTTTACATCTCGGGCATGACCGGCGGCGAACCTGCGCAAAGCGTCCACTGACGTGCAGGGTTCGGGCGACCCCTCTCCCGCCCGGCGCGTCGACGATGCGGCGTTCGGCGCAATCTATGGCGCCATCACCGTCATGGGCATCCTCGCCGCAACGGACCCCGCGACGCTGAACCCTCTCGCGATAGTCGGGCTGCTCTTCACGTCCGTGCTCGCGGTCGCATTGGCAAAGGCGTACGCGACCATGGCCGCGACCGCGTTAAAGACCAACCGGTCGGCGAACTGGGCAAGCGTCTCGTCGGCCTGGGCGCACAGTCGAACCGTCCTGCTGGCGGTTAACGTTCCAACCCTCGTCATGGTTCTCAGTACCGCGGGGATCCTCGACCGGGCATCCGCCCTGTTTCTCGCGCAGGTGTCCGCTCTGGGCCTCTTGATCTTCTACGGTGCGCGCATCGGGTTTCGACTGTCCCGGACCCTCTTCGCCGCCTGCCTTGGCGGGGCTTTTACAGGTGCGATCGGGCTCGCCATCAGCCTGCTGAAGAACCTTCTGCACTGATCCGCGTGGGGCGACCTGCGTGGGTGAGCGCCTCGCCATCTGCAGCACGTTTCACAGGCAACTCCTTGTTCACTCGGGTTCGGTTTGCAGGTGCAGGCGATTAGCAGAGCCCGCGCGATGTCTGCGAGAGTGCGAGGATGAAGCACCCTCGAACCCGGGAAAGGGGCGGGGATCGCGACAGGTGCGGCTCCGGTGGAGATGCCCTCACCCACACGGAGTTTAGAGGGAAGAACGAGGTGCCCCTTGATGTGCTCCCTGCCTTTGCGATGTTGTTGCCAAACGGGACGGGGTTCTTCAACGCCTTTATCGTCGGTGCCCGCTTATCTTCAGCCGAGCTTGCCAACGAAGATGCAGTATTGCTGACACGCGCTGACCCGTTTCTGCTACCCTCAAGGGTCCTGTATCTGCCCGGCGCACCTCTTTCGATCGGGTTGATGGGCTACTGTCAGAGGCGTTCCGCGGTGTGAACGCCCGCACCGCGGATGACCGGTGAGGTCGGACATGTTGGGAAGGGGCACCGGTGCAAAGACGGCTCGAGGTCTGCCCCCTCCCTGCACCCCGAAGCCGCAGTCGGTGCCGCCGTCTCGTCCCTCTCCCATCGAAGGATCGTAGGCCCAACCCTGCCTCGGCGCAGCCCGCGGTAGCCGGCGCGCGATGCAGGGAAAACCAAGTCTTCACAGTTCACTGCAACCGGTCGCGACACCAGGTGTGAAGCGCCTCGCAGAACCGCTCCACCCGCGCAGGCCGCTTCGCCCCCGGTGCGAGAGCGAGGTTCACCGGCAGCCGGGCCGCGCGCAAACCGGCCGCCGCATCCACCAACGCACCACCCGTCAGTTCTTTCGCAACGAACCAGCGCGGCAGGATGGCGACGCCGACGCCCTGCAAACAGGCTTCGTAGAGCGCGAAGATGTTGTCGCTTGCCAGTCGTGGCGTGACGGAGAAGGCTTCCATTCGACCCTCATCATCGAACAGTTCGATGCGGTTGCCCTCGAAGGGACCGAGCGTCAACCAGGGCATATCCTTGAGCGTGGCACCGTCATGGGCGGCGAGGCAGTCCGGGGTGCCGACAACCATGCGCTCGACCCGCGCGAATTCTCGCACCACCAGAGTGTCGTCCGGAACCGGACCGATTTTGACCCAGCAATCGCAACCTTCCTCGGCAAACCGGATCTCGTCGTCCCGCAGGCGCCAGTCCACGGACACTTCCGGATGATCTGTCATGAACAGGGAGGCTGCGTGAACGAACAGACCCTGCCCCAGCGCGATAGGTGCAACGACCCGGATCACGCCCTTGAGCACATCGGCATCGCCGTACCGCTCCTCCACAACCTCCCATTCGCCCAGCATCCGGCGGGCATCCTCCAGCAGCGCCAGCCCGTCGGCGGTAAGGGTCACGTCATGGGTCGTGCGACGGGCGAGCACCACGCCAAGCCGGGCTTCCAACGCTGCAAGCTGTCTGGAAACCGATGGTTGCGACATGCCGAGATCGCGAGCCGCTCGCGAAAGCGACCCCCGCTCTGCGACCCGAACGAAGGTCTCCAGAAGGGTAAGTCTGTCGAACCGTACTGCCATACACTTAGCGTATAACAAATTTAGCCTTCATGCGACTACCGATATGACAACAGCTGCGTATCTTCCTCTCCATCGGACGGAAAGGAACACGACATGACCAACACCCTGGACACCAGCTTCACCTTCCTGAACGGCCGGACGGTCAACCGCATCGGCTATGGCGCGATGCGTCTGACGGGTCAGCCCCGGAACTTCGGCCCGTACGCGGACTGGACCGGCGGCATCGCTTTGCTGCAGCGCGCCCGCGATCTGGGAGTGACCCATATCGACACTGCCCGGGCCTACGGACCCCATGACAATGAACGGCTGATCGCGGACGCGCTTTTGTCCGCCGATGGCTCCTACGGGGAGATGTTCATCGCATCCAAGGGCGGTGTGGAAAAGGATGCGACCAGCATCCGCCGCGACACCTCACCGGCCACCCTGAGACGGCACCTTGAGGAGAGTCTCGCCACTCTGCGGACCAGCATGATCGATCTCTACTATGTTCACGCGCCCGACGGCATCACCCCGATCGAGGAGAGCGTCGCAGCGCTCGAGGAGATGCGGCAGGCGGGAAAGATCGACATGATCGGGCTCTCGAACGTCACCCGGGCCGAGGTCGAAGGGGCTCTAGAGGTGGCGCCCGTCGCAGCGGTGCAGAACCGCTATTCACCCGCGGATGCGCCCGATGAGGAGATGGAGCGCATGATCGACTGGCTGCACGATCTGGGCATCGCCTTTGTCCCGCACGGGCCCCTCGGCGCGAACCCGATGAGACAGGGGGCGGCGGTCGATCCGGGCGAGGCGCTCCGGTCGCTCCTCGCGCGGTCGCCGAACATCCTTGCCATTCCGGGCACGACGTCCATCAAACACCTCGAAAGCAACGCGTCGGCTCTGTTGAACTGAGACGCAGATCACACAGGTTGAGGCAACCATTCTGAGACCGGAGCGGACCGCCAAAGGTGAAACAATGCTCCCGGACGGCCAATGCCTCTCACCGGCGTCACTCCAAAATGGCGCTGCCGTAGGGACCGCTTAGGTCACCAAGGATCCAGTCGGCAACCAGATCGTAGTACCCGGAGGCGATGCGCATGTAGTTCCGCGCGTCGCCTTCGCCCGTTTCGAACTCCCACATGCCGTGGTCAGCCTCCGGGAAGATAGCGACCGTCATGTCCTCCCGCTCTTCCTGCAGTGTGCGGAGACGGTCGAGGGTCAGGTCGATCGGCGCTTCCCGATCCGCACCCGCGAGCACCCAAAGCTGCGGAACGGTCACCTCGGCGACGACCGCAACGGGATCGACGGACCAATCCACGTCGAGGCTCTCGAAATAGGGGCCAAGGGAGGTCAGGATCTCTTCCGTTGTGGCGTTGAAGAGCAGGCCGGTAAAGTCGCCCTCCACATGGTCGATCCAGGGCTGCTCGGCAAATTCGGCCCTGAGGGGTTCAAGAGCGCGAACCGCCTCTTCAGAGCCGGTGGTCGCGATACGGGCGGTCGCGTCGGTGATCCGGCGGGCTTGTCTGATCACGTCGGACCCATACCCCGCCTCGCGCAGGGCAAGATCGATCTCCGCCGCGTCCTCCTCCAGGATGCTCGCCACCAGACCGTAACCAACGGCCACGAACTCAGCCCCGGCCGCAGCTGCCGCGTAGGGCGCGACCCACCCTCCCTGGCTGAGGCCGATGAAACCGAAGCGGCCGAACCGCTCCCCGGCGAGCCGACGCGCCTCGCCGGATGCGAAAACCAGATCGCTGGCAAGGCGCGGGATGTTCTGGGAGTAGCGCCCTCCGGACTGACCCGTGCCCCGCTTGTCAAAGACGAACACCGAGATACCGCGCGCAACCATCTGGTAGGGATCAGGGACATGATCGATCCAGCCGCTGCGCTCGGACCCGTGTGCATAGACGACGAGCGGCGTGTTCGCGCCCGCATCCATTGGCTCGATCAAACGCCCCCGCAGCGGGGTGCCTTCCGCATCGAACGTCGTGTCCGAGATGCGAAGGGGCTGCCGCGGCAGGTGCGCGCCATCCGCAATCACCGAACCCGCAGCACACACCACCGTCGCGTCCGGTGCTGAAGGATCGCCGACCCGCCCATCCGCAAGACCGTAGCGAAATCCGTCTTCGGTGCGCGTGATGACGACAAAGTCCCGGCTCTGCCCGTAAACGCCCACGTCACACGACTGATCCGCGAACACCGGCAGCGTTACCGCCCCCAGAAGCATGGTCAGAAGTGTCAGGCGCATGGTGCGGTCCGGAAGGTTGCTTGCGCCCAAAACGTAATAACATATCGTCTAATCCGCAAAGGCGGACGCACGATCTCCGCGGTCTGACATCAAGGCTGAACATTTCGGGTGCTTCGTCAGTCTTCGTAGCATCTCAGCGTGGGCATCGCCGTCGGCACCGACCCGCGTGCAAGAGAGTCGCTGTCGTAAAGCTGTAACAATCTCAACTCATGGTAGAGTGGTCTGCGTATTTAAGTGTGGAGCCAAAAGTGATTCAGATCCCATCCTTCTTGTCGCCAGCTCACCCCGATCACACCCATTTCAGAGCCACCACGCCTTCATTGGTGGCGATCAGCACCGGCCTCATGGTCTTCGCAGCGTCAGCCGCAACCGGCGCGACCGTCGTCATTGCACCCGCGACCCTGCCGCCCACGATCGACGCGGACACGAGCCTTGTGATTTCCAACGGGTCGACGAGCGTTGGAGAAGGGCGGATCGAAAACGAGGGCGTGATCGGGTTCGAACTGGGCGCGGGTGATGCAACCTTGCAGGTCGGCGTGAACGTTCGCATCCCGGACCTCTTCCTGAACGGAGACGGGGAGCTGGCGCTGAACCAGGACGCGGTGATCAGCGATGCGACTGGCGAGGGCACGCTTTCGAGCAGTGGTACCATCTCAATGACCCAGGTCGCGGGCGACAGTTCCACCACCGGCGTGATCGACGTTGACCTGACCAACAACGGACTGGTCGAGGTCCGCTCCGGCACCCTGCGCATCGACGGCGATCTGATCAACAACGAGGTGGTCGTCGTTGAGGGCGGCACGCTCGATCTGAACGGGGACGTGAGCAACCGGAACAAGGTCGAGGTGAAATCCGGCGGAGATCTCTCCTTCAGCACAGTGTTCTCGCAGTCGTCCGAGGGCGTCGTGGAGGCGGAGGATGGTACGACGCTCGTGCTCGACACCACGATCTTGCAAGGAACCTTGCGGAGCCTCGGCTCCGTGAACCTCACGACAGCGTCGGGCAGCCTCGAGGATGTCACGACCGAGGGATCCTTCGTCATCGGAAACGGGGAGACGCTGACGACAACGGGACGCATCGAAAACGATGGCATCATCGGCTTCGGGCTCGGCGACGGTGATGCGATCCTCAGGATCGGCCGAAGCAGCCTAGCATCCGACCTGTTTCTGCTCGGAGACGGAGAGCTGGCACTGAACCAGGACGCGGTGATTGAGGACACGACCGGAGATGGCACTCTCACAAGCGGCGGCACGATCTCAATGACCCAGGTCGTGGGGGACAGCTCCACAACCGGGATCATCGGGATCGATCTCATCAACACCGGCCGCGTCGAAGTCCGCTCAGGCACCCTGCGCATCGACGGCGAATTCACCAACGCTGAAACCGTGGTGATCGAGGGTGGCACGCTCGACCTCACCGGAGGGACACTCAATCGCAAGATGGTCGAGGTCGGCTCTGGCGGTGCTCTCTCCTTTGGCGCGACCTTCAGCCAGTCCTCCGACGGTGTCGTTCAGGCCGAAGACGGCGCGATCCTCGCCCTCGACACGACAATCTTCGGCGGGACCCTGCGCAGCCTCGGGGAGGTAACGCTGACAACCGCGTCCGGAAGCCTCGAGGATGTGACGACCGAGGGGACCTTCATCGTCGGAAACGGCGAGATCCTGACAACCACGGGCCGGATCGAGAATGACGGGATCATCGGGTTCGGGCTGGGTGACGGGGATGCGACCCTGCGCGTCGGTCAGAACGCCCGCGCACCCGATCTCTTCCTCACGGGTGGGGGAGAACTGGCGCTGAACCAGGATGCGGTGGTTGCCGACACCACGGGAGGCGGCACGCTCTCGAGCACGGGCATCATCTCGATGACCCAGATCGAGGGCGACAGTTCGACCACCGGGATCATCGAGACCGATCTGGTCAACAATGGGCTTCTCGACGTGCGTTCAGGTGCCCTGCAGATCGAAGGTGACGTCTCGGGCAACGGCGAGATCGCGGTAAAGGACGGAACGCTCGACATCGACGGGAGCCTGTCGAATTCGGGTGGGTTCGAGCTCGTTCTGGGTCCCAGTCCGGTGACGGTCAGCGGATCCGTCTTCCTGCGCGGTCCGCTCGACCTGGTGTTCGATCCGGCGCGGTTCGACATTGAGGCTTTTCCGGAACAGGGCGACACGTTCGATCTGATCACCTCGGATGTCGGGATCAACCTCAGCGGCGACTTCAGCATCACCACCTTTGCCACGCCAGAAGGCGCGGTTCTGTTCGGCGCGCTCTCGACACCTGCAACACCCACCGCGTCCGACGACCTCGTGATCTTGCCCGATGGTCTGATCAGCGTGGTTCTCGCAGACGGTGGGAGGGTGCTGAGGGCGGAGATTGTCGGGGATCTACGCGCGCCGGTCGCACCGGTCCCCGTTCCTGGAGCGGGGCTCTTGCTGCTGTCCGGGCTCGGGGCGCTTGCCTTGTCGGGGCTTCGGTCGAGATCGACCGGGAAGGTCTGAGGGCCACGTTTAGTCCGACGTGTGCGCCAAGTGCTCTGGATGGATCCCCCCCCTTCTTTTAAGTGAAAATATTATATATTTTCAATTCTCTATCGGCTGTACTTAAGTCGGCTTAGCCTCACAAACCTCCGCAATTGTCGTTGCTGACAGGCGGGCGATGAGGGTGCGTTCGATATCCTCCATCACCGTCGACACCTTGTTGTGGAGGGCGTGTTCCACCGAGCAATCATGTGTCTCGGCAACCCCTCCCACCGCGACAAGGCTCTCGTCGAGCGCCACATAGACGTCGGCGAGGGTGATCTGATCGGGGGAGCGGGCAAGCCGCCAGCCGCCGGAGTGTCCCTTCTCAGACGTCAGCAATCCGGCCTCCCGCAGCCGGCCCAGCACCCGGCGCACGACGACCGGATTGGTGCCCGCATGGGCGGCGATGTCCGCGGACGTCCGCGTGCGCTCCGGTTCACCGGCCATGTGCCCAAGCGTGTGAAGGGCCAGCGAAAGGCGGCTGTTGCGCTTCATGGGATCTCCTTTTTCGCGATCAGGTAACAATTGGAGTTGCGAATATCTAGTAACTTCACTAGTTACCTGATGGCTGTGATGAGCGACTCAAGGGGGCGTTCCATGGAAGACGTGATTATCATAGGTGGCAGTTTCGCAGGGCTGACCGCGGCTTTGCAACTCGGCCGGGCCAGCAGGCGGGTGACGGTCGTGGACGCAGGTGCCCCACGCAACCGGACATCACCGGGCGCACACGGTGTACCCGGATGGGATGGCACCCCGCCGGCGACGATCCTCGAGAAGTTTCGTGCGGACGCGCTCGCCTATCCCACGGTCAGGATCGTGACCGACACGGTCATCGGCACCGCTGGCGTGCAGGACGGCTTCCGGGTCGATCTGGCGGGTGGAGAGATGCTGGCGTCGCGCCGCATCCTCCTGTCACACGGTGTTCGCGACACGCTCCCGGACCTGCCCGGTGTTTCGGAGGTTTGGGGACGGTCGCTCCTGCACTGCCCTTACTGCCACGGGTTCGAGGTGAAGGACCGTCCGCTCGCGGTGCTGACCAACCACGCCATGTCCGGCCATCAGGCACAGCTCATCCGCGCGGACTGGAGCGCGGATGTCACCCTGTTGACCGGGATCGACAGCGCGTTCGATGCCACAGGCTTCGCTCATGCAGGCTTTGCCATCGAACCGAGGCGGGTCGCAGGGTTCAAAGAGGCGACGGACGGGATCACTGCCGAGTTCGACAAGGGCGCGGCCTCCCGCTTCGCCGCCATCTTCGCCGCACCACGTGTCAGCCTCGACGATACGCCGGCGCAGATGCTGGGTTGCGCCTATGAAGAGGGCCCCCTTGGTCCCTACGTGCAGGTCGGACCGATGGGCCAGACCTCCGTCCCCGGTGTCTTCGCCGCCGGGGACTGCGCGCGGCCGGGTCACAACGTGACGTCGGCCATCGGCGATGGCGCGACGGCCGGGATCGGCTGCCATCAATCCCTTGTGTTTCCTGAAATGATTCAACCTCTTGAGGCTGCAGCATGACCGACACACGTCTCCCCGTCACCGTCCTTTCCGGCTTTCTCGGTGCGGGCAAAACCACGCTTCTGAACCGGGTGCTTAACAATCGCGAGGGGCGTCGCGTCGCGGTGATCGTCAACGACATGTCCGAGGTGAACATAGACGCGGATCTAGTGCGTGCGGACACCGAGCTCAGCCGAACCGACGAGACGCTGGTGGAGATGTCGAACGGCTGTATCTGCTGCACCCTGCGCGACGATCTGCTGGACGAGGTCCGTCGGCTCGCCGGTGAGGGTCGGTTTGACTATCTTCTGATCGAATCCACCGGGATCTCCGAACCGCTCCCCGTCGCTGCGACGTTCGATTTTCAGGATGAACACGGGATTAGCCTCTCGGATGTCTCGCGCCTCGACACCATGGTGACAGTCGTGGATGCGGTGAACCTGCTCAACGACTTCGCTTCCCACGACTTCCTGCGCGACCGGGGAGAGACCATGGGCGAAGAGGATGAAAGGACGCTCGTCCACCTGCTCACCGACCAGATCGAGTTCGCCGATGTGGTGATCCTCAACAAGGTCAGCGACGCGGGGCCGGAGCGTGTGGACGCCGCCCGTAAGATCATCCGCAGCCTCAACGCGGACGCGCAGATCATCGAAACCGACCGCTCCGACGTGGCTGCATCGAAGATCCTCGACACAGGCCTGTTCGACTTCCAGAAGGCGCACGAGCATCCGATGTGGGCAAAGGAGCTTTACGGTTTCGCCGACCACGTGCCGGAGACTGAGGAGTACGGCGTCACGTCCTTCGTCTACAGGGCGCGGCAGCCTTTCATCCCCGAAAAGATCATGGGCGTGCTGAACGGTGACTTGCCCGGCGTGATCCGGGCAAAGGGCCATTTCTGGATCGCCTCCCGGCCCGAGTGGGTGGCGGAGTTCTCCCTCGCCGGTGCGCTCTCCAGCGTCACGCCGCTCGGCACATGGTGGGCCTCCGTGCCCGAGGAGCAATGGCCGGATCACGAGGGTGCCCGTGCGTACATGAAGGCCCATTGGCAGAAGCCCTGGGGCGACCGTCGGCAGGAGATCGTGTTTATCGGAGCGGGGATCGACTGGCCCGCGCTCAAGGCCCGCCTGGACGCCTGCCTCGTTCCCGCCGTTGCCGCCTCCCGCGTTGAGGATCTTGGCGACTATCCCGATCCGTTCCCGGTCTGGCGCAGGGCGGAGGCCGCGGCATGAGCCTGGTGCGGGAACAGGTGCGGGACGCGGCCATCGGCGTGGCGCTTGCCGACCGACCGGAGGATCTGGGCGCGTTCCTCAAACCGGGCTGTGCCGCCGCAATCTGGCGCCGTCAGCCTGCGCCCTCGTTTCAGGCGTGGATCGACGGACTTTCGCCTGAACACCTTCCCCGAGGCCGGGTCGTCATGCGGCGGGAGGTCGTGCGGGACGTGGTCCGGGACCTCTGCGAGATCGCCGGAACCCCTGCCGGGTCCTACCGCGATCACCTGATCGATGATGCGGGCGCGCTTGCGACCCGATTTGCCGAGCTGACCAATGCACCCTACGTGCGTGTGCGCCTCGATCCGATCACCGGCGACGCGTGTCGCCGGTTCCACATCGACGCGATCACCGCGCGGCTTGTGTGCACGTACCGCGGTCCCGGTACGCAGTACGGGATTTCGACGGACGGCAATGCGCCCAAGCGGGTGTTCAACGTTCCCACCGGCGCGCCGATCCTGATGCGCGGGACGCTTTGGCCGGAACAGCCGGCCACAGGTCTGCTCCATCGCTCCCCACCCATTGAAGGAACGGGGACGACCCGCCTCGTCCTCGTTGTCGATCCGGTCGCAGATCCGGAGGAGGCCGGATGACCCGGAACCTCGGCGCGACCGGGCTCCGGCAACGGCGCAGGTCAGGCGATGCTATGCGCAGCTTCGACGCCCTGCCCGCGCCGCTGCGTCGTTGGCTGACCGAAGCGGCCCTGCCCTGGTCGCCGTCATCGGCGCACAGGCTCTGGCGGCGGGCCTGTGCCAGAGGGCTCAGCGCTGAAGATGCCCTTGCCCTGCTGACGCGGGCCGAAACCCGGACACTGACGCGCCACCCATCGGCGATGCACCCCTCCCCTCCCCACTCCCAGTGAAGGAACCTGTCCATGTCGATTCTGACCCGGCTGGCCGCAACCGCCCTCGCGGTCTTCGTCGCCACCAGCCCCGGCGCCGCACAAGAGGGAAGCCTGACAATCGCGGTCGGCTTCGTCTCCAGTGACGAGGTGCCCGACCCGCGTGCGGGCTACAATGGCTGGATGTCGAACCAGACTGGCGTGACCGAAACCCTGATGGGCATCGACTACGACCTCGGCCTCTACCCCCGCCTCGCCGAGGGAATAGAACAGGCCGGTCCGACCAGCTGGCGTGTGACGCTGCGGGAAGGGGTGACCTTTCACGACGGCACGCCGGTCACCGCGCAGTCCGTCATCGACGCCATCGGCCCGATCTCGGACGAAGAGCATCCCGGCTACAATGCCCGGATTGCGAACCTGCTGGACGTGGCCGCGATGGACACGGACGGGGAGCGCGTGATCCTGTTCGAAACGAACAGCCCCAACGCAGCCTTCCCCTGGACACTGTCCGAGCCCGGGATCGCCGTTCTTGGCCCCACCTCGGAGGCGTTTCCGATCAATGGCACGGGCCCCTACATCTTCCGCGAGGCGGTGCCGGAGCAGCTTTACCGCGTTGAAGCGAACCCGGACTACCGCCTCGGCACGCCGGGGTTTGAGGAAGTTCGCGTGCGCGGGATCCCGGATCCCGGCACAGCGGCTCTCGCCTTCGAGGCCGGTGAGGTGGACATGGTGATCAACTATCCCGAGGCCGACTTTGCGCGGATCACCGGGACGGGTGCGCAAGGGTTCTCCGCACCGACCGCGCGGCTCTACTTTTACACGGTGAACGCGACCAGCGGCCCGCTCGCAAACCCGCTCATCCGGCGGGCGGTCTCAAAGGCCATCGACCGCGACGGTATCGTCGATGCCGTCTTGTCCGGGGTCGGCGGTCAAGCGGCAGGCACCATTTATCCCTCCGGCATGGGCTGGGCGACGGACATCGCGCCGAGCTACGATCCCGCGGGTGCGGAGGCGCTGCTGGCGGAGGCGGGAGCGGTGAAGGAAGCGGGCGTCTGGATGCTCGACGGCGTCCCCTTGCAGATCGACATCGTCACATATTCCTCCCGCGCCGCGCTACCGCCAACCGCGGAGCTGACGCAAGCCTTCCTCGCCGCCATCGGGGTCGACGCGCGTATCAGCGTGGGCGAATATGGCGCCAGCAATGATGCGGTTGCAGCGGGCGAGGCCGACCTGTTTCTTCAGGCCTGGGTGACCACACCGCAAGGTGACCCGGGCGCGGTGCTGGAGGCGCTGTTGAGCTCCGATGGCGGCTCGAATGCGGAAGGATACAGCAATGCGGAGTTCGACCAGTTGCTCGCGGACGGCCGCACGACCTTCGACAGCGACGGACGGGAGGCGATCTATGATCGGGCGCAGGAGATCATCGCCGCGGAGGCTGCCTTGATCCCCGTCTTCCATGTATCGCAAGTCAACGTCGCGCGCGCAGGACTGACCGGCTATGCCGTTCATCCAACGGAGACCTACTGGCTCACGCACGAGACCGCGTTCGAGAAATGACGATCACAGCGACCGGCCTGAGCGCATCCCGTTCGGGCCGGACCATCCTGCACCCGACGACACTCCGGATCGCGCGGGGGGAACGGATCGGGCTCGTCGGCGCGTCAGGTTCGGGTAAGTCCACGCTGGGCCATGCTCTGGTGGACAGGCTGCGCGCCGACCAGAATGGCGTCGCGCATGTCCCCCAGAGCCCGGATGAGGCACTCGATCCCCTGCGGTCCATGGGGTTCCACTGGACGGAGGCGGAGCGCGGCGCGGGGCTGGAACCCGACCGGACCCGCCAGCAGGAGCTTTTCGCCGCGCTGCGCATCGAAGGGGGTGACTTGCGCAAACGTCCCTGGAGCTGGAGCCGCGGGATGCAGCAACGCTTCGTAATCGCGATGGCGCTGGTCGGATCGCCGGACCTGCTGGTTATGGACGAGCCGACATCCGCCCTTGATCCCGTGATCGCCGCCGACACCATGGCGCTGCTGGACGGGTTTCTGTCCGAGCATGGCACGGCACTCCTTCTCATCACCCACGATCTTGGCCTCGCAGCCTGTCATGTGGGACGGCTGATCGTCATGGATGAGGGCCGGATTGTCGAGGATGCCCCTACCGCGAAGTTGCTCGCAGCCCCGGAAAACGACGCGGGCCGTGCCCTTTGTGCGCACCGCAACTGGTTGTCCTTGCCATGTTGAAGGTCCAGGACATCACCGTACAGCGCGGGAAAAAGCCTGTGTTGCACGACATTTCCCTGTCGCTGGCACCCGGCGCGACGCTCGCGGTGGTTGGTGAAAGCGGTGCGGGAAAATCAACGCTGATCGCCGCGATCCTCGGCCTCACCACCTGCTCAACCGGAGAGATCACGTGGGACGACGCGCCGGTCCGATCCTGTCGCCCGGCGCTCGTGATGCAGGAGCCGCGCAGCGCGTTCAACCCGGTCCTGAGCCTGCGCCACTCCGTGCTGGAACCGATAGTTGCCCGCAAGGCTGCCTTGGATCAGGACCGTTTGAATCGTCTGTGCGGCGGGCTGGAGCTGTCCCCGAACCTGCTCGCCCGGCGCCCCGGCGAGGTTTCCATCGGGCAAGCTCAGCGGGTTGGCATCCTGCGGGCGCTCATCGCGCGCCCTCCGCTCGTCCTCTTCGACGAACCGCTTTCCGCCCTCGATGCGGTCACGCAGAAGCACACCGCTCGGCTCATCGCGGATCTGCAGGATGAGGAGGGCTTCGCGGCCCTCATCGTGACCCACGACCTTGGCTATGCCGCCGCCCACGCGGATGAGATTGCGGTCCTCCGTGCCGGTCGGATCGAGGAGAGTGGCGCGGCGCACGACTTCATCCTTGCCCCCAAAACAGCCTATGGCAGGACCCTGCGCGACGCGGCCTTCGCCCTCGGCTCTCTGGAGCGTGTCGCGTGACAACGGTGCTCCTCGGTCTGGTCCTGCGCGCGGCGGTGGTCCTGCTGGGTACGGCGCTGGTGACCTTCGCGCTCCTCTGGCACGCCCCGGGGGACCCGGCCCTGGCCATCGCGCTCGCCCGATATCAGGTGGTGGTGCCCGACGCGGTGCTCGACCAGGTGCGTGCCGAGGCGGGGTTCGACGCCGGGTTTTGGACCGCCTTTTCCGCATGGCTGGGGCCGATCCTCACAGGAGACTTCGGGCAATCGTCGGTGACCGGTCGCGAAGTATGGCCCGATCTGCTGATCGCGATCTCCCACACCGCGCCCCTTGCGTTGGCTGGTCTGGCGATCGGTCTGCTTATCTCCGTCCCGCTCGCGCTGCTCGCGACCCGGAACCCGGGTGGCTTGCTCGACCGGGGCGCGGTTGCCCTGGCCTCCATCGGTGCTGCAGTTCCTCAGTACTGGCTCGGGCTGCTGCTGATCCTGCTGTTCGCGGTGCACCTGTCATGGCTGCCTGCGATGGGCGCACGCACATCGATGCATATGGTCCTGCCCGCACTGACGCTCGGCCTCGCGGTCTCCGCGTCCCTCACACGCATCCTCCGGTCGGGCATTGTGGAAGCTCGCGGGCGCCCATTTCTGCCTGCCTTCCGGCGGCGCGGCGTGTCGGAGCGTGCCCTCGAGCGGGACCATGTGGCGCGTCATGCCGCCGTTCCGGTGATCACGGTGTTCGGCCTGGAACTCGCGTTCCTCCTGGAGGGCGCGGTGATGGTCGAGATCATCTTTGCCCGTCCCGGTCTGGGCAGCTTTCTGGTATCAGCCATCGAAGCCCGCGACTTCCCGAAGGTGCAGGCTGTCGTGATCGTCTCCGTTGCGCTGTTTGTCACCGTCAACCTGATGATCGATGTCCTCTACCGGCTGATCGACCCGCGGATCGGGGAGCCGCATGCGTAGCGTCGGCGTGCTCGCCGCGATCTTCATCGCGCTGGCGCTGCTCGGCCCCAGTATCGCGCCCCATGATCCGACTGCCATAAACATCCCGGCGCGCCTGAGCCCCCCAAGTGCCACCTGGTGGCTGGGGACCGACGCACTTGGGCGGGACATCCTCTCCCGCCTCCTCCACGGCGCGCGGTGGTCTCTGGGGCTCGCCTTCATCGTGTCGGTGATCGGATTGTGCATGGGGACGCTGGCGGGCCTTGTCGCAGCACTCGGAGGGAAGTACGCAGACTGGATCGTGATGCGCGCGACGGATACCTTTCTCTCCTTTCCGGACCTCGTCGCGGCGGTTGTGATTGCGGGAGTGCTCGGCACGGGCACGGGCAGCCTGATCTTCGCGCTCTGCGTGACCGGCTGGATGCGCTACGCGCGGGTGGCGCGCGGCATCGGCCTGTCGCTGCGAAGCCGTGGCTATGTGGTGCAGGCAAGACTCGCGGGGCTGTCGCCGTTGTCGATTGCGCGCTGGCACTATCTGCCGGCGCTCCTGCCGTCGCTGACGGTGGTCTGGACCGGCATGTTCGCCCGCGCGATCCTGGGCATTTCAGCGCTAGGCTTCCTCGGCTTCGGGGTTCAGCCCCCGACCCCGCAGTGGGGCACGATGCTGCTCGACGCGCGCATCCACATGCGCTCCACACCGTTGCAGATGATCTGGCCGGGGGTCGCGGTGGTCACCTGCGTGCTCGCGATCAACCTTGTGGGTGATGCACTCCGAGACGCGCTCGCGCATCAGGATCAGGAGCGGTGACGCTCACCACCTCACTCAAAGTACTCAGCGTGCTTTTTATAGATGTCGCTGATGGTTGCGTCCAAGCGCCCCAGATGGCTTCGAAGCACGGCCTCGACCGTCTCGAATGACTTCTTCTCGAGGGCGTTCGCGATTTCTTCATGATCGGAGAGAACCGCGGAAACCTCCTCGGCCTTCGACAGGCTCAGCACGCACAACCGATCCACCTGCTGCTTGCAGTTCTCGATGGTCTCAAAAGCAAGCGGTTGACCACCAAGGGTGCAGATGAGGCCGTGAAAATCGTAGTCCAGCCTGTGGAACGTGTCGATCTGGCCCGCTTTGATGGCGGACCGCTGCAGGTCCAGAACGGCCTCGATCGCCTCTGTCGATCTGTTGGTCCAGGTGCGGTGCGCGTGTCTCGCGACCTCCAGTTCAACCGCCAGTCGGATGAACCTCGTGTTGAGGATCTGCGAGATCGAGAAGCCGCTCACGATGGTCGCGCGTTGCGGGCGAATGCGCAGCAAGTTGAGATTGCCCAACCGATTGAACGCATCCCTGACGGGCTGGCGCGACACTCCAAGCTTGTTCGCAATGTCAGCCTCGGAGATTCGCGTTCCAGGCAGCAGTTGCAGCGACAGAATCTGCTCGCGCAAATGGTCAAACACCACATCAGTCGTGGTGCGCGGTGTGATTTGTTGAGCAGTCTCAACCATTGCGGGCCCTCTCGTCAGACCTCTTCTTCGGCCATATTCGACGCTTCGGATACCTTTAATGTCTAAGCGTTCGAACCGAAAGAAGTCTTGTTCTCCAGCTTCCGAATTGTGGAAGGGACAGAAAACACTGTTGACATATCTGGGATACTAGTAGCCAGATACACGCGGTCGAAGCCAGCAAAAAGCGACATTGAGGTCGTCTTGGCTGAACCGGAATTGGCGGCCTCAGCGCAGGACCGTTCACGTAAGGGAGGACGAAATGAACATGAAATTCACTAAGTCGTTGATCGCAGCCGGGGCAGCCGTGCTCCTGGGCACAGGTGCCATGGCGGATAACTGGCGTGCGTGGAACATCCACAATGATGGCCACCCGAACACCGCAGCGATGGACCGGTTTGCCGAACTGGTTGCGGAAAAGACCGGTGGTGAGATCACCGTCGACGTGTTCCACGGCGGCGTTCTGGGCTCCCAGCCCGATGCGA
This sequence comes from Pseudomonadota bacterium, assembly GCA_038532435.1. Lineage (GTDB taxonomy): Bacteria > Pseudomonadota > Alphaproteobacteria > Rhodobacterales > Rhodobacteraceae > JBCBAP01. The sequence goes on along the minus strand of JBCBAP010000010.1, from coordinate 57,595 downwards.
TCGAACAGGTCCGCATCGGCGCCATCGACGTTGGTAACTTCAACCTCGGCCCGATCGGCCCGATGGTGAAGGAGGCGAACCTCGTCTCCCTGCCCTTCATCTTCAAGAGCGTGCCGCACATGTTCCGCGTGCTCGAAGGAGAAGGCGGTGAGATCATGGGTGCCGCGATGGCGGATGCAGGCATCCTGCCGCTTGCCTGGGTCGATGCCGGGGCGCGCTCCTTCTACGCGCAGAAGGCGATCAACACGCCTGCGGATGTGGAGGGTCTGAAGATCCGGGTCATGAACAATGACCTCTACACCTCCATGATCTCCGCCATGGGTGGCAACCCCTCCCCGATGGCATTCTCAGAGGTGCAACAGGCTCTCAAGACCGGCGTCGTGGACGGGGCGGAGAACAACTTCCCCTCCTTCAAGAGCGTCGGCCACTACGAGGTGACCACGCACTATTCGCTCTCCGAGCATCTCATCATTCCTGAGTGCATCTGCGTGAACACGACCAAGTTCAACGCGCTCTCCGGCGACATGCAGGATGCGGTGCGTGCTGCGGCGGAAGAGGCGGCTCTCTACCAGCGTGAGCTCTGGGCCGTCGGATCCGAGCAGGCGCGCAAGGACGTGGAAGCCGCAGGCATCGTCGTCACCGAGATCGCCGACAAAAGCCCGTTCCAGGACGCGATGGGAGCGGTCTATGAGGAGTACCTCGCCGCAAACCCGGACATGAGAAAGCTGGTCGAGATCGCTCAATCCACCGAGTAAGCGAAACCAGCTGGACTGACAGGATGCCCGGCACCACACTTGGTGCCGGGTGTTCTTTCGGAGCACGGGACATATGCAAGAACAGAACGCACCGCCCGCACTCTTGCGGATGATGGACAAAGCCTACGATCTGATCGCCCGGATCTGCCTGATCGTGGCGGGTGTCGCGCTGGTGGTGATGACGGTGATCTTCGCCTGGCTTGTCTTCGGACGCTATGTGCTGAACGACACGCCGACATGGGTCGAACAGGTCTCTCTGTTGCTTGTCATGGTGATCGCCTTTTTCGGTGCATCCGTTGGTGTTCACCAGCACACGCATCTGTCGGTCGTCATCTTCCGCAACATGGTGCCGAGGCGGGTGCGGACCCTCTTCGTCATCATCACAGATTTGCTGATGCTGACCTTCGGCGGAATGATGTTCTGGTACGGGTGGGAGCTCACGCTGTTCAAATGGAACACGCTGATCCCGCTCATCCAGTGGTCCGAGGGGCTTCGATCCTTGCCGATGACCATCTGCGGCCTGCTCCTGTTCCTCTTCTCCTCCGGCCATCTGATCCGAGTCCTGCTCGGGCGCGATGACCGCAAAGACAATATCGATCAGGGCTGACCATGGGATTTCTGCTGTTGATGGGGGCGTTTGCCCTCTGCGTGACGATCGGGGTCCCGGTCGCGTTTGCCCTCGGCATTTCGGCGATTGTTGCCTTCTGGTTCGAGGGGCTCCCCCTCTTCGTCGGATTCCAGCGCATTGTCGCGGGCATCAACGTCTACGCCTTCATGGCGATCCCCTTCTTCATCTTCGCGGGCGAGCTGATGTTTCACGGCGGGATCGCCCAGCGCCTCGTCCGCTTTGCCCAGGCCGCGGTCGGCGCGGTGCGGGGCGGGCTCGGCATCGTGAATGTCTTTTCATCGATGTTGTTCGGCGGGATCTCGGGTTCCGCCATTGCCGACATCTCGGCCCTCGGCTCCATCCTCATCCCGGTGATGAAGGACAAGGGCTATGATGCGGACTATGCGGTCAACGTTACTGTGACCTCGTCGATTGCAGGGATTATCATCCCGCCCAGCCACAACATGATCATCTTCGCGCTCGCCACGGGGGGAGCCGTCTCGATCTCGAAGCTGTTTCTGGCGGGCGTCGTGCCCGGGGTGCTCATGTGCTTGTGCCTCGCTGTCGCGGCCTATCTGGTCGCGGTCAGGCGTGGCTATCGGGCAGAGAGGTTCCCGGGCTGGACCGCGCTCGCGCTCAGCTTTGCCGCCGCCATCCCCGGCCTTCTGACCGCTGTGATCATCGTTGGCGGGGTCCTTTCGGGGATCTTCACGGTCACCGAATCCGGTGCATTCGGCGCCATGTACGCCTTTGTCGTGACGCTCCTGGTCTACCGCAGCATCACGTGGGAGAAGTTCAAGATAGCCGTGGTGTCGTCGGTCAGAACCACCTCCATGGTGACCATCCTGATCGCCTGCGCGGGTGCCTTTGCCTACATGCTCACGTTCTACCGCGTGCCCAACCTCACCGTCGAATTCCTCCTGGGCATCACGGAAAACCCGATCCTGATCCTGCTGATGATCAACCTTGTGCTTCTGCTCCTCGGCATGATCATGGACATGGCCGCGCTGATCCTGATCTGCACGCCCATCTTCCTGCCGGTGATGCACAGCCTCGGCATCGATCCGGTTCAGTTCGGGATGATCCTGCTGGTGAACCTCGGCCTCGGTCTGTGCACACCACCCGTGGGCACGTGCCTCTTTGTCGGCTGTGCGGTGGGCAAGCTGCCGATGGAAAAGGCGGTCCGCACGATCTGGCCCTTTTACATCGCGATCTTTGTCGCACTGATGCTGATCACGTTCGTACCTGCGATTTCGCTGACCCTGCCGAACCTCGTCATTCCCTGACGGTCGGCACGGCCCGAAGCCGGTCGAGCGCCTGAAAACCGAGCTGTCGGACGACCCGTCCGGCACCCCGGTCCACTCGCTGATGGGACCCTCAACCATCCCGAAGCTGCTGCTGGAAGGGTGCCGAGCGCCCTGCGGTGCGTTGCTCGGGGTCCAGTTGGATGTGCTAAAGATCCGCTCGCGGCAGCCGGTCCGACACTCGAACCGGCGTAAAGGAGCGCTGTGGAGCGGTCCGGCAGCATGCCGGTTCAAGGCATAGCGGAGAAACTGCCGCAGTCGATCTCCAGCGACCGGTGCGTCAGCATCAAACTGAAGGCAACCGGCTCCGTCCTCGTGACCGACCACGATCCTGACGACATGTCCGAAGTGGCACGGCTCGGCCTGACCCTGGCATCCGAGGGCTTCGCCGCGAGCAAGACGTTCGAGCATCCCGCGACAAGGCGCGCTCTGCCCTTCACCAAGCGGATCACCCTCCCGAAAGCTCCGTTTAGAGTCCATGCAATGCTCGACCAAGTCGCGAAGACCGAGGAACCCGGCTCGTTCGGATCCGACCCGGTGTCGCCGTTGAAAGTCGGTCTAGTCCAGATCATGGCCAGGTGTGGCCAATGGTTGGCCCGGCCGCATCCACCCCCAACCTCGACAGCCCAATGCCCCACCGTGTATCACGGGGGCATGTGTGGTGCGCATGTGACGGGGCAGATGAGCTGGGCAGAGATCTTTGCGATCCTGCAAGGGTTTCTGGATGCCGCCGGGCGCATCGACCCGGAGGCACAGGACCCGGATCAGGGTTTCAACATCCGCCCCACCCAGACCGTGCGGATTGCAACGCTTATCAACGACGCGCTCGAACTCACGTCGGCGCGCTGGTGGTTCGTGCCCCGGCACTTCAAGGGGCCGCTTTCCGACTGGAAGGCCACGACCTTCAATGCCCGGATCGAAACCGTGCGGGAGAAGCCGACCTTCGCCGGCGCCTGGACGACGGGGCGATGCATCCTGCCCGCCCTCGGCTACTACGAATGGACCGGATCGAAAGCGGACAAGCAGCCCTGGTTCATCGCACCCGAGATGAACGAACCGCTCATGTGGTTCGCCGGGCTGCACTCGGTCCGCCCGGACGGGCTGCGCACCTGCACCATCCTCACACGCCCTGCGCTGCCGCAGATCGCCCACCTTCACAGCCGGTCACCGGTCATGCTGTCCGGCGGGGATGCGAGAACGTGGCTGGCCGGAGGGGACGTCGATGACGCAACCTTCGGGACCGGGTTCGAGGGGCGGATGCGCTCCCACAAGGTTCGTCCGTTGCGCCCAGGCGACGATGGCGAGGACCTGATCGAGCCCTTCGATCCGCCCGAGCAACTCGGTTTCGCGCTCTAGAATTCGGCCGAGGGCCCCATGGTGGGCCAACGTTACCTGCAGTACTCCCCGCGCGTCTCGACCCCTCCGTCCGTCACCGTTCGTTTCACGAAGTCGTAGCAGCCCTCCCGGTCTGACGGGGTGTAGCGGATGAAGTAGTCTTCCCCGCGATAGCTGTAGTCCATGCTGCGGGCGCCATCTGCGGTCTCGGTGAAGACCAGACCCTCCACCCCTCCGCGAGGCGGGCGCCCAGGGGACGCTCCTCCGTCGACATTTGTGAGAGGTCTGACGCGGGGAAGTTCTTCGAAATCAGGGACATCCCCCATCAGGCACTGCACGATGTAGGGCGCATCCGAAGAGGTGTGATAGCGGTAGCCGAATGTGGCATCCGCCTGCCCGTTGCAGATGTCGAGATCGCCGTCGGCGATTGCGGTTCCGTCGGGGTTGGCGTCGCCGTAGATCGGAAACCCGTCGAAGGCCCACCCGATGATCGCGTCTTCGCCGCCATTGGCCATCTGCTCCATCATGCAGGTCGGCTTCATGTGGTAATGATAGTCATCGCCCCGGCCCGCATGGCCGCCACAGACATCAAGCTGGCCGGTCTGGAACGTGTCATGCTCGGCCTGATGATGGGCAAGATCCGCCTCGGTCATCTCCCCGCCTGCGGTGTAGTCGTAGATCGGCACGCCATTGATCGCGACGCCGAGTGCGGCATCCCGGGTGAGCGGTGTGCCGGTGAGCGCAGGAGTGAGGCGGATCGGTGCCGCATATTCCGCCGGTACCGGCACCTGCTCGTTGGTGCCCGTGATCCCGGTCATCTTCTCATGATCGGGATAGGTGTCGGACGTGATGATCGCGTGCGTGTCTGTGCAGGTGACGGTCACGTCCTCCTCAAACCCCGCATCCGCAACGGAAGCGGAGACCGCGGCGCAATGATCCTCATGCGCAGTTGCAACTGAGGGCAGCATGATCGCTGAAGCCAGAGCGGCAGCGAGCGTCGCACGGCGCTTTACCCTGGCACCACCCCGGGTCATTCGACGGTCAGCCGACACAGGACGGTGTTGTGGCGCTCCAGATCCGGCCCCCAGATGAACCGTGCCTCATCGGTCCAGGTGATCCTGTCGTTGCCGTCCTTCGGATCGACCGCGGCCTCGGAGTGCACGGTGGCCGGGTCCCAGGCGGATGCGTCGAAGTCGGGGGCGGACCAGCCTTCAGGCTCGTCGAGGATCTCGAACGTGCACGCACCCTCGCCCGCAATCGGCTCCGGAACATTCTCGCAGGATGTGTCGAGTGATGCCGCATGCACGACGAGGCATTGCCAGCTCTCGTCACTCACCGCGAAAACGTCGCCCGCGGCATCGCGGATCTGCAATATCAGGCCACCGTCGCCCATCTGCTGCCGCCGCGAGCCGATATATTCGAGACCCGTGTCATTCTCGATGAAGTCCTTCGCCGTAAGGCCGATGACGAACGGGCGGTCCGCGTCGAACGAGAAGCTCTCCGCATTGAACGACCGCTCGGTCGTGATCGGCACGCTGTCCTCCGCGACGAGGGCGCCGTCGATGCGCATGTCGAACCAGTTGTCCGCCCAGACATCGGCGAAGAACGTTTCGGCAGACACGGCCTGAGTGGAAAGGGTGAGCGCGATTAGGGCTGCGAACGGGTGTCTCATTGAGCGGTCCCTTCAGTCTGTCACGCTCCTTCAACGGGCAGCCAGCGCGTTTCCGTCGACGCCTAGGTCAAAAAATCTGGAAATCGCGGGCTTCATGAGAGCCCGCGTCCGCCCCACGACCTGCTACCGCACCAGCGCCACATGCATCAGGTGCTGCATTCCGTTGGGACCCTCGCAGGGCGGCACGCGGTCGACCATACCGAATGCGCGATAGATCGTGAGGGCGGGGGCATTCTCCGCATCCACGGACAGCCTCAGCGTGTCCACATCGGGCCAGATCTCCATCATCCGACCGACCGCCTGTGCAAAGGCGACGTGCCCCCAGCCACGGCCCTGCCAGGGCAAGGCGATCTTGAGCCCGTGGATCGATGCCGCCTTGAGTTCTGGCACCCGATTGAACACGGCAAGCCCGACGGGCTGCCCCTGCCACTCGAAACACACGCCGAGTGTTGCGTCGCGCGGGGCAGCACGCCAGTCTTCGAGCGACTCCGCGAAGGACTTCCCGAGAACCTCCTGACGCGCGGAAACCTCCAACCGTTCTAATCGGCGAAACTCGGTGGACGTCAGGTCAGCAAGGTTTCGCACAGTCAGTTCATCAGTCACACCCGTCGTCCCGTCCTGATCGCACCCGGCTCCGGATCGAAGCTCACGGCCTTGCCGAACCAGCCAGTTCAACGCCGTTCGTCCAGCCTTGCAGAATTGTAAGCTTCGCCAGAGCAGCCTGCAAAGTCGGTGCTCCATATCGGTGTCATCGCGAGGCAGAGAGCCCGCGCACAACCCAACCGAAGGAGACACGACATGGACAGCAAGACACTCACCAGCGGCGCACTGATCGGCCTCATGCTCGCGGGCGGACTGGCCGCCGCCGTATCGGCACAGACCGCAGCGACGGAGACCGGACTGACCGAAGACGAGGTGATCGCCATCGCACTGGCGGAGGTCCCCGGGGAAGTTCGCGACGTGGAGCTCGAGACCGAGGACGGTCAACAGGTCTACGAAGTCGAGATCATCGGCGCGGACGGGATTGAAATGGAGGTTGAGATTGCCGCCGACACGGGGGATGTCTTGGAAGTCGAGGCAGAAACCGACGATGAGGGCGACGACGACTGACGCCCGGTCGGCGCGCCGCCGATCCAGACGCGACGGGGCTGTCGGATGCGACAGCCCCTGACCCAACCACAGACGAGGTCCGGTGCCGCATGCGGATATTGCTGCTGGAGGATGATGAGAAACTTGGCGCCTGGATCCTGTGCGGTCTGAGCGAGGAGGGGCACGTTGTCGATCACTTCACGGACGGAAAGGACGCGCTGCTGGCCGGAATGGCACAGGACTACGACATCCTGATCCTCGACCGGATGGTACCGACGCTCGACGGGCTCGCCGTGCTGAAATCGTTGCGCGCATCCAAGGACACCACACCCGCCCTCTTTCTCACTGCGCTTGCGGAAGTTGATGCGCGGGTCGAGGGGTTTGAGGCGGGCGGAGACGACTACCTCACGAAACCCTTTGCCTTCGCCGAGCTTTCCGCGCGGGTCAACGCGCTCGGCCGGCGACGGGACGGGGGAGACGCGACCCCGGCCGCGCCCACGGTGCTCCGCCACGGGGACCTGAGCCTCGACCTTCTCGCCCGACGATGCGAGCGGCAGGGTCAGGTGATCGAACTCATGGCCAAGGAATTCAAGCTTCTGGAGTACTTCATGCGCCGGCCGGGGCGCCTCGTGACCCGCACCATGCTGCTTGAACAGGTCTGGGACATGAGCTTCGACCCGACCACCAGCGTCGTCGAAACCCATATAAGCAGACTCCGCGCAAAGATCGACAAGCCGTTTGCGGAGGCGCTGATCCGCACCCGGCGGGGCGAAGGGTACGTCTTTGGCAAGTAGGGTGCGGGATCAGATCGCCGGGCTGCGCCGGTCCTCGACCCTCCGGCTTTCGCTGCTTCTGTCGGGGATCTTCGCCGTCGGCATGGCGGGCGCGATCTTCCTTGCGCTCGAAATCGGGGAGACGTCGCTGGAGCGGCGCCTCGACGGAACGCTCACCACGCTTGCCCGCGCGACGAGCCTCGAGGATGGCGCCGCAGACAGTTTTTCCGTCGTGATCCGTGCCCCGGATGATCTGAACGGCCTGCCCGAGCCGGTCCGGCGCGCCGTACGCCGGGGCGGCGGAACCGTCCGGCTTGAAGACGAGTTCCGCCGGTTTGAGACCTGGCGGGTTCTCGTGTCGACCGACCGAAGCGGCGCCCCCATCATGGTCGCCGTTCCGCTCGACGACAGCGAGGACGCGCTCGAGCTGCTCGCGGGCATCCTCTGGACAACAGCAATCTGCGTGACCGCGTTGGCGCTGCTGATCGGCCTTGCAACCGGCCTGCTCGCCCAGCGCCGGGTCGCGCGGATCAACGACACGCTCGAACGGTTGGCCACCGGAGACCTCGCCGCCCGCACAGGGCGCACCCGGTCCCGGGACGATCTCGATCAGATCGCCCGACAACTTGATGTGACGGCCGGAGAGCTTGAGCGGCTCGTCGGACAGACCCGGCATCTGAGCGCCAGCATCGCCCACGATCTGCGCACACCGCTTGCCCGCCTGCGCGCGACCCTCGAGATGCTGCCCGAGGGCGACACCCGTGGGGCGGCCCTGGAGGAAGCAGGCAGGCTTTCCGACATCTTCGACACGATCATGCGCGTCGCCCGGATCGAGGCGGCTCAGGGCACGGACGGGTTCGAGGATGTAGACCTGAACGCCCTCGCCGCGGAACTGGCGGAGATCTTCGGCCCCGTGGTCGAGGATGCGGGAAAGAGCCTGACGGTCGATGCGACCCACCCCAGAACGGTCTCCGCAGACCGTGCGATGCTCGTGCAGGCCATGGCGAACCTGATCCAGAACGCTCTGGCACATGGGGGCGACGAGGTCGTCATCATGGTCGAGGGCGCAACGATAGGTGTTGCGGATACCGGCCCCGGCGTCGACCCCACCCAGTATGACGAGATCCTGAAGCCCATGGTCCGCCTCGATGCGGCGCGAACGACGGAAGGCTCCGGTCTCGGCCTCGCGCTCGTGCGCGCGGTTGCGGACCGGCACGGTGCGGAGCTTGTCCTCTCCGGTCATAAACCCCAAGGGTTTCGCGTCTTGCTGAAGTTTGCAGGATTGTAAGGTTCCGGTCAGGCGCTCTCAAACCTGGGGGGTCATATCCATTTCATCGCAACACTGGATGAAACTGGAGAAGACCTGATGAAAACCATCCTCGACAAAGCCGCTGCCACCGTTTCGGGCATCGTTCTGTTCTGCGTCGCCTGCCTGATGGCCGGGCTCGGCCTGTCCGTGATCGCGTTTATGGCGCTGTTCGGCCTCGCCGCGGGCTTCCTCGCCCTGCTCGCCTCTCCCTTCATCGCCATGGCGATCCCCGCTGAGAAGGCAGACACGGCCGAAACGGCCTGAGATCGCGAGGCACCCTGTGGACAAGACGATGACACCCGACCCGAAACCCCACGGCTTCGTGACGAAAGGCATACACTGGCTCTCCGCCGGGCTGATCGGCTACGGCTATTTCAAAGGGCTCGATTCCATCTCCCAGCTGTCCGATCCGGCGGTTCTGCGGTTCGAGGTGATCTTCGCCCTGCTGCTCGGCGGGCTGTTCATCCTCCGCCTTTTCTGGACGAAGCAGGTGGCGGGATCCACGCGCCTGCCGTCAGACGCCCCGGCGTGGGAACGGCTCGCGTCCCAGACCGTGCATCTGGGTCTCTACGCAAGCGTCTTCGGCATCGTTCTGACGGGCTTTGGCATCGCGCTCGGCTACACGGTACCGGTGCTGGGCGGACTGTTCCTCACGGCCATGGTCGGGGCGCACGAGATGGTGCTCGTCATCATGCCGCTCCTGCTGCTGATCCACGTCGCCGGTGCACTCTGGCACAAGTTCGTGCGACGTGACGCGGTGCTGGAGAGCATGACAGGCAAGCTGCCGATCTAGACATCGCCCACCTTTTCGACATCCGACGAGCCGCCCTGCCCGGGCGGCTCGCGCCTTTCAGACGACAGCGCGATCACACGCAACGCGTCGCGGCAAAGGGTCCCTCCCCACATGTGGGGAAAGCTTTGGTCGACTTCCAATCCGCGTGCTACATCTTCGATGACAAACGAAAAGCCCTGAGGCGCACTGGATTGAAACGTGATTCTGCGGTCGAACTCATCAAAGTTGCCTATGCGGTCGCTCTGGATCCGCGACGATTCGACGATCTCATCGCGTCCTGGGACCGGTGGAGCGCATCGAAACTCGATGGTGACCTTGAATCCGCACGCTTCCTAATCGAAGCATCGGAACTGGATGACCACTTTGACAGCGCCCTTGAGGTCGCCGCGGATCCCCGGCTCGACAGCGCGCAGATCCTGACCGGGTTTCTGGATGGCCAGTCGGTCCCGACGCTGTTCCTTTCGGACGATTTCGAGATCCGGCACCTGAGCAAGACTGCACGCGCGGCCGGTCAGTCGCTCGCGGCGCTGGAGGCGTCGCTGCCCGCGAACCGGTCAGCCGTCGCGGAGGTCCGGGAGGCGATTGCCAAGACCGGGAGCCACGCCCTGCACCTGCAGCCGGACGATACGGATCATCCGGTCGTCGCGATCGTGGTGGAAGCTCCGGCCCATGTACGCCTCGCCGACACAAACATCGGCTACGTAATCCGGTTCTCCGCCTCCTCCTGGTCGACGGAGGTCGATGAGGGTTTGAAGGCGGTCATGGGCCTGTCGGACACCGAGGTTGCGATCGGGCGGATGCTGTGCTCCGGCCTTTCCGCCGCAGACATTGCCCGGCACCGGGATCGGAGCGTCGAGACGGTCCGCAGCCAGATCAAGACCATGATGTTCAAGACGGGCGCGCAGCGTCAGGCCGGGCTCATCCAGTTTTTCACCATGTTCCAGCACCTGATGGCGCTCGATCCACTGGATCAAACCGGTGCGAACGCATCAAACCCGGTTGATCTCCGGGAAGTTGTCCGTCCCGGGGGCCGCGTCCTGAGCTACGCGGTCTACGGACCTCCGGACGGACATACGATGCTCTATCTGACCACGTCCTCGCGACCGGAGGAAACGCCGGAGGTCCGCGCAGCCTTCATCCGCGCGGGGTTCCGGGTGATCGCACCTTTCCGCCCCGGCTTCGGTCTCTCCGCTCGGGGACCAAAATGGACGGACGGTGGTCCGGCGCTGCTCTCCGATTGTCGGGCGATCTTGGAGGATCTGGGCCTGTCCCGGGAGCGTCCCCTGCTCTGTGTCGGTCATCGGGAGGGCGCTGTGCTCGCGGCCCGGGCCGCTGCTGGCCTCGCTGCGGATCACGCGGTGCAGGGTGTCGGCTTGCTGTCTTGCGGCGCACCGGCAAAATCCCTGGCCGCGTTCGCCGATGCCCCCCCGAACGCGCGGCGCAGCATCCTTGCAGGACATTATCTGCCCATCGCCCTGCGCATGGGCTACCGCACCGCCGCCCGCCTGTTTCACAGCGGACCGGAGGGGGAAGACCGCATCGTCGGCTATTTCTTCAAGGACGATCCGGAGGATTGCGCGCTCCTGAGCAACCGGAAATTCTACCGGATCACCCGGGAGAACATCGCCTTCAGCTTCGAGAACAGCAACCAGATCGTCGAGGACATCGCGCTCTGGTCGTCGGACTGGGCGCCCGCCGGACCTTCGGTGCCCTGGACATTCTTCCACGGGCGGGCGCACCGTTTCATGATGGCGAGCGCGGTCGAACGGTATTGCGCGACTCGGCCCGACGCGGTCTGCGACATCCTGGAGGGGGCCGGTCAGATGGCACTCTATCTGAACCCCGACCGCGCCGCGGCTGCGCTGAAACACATGGTCAGCTCACCGGCAGAAGCGGTCTAGCCGCGCCGCACGAAGGTCTGGCGATCTCGTCGGGGAGCGATTGTTCAGCACCTCCGGCCATCTTCTCAAAGCTTCCACAGCTTCAAGCAGGCAGAATTCAACGACCGTGGAATTCGCCCCGGATCACTCCGCTGCGGTACCGTAGGCTACATTGCGGCGACCGTAGCGCCGGACGCGGATGTTGCACTGTTCCGCATGTCCGACGAACCCTTCCAGCATGCACAGACGGGAGCCGTATTCGCCGATCATTGCAGCGGCCTCGTCGCTCTCGATGCGCTGGTAGGAATGGGTCTTCATGAACTTGCCGACCCAGAGCCCACCGGTATAGCGCCCGGCCTTTTTCGTCGGCAGCGTGTGGTTGGTGCCGATCACCTTGTCGCCGTTGGCAACGTTGGTGCGGGGCCCGAGGAACAGCGCGCCGTAGCAGGTCATGTTGTCGAGGAACCAGTCGTCCCGGTCGGTCATGACCTGAACATGCTCGTAGGCCATGTCATCGGCGACCTGCAGCATCTCCTCATAGGTATCGCAGACGATGACGTCACCATAGTCCCGCCAGGAGGCGGACGCAGTCTCCGCCGTCGGCAACATATCGAGCAGCCGGTCGATCTCCACCAGCGTGGCGTCGGCAAGTTTGCGGGAGTTCGTGATCAGGCAGGCGGGGGAATTGTACCCATGCTCCGCCTGCCCGAGCAGGTCGGTCGCGCACAGTTCCGCATCGACCGTCTCGTCGGCGATCACCATCGTCTCCGTCGGGCCTGCGAAGAGATCAATGCCAACCCGTCCGTAGAGCTGTCGCTTGGCCTCTGCGACAAAGGCATTGCCAGGCCCGACGAGCATGTGCACCGGGTCGATGGTCTCGGTCCCGAGGGCCATTGCCCCCACCGCCTGGATACCGCCAAGCACATAGATCTCGTGGGCGCCGCCCATATGCATCGCCGCGACGATGGCCGGATGCGGCTCCCCGGCGACCGGGGGGGCGGAGGCGACGATCCGCGGCACACCAGCCACATTGGCTGTCAGAACGGACATGTGGGCAGAAGCCACCATGGGAAACTTGCCGCCTGGGACATAGCAGCCCACCGACTGCACGGGGATGTTCTTGTGGCCGAGCACAACGCCGGGAAGCGTCTCCACCTCCACATCGGTCATGGAAGATTTTTGCGCCTCGGCAAACCGGCGGATCTGGGTCTGGGCGAAACGGATGTCCTCCATATCGCGGGTGGAGACCCGCTGCATCGCCGCATCGATCTCCGAGGGTGTGAGGCGAAAGCTCTCCCGCTCGAACTTGTCGAACTTCATCGACAGGTCCCGGACGGCCGCATCGCCGCGCGCTGAGATGTCCGCAAGCGTTCCTTCAACGATGCGCCGGACATTTGCGTCGTCTTCTGCCTTCTCGGACTCGGACTTACTCGACTTCAGATGTTCGATAGCCATGGGGTTTCCTCCGATCTCGATCCGTTTCAGGCCCCTCGATCCGGGGCCGTTCGGACATGCGCTGCCCCTATGAATAGGTATTCAAAGCCGCCTGTAAACAGTTTTGGGCCGGGGCGCCGGGTCGCACCGCCTCAGGCGCGCAGGGGCAGATCGAGGATGTCGCGGGCCTGTTTGCACGTTGCAACAGGGCGTTCGTACCTGTCGCAGATCTCCACAGCGCGCGTCACAAGCGCTGCGTTGGAAGGTGCCAGGGTGTCCCGGTCGAGCCGGACATTGTCCTCCAGACCGGTGCGTGTGTGCCCGCCGGCGGCGATGCACCACTCGTTGACCATGAGTTGGTCACGACCGATTCCCGCGCCGCACCACTCCGCCTCAGGCGCCAGCCGCGCAATGGTGCGGCGGTAGTAGTCGAATACGTCGCGGTCAACGGGCATCGCGTTCTTCACCCCCATGACGAACTGGACGTAGAGACGCCCCGCGATCCGCCCGTCCCGGTTCATGGCAACGGCCTGGTGGATGTGGCTTAGGTCGAAGGCCTCGATCTCCGGCTTCACTCCGTGCGTTCGCATCTCGCGGGCGAGCCAGTCGACAAGGTCCGGCGGGTTCTCGTAGACGCGGGTGGGAAAGTTGTTGGACCCGACGGACAGAGAGGCCATGTCGGGCCTGAGCGGCAGCATCCCCCCGCGGGCCGTACCCGCACCGGACCGCCCGCCAGTTGAAAGCTGCACGATCATGCCCGGGCAATGCCGCTCGATCCCCTCCTTCAGCCGTGCAAATCGGTCCGGATCGGATGTCGGCAGGCCATCATCGTCGCGCACATGGCAATGCGCGATGCTTGCACCGGCCTCGAACGCCTCCTGCGTGCTCTCGACCTGTTCGGCGACAGTGATCGGCACCGCAGGATTGTCCGCCTTCGTCGGAACGGAGCCGGTGATGGCCACACAGATGATGCAGGGCTTAGACATCGAAGAAGACGGTCTCCCCCTCCCCCTGCAGCCGGATATCGAAGCGGTAAAGCGGCGCGTCCCCGACCCGGCGGGCGATCAGGGTGTCGCGCCGGGTTCGCATCTCGATCAGACCCAGAACCGGGTCGGCCTCGTTGGCGTCCACCTCATCGTCGAAGTAGAGGCGGGTGTGCAGACCGATATTGATCCCGCGGGCCGCGATCCAGAGGGCGAGGTGCGGGGCCATCATCCGCCCGTCCGGGCCGGGAACCGGTCCCGGCTTCACCGTATCGATGCTCCACTCCCCGCTGTCGAACTGGGTGAAGGCGCGACCCCATCCGCGAAACCCGGGTTCGACCACTGCGGCCTGCTCACCGCTTGCGTAGACGCCATCTGCGTTCGACTGCCAGACCTCGATCATCGCGTCGCGCACCGGGCTGCCCGACCCGTCGAACAGCATGCCCTCGATGCGGATGCGCTCCCCCCGCGCCTCAGGCCCGGCAATATCGCAGCCAAGGGACCATCCCTGCCGGTCGAGCCCCGCCATGTCCGGCGCGGTCCCGATATGGACGAAGGGTCCGGCAGTCTGCGACGGTGTTTCCTTGAGCCGCGCTCCAGGACGTTTCATCACATGCCCTCCGGCCGGTTCTCGAAATAGGTTGCCCGTCGCCCGCGCAATACGATGTCAAACCGGTAAGCGATGGTGTCGAGGGGCAAGGTCGCCTCAAGATCAAGCCGCGCGACAAGGTCGGCGACCGCCTCCCGATCGCCAAGCGTTGCCACAATCGGGCAGAGTGGGATCAGCGGATCCCCCTCGAAATAGCACTGGGTGATCAGCCGCTGCGCGAGCCCCTGGCCGAAGAGCGAGAAGTGCACATGGGCGGGGCGCCAGTCGTTACCCCGATTGCGCCAGGGATAGGCTCCGGGCTTCACCGTCCTGAACCGGTACCAGCCATCCTGATCCGTGACCGTCCGCCCGCAGCCGCCAAAATTCGGGTCGAGCGGCGCGACATAGCGGTCGTTCACATGGCGGTAGCGCCCGCCAGCATTTGCCTGCCAAATTTCCACGAGGGTGCCCTTCACGGGTCGTCCGTCCTGATCGACGATCCGGCCATGGAGCATGATTCGCTCGCCGATCGCCGTCTGCCCGGGGGCTGCGTGATTGGTCAGCAGGTCATTGTCCCCGGCGCAAAGATGGCCATCGCCGAAGACGGGGCCGGTCCTTTCCGTCAGCGTCTGATCGAGGCTGATGAGCGCGAACCGGGGGGAACGGGCGACCGTGGTCTTGTAGCCGGGAGTGAAGGCTGGCGGCTGCCGGTCCCAGTCCCGGTGGATGAAATGTTCCGGCTCGCTCATCCGCGGCCCCCTCTTTCGTGTCCGACCACCGTTCCCTACTTTTCCATCTCAG
Source organism: Pseudomonadota bacterium (assembly GCA_038532435.1). Taxonomy (GTDB): domain Bacteria; phylum Pseudomonadota; class Alphaproteobacteria; order Rhodobacterales; family Rhodobacteraceae; genus JBCBAP01. The sequence goes on along the minus strand of JBCBAP010000010.1, from coordinate 42,271 downwards.
CAAAGGTTTCTTTCGCGATCTTGATCGCCCGGTTGGCCCGGGGCACGCCCGCATAGATCGCGACATGCTGGAACGCTTCCAGCACGTCGCGTTTGCTGGCCCCGGTGCGCACGGTCGCGCGGATGTGCATCGGGATCTCGTCGAAGTTGCCGAGGGCCGCCAGCAGGGCCAGCGTCAGCATGGACCGCTCCCGGAGCGAGATGCCGTCCCCCGCCCAGACCGTGCCCCATGCTGCCTCGGTGATCAGGTTCTGGAACGGCGCATCGAAGTCGGTCTTGGCGGCCTCCGCGCGGTCCACGTGGGTGTCCCCCAGCACGGCGCGGCGCACGCGCATCCCCTTGCTCGGTCGGTCGGACATGGCAGGATCCTCGCTCATCGGTCAGTACGGCAGGCCGACATAGTTTTCCGCCATCGCCTGTCGGGCGGCGCGGTTGGTCCGCAGGAAGGCCAGCTCCGCCACCTGCATCTTGCGGTCAAAGGGCGATTGGTCTGGGAACCGGTGCATGAGGGAGGAGAACCACCAGCTGAACCGTTCCGCCTTCCAGACCCGCGCCAGCGCCCGCATGGAATAGCCCGCGATGCCGTCCCGGTCTCCCGCCCGGTAGTAACGGGTGAGTGCATCGTGCAGGTAGTGCACGTCCGATGCGGCGGTGTTGAGGCCCTTCGCCCCCGTGGGGGGCACGATGTGCGCTGCGTCCCCGCACAGAAACAGGCGCCCCCATTGCATCGGCTCACAGACGAAGGACCGGAGGGGCGCGATCGATTTCTCGATCGATGGTCCAGTGACCAGCCCCTCCGCCTGATCCGCCGGGATGCGGCGCCTAAGCTCGGTCCAGAACGCCTCATCGGACCAGTTCTCCGGCCGGTCGTCGCTTGAACACTGGATGTAGTATCGGCTGAGCCCCGCATTGCGCATGGAACAGAGCGCGAAACCGCGTTCTGAGTTCGCGTAGATCAGTTCGTCATTCACCGGCGGGGTTTCGGACAGGATGCCGAGCCAGCCGAAGGGATAGACCTTCTCGAACTCGGTGCGCTTCTCCTCTGGTATGGTCCGACGGCTAACGCCATGAAAGCCGTCGCAGCCTGCGATGAAGTCGCAGTCGATGCGGTGCTCCTCTTCGTCCACGCGATAGGTGACGTGGGGCGTTTCCGTATCGGCCCCGTGGATCACCACATCCTCAACGCGGAACCGCAGGGCACCGCCAGCACGCTCTCGCGCGTCGTAGAGGTCCCGGGTGACCTCCGTCTGCCCGTAGACCATCACCGCGTGCCCGGTGAGCTCCGTGAAGTCGAGGCGGAACATCTCGTCATCGTAGGACAGCAGCGTGCCATCATGGGCGAAACCCTCGCTGCGCATCCGGTCGGCGACCCCGGCCTCCTCCATGAGGCTCAGAAGACCCCGCTCAAGCACGCCAGCGCGGATCCGGCTGAGCACATGCTCCTTCGTCCGCCGCTCGAGCACTACGCTCTCGATCCCCTGCACATGCAACAACTGCGACAGGAGCAGGCCAGATGGCCCACCGCCGATGATCACGACCTGTGTCCGCATGTTCGACATCGGAAGAAACGTGAATGAACAAAATCAGCATGTAAATTGAGTTTTGAGAGACTTAAATTACCAGTATCGTCAACTGATGGACCCGAGGATCAAGTTTCGCCACATCCAAAGCTTCGTGGAAATTGCCCGGCAGGGCAGTCTGAAGGCTGCGGCGGAGATGCTGTCGCTTACCCAGCCCGCGATCTCCCGCACGCTGAAGGAACTTGAGGAGATCCTCGGCACATCTCTGATGCTGCGCAGCCGCGCAGGCATCACCCTGACGGCAGAGGGGGCGGCGTTCCTCCACTTCGCGCGCATGTCGCTCGCGGCCCTGTCGCAGGGCCTCGACGGGATCGAGCGGGCGGGGCTGGAGGCGGCGGAGCGGTTGACCGTCGGATCCCTACCCAGCGTCGCGGGCGCGCTGATGCCCGACGTGGCGCGGGAGGTCAGGGCGCGCAGACCGGGCGCGGTGCTCCAGATCGTTGACGGACCACACGTCTACCTCGTCGATCAACTGCGTCTCGGCGCGCTTGATGTCGTCATCGGTCGGCTGGGGGAGCCGGAGACGATGCAGGGGATCAGCTTCACGCAACTCTATCTGGAGGAGGTGGCTTTCGTCGTGCGGGCGGGTCATCCGCTGCTGGACGATCCCAACCCGCAACGCCTGCCCGACTGGCCGGTAATCTTTCCCCCGGCCAAGGCGGCGATCCGCCCCCTCGTGGACCGCTGGCTGATCGCGCAGGGGATCGGACAGATCCCTGACCGGATCGAGACAGTCTCCGGCGCGTTCGGCAGGATCCATGCACGGACAACGGACGCGGTCTGGATCATCTCAGGCGGGGTCGTGGCCGCAGAACTCGCGGACGGGGTCCTTGCCCGACTGCCGTTCGACACCTCGCTGACCAGCGGACCCGTCGGACTGATGACGCGCCCCGACATGGCCCGCACGGAGATCGTTGAGGTGTTTCAGCGGGCGGTAACAGCTGTGATCGACCGGCGAGGCGACAGCTAAAGCTCGCGGACCATGCGCGTCGACACGAATGTCGCGCGACCATGTTTCAGTATGGCCTGCCCGACGGGCACAAACCCCATCCGTGCATAGAAGCCCGCAGCATTGAGGCTGGATGCAACCTTCATCCGCGTAAGCCCCGCATCCCGCGCGGCGGCAAGGCAGTGCAGCACAAGCTGCGCACCAAAGGACCGCCCCCAGCAGGCTGGATGGACAGCAAGGTGACGGATGTGCCCTACACCCTCTTCGACCTCCCCGGTCCCAGGATCCTCGACGCTCCACCCGCCGCAGGCAACCTGCCCTCCCTCACGCTCGAGCACATAAAACCTCCCGGACCGGAGCAATAGATTCGAGGGCTTGACCAGGATCGGGAGGAACACCTCGCACGTGCGCACATCGTAGGCGGACTTGAAACCTTCGGGATAGCTCGCCCGGCAGAGTGCGCCGACGGCTTCCGCGTCATCGGGGGTGGCTCGCCTGATCATCCTTGGAGACTACGCCCGCTCCGGTCGGACGGCCATCCCTCTGGGGTGGGGGAGTGAGGGATGGCCACGCCGCATGGTGGTTAATGTGGGGGGGAACCCACCATGAGGCGTCTGCAACGCGGGGAGTATCCATCGCCCACATCGCAATAGTGTCCGATATCCGAGAGCGTCGCCCCGGCCTCTTGCGCCGCATCCGACCGTGCGGTTCTTTTTGATAACTGCCCCGTCGCCTTTCAGATCGCACTCAAGACACACCACTGTCGTCCGATCGATGTTCGCACCAAGTAATCCGCGACACGTCGACGCTAACAAAATTACTCTCTATTAGCAACTATTACTGGCGGATTTCCGCCTGTTGGCGATGGCTTCTGTTCAGGCGCGATTGCCGGTTGCACCGGCGCGGGTTCACCCGTAAACCCCTCGCAATTTGTCCGCGCCCGAGCGCGCGCAATCGCCGTCAGCCGAGGTCCGCCCATGCCCAAGAGAACCGATATCTCCTCGATCATGATCATCGGTGCGGGGCCCATCGTCATCGGGCAGGCCTGCGAGTTCGACTATTCCGGCGCACAGGCCTGCAAGGCACTGCGGGAGGAAGGTTACCGGGTCATCCTGGTGAACTCCAACCCGGCCACGATCATGACCGATCCGGACATGGCCGATGCCACCTACATCGAACCCATCACACCGGAGATTGTTGCCAAGATCATCGAAAAGGAGCGTCCAGACGCGCTTCTGCCAACGATGGGTGGACAGACGGGCCTCAACACCTCCCTCGCGCTCGACGATATGGGGGTCCTTGAGGAGTTTGGTGTGGAGCTCATCGGTGCCAAACGGGACGCCATCGAGATGGCGGAGGACCGGAAACTCTTCCGCGAGGCGATGGACAGGATCGGGCTCGAAAATCCCAAAGCGACCATTGCGAACTCGATCGAGGAGTGCATGGCAGCCCTTGGCGAGGTCGGACTTCCGGCGATCATCCGCCCGGCCTTTACCCTCGGGGGGACCGGCGGCGGGGTCGCCTACAACCGTGAAGACTATGAGCGGATCTGCCGCTCCGGCCTCGACGCCTCCCCGGTCAGTCAGATCCTGATCGACGAGAGTCTGCTCGGGTGGAAAGAGTACGAGATGGAAGTGGTGCGCGATCATGCGGACAACTGCATCATCATCTGTTCCATCGAAAACGTCGATCCGATGGGGGTGCATACGGGCGATTCGATCACCGTGGCACCGGCGCTCACGCTGACCGACAAGGAATACCAGATGATGCGCAACGCCTCGATCGCGGTGCTACGTGAGATCGGGGTGGAGACCGGCGGCTCGAATGTGCAGTTCGCGGTCAGCCCGGACACCGGGCGCATCGTCGTCATCGAGATGAACCCGCGGGTCAGCCGCTCCTCCGCGCTGGCCTCGAAGGCCACAGGGTTCCCGATCGCCAAGATCGCGGCGAAGCTCGCAGTGGGCTACACGCTCGACGAACTCGACAACGACATCACCGGTGTAACACCCGCCTCCTTCGAGCCGACAATCGACTATGTGGTCACGAAGATCCCGCGCTTTGCATTCGAGAAGTTCCCCGGTGCGGAGCCGACGCTGACCACGGCGATGAAATCCGTGGGCGAGGCCATGGCCATCGGCCGGACCTTCCACGAAAGCGTTCAGAAGGCGCTTTCATCCATGGAAACCGGTCTGACGGGGTTCGATGAGATCGAGATCCCGGGGGCGCAAGACAGCAAGGAAGCGGTCGTCGCCGCGATCAGCGCGCAGACCCCGGACAGGTTGCGCCTCGTGGCGCAGGCGATGCGGCTGGGCCTCGACGATACGGAGATCGGGGCGGCGACCAGTTTCGACCCCTGGTTCCTCGCCCGGATCCGCGAAATTGTCGATGCGGAGGAGCAGGTGCGCGTCGCGGGCCTGCCCAAGGACACGGCGGGCCTGCGCGCCCTGAAAATGATGGGCTTCACCGACGCACGGCTCGCGAAACTCGCGAGCCTGCCGGAGGTGGAGGTGCGCCGGGCGCGGACCCTCGCCGGTGTGACCGCCGTCTACAAGCGGATCGACACCTGCGCCGCGGAGTTCGAGGCACAGACGCCCTACATGTACTCCACCTACGAGGCGGACATGATGGGCGAGGTCGAGTGCGAGGCGCGGCCTTCCACCGCCAAGAAGGTCGTCATCCTCGGCGGCGGGCCGAACCGGATCGGCCAGGGCATCGAGTTCGACTATTGCTGCTGCCACGCCTGCTTTGCGCTGACGGACGCCGGGTACGAGACCATCATGGTCAACTGCAACCCGGAGACCGTCAGCACCGACTACGACACCTCCGACCGGCTCTATTTCGAGCCCCTGACGCTTGAGCATGTCATGGAGATCCTCCGGGTGGAGCGCGAAAGCGGCACGCTTCACGGTGTCATCGTCCAGTTCGGCGGGCAGACCCCACTGAAGCTTGCCAACGCGCTGGAAGCGGAAGGGATCCCGATCCTGGGCACGCCGCCGGACGCCATCGACCTTGCCGAGGATCGGGAGCGGTTCCAGAAGCTCCTCCACGATCTTGAGTTGAAGCAGCCCGTGAACGGCATCGCCTCTTCTCCCGAACAGGCGTTCGACATTGCGAAAACCGTGGGCTTCCCGCTCGTCATCCGCCCGTCCTACGTGCTCGGCGGCCGCGCGATGGAAATCGTCCGGGATCAGGCGCAGCTCGACCGCTACATCCGCGACGCGGTGGTGGTGAGCGGCGACAGCCCGGTGCTCCTCGACAGCTACCTCTCCGGCGCTGTCGAAGTGGATGTGGACGCGCTCTGCGACGGGACGCGGGTGCATGTGGCGGGCGTCATGGAACATATCGAGGAGGCGGGCGTCCATTCCGGCGACAGCGCCTGCTCCCTGCCCCCCTACTCGCTCGATGCGGAGACGATCGCGGAGCTCAAGCGGCAGGCGGAGGCGATGGCGCTCAGCCTCGGCGTCGTGGGGCTGATGAACGTGCAGTTCGCGGTCAAAGACGGGGAGATCTTCGTGCTCGAGGTCAACCCGCGCGCCTCCCGCACCGTGCCGTTCGTGGCGAAGGCCGTCGGCAGCCCGATCGCGGCCATCGCGGCACGCCTGATGGCGGGTGAGACGCTGGACGCGTTCGACCTGAAACCGGCGGAGCCCGAGCAGATCGCGGTCAAGGAGGCCGTGCTTCCCTTCGCCCGCTTCCCGGGCGTCGATACGCTGCTGGGCCCTGAGATGCGGTCAACCGGGGAGGTCATGGGCTTCGACACTTCCTTCGAGCGGGCCTTCCTCAAGAGCCAGCTCGGCGCGGGCGTGACCCTGCCCGAGGGCGGCACGGTCTTCGTCTCTGTCAAGGATACGGACAAGGGGCCGATCATGGCCGAGGCGGTGGAGACCATGGCGAGCCTCGGCTTCGACCTGATCGCCACCGAGGGCACGGCGGCCTGGCTCGGTGAGATCGGGCTCAAGGCGGCACGGGTCAACAAGGTCTATGAGGGCCGGCCCCACGTGGTCGACCGGATGAAGGACGGCGCGGTGCAACTCGTCTTCAACACAACCGAAGGCACCCAGTCCGTGGAGGATTCACGCGACATCCGCTCCGTCGCCCTCTACGACAAGATCCCCTACTACACCACCGCCGCCGGCGCACGCGCGGTCGCGCGGGCCTTGCGCAATGCGCGGGAGGGAGAACTGGGGGTTATGGCGTTGCAGGGTCAAGTGCTAGCTTCATAGCCACGATGAAAAGAACATTTGAGATAGAAGACAGTCGAGCGCCCGAAGTCTCGAAGCTGATGCTAGCCACCGTCAATGCCCTGAAAGACATTGGAGGCTCCGCCAATCTTCAAGAGCTAGATGAGCGTGTCGTTGAGTTGGAAGGCGTTTCCGAGGCCGAACAACAGATCACGATGCCCAATGATCAGCGGCCAAAACTCAACTACTTCCTTGCTTGGGCTCGCACGTATCTGAAGCGCGGCGGTGCAGTACAAAACTCTTCCCGAGGGGTGTGGGCTCTGACAGAGGCAGGAGAGTTGGTTGAAAGCTTAGATCATTGTGAGACGATCTATCAGCAAGTCCAAGCCGAAGAACGTGAGCGTCAGAAGCAAAAGCGAGCAAAGATACAGGAAAACAAGAAGCGCAAAGACGAACCGCCACTGTTGGAGCTATCTCAAACCGACGAAGATGGAGTTGGTCGCGGATGGAAAGAAGAGCTACTACAAACACTTGGGCTGGTTTCACCGTCAGGTTTTGAAAGGTTGTCGCAGCGCCTCCTTCGTGAAGCGGGATTTATCAAAGTTGAAGTTCGCGGAAAGACCGCGGACGGTGGTGTTGATGGGATTGGTGTCCTGCGGGTAAACCTTGTCTCGTTTCAAGTTTATTTCCAATGCAAACGATGGAAGGGCAGCGTCGGTTCAAAGGAGATTCGAGACTTTCGCGGTGCACTTCAAGGTCGAGCTGACAAAGGACTCTTCATCACCACCGGCACATTCACGTCACAAGCTTCCGAGGAAGCTACTAGAGATGGCGCGATTGCGATTGATCTCATCGATGGTGACCGCTTGTGCGATCTGCTTAAACAGTTCGGGTTAGGAGTGTCCATTAAGATGGTCGAAGAGGTTACGGTCCACCCAACCTTCTTCCAAGACTACTAATGCCCAAACTCTACTTCCACTACTCCACCATGAATGCCGGCAAGAGCACAATCCTGCTGCAGGCCTCCTACAACTACATCGAGCGGGGGATGGACACGTATCTGCTCACCGCCGATTTCGATGACCGGGGGGGGACGGGGCAGATCTCGTCGCGCATCGGCATCGCGGCGGAGGCGGACACTTACGCCAAGACCTCAGACCTGTTCGACATGATCGCGGCCCGCCTCGAGAAAGGGCCGGTGACGTGCGTGCTGGTGGACGAGGCGCAATGGCTTTCTCGCGAGCAGGTCTGGCAGCTCGCGCGTGCGGTGGACGATCTCGACCTGCCGGTGATGTGCTACGGCCTGCGGGTCGATTTCCGGGGGGAGCTCTTCCCCGGGTCAGCCACGCTCCTCGCGATTGCGGACGAGATGCGGGAGGTGCGCACGATCTGCCATTGCGGGCGGAAGGCGACGATGGTCGTGCGGCTCGGCCCGGATGGCACACCGCTCAAGGACGGTCCGCAGGTGCAGGTGGGCGGCAACGAGAGCTATGTCTCGCTCTGCCGGCGGCACTGGCGCGAGGCGGTAGGGGACTGACCCTTGCCCGCCCCAGCCGCTCCCCCCATATTGCGGGTGCGGCTGCCGCACGGGGCCGCGCCTCGCGTCGCTTGAACCAAGGACCTGACATGACCCGCGTCTCCTTCGCCTCGCATCCCTTCCTCCTGGGATTTGAAGAGCTCGACCGTCTGGTGGAGCGCACCGCCAAATCCGGCAATGACGGCTACCCGCCCTACAATATCGAACAGTTGGGGGAGGCGGCCTACCGCATCACCCTTGCCGTCGCGGGCTTTGCCGAGGAGGATCTGGAGATCACCGTCGAGGACAGCCAGCTCGTGATCCGTGGGCGGCAGAAGGATGACAGCGCGGGGCGCGTCTTCCTCCACCGCGGGATCGCCGCGCGTCAGTTCCAGCGCAGCTTCGTGCTCGCCGATGGCGTCGAGGTGGGGGCCGCGCGGCTCGAACAGGGTCTGTTGCACGTGGATCTGACCCGGGCGGTGCCGGAGACGGTGGTCCAGCGCATCGAGATCTCGAAGCCTTGAAGCTGACGGCGCGGGCGCTCAGCGCGCGCCCTTACGCTCCAGACTCAACTCCTCCAGCAGAAAGTCGAACACGCGCCGCATGCGCCGGTTCGTGAGGATGTCCCGGTGGGCGGTCAGCCAGATCGGAAACGGGATGTCCGGCACACCCGGTGCTGCCCGTGCAACGTCCGCCTCCCGGTCGCCGATGGCCGTGTCGATGATCCCGACGCCGAGGCCCTGGCGCACCATCTCCCACATCGCGAGGTAGCTTGTGCACTCGTAGGCGACCGAAGACGGCACCGCGGGCAGACCCATCTTGCCCAGGACGTCGAGAAAGCCTTCCGCCTCCCCCGGGGTGATCAGCGACGGGCGTGACCAGTCGTTCGGCGTGGCAAGCGGGCCATGCTCCCTGAGGTAGGCGGAGGCCGCGAAAAAGTTCGCCCCCGCGTCGGGCAGTCGGCGGGCGACCAGGTCGGGCTCCTTCGGGCGAAAGTTGCGGATCGCGATGTCGGCCTCCCGCCGCAAGAGGTCGCTGGCCTCGTTATCCGCGACGATGCGCAAGGTAATGCTTGGCTCGATGGCCTTGAGCCGTTTGAGGATCGGCGGCAGCAGCAACCCCGCATAGAGATCCGACGCGGAGAGCGTGACCAGCCCCGCAATGTCGTCGGACTTGCCATGGGCAGCGATGGAAAGCGCCATAGCCCCCTCCCCCATCCGGCGCGCATGGGCGATCAGATCGGCACCGGCGGGGGTGAGCTCCAGACCCCGCCCGAACCGCTCGAAGAGCACAATGCCAAGCTCCTGCTGCAACGCGTCGACCTGACGGCTCAGCGTCGGTTGCGACAGGCCAAGGGCCCGGGCTGCCGCGGACAGCGATCCCTCCTCGGCGGTCACGAGGAAGGCCCTCACGCGGTTCCAGTCGAAGGTGATCGCCGACCAATCCATACAGATCTGCATAGCAGAGATCCGATATAGGTCAATTTCGTTGATCGAGCACGTTGGCTATATCCCGGGTGACCGCAGCGACACGCGGCCAGCTTATCCCAGTACCCAACACGCGCATCGCGGATGATGAGCCATCCGGCGTCTGCGCAAAACCACGCGAAAGGACGCGCAATGCAGGTCTTCTCCGATCCCGGCTCGCGCAGCTATGCAAGGCTGACGGGCGTCTTTTATCTGGGCATCGCCCTCGCCGGCGGTTTCTCGATCGCCTACGTCCCGTCGCAGATCGTCGTGCAGGCCGATGCGGCACAGACCGTCGCCAACATCGCGTCCCGCACGGGGCTCTATCACTTTGGCATCGGGGCGGACCTCTTGCTGATGGTGTTGGAGATCCTCGCGCTGACGATGCTCTACTTCATGTTCCGAACGGTCTCCCCCACCCTCTCCTTTGCCGCAGCGATGGCTCGGCTCAGCATGGTGAGTGTGATGTCGGCGATGCTTTTCTTCCACGCAGGCGCTGATCTGCTGGCGACCAGCGACGGGGTGCTGACCAGCTTCACTGCGGCGCAACGCGCTGATCTTGCAGGCTTCCTGCTCGAAATCCACCGGGCAGGCGTGTGGATCTGGCAGGTTTTCTTCACCCTGCACCTCGTGCTGCTGGGCTACCTGGTGCTGACGTCCGGCCGCTTTCCCCGAGCGATCGGCGTGGGGCTGATGATCGGGGCATGGGGCTACCTGCTCGACAGCGTCTATGCCTTCGCCTTCCCGGAGGTTGCGGCACTCGGAGCATTGCGGGTTGGGCTGCTTGTCATCGTGACGCTGTCCGAGGTGGGCTTCGCCTTCTGGCTGCTGCTGCGGGGACAGGATGTGTCTGAAACCGGACGACAGCCGGTCCCCGCGTAGCTCCGGGGGGACGGAGGTGGTCGACAGTGTCGCCCGACAGGCGGCACTGTCGCGAACACAGGTTCGACTTCAGCGAGGATCAACAGCCATGACCGACACGCCCCCGATACTGCACATGCTCTGCGGCAAGATCGCCTCCGGCAAGTCGACGATGGCGGCAGATCTCGCACGGTCGGACCGGACCGTTCTGATCGTGGAGGATGAGTGGCTGCACACCCTTTTCGCCGACCAGCTGGCGACCGGGCAGGACTTCCTCCGGTGTTCGGGCAGGCTGAGGGACGCGATGCGCGGGCATGTGGCCTCCCTGCTCGATGCACGGCTGTCCGTCGTACTCGACTTCGCGGCCAACACGGTCGAGCAGCGGCGCTGGATGCGCTCCATCCTCGATCAGACCGAGGCGGACCACAGGCTCCACGTGCTCGATCCTCCCGACGCGCTTTGCCTCGCGCGTCTCCAGGCGCGAAACGCCGGAGGGGAGCACGAGTTCTCCGTGACCGAAGCGCAGTTCCACGCATTCACAAGGCACTTCGTGCTGCCAAGCCCGGACGAGGGGTTCACCGTGGTGAACCATCCGGTGGGATGACGGCGGTCGCGTAGATTACCTGCTCGGCCCCGAACCGGTCGAGCCGTCCAACCTCGCGCAGCCCCAGACGCTCCAGCAATCGGCAGGAGGCTGCGTTGGCGCCTTGTGTCTCCGCTATGATGCGGGCAAGCCCCGCTTTCCTCAGCCCATGCTCGATGACCACGCCAACTGCCTCCGTGGCGAAACCCTGCCCCCACGCTTCCGGAGCGAATTGATACGAGATCTCATGGTCCAGCCCATCCTTGTGCAGCCCCAGTTCGATAAGGCCCAGCGCGGGCGCGCCAGATCGAGGCCGCACGACCCAAGCATGATCGGGCACTGCCCCCCTCAGATGCCCCACGAGCCGTGCGATCCGGTCGCGCCGGGGAACCGCCCCCCCGAGGTATCGCCTGACTGCTGGATCGCCGTGCAGTCGGAAGAAGAACACCGCGTCCCTGATGGAAATTGGACGCAAGGAAAGCCTGTGGGTGTCGATCTGTCTCGGCGCCTGCAGGTGCATGACCTCCCCTCGTTCCGGCCTCACGCCCGTGGAAACGCCCGGCGCGGATCGTAGTGGTCGAAACTTGAGAGCGTTTGCGCGTTGCACTCTTCCTGCCAGCGGGATCCGGGAGGGATGGCAGTCACGACCGGAAAGCGCGCGCGCAGGGCCGAAGCACGGGGCGTGTCCTCTGCCGCGATGGCCAACAGCGCGCTCACCTGACCGCCCTGTCGGGTGACAAGCTCCACCGCCCCCTCCATGGTGCCGCCGGTCTCGATCCACTGGTCAACGAGCAGCACCCTTGTGTCCGGCGCGAAGGCGGGCATGCGCATCTCCATTTCCTGGGTGCGTCCGGAATAGTTGGTGAAGGTGACCCGATCGGTTTCCACGCAGAGCTTGCCCGCCTTCCGGATCGGCAGAAAACCGACATCCCTCCGCGCGGCAATGGCTGCGCCCAGCACGAAGCCCATGGTGTCGAGGCCGCCGACGACATCGAAGTCGAGATGCTCCAGATCCGCGAGAAGATCGGACAGCAGGTCCTGAAATGCCGCCCCGTTTATGTAGATCGAGGTCGGGTCCAGCCAGGCGAACCGGTCGCCCTTCGTGTTGGGTGCCATCAGGCTGAAGTACCAGCGATTGTCGCGCGGGCCCTTTTCGGCGTCTTTCATCTCAGTCCCCCAGAGTGGCGGCGACATCCAGCAGGCGCCGCAGGCGTGCCGGGTCAATATCGTAGAAATTGCCTGTGTAGTTGATGCCCGTGGCGACCATAAAGCAATCCACCTGCCGGTAGCGGTGGGCATTCTCCGGCGTGATGCCAGAGGCCAGAGCCAGCGCCGTATCACCGATGGCATCGCGGAACGCGGCGATTTTGGCATCTTCCGCCTCGACCCCTGTCGCCGTGCCGGACATGCAGATCATGTCCATCCAGCCCGTGGCTGTCCGTGCTGCACGGGGCACGTCCTCCTCCCGCACGGGGCGCTGCTTCTTGAAGGCCACTCCACCGGTGTAGAGCCCGCGCCATCCGTCCCGCGCCGCGGCGATGGCTTCCGCCTCCGGCTGGGCGTCCCGCGTCTCGTCTATGCGCGCGTCGTCGGCCCAGTAGGCGTCGATGCGGCACTCTTCCTCCTGTAACCGCGCGAGAACAGGAAACGCATCCCGCCCCGTGACGGCCAGAAAGTTCACGCCCATCCACAGATCAGGCCGCGCCTGACGCACCGCGCGGATGATGGGCAGGAACGTGTCCACATCAAAATCATGGTTGATGAGGAAACATCCCCGCGCGCCCTCACAGGCGAGAACGTCGATATTTGCCAAGGTCCTGGCGGCGTCCACCACGTGGATGACGGGCAGCACAACCGGACCGGGAGTGTCAAACAACGCCCTGAAATCTGCTCTGTTCATTTCTTCGCCCCTCTGGGCTTTTTTTGTGCACTACGCGTGTTTTTCGCACGTTTTCCGTCCGTTGGCCTGAAATTGCATGCCGACCGCGCGCTTGGACTTGATAAACGTGATACCGAAAAAATCGAAGCAAAATGGAGAAAGCGGATGTCGGACACCAAGTTTGTGCAAACCAAGCGGACGTTTCTGAAGACGGGTCTGGCCTCGGTCGCCCTGACGACGCCCTTCGTCAACCGCGCGTGGGCGCAGACCGTTGAGCTGACCATGCTCGGCTGGTACGGCACCGCGGAGCCCGATATGGTCGGTGCCTTCGAAGAGGCTAACAACGTCAAGTTCGTTCCAAAATACTATGCCGGTGGCGACAACATGCTCGCCGCACTTGCGCAGAACCCGCCGGGCACGTTCGACATCATCCATACGGATGCAGAATATGCCAAGCTGCTGGTGGCAAACGATCTGGTGATGGAGCTCGACCCGAATGCGTACGCGTTCGACGACCTGCTCCATGATGATTTCAAATCCTTCGCCGGGCACTGGGACGCAGGCGGCAAGCTCTACTCCCTCATCACTCGTTTCGGCCATCTGGGCGTGTCCTACAACAAGGATGTGCTGACGGCTGAGGAAGCTGCGAGCTACGACATCTACTGGGACAAGCGGCTGACCGGGAAGGTCGGGCATTTCGACTGGCACTTGCCGTCGCTGGGCCAGATGAGCCTGCTCATGGGCAATGCCTCCCCCTTCGACATCGGCACAGACGCGTGGAAGGCGGTGCAGGAAAAGACCCTGTCCCTCAAACCGCAGGTCGGCGGGTACTTCGACTTCGGCGGCACCTTCTCCGGCCTCAAGAACGGGGAGATGCTCGCGATGGTCGGCATCGGGGACTGGGTGACCGGAATCCTGGAGCGTGACGGCACGCCCGTGGCCTCCGTCGTGCCGAAGGAAGGCGGCATCCAGTGGACGGAAAGCTACTCGATCGCGAAGACCTCCACCAAGACGGATCTCGCGCTCAAGTACCTCGCCTACACCATGTCGCCGGAGGGCCAGGTGAAGACGGCGCAGATGCTGGGCTATCCGGGCCATGCGGTGACCAAGGCGGGACGTGCCCTGCTCAACGAGGTCGATGCGGCAGAGGCCCAGCGCTCCCATCAGGTGAACGGCGACCCGCAGGATCCGATCACCCTGATCAACGAGGGCCGTATCAGCTATCGCGATATCCCGGTTCAGCAGTCGCTGGAGGACTGGAACGATTTCTGGTCGGAATACAAGAACTCCTGATCCCGTGACCGGAACCAACCGGCGGCGCATGTGATGCGCCGCCTGAACCTCTACGCCCTGACCTTCCGCCTGCCGATCATCGTCTGGCAGGCGCTGTTCTTCATCGGCCCGTTGATCTTCGTCGTCGCAATGTCGTTCTTCGTCGTGAAGAACTACCGCATGGTCGAAACGTTCGAGCTGGAAAGCTGGGCGAAGATGGTCTCCCGCGACTATGTCTGGTCGGCCTATCGCTACACGATCCTGATGGCCGGGGGTGCTGCGGCGTTGGCGACGCTTCTTGCGTTTCCCGCCGCCTGGTTCCTCGCGTTTCGCTGCTCCGCCCGGACGCGGCAGGCGGCAATCCTGCTCCTGATCATCCCGTTCTTCACCAGCTACCTCGTCCGGACGTTCAGCTGGTACACACTCCTTGCGGAGGCTGGCGTGCTGAACGGTGCGCTGGGGGTTCTCGGGCTCGGCCCTTACAAGCTGCTCAACACCGCCATTGGCACCCTCACGGGCTACCTCACGCTCGTGCTGCCCCTGGTGGTGATCCTGCAGACCGTGACCATGGCGAACATCGATACACGCCTCATTCAGGCCGCCCGAAACCTTGGCTGCTCACCGGCGCGGACGATTTGGACCGTCATCCTTCCGGCGGGTAAGACAGGGTTCGTGATCGCGGCACTCTTCGCCTTCATCCTCTGTTTCGGGGACTTCGTCGCCCCCTTCTACCTTGGGGGCTCGAACCCGCCGACGCTGCCGATCCTGATCATCGACACCACGAAGTCCGGGCAGCAATGGCCCCGGGCGGCGGTGGTTGCGGTGATGATGATGCTCACGCTCTTCACCATCGCGTTTGCCGCGATCATGTATGCCTATCGGAAGCGGGCGAGCCGGTGACGTGGTTTCTGCGGGCATATCTGTTGCTGGTGATCGGCTTCATCTTCCTGCCGATCGTCGTGAGCCTCCTCTTCTCGTTCAACTCCGACCGCTTTCCCACGCTGCCTTTCAAGGCGTTCACGACTGTATGGTACGAGACGATCTTTTCCGATCCGGATTTCTGGCGGGCGGCGCGCAACAGCCTTGTCGTTTCCGGCTGCACCTGCGTGCTGGCGACGCTCCTCGGTTTCTGCACCGCGTACACGGACTATCGCTACAGCTTCCGCGGAAAGAGCCTATTCCTCGCCATCATCCTGCTGCCCCCGACGATCCCGCTGATCATCATCGCCCTTGCGATGCTCGCGTGGTTCAGCCGGGTCGGCATGTCGGGGCATATCGTTTCGATCATCGCGGCCCACACCGTGCTGACCGCCCCCTTCGCGATGGCGATCATCCGGCTGCGGCTGTCGCAGATCGACGAAAGTCTGGAGGCGGCCGCCTGGAACCTTGGTGCCAGCGAGTGGATGGCGATGCGCAACGTGATCCTGCCCTTCTGCAAACCTGCGATCCTGTCATCCCTGTTCCTGACCGCCGCCGTTTCCTTCGACGAGTTTACCGTCGCCTGGTTCGTGAGTGGGCTGAACAAGACGCTGCCGGTGCATGTGTTGGAGATCGTACAGGGCACGATCGATCCACAGGTGAACGCCATCGGCACGCTCGTCTTCGCAATCTCGATCACCCTTGTCGCGGTCAGTCAGGCGCTGATCTTCTTCCGATTGCAAAGATCCGCGAACCGCCCCACCGCGGCCCCAACATGAGACCTGACCGATGACAGACCCGCTCGTTGTCCTTGAAGATGTGGAGAAACGCTTCGATGATTTCGTCGCCGTGCGCGGGGCAAACCTGACCATCGGCGCAGGCGAGTTCGTGGCCATCATGGGCCCGTCCGGTTGCGGGAAGACAACGACCCTTCGCATGCTGGCAGGGCTCGACGCACCGACGGGCGGAGAGATCCGCATCGCGGGCAGGCGCATGAACGATGTACCGGCCCATGAACGCGATACGCCTATGGTCTGGCAGAGCCTCGCGCTCTTTCCGTTTCTCAGTGCGCGGGAGAATGTCGAGTTCGGCCTCAAGATGCGGGGCGTCGATCCGGCCGCCCGCCGGGACCGCGCGATCAACTGGCTCGACCGCATGGAAATTGCGGAGTTCGCCGAGCGCAATGTCGAGACGTTGAGCGGCGGGCAGCGCCAGCGTGTGGCGCTCGCCCGCGCGCTGGTGACGGAGCCGCAACTGCTCCTGCTCGACGAACCGCTCTCCGCGCTCGACGCACATCTGGTCATCCGGATGCAGTCGGTTCTGACCCGGTTGCAGCGGGAGCTTGGGATCACCTTCGTCTATGTCACCCATTCGCAGTCCGAAGCCTTCGCCATGGCGGACCGGGTCGTCATCATGTCCAGGGGCGAAATCGCGCAGATCGGCACGCCGCGGGAGGTCTACCGCGCGCCCAGGACCCGCTTCGTCGCGGAGTTCGTCGGGCGCAACAACATCCTGCCGGGGCGCGTGATCGCGTGCGACGCTGGAACAGCGACCGTCGAAACCGCGCTCGGCACGTTCTCCGTGGAGGGTGCCGCGACCGTCGGCGCAGCGGTATCCATCGTCGTCTCAGCAGACATGATGCAGATCGGAAGTCCCCAGAACGCCATCGAGGCAACCGTGATTTCGGAGGAGTTTGTCGGCTCCGTCGTGACAGCGTTTCTTGAGGCGCAAGACGGAACCGAGCTCAAGGTTCAGGTCCAGGAACGCGCCCTCGCCGACCTCGACCTGCGTGCAGGCAGCACGCTGACCCTGGGGTGGAGCCCGGGCGACGGTCATCTTTTGGTGGAGGAGCCATGATCCGGACCCCGATACCCTGGCCAAACGGCGCACGGTGCGCCTGCGCCATCACGTTCGACATGGATGCGGACAGCCTGATCCACGTCGCCCGGCCCGAGGACAGCCACGACCGGCTCTATCCGATTTCCATGGGCCGCTACGGCCCCACAGTCGCGATCCCGCGGATCCTCGAGACCTATGGACGGCTGGGGCTGAAACAGTCTTTCTTCATCCCCGGCTGGTGCATGGAGACCTATCCGGAGGCGGTCGAGGCGATCCTCCATGGGGGCCACGAGATCGGCCATCACGGCTGGATCCATGAGGACCCGGTGACGACCCGGGGCGCGGCGCAGGAGGAGGCATTCGAGAGGGCCCTCGAAACCCATCGCCGCATGACCGGCAGCAGCCCCCGTGGTTACCGCGCGCCGGTCTACAACGTGACGCAGCAGGTGATCGACCTGCTTGTGAAACACGGTTTTACCTACGACAGCTCCCTTATGGCCGACGACGTGCCCTACGTGATGCGTACCGACGCGGGCTCTCTCTATGAGATGCCGGTTCACTGGGGCACGGACGACTGGCCCCCTTTCGCCCATTATGACGAGATCGGCTACATGATGCCCGTGCGCGGCCCCTCCGCCGGACTGGAAGGTTTCTGGGAGGAGTTCGAGGCGCAGTACGAGGCGGGCGGCTTCTTCATGCTGATCGTGCATCCGTTCCTCACCGGCAGGCTCGCCCGCTGGAGGCTGGTCGAGAAGTGGCTCGACGCGACGCTCACCGACCGCAATGTCTGGTTCGCACCGCTGGAGGACATCGCGGCCCATCTCGACACGGTCAGCACCCTGCGCACCGAGCATCTGCCATACTATACCGGGCCACAACGCTAGGGAGGGATCCATGCTCACCGAAACCGACGCGAAGTTCCTGCGCATCGCCTACGAGGAGGCAAAGGGCGGCTACGACGAAGGGGGCTGCCCCATCGGCTCTGTCCTTGCCCGGGGAGATGAACTGGTCAGCCAGGGGCGGAACCAGCGTGTGCAGAAGGGCGATCCGATTGCCCATGGAGAGATGGATGCCCTGCGCAAGGCGGGGCGACAGCGGACCTATCGGGACACAACTCTCTATACCTCCCTCTCGCCCTGCATGATGTGCACGGGCACGATCATCCAGTTCGGCATCCCGCGGGTTGTGATCGGCGAAAACACCACATTCGGGGGCAACGAGGCCCTCTTGGAGGAGCGGGGTGTGGAGGTGATCATCGCCAACGACCCGGACTGCATCGCGCTCATGACCCGGTTCATCGAGGAAAAGCCGCAGCTCTGGAACGAAGACATCGCGGAGGACTGAGATGGAGGCGCTGATCACCGGCGCCCCGGCGCGCCCCGCGGGCAGGATCATCGAGGACACGGTCGTGCCCGCCCGCGCGCCCTGGAGCGCGCGGCTCTCGCCCGGCCAGACCCTGCGCCTGATCGATCTGGAGGGGCAGCAGGCGATAGATTTCCTCTGCTTCGGCGCCGATCCGTTCGAGGGTCAGGTGGAGCGGTACCACATGCCCAACACGATCAAGATCCCCAAGAATATCCTGCTCGGGCGGGGCAGCGTCCTCTATTCGCAGTTTGCCCGTCCGATGATGACGATCGTCGAGGATAGCTGCGGTGGCCATGACACGATCTTCGGATGCTGTTCCTTTGCCGTGGACCGGGTTCGCTATGGCGCGACCAACGGCGCTTGCTGTCAGGAGAATTTCGAAACCGAGCTGGCCCGGCACCGTCTCGGGCCGGAGCAAGTGGTCGCCAACGCGAACTTCTTCATGAACGTGCCCGTCGCGCCGGACGGCACTGCGGAGATCACGGACGGCCAGTCGCGCCCAGGTGACTTCGTCGATCTGCGTGCGGAGATGGAGGTGATTGCCGTCCTCTCCAACTGTCCGCAGGAACTCAATCCCGCTGCCGGGGGAGGTCCCACCCCGATCCGCGCCATCGTCTTCGAGGCGTGATCGGGCCCGGGAGGTTCCTGCGCGATCCATCATCTCACCGGACAGGTCATGCCTTTGGTCCGCTCGTGCAGATGAGCGATGGCTCGTCCAACGCGATGTTCCCGCTCAGGCGCGGGCGAGGGCCAGGATCGACGCCTTCAGCACGGCAAGAAACTGTTCGAGCTCGTCCCGGGTGATCTCGGACTTCTTGGCCCTGTCGGTCGCTCGTTCGAGGAACTCCGCAACGCTCTTCGCGGACTGGTCGCTGTCTTCGAGATGCTCGGCCAGCACTTCGGCGAGCAGCTTCTGCTTCGCCTCCGACACTTTTCTGGTGTTTGCGATCGATGCGGGCCCCATCCCCGTCTCCAGATCCGCCGCATCGGGCATCGCCTGAAAGATCTCAAATGCGGGCCAGACAGCAGTATTGAGGTAGCAGTCGAGCTTCTCTTCAAGGTTCCGGGTTTGCGCGAACCCCAGCCGGAGGTCTTTCACAAGGTTGGCACCGGCATGCTCGATGGTGGCCGCCATGATGCCGTCCTTGTCGCCGAAACGGTCGTAGAGCGTCTGCCGGGAAACCCCTGCACCCCGGGCAAGTTCAGCCATGGTGGTCCGCCGCATGCCGTAGCGGGTGACCACGTTCAGGACTGTCTGGAAGATCGCATCATCGTCTTGGTCCATGGCTCGCTGTGTAGTGCGAAGAGTTCAAGACATTCAATGTATGATGCTTGACAAATTAACGATTATTGTCAAGATGTCGGAAGCTTGGATCGTCAAGGAGGCACGATGCGATGCAACTCACCGTCAATGGAACTTACCACGAAGTGGAAGTCGAAGGGGACACGCCGCTCCTCTGGGTCCTGCGGGATCACCTTGGCCTGACCGGAACGAAGTATGGCTGCGGCATCGCCCAGTGCGGCGCGTGCACCGTGCATATCGACGGCCTCGCCGTGCGCTCCTGCCAGGTGGCCGTAGACACGCTCGAGGGCGCGGAGGTCGTGACGATCGAAGGGCTTTCGCAGGAAGATGACCTGCATCCGGTTGCGCAGGCGTGGATCGAAACCCAGGTTGCACAGTGTGGCTATTGCCAGTCCGGGCAGATCATGCAGGCAGCATCGATGCTTGAGAATGATCCGACCCCGTCAAATGAGACGATCGATGCGGTGATGTCCGGCAACCTCTGCCGCTGCGGAACTTATCCCCGGATCCGTGCTGCGATCCGGCTCGCGCAGACAAAGATGGGAGGCTGATCCATGTCGACACTCGGAACTGTCACCCGACGCACCTTCCTCGTGGGCACGGCCGTCATCGGCGGCGCTGCGATCTTCGGCACCTACACGGTGGCCCGTCCCCACGCTAACCCGCTGGAATTGGACCTCCCCGACGGGGCCGTCGCCTTCAATCCATGGATCAAGATCGATGGGGAAACCATCACCCTCATCACGCCCCACGCGGATATCGGTCAGGGGGTCCAGCACATGCAGGCGATGCTGCTGGCGGAGGAGCTGGACCTCGATCTCGATCAATTCGAGACGGACGCGGGCATGCCCTCCGCCGCCTACTGGAACGAAGCCTTCGCGGCGGAAGCGTCGGAGATTCTGTCCGCTCTCGTCCCGCTCCCCGCAACGGCGCTCCATGCGGTGCTGATGCCAGTTCTGAAAGTCACCGGGTTGCAGGGCACGGGAGGATCCACTTCCGCCCCCGACACCTATGTGAAACTGCGGACCGCCGCCGCCTCGGCCCGGGAGACGTTGAAGCTTGCCGCCTCGCGGGTCCATGGCGTCCCCGTCGGCGATCTGAGAACTGAGAGCGGTGCGGTCGTCCTTCCGGACGATACGCGGGTGCGCTATCAGGACCTCGCTGTCGCCGCGGCGGAGATCGAGCCAGTGCAGAACGTCACGCTGAGAACACCGGACGAGTGGCGGTTTATAGGGCAGCAAACCGGGCGGATCGACATGGCGGCGAAGTGCACCGGCACTGCCGTCTATGGTATAGATCTCCGCGAGGATGGCATGGTCCATGCGACACCGGTCACGAACCCTCGTCGGGGCCCGATGCTGGACTACGACGCCACTGAAGCGCTGACCGTCCCGGGCGTGCAGAAGGTGGTCGAGATCACCAACGGTGTGGCCGTCGTCGCCGACACGACGTGGGCGGCCTTCAAGGGCGCGCGCGCCATGCGGTTCGACTGGGGTCCCGCCCCCTATCACGCCGATCAGGCCCAGCATTGGGAGGAGGCCGAAGCCTCCTTCACCGAAGAGCGCTTCGAGGCCGTTTGGCGGAACGATGGTGACGTGGACACCGAAATCGGTGCGCGCGCCGACGTGGAGGTCGCTTACCGCGTTCCCTACGTGGCGCACCAGCCGCTTGAGCCCCTCAACGCACTGGTAACCGTGACAGATGATGAGATCGTCGTGCGCGGCGGGCATCAGCAGCCGACGCAGGTCCGGGTCGTGCTCGCCGGGGTCACCGGCCATACGCCGGAGCAGGTCACGTTCCACAACCAGCAATCGGGCGGGTCCTTCGGCCACCGGCTGGAGTTCGAGAATCTGCGACTTGGGGTCGAGGTCGCCAACCAGATACGCGGCACCCCGGTGAAGCTCACCTACAGCCGGGAGGAGGATTTCATTCAGGACTTCCCCCGTCACCTCGCGGTCGCCCGCGGGCGGGGCGCGGTGCGCAACGGGCGCGTGACGGCCATCGACATGGATGTGGCGGGCGCCCCGGTCCTGGCCTCGCAGATGGCGCGCGCGGGCATTCCGATTGGCGGGCCGGACAGCCAGATCACCGCTGGCGTCTTCACCGCGCCCTACGGCAATCTGGAGAATTTCCGTGTGCGCGGATACGCGGTTCCGAACCTCGCACCCACGTCGAGCTGGCGAGCCGTCGGCGCGTCTTACGGCGGATATCTGATCGAGACCTTCGTCGACGAGCTCATCCATGCCGCCGGTGCGGATCCGGTCGAGGAACGGTTTCGGATGATCGATGACCCGATCTCCCATCAGGTGCTGGAGGCGTGCGCGGAGATGGCAGGCTGGGGCAAGCCGAGGGCGGACAACCGCTTCGCCGGGGTCGCACTCGTTCACAGCTTCGGAGTGCCCGTGGCGGAGATCGTCGAGGTCGAGGCGACCGAGCGGGGGATCAAGCTTCACACTGTCTGGGTCGTCGCCGACGCCGGGACCGTGATCGATCCGGTCAACATCGAAAACCTCATCCAGGGCGGCGTGATCTGGGGCCTCGGCCACGCGATGAATTCGGAACTCACATACCGGGACGGGATGGCGGAGCAGACGAACTACCACGCGGCGGAGGGGATGCGGCTTTACCAGTGTCCGGAGATTCACGTCCGCACACTGGAAAACAATCCCCATATCAGGGGCATCGGGGAGCCGCCGACCCCGCCCGCGTTTCCCGCGCTTGGTAACGCCATCTTCGCCGCGACGGGGCAACGGCTGCGCGAGATGCCGTTCAATAAAGCTGTCAACTTTGTCTGAGAGTAGGATGATAATATGAAACAATCTCTCTCCGTGACAGCTATGGGATGCGCATTCGTCGCGGTCGCGCTTCCCATGCTTGCCTTCGCCGCCGGGGGCAACGTTTCCATCGACCCGCCCACGGCCGCGACCCGCGCCGAAGGTCTCGCGGCGTTCGACCGGATCTTCGAAGTGGCGTCGCACCCGCGCTGCAGCAACTGTCATGTGGGTGATGACAACCTGCCCATGTGGTCCGGTCCCAGCTATGGCCAGACGCGACCCCACGGCATGAACGTCAACGCGGGCGAAAGCCGGATCGGGGCGGAGACGCTTCTCTGTTCCACCTGCCACGCGTATCGGGACGGGCTCAACGACGTGCCGCACGCGGCCCCGCAGGTCGCGATGAGCTGGCAGCTTGCGCCGGTCGAGGCGGAGTGGTTCGGCAAGACCGCCCCCGAGATCTGCCGTCAGCTGCGCGATCCGGAGCGCAACGGCGACCGGGACATGCTGGAGCTCGCAACCCACCTCGACCACGACCTGATCCTGCACTGGGCGTGGAACCCGGGCGGGGGGCGCGAGCCGGCGCCCTACAGCCTTCAGGAACATGTCGACGATATCCTCGTGTGGGGTGTCGCGGGCATGCCCTGTCCGGAGGATCAGTGACATGAGGTCCGCCACTTATTTCATCGCCGTGAGCGCGGCCCTGCATGGTGTGGGATGCATCCTGTCCGGGTTCAGCGCGCAGGGGCTTTTCATGCTCTTGCCCGCGCTTCTCTTCGCTGGCCTGTGGGTCGGACTGACCCGGGGCATCCGCGGGATGGGCTGGATCTCCCTCTTCCTCATGATCGGCAGCGCAGCGGCGGCCCTGTCGAACGCCCTGAGCCCCTCGACGGTCCCTGACGGCGTGTTCTGGGCAATCCTGATGGTGAACATCGCAGCGGCCGGGGCGCTCTTTGCCGCGATCTGGAGGGGACCAACGGCCGATGCGGCGAACCCCTCGGGCGCATGAGGAGCCTCCGCCGGAGGACTGTTTTGCTCACACTGACGTTCGTGCTCGGCGCCTGCGCCGTGCGGGAACTCGACGGGCTTTCGGAGCCAGTCGCCCAAGCGACGAACCAGACGGTGTTCTTCGCAACCCAGCGGGACCCGACCCAGCTCGGCACCGTTTTCGGTCAGGAAAGGCGGGCCGAGCTTCGGTTTGGCGAGTTGACAATATCGATCCCGCCCAACCACGAGCCCGGTCAGATCGAATGGACATCTCGGCGCCCGAACGCGGCGGAGGAGTTCGCGATCACGGATTTCTCGCTGTCCCCGGACATCGGATCCTTTGCCGAACTGGTGCATGAGCGGCAGGACGATCTGCCCGGCGAGGTGCTTGTCTTCGTCCACGGGTTCAACACCACGGCGGCGGAGGCGGCGTTCCGCCTCGCGCAGATACAGGAGGACCTGAACCTGCGGGATCCGGGTGTTTTGTTCACCTGGCCCTCCGCAGCACTACCCACCGGGTATGTCTATGACAGGGACAGCGTGCTCTTCGCCCGGGACGACGTCGTCGCACTGCTCTCCGCCCTGACGGATCAGGACCGGCAGGTCATCATTGCCGCACACTCCCTCGGTGCGCATCTGACCATGGAAGCGCTGCGACAGGGACGCCTGACCGGCAATGATGACATGCTCGACCGGATCAACGGCGTGATGCTCATGTCACCGGATATCGATGTCGATGTGTTCCTCCGTCAGGCGGACGCGATCGGGGAGCTTCCCCAGCCCTTCGTCGTGCTCTCCGCCCGTCAGGATCAGGCGCTTGGCTTCTCCTCGATCCTGACCGGTCGGCCAAGGCTCGGCGCGACCATCAGCGAGACCGATCTCGCCCGGGAGGACGTGACGATCTTCAACTTCTCCGAATTCGCGGAGGGGCAGCTCTTTGACCATCTGGTGCCGGTCACCTCCCCCACCGCGCTTGCCTTCCTCCAGTCGCTGATCAACGGACGGCTCGACCGCAACCGGTCCTTCGGCGATTTCCTGACGCCATCCTCTTCCGGCCGCGGGGACACCTGAGCAGGCCACCCAGCGCTCGGCTCACTCCGACTCAGAAACCCGCTCATGCGCGATGAGCGGTCGCCGCGTGCAGCGGCTGCCGACTAATTGGGCAACTTTCGGAAGATGCGTGATCAGGTACCCGAACCGCTCCTATTTTGTTTGCGCGGTGCGACAATCTGGCTACCCTTGAAGCAGGCTCGCAAGCTCATGGGGGGATCATGTTCGCATCTTTTCTCAAGAAGCTGTTGATCGTCCCGCCCATCCTCCTTGCCATGTTTGTCGTCTGGGTGATGCAGAACCGCCCGACCGCGGACGCGCAGGAGTTGGAGGAGGCGCGCGTCCCCGTCCGCGTCGTCACTGTCGCCCCCCTGTCGCTGACCGGCTCCGCCTCCGGTTTCGGGCGGGTAGAGACCACCCGCACCTGGTCTGGCGTTGCTGAGGTTGAAGGACGGCTGACGCGATACGAGGACACGCTGCAGCCCGGCGCGCAGGTCCGTTCCGGGGAGGTGTTGTTCGAGATCGAGCCGCGCGACTACGAAATCGCGGTCGCACAGGCACAGGCGGACGTGCTGCGCTCAGAGGCCGATCTGCAGGTCATCGGCGTCAATGCCCGGAACACCGAAGCCTCCCTCGAGGTCGAACGGCAGATCCTCGAAATCTATCTGAACGACCGGAACCGCATTCAGGGTCTGGTCGAACGGGGTGCGGTCGCGGCGACGGAGCTCGAGACCGCGAACAGGACGTACCTTACCCAGCAATCCTCCGTCACTTCGCTCGAGGCGTCGCTCGCACAGGTGGAGCCCGACACCCTGTCGGCGGAGGCGTCGCTTGCAAAGGCGCAGGCGGATCTGGAAAGCGCGGAGCGGGACCTGGCGCGCACGACGGTCGTTGCCCCCTTTGAGGGGCGCGTGACCGAACGGGGGGCCAGCGCGCAGCAGTATGTTCGCACCGGGGACGTCCTCGTCACCATCGAGAACATCACCTCCTCCGAGGTTGAGGCGGCGTTTCAACCGACCGATCTGGGGCAACTCCTCGACACGGTGGATGTTGCGCAACTGCTCGCGCAGCCCGGGGTCATCACGCCCGAAAGCATCTTCGCGGATGTATTCGGCACGGCCTTGTCCGCTCAGGTGATCGCCCGGTTCGGGGACGGATTGAGTGCCGCCTGGCCCGCGAAGGTCACCAGACTGACGGGCAGCATTGACGAGGCGACCGGGTCCGTCGGGATCGTGGTGCAGGTCGATGGCGCGGAGGAGCCGGACCGAACCAGCGGACGCCCGCCGCTCGTCAACGGCAGCTTTGTCGAGGTGGTGCTGACGGGCCCGAGCGTGACGGATCAGATCGTCATTCCCGAAACGGCCCTGCGTTACGAGGCGAACGGGACCTACACCTTCATTGTCGACGCGGAAGACCGCCTCGCGCGGCAGGACGTGACGGTCGGCGCGGAGTTCAACGGTAAGGTCATCATCAGCGAGGGTCTGGAGCCCGGCGACCGCGTCGTCCTGTCCGACCCGCGCCCGGCGACACTCGGGCTGCTCCTGAACCCGATCGAGTCCGGATCCGACCAATGATCGGCTTTTTCGTCCGGCACCCGGTCGCCGCCAACCTGCTGCTTCTGGCCGGGCTGTTTCTCGGCCTCACCTCGATCAGCGACATGGAGCGGGAGACATTTCCCGAGTTCACCTCCTCCCAGGTGACCGTGTCGGTCGTCTATCCGGGCGCCACGGCCGAGGATGTGGACGAGGAGATCTGCCTCATCCTTGAGGACAGTCTTGGTGCTGTCGATGGGCTTGACGAGTTGACATGCCAGTCCGTCTCCGCACGGGCCGTGGCGACGCTGACGATGGTCGATGGCGGGGATATCACCCAGTTTTTCAATGACATCTTCTCCGAGGTTTCCGCGATTCAGGACCTGCTCGATGACGCGGAAGAGCCGTCCGTGGCCATCGCTGCCCGCACCGAGCAAATCGCACTGCTCGCGGTTTCGGGCCTCGCGTCGGACGAGGCCCTCGTGCGGTATGCGGATGATCTGGCGGCGGAGCTTTCCACCGTGCAGGGCGTGGCGACTGCCACGGTGCGCGGTGTCTCGGCGCTTCAGTACCGCATCCATCTCAACGATGTCGCGCTCCAGCAATACGAGCTCTCTCCCCGCGATGTGGCCGATGCGCTTGCGGTCCGCTCCGCGTCGAGCCCCCTCGGCACAGTTGAGACCGCAGGGGAGGATCTGAGCATCCGCCTCGATGGCGCCAAACGCAGCGTGCGGGAGCTGCGGTCCCTGACCATCGTCGAGGACTATGATGGCGGCGCCGTCCGGCTCGGAGATGTGGCGACCGTGTCTCTTTCCCTCGAAGATCCGGATCTGAAGTCAGAGATCGACGGCAGGCAGGCCGCGATCATCGCGCTCAGCAAGACCGAGGATGACGACGCGCTGGAAGCGTTTGCCGCGGTGCAGACCTATCTCGACGGGGTCACGAGCCGCTACGGCGGCGACCTTGAACTGACGATCATCAACAACGCGACGGAGACGATCTCCGATCAGATCAATCTGGTGCTGGTGAACGCCGCGCAATCCCTTGCGCTGGTGTTCATCATCATGTGCCTGTTCTTCTCGCTGCGGGACGCCTTCTGGATCTCTCTAGCGCTGCCATTCTCGTTCCTCGTGGGCATCTTCGTGATGAGCCTGCTCGGGGTGACGATCAACGTGATGTCGCTGCTCGCGCTGCTGATGTCGATCGGGATCATTATGGACGACAGCATCGTCATTGCGGAAAACATCGACAAATGGCGCGCGGAGCTGGAGCCGAAGGAGGCCGCGATCAAAGGCACACAGGAGGTGATGGCGGGCGTCGTGTCGTCCTTCCTCACCACCGCGGGCGTGTTCGGCCCGCTCATGTTCCTGTCAGGGGAGATTGGCGCGATCCTGCAGGTCGTTCCCATCGTTCTCCTCGTCACGCTGGCAGCCTCGCTTGTGGAGGCGTTCGTGATCCTGCCAAACCACCTTTCCCATTCCGCTAACGATCCGGAGAAGGCGGCAAAGCGCTTCATCCCGCGGATGCTGGACCGTCTCAACACCGACGGCATCGTGCCGCTGGTGCGCGTCCTGACCGAATGGCGGTATCTGACCCTCGGCTCCGTTGTGGGCATACTCATCCTCTGCGCAGGGCTGACGACCACCGGCGCGGTACGCATCGTCGGGTTCCCGTCGACGGAGGCGGACACGATCGTAGCCCGCGTCGCCCTGACGCCGGGCCTTCAGATCGAACAGACCGAGTCCGCAGTCTCACAGATCGTCTCGGCTATCGAGGTCGTGGACCGCGAGTTCACGCCGGGCACCGACCAGTCCCAACCGCTGGTGAGCCGTGTCCTCGTGGAGTTTGGCCAGAACGCGGACGTGAGCGACAACGGTGCCCACACCGCCACCGTGACCGTTGACCTGCTGACAAGCGAGGAGCGCAACGTCTCCTCCGCAACCCTGCTCGCGGCGTGGAAGGAGGCGTCCGGCCCGATCCCGGATGTTGCCCAGCTCAATTTCACGACCGCATCCCAGTCGCCGGGTGGCGATGATATCGACGTCTCGATCTTCGCCCGCGATCTTGAGGAACTCGAACAGGCGGCGACGGAGATGCAGGCCCGTCTGGCCGGTCGCTCCGATGTGGTGAGCGTCTACTCGGACTTCGCGCTCGGCCAGTCCGAGGTGCGTCTCTCGCTCAATTCCTTCGGCCGCTCGCTGGGCCTCACGTCGAGCGGGCTGGCCGATCAGTTGCGCACCTCGTTCACGGGCACGACCACCGATACGTTCAGCGAGGGGGAGACGTCGCTTGAGGTCGTGGTCGAGCAGGCGGACGTGGCCCAGACCCTGTCGGAGCTGCGGGGCCTGACGGTAACGCTGCCGGATGGAAATCAGGTCGCACTCGCCCGCGTGACCAACGTGACCGAGGCCGCAACTTATTCCCAGATCACCCGAGAGGACGGGCTGGCCCGGGCCCGCGTCCGGGGAGAGATCGACAGGAACGTGCAGACTGCAACCGGGATCAGCGAGATCGCTCTGAATGAGATCGGGCCGGAGATTGCACGGGTCTATCCCGGTGTCACCTTTTCCATCGGCGGGGCAACCGAGGGTCAGGCGGAGACGCAGTCGTCGATCCTGTCCGCGTTCGCGATCGGACTTGTTGCGGTCTATATCGTGCTCGCGTTCCAGTTCCGCAGCTACGTTCTGCCGCTTTTTATCATGACATCAATTCCATTTGCCCTGATCGGGGTGATCCTCGGGCATCTTGCCATGGGGATGGACATCTCCATGCCGTCGCTGATCGGCTTCGCGTCGCTGTCAGGGGTCGTCGTCAACAATGCGATTCTGTTCGTCGCATTCTTCGAAAAGCACGCGGAGGGGGGAGACCACGTAACCGCCGCGGTAGAGGCTGTGCGGCGGCGGTTCAGGCCCGTGGTTCTGTCATCGACGACCACTTTCATTGGCCTGTTGCCCGTGGTGTTCGAAACCTCGCCGTCGCTGGTCACGATCGTGCCGGTCGTTGTGTCGGTCGCGTTCGGCGTTCTGGCGTCGCTGATCCTCGTCGTTCTGGTCTTCCCCGCGGTCCTCGCGATCTATTTCGACTTCGCGAGCATCGAGAAATGGGTGAGGTCCGCCGAGACGGAACCGGTGCCGGAGACTGCGTGAACCGGCGTATTCAAGTGTTGGTTGCCGGGTTCAGATAGCGCCTTGGATCCGCGAAGACCCCGGCGGGGAAGCGGACCGAGAGCGTCTGATCGGCAGTGTCGAAGGACCGGTTTCGAGTGTTGACCCCAATCGTCCCGATCAGCGGGGGCAAGCGGACGTATCTTGATGAGCGTTCGATGGTTGATCCTGAGCGCCACGCGCAAATTCACACGCGCCGCCGCGCCC
>JBCBAP010000010.1:0-12746 GCA_038532435.1 Pseudomonadota bacterium | reverse complement strand
CATCGCGGCTCCCCTGTGACGTGGTCTGTCAGCGTGTGCGCAGAAGCTGAATGAGGTGAGGGACGCGGGGCCGCGTCGATCCGTTCTGAAACGGTGCGACGGATGGGTCATCCATGTCGTGGCGAACGCACGATCTTACAGATGCTCTGTTGAGGTTCGGGGCCGTCTCCGCGGTTCGTCCGTCATTGCTCCCGATGCGCTCGGAAATCGTCGCCACCCACCGGCTCTCGATCCGCTATGGCTTGGACGCGTTGGGAAGGTCAGATGTCTGATGTTAAGCACGCATCACTAAACCAGCATGCTGCTGCCTGCGATAAAGCGTCGCGAACTGTGGGCGCAATGGCATCCACCCTTGGGTGAGTGAGCGACGACGCAGACAGACGACCAGATGAGCTCACGCCGCCCCCCTGCAACGATCCTCTACGCCCCGCACGCCTCCAGGATCTGTCGCAGGTGGGGTGCTTTGTCCACGGATGCGTAGGGACCGGTCGGCAAATCGTCGAACGGCGCGTCCAGCGCGGGACGTGGTCCGGGAGCGTCAGGAACCGCGAGGATGCCGTCCATCCAGGCCGTGATGCCGAGCCGCACCCGGTCCCATTCGTCCCACGCGCCGTCCATCCGCTCCCACCTCCAGGGCCGCGCCCCGGACCAGCCGCTCAGGTGCACCCACTCGGTCGCCGTCCCCCAGCTTCCGTCAGGGGTGAGCGGATGGAGGGCGATGGCAAGCGACGCGGTCCGCCCGGCGCCCTTCACCGCGGAAATGCGCGCGCCGTCCCATCGGGCGGCCAGAATGCGTTCTCCGCGCCGCGTGGCGACAATCCTGCGCTTGCGATCAACGAGCAACGGCGCAGGATCCGGGCGCATTCGCAGATAGGCAAAGAGGCCGAGGCCGAGCAGCGTCAGGGCAAGGCTCCACACCTCTGCTCGCCCGAAGGCGGCAGCGACCTGTCCCCAGCCGCTGGCGAAGGAATAGGCAGGATCGAGCGTGAAGGTCAGCGTGCACCAGATCTCCCGCAGAAAGGCGGGAATGGACCCGGAAAGTGCCACACTCTCCACCCGATCCTCGACAAAATAGAAACAGCGCTGACCGCCGCTGAAAGCGAAGTTCAGGAACCGCTCGGCGAAGACAAGAACACCCAGCCCAACCATTGGCGCACAAAGGCCAAGCGCGAGAAAGAGCTGCCACCGGTGACGATAGGCCCCGGTGCGCAGCGCGACGCGATCCCCCTCCGCGGCAACCACATGCCGGGCAACCTCCGGCGCCACCGCGGACAGGCTGTCGCGGGGGCCGAGCGGCCCGCTTTCCCACGCGGCCAGCCCTGTCCCCGGCACCGTACGCTTCACCGGATCCGTGTCCAGCATAAGCGCCCGGAACGGATCCGCCCGGCCGAGCATGTAGGCACCGACCGCAAGAACCGCCCCGACGAACAGGGCCAGCGGCAGCGCCTGCCAGAGACGGTCGTCGGTGAAGAAATCCATCATCAGATCAGGATCACCTTCTTCCCACCGACCTCGCCCTTGTCATATCCGCCGCCGAACCAATGCTCGTGATACTGCTGGGGAAGCTGGATCTCCGGCGTGGGCGTGTAGCTCCAGCCGCGCACGATACCGACCTTGGTCACATGCCACTTGATCTGGCGGCTGCCCGCACGGAACATCGCCCCGCCGAGCTGATCCTTGTGCACGGTCCAGGAGCCGGTGACGATTTCTCCCTGTACCCTCAGGGAGTTGCGGAACTCATCCGTCACCTCGACCTCCTGGAAGCCCACATTTTCATAGCGCGGATGCGGCTGCACCCGTTGCCATGTGACCAGCACCCAGATCTGGCAATCGAACTCAGAAAGCCCGTCGATCAGGTTGGGAAGGCGGAACGAGCTCAGCCCGCCATCGGTCTCCCGCTCCCCGATGCTGACGAGGTTCGGGTTCCAGCGGAACTCGCCACGGCGCAGGCCGGACCAGTCGAAATTCTCACCGTCCTGAAACAACGGCTTTGCCTGATCCGGATCGCGGACATCCTTGGGCCAATAGACGAACTCGTGGAACTCCTGCATCTCCCGCGCGAAAAACTTCGCGATGTCATACTCGCCTTTCGGAGCCAGATGGGCAACGGCGGCCTGCGCGTCGGTGAGGCTGAGCGCCCCCGGATCGAGCTGGCGTCCATAGGCGCCGATCGCGGTGCGGCTGCGATCATTCCAGTAGAGATAGGCGTTCGACTTTCCCCAGAAGCAGTTCTTGAGCCAGCGCTCGACCGGGTCGTCGACGAAAAAGGACAGGATCACGCCGATGATGATCAACACGACGCCGACGACGATGGCCGGCCCACCCCAGGAGAGTATGGCCCCCACGGTCATCACGACCGCACCGAGGCCCAGCGCCACGTTGGAGACGACGGCCGCCCGGTCTCCGCGGCGATAGGCATCCACCGCGTCGAACAGATCGAGCACGGCAAGCGCGATGCCGACACCCGTGCCGATGCGCCCGATGATGCTGAGCGCGCGGGACTCCGCAGCCACAGCGACCCGCCCACCGGAGGTGATCTGCCCTTCCCGCACCACCGTGCGTAGGAACTTGTCCGATCCCGCCTTACCCGGCAGCAGCTTCGCCACCTGGGCCCGCTTCAGCTTCCCATGGACGAAGTAACTGCGGGTGGCGGTGCCCGGAGCCGTCAACGATCGTCCGGCGGCAACGGTCTGGGTGAGCGTCTCCATCGCCGTGAGCACGAGCGCCAGGCGGGGATCCTTCGCGTACCGTCCCCGCTGCGTGTCGCGCTCCGACTGTTTGAGCATGTCGAGGATGCTCAGGGTATTGGCAAAGACGGCAAACCCGTCGGACACCTTGCTGATCATGCTCTTGCCGGGCACGCCGCTGACGTGAACCCTGCCCTCGTACTTGTAGATCCCGACATCGAGCTGGATCTGATGGAGCATGTGCCCCTTCTGCACCATGTAGTTGCGCTGCTGGGTACGCCGCCGTCCGGTCGTGACCTCCGCGACCGCGTCCTGGATCGGGACCACCACGCGGCTGATGGTGGTGTTGCGGATCCCGTTGGCGAAGCGGTTGACCTCCGTCAGCCGGTCAACGCGGTTGAGCGTGACGATCTCGTGGGACAGCGGCATCGCAATGTCCTTCATCAGCGTCGCCGAGACGTCCTTGAGCCCTTGGGACACTGCGATCTGGTTGGACGCAGCCGTAAGGGCGGTGCCGGTGACCTTGATGGCCGCGGCGACGATGTTCTTGTCCGCCGTCCAGCTCTTCGCATCGAAGGCGGTCGCGCGCATCCGCGCCAGCCCCGCCTTGCTCGCCGACAGGGCGACGACCGAGCCATGGGCTGCTGCGACCAGTCCTTCGAGCTCGTCCGCGGTCGGACTGTCCGCATCAAAGAGCATGATGTGTGTAGACAGCGAGCCCGGCTCGCTCCCCGGGGCGTCCTTACCGAAGTCAAAGAAGGTGCCCCACGCGTCGAGCACCCCGTCGAGCGCATCGTCATAGTCGCGCAGTTCCTCCTCCGCCTCATCGAGGAATGTGCGGTAGGCAGGGTCCGCCGCCTCCTGCCACTCCTGGAACATGCGCCGTGTCTTGCTGTCGAGACCGCGGCTCTTCAGACCATCCGCCGCCGCTTGCTGCAAGGTCTGCACCGCGCGCGCGGAGGTCAGCGGATAAATGTTCGCCTCCAGATAGGACGTGCGCAGGGAGGTCCGGTTGAGGTGGGACGTCGCGATCTCCCGGATCACGCCCACGGGATCGTGCAGGGCGATCAGCAGCGGCGCGCCTTTCGCGAGCTTGACGGAGGTTGTGTCCATCAGTGCCGCCGCATCGCAGGCGGGCAGGGAAAGATCGCTGAGCGTGTCCCAATCCTCCCGGGTCTGGGATATCCCGTGGGTGGAGAATTCCTCGACGAGCGTGCCGATCTGCCCGAGAGGCGCGGAGAAGCTGGCCGATGACGGGGCGGTGGGCACCACCTTGGTCATTGCCTTGTCGCGCAGACTGTCAGTGTTGGACTGCATCTTACCGAAGGTCGCCGACGACCAGGCATGCCCCGAATACGCGATATGGATCGTCTCCGCATCGTCTCGGACGTAGGGCAGGATCAGGTTGAGTTCGGTGGCGACCCATCGATCCTGCGCCGGAATGAATTCATACCGGTCGAACCTTGCACCGAACTTGCCCGTGTCGGGCTTCACCTTGAAGATCGACCAGACCTTGTTCGTCTCATCGTAGACGTAGACGTTCCCCGCCCGCGCGGTCCGCAGCGTGAACCCTCCCGAATTCACCGCCCCGCCCACCGCAGGGAACGGATCAAGCGTCTTGGGATAGCGCAACCCGCCTTTCACCTCCCCATAGAGATCGTTCCAGGCGATCCGGACGGGATAGATCGGGATGATGTAGGGATCCTCGCACGCCTTGCAGTGCTCGGTCGCATCTCCAGTCGAGGACAGCCCGTCGAGCCCGCCCGCGGACCCGGTGTTGAGGCCATCGTAGGAGAATTTCAGATCGGTCATGCGCTACGGGCCTGGCTGCGGAGCGTTTCGAAAAGGTGACGCGCCCGGGCGTTGGGGTGGATGCCAGGGTCCGTAAACCACGGGATGGACTGAAGGTCCCGTTCGGTGAGAGGCGCCCCGCGCAAATGCGCAACTCCCGCGACATGGGCCAGAGCCCGCTCGCTGCGCATGCCGCACCGCTGGGCGAAAGCAATGGCGTCGCGGGTCATCCGGTCCTCCCGCTCCGGGTCCGTCCCGTTCGGAAGCCCGATCTCGTCAGACAGGGCGCTGTGGATCCGCGCAATGAGCCCCTGCATCTGCATTTCCTCCAGGACCCGCTGATAGGACGCATCGAGCCTGATCGGTGCGGAGATCGGAACCGGTCCGGGCCGTGGGTGGAAGATGGTTGCGGTCCGCTCCTGTCCGTCCATCGCGAACCACGCATCGATGCGCGTGTCCCCAAGCATGTCGAACCATCGGCTGAGCCGCGCAGGATCTCCCGCGAACCCGTCGAGGAGAGCTGTCAGCAGCTTCGGCTCGTAAAAGCGAAGGTAGAACCACCGCCCCTCATCATCCAGGAGCTTGGTGAAACGCCGCAGGTGCCTGCGCACCTCCCCGAACTCCGCCGAGCTTCGCAGCAGAACGAATGTCGCCTCTCCGAACCGCTGCCAGGGCGCGTCCCCTTCCGTGAACAGTTCCCTGAGGAACCGGGAGCCACGTTTCACCTCAACGAGAAACGGTGCAGCAACGCCCGACGCCTCCGCCCCCTCAGCATCAAACAGGCTTTCGGTGTTCGCCAGCCCCGTCGTCTCGACACCCTGGAACCCTTTCAGTGTCGCGCCATCGACCACGACATAAGTGTGCGCCGGCCCATCGAAGATCGCAGTCTCCAACGCAGCCGGAACATCGCGCAGGGGATAAACACCGAACTGCGCATCAAGCGGCATCACGTCCGGGATCAGGATCCGCTCGACATCGGCGCTTCCCAGCGGTTCACGGTTGTTTTCTGCGGACATTCCCCGGTTCCGGCCAATCACCCCACACCCGCAACCTGAACGGGTAGGCCCCGCTTGGCAAGCCGCCACGGATCCAGAACTGCTGACGCGCAGTCACGACATCACCAAGTGAGGGGATGGAGACCGGTGGTTCATCCTGAGTTCTAACTCCCCGGAGCTTGCAGTCATGGCACTCGATCCGATGGTCCCAGTGCCGCTTCACCATCGACTGAGGATGCACAAGTCTTGTGCAATCCTCGCCGCAGTCGCGCCTTCTGAGTGAACCGGTCTTGAACTGGGCGCCCCGGGTCGGCATGCTTTTGACAGGCTCGTAGAGGCGTCACAGACAGTTCGACACGCGCCGCGGGCAAAGACAGATCGGGGGCGGCATGGTCTTTGAGGTCTTCGCAGTTGGCGCCGCCTTCCTTTTCGGACTGGCGGCAAGACCGATGGGCCTGCCACCGCTTGTCGGCTTTCTGGCCGCCGGCTTCTTCATCAACGCGGTCGGCCCCAGTTTCGGGATGCCGAGCACGACCGGGCCCATTCTCGACTATCTCGCAAATCTCGGCGTACTCATCCTGCTCTTCACGGTGGGGCTCAAGCTGAAACTGAAGCAGATCGGGGAGCCTCATGTGGTGGGGGGAGCGCTTCTCCATTTCGCGCTCTCCATCGCGATCTTCACGCCGATCACCCGCCTCTTTTTCACCAGCGACTGGACCGTCGCCCTGCTCGTCGGCATTGCCCTTGCGTTCTCCTCCACCGTGCTGGCGGCGAAGATGCTCGAGGCAAAGCGCGAGATGGGCAATTTCCACGGTCGCGCAGCAATCGGCATCCTGATCGTTCAGGACATCATCGCCCTCGTCGTGCTGGCGGTGTTTTCGGGCAAGGTACCCGGTCCGTGGGCGCTCTTGATCCTCACAGCCCCGTTCCTGCGCCCCCTGCTCTACCGGATCCTCGATTTTGCAGGGCATGACGAGGTCCTTGTGTTGGCGGGCATGGCCCTCAGCCTCGTGATCGGCGGCTACGGGTTCGAGGTCATCGGGCTCAAGGGCGAGATCGGCGCGCTCGTGATGGGGCTGCTCCTCTCCAACCACCCCCGTGCGAGCGAGCTGTCGAGCTCCTTGTGGGCACTCAAGGAAGTCTTCCTCGTCGGCTTTTTCCTGTCGATAGGTATGTCGGGCCTGCCCGATTGGAACGCCATCATTTTCGCCATCGTGCTGGGCGTGTTGCTGCCGCTGAAGGGCATCCTCTTCTTTTTCCTGCTGGTTGCCTTTCGCCTGCGGGCACGCACCGCGTTCCTGTCCGCACTGTCCCTGACCGCCTACAGCGAGTTCGGCCTGATCGTCGCCGCCGGGATCCCAGCAGCCGAGCAGTTTCTGGTGCCGCTCGCGATCGCGGTGTCGGTCTCCTTCCTCCTCGCCGCGCCGCTCAACCGCTTCGCCCATCCGCTCTTCGAACGGTTCGAGACGCGCCTCCAAAGGTTCGAGCGGCGGACGCGGCACCCGGATGAACAGCCAACGGATCTTGGCGATGCGGACATTCTGATCTTCGGGATGGGACGCACCGGCTCGGCCGCCTATGAAATCCTCCTCGAACACGGGTCCCGGCCCGTGGGTCTGGATGCTGACACCTACAAGGCGGCGGCCCATGCGGAGGCCGGGCGCAACGTGGTCTTTGCCGATGCGGAAGACAGCAACTTCTGGAACAGCGTCGATCTGGGGGCGATCAAGGCCGCCGTGCTCGCGATGGACGATCTGGAGGCCAAGCTGATCGCGGCCCGCACGTTGCGCGCGAAGGGGTTCGAGGGTCCGATCGTCAGCCACGCACTGCACGAGGAGCATGTCGAGCAGATCAAAGCGGCCGGGGCGAACCGCACCTACCTCACCATGCGCGAGGCTGGACGGAGCCTCGCCAACCATGCGCACGAGGCGACGACGCAGCAGCACCCGGAGTGAAAGTTGAGAAGCGAGAGGTGATGCGACCGTCGCTCACCTCCTTAGCGTAGATCAACTGCGGACGACCTGCACCGAGCAGTTGGCGTGACGCACGACCCGAGCGGTATTGGGCCCGATCAGATAGTCGGCAAGGGACGGTCGGTGGGCGGCCATCACGATCTGCCCCACGTCCAGTTCCTCCGCCACGTTCAGGATTTCCTCGTACACCGTTCCGTATCGCGCGAGCGCATCGAAACCCGCTCCCGGCGGGGCAAATTCCTTGCCGACCTCTTCCAGCCGGGTGCGGGCGTGCTGCAGCATCGCGTCGACGTCGAGCTCTTCCGAACCGCCGGTCTCCCCCCGGATCGTGTAGCGCCAGTCGATCCCGCTCGGGACCTCCGGCACGACCGTCATTATGGTCACGTCCGCGTCTGTCACGCCGGCAAGCGCGAAGGCCTGCGGCAGCGCCTTCTTCCAGGACGACTCATGGGCAAGATCGATGGGGACCAGCAGCTTTTCCGCCATGGGTTACCTCCGTTCCGGGCGCGCGTAGAGCCAGATGAGCCAGCCGAACATCACCAGGACCAGCGCCGTCATCAGCGAGATGGCCGAGGACGGGTTCACCGCCGCGGGCGGCGACGGGAGCAGCGGGGTCAGCGCGGGCGCGGCCCGGATCGCAGGGTCAAGGCCCGTGCCCTGCCCCAGCGCGTTGTTGAGCGCGATCACCGTGCCGTCGGACAGCGCAGAAACCTCCGTCGGGATCGAGGCGCCCGGACCCTGCGGGCCGACCGCATCGGTATCCACCACGACCGGGCCGGCGAGTACGAGCTGCGAAGACAGGGTCTCGACGGCGAAGATCTGCCCGGCATAGCTTCTCGCGGGAATCCTTGCCTGCCGCAACTGGGGAAAGCGCACTAGGTTGTTTCCGCTGTCCCAACCATCGATGGGCAGAAGCCGTCCACCTTCCAACAGACCCTGCACGACCGATGACCCGATAGGTGCGAGCACAAGTGCCGCATCCGCATCCGCAGACGACAAATCCTCCGTCGACACGAGGGAGAGGCCATCGACCGCGGCTGCAATGATCTGCGCGGCGCGATGGGAAGCCGACCCCTCCGGCCCGGTTGCCAGCGTCGCCACATCGGCGAACCGGCGAATGTCGCCGCGGCCGATGAGATGGACGTAGGCCTGTCCGGCGACACCGAACGCCTCGAACGGTCGCGGGCTCAACTCTCCCCCGTCCTCAAGCGCGGCAAACTCCACCGCCGCGACCAGGGCAAGGGGCGCGTCTCCGGTGCCGACGGCAGCGAGCGGATCGGGTTCCGACTGCAACAGCACCCGACGGCCCGGATAAGCCTCCCGAACCGCGCGTAGCGCCGTCCCAGTCTCCGCATCGGCACCGATCAGCGGCGAATGGGCGACCAGCACGGGTTCGGACACATCCAGCCCCGCGTCCGCCTCGATCAGCCCCATCTCGGCCAGCGCCGCCCGCGCGACCTCGCGCGGGGCCAGCGCGTCCTGATCGACCTGGCTGTTGAGCCGCTGCATGGTCTCCGCATCGAGCCGCCCCGCAAGACGCCTCAGCGCACCCTGCAGTTCCGGAAATCGGACGAGCGCATCGGCGCGAATGAGTGGCGCGCCCTCATAGACCGGGAAGAAATTCAGATCGTCCTGGAGCAGGATCAGCGAAAGATCCGCAATCTGCCCGTCCGTCGTGAACACCTCGATCACATCGGCCGACCCGTCCAGCAGACTGTCGTAAAGCGACGGGCGTTCTTCGGACGGCAGGACGTTCACGGATCCGAACTCCATCCCATAGCGAGCCGTCATCGGGCCGTATCCGTCGAGCGGTCGGGTCTGGAAATTCTCTTCGATCCCGATCGTCAGGGTCCCCGCCCGGTCCACAAGGTCGGAGATCGACGTAATGCCGAGTTCCTCGGCCCGGCCCGCCCGCATCGCCAGCCCGTAGTTGTTGGCAAAACCGAACCGGTCACCCCAGACCAGTCCAAGCGGCTGATAGAGCGACCTCACCCGGTCCATCGCCGCGTCGCCATCGCTCATGGCAGGCTGGCCCAGCATGACAAGCCCGGTCCCGTTATACTCCGGGTAGACGTCGATATCGCCTCGACGGAGGCTTTCCAGATTGATCCGCGTGTCGCCAAGGTTCGTGCGCCGCGTAACCGCGATCCCCGCATCTTCCGCGAGGGCCGCGATCATCTCGGAAAGGATGGTGCTTTCACTGAAGTCCTTTCCGCCGATCTTGAGGCTGTCCTGCGCCTCATCGCAGGAGACGAGGCCGACAAGGCAGAGAAGGGCGAGGAGATGTTTCATGAGCCTCACTCCGCCGGTGCCGTGTCGACATGACCGCGTGCCTCCCGCGGGCGGGTCCGGTCGGGACGCTCGCTGCGGATCGCGCGCATGAAGCCCACGATCTGCAGCAACAGGATCACGGAAAAGGGAAGCGCGCCGGTGATGGCCATCGCCTTTGCCACGGGGATCGATCCGGTCAGCAGGGTTCCCGCGGTGAGCACGGCGATGAGAACGCCCCACACCATCTTGTGGAACACCGGCGGGTTCAGGTTGCCCT
The DNA here is from genome assembly GCA_038532435.1 of Pseudomonadota bacterium. GTDB lineage: Bacteria > Pseudomonadota > Alphaproteobacteria > Rhodobacterales > Rhodobacteraceae > JBCBAP01. Next base: position 2,752 of record JBCBAP010000010.1, on the reverse strand, counting down.
CGGTCGTCATCATCGACAGGACGAACGTGCCCGAATCCGCGGATGTCACGAGGAAGATGAAGATGAGCAGGCAGGCCGTCGCGCCCAGGAACTCCCCCATCGGGAAATAGTTGAGGAAGGTGAAGAGCGCAGACGTCACGTCGGCGAAGACGAGCTCCGCAAGGCCGCCACCGGCGAACAGCTCGATATAAATTGCCGTGCCGCCAAAGGCCGCGAACCAGAGGATCGAGAACATTGTCGGCACGAAGATCACGCCGATGCAGAACTCCCGGATCGTCCGCCCCCGGCTGATGCGCGCGACGAAGATCCCAACGAACGGTCCCCAGGCCAGCCACCAGATCAGGTATGTGAGGGTCCAGCCGCTCGTCCAGCCCGCCAGATCCTCATAGGGAAACATCCTGAACGCCATCGCAGGCAGGCGGGAGAAGTACTCCCCGATAGAATTGACGAAGGTTTCGAGGATGAACTGCGACGGCCCGAACACGATCACCACGATCAGAAGAGCGATGGCGATGATCATGTTGAGGTTCGACAGGATCTTGATGCCCTTGTCGACACCGGTCGTGGCCGACAGCATGTAGCAGACGAAGAGCACCCCCATGATGATGAGGGACAGGGTCGTGGTCGCATCGAAGCCGAAGACGGCGCTCAGCCCGCCGCGCACCTGAAGCGTGCCCATCGTCAGCGATCCGGCAAGGCCGAAGACGACGGCGAGGACCCCAAGCACGTTCGCAAGCGTGCCGATCGGTTTGCCCTCCGGCCCGTTAAAGACCGACATGATGGGGGTCGAGATCTCCGACGTCTGTTTCCGGCGGAAGGTGAAGTAGGCGATGACCAGCGCACACACACCGTAGATGGCCCACGCATGCAGACCCCAGTGAAGGTTGGTGATCACCATCGCCTCGCGTGCGGCCCGGGGGGTGCCACCCTCCATTCCAGGCGGGCCCTCGAAATGATAGATCGGCTCCGCCACGCCCCAGAAGAGGAGCCCAGCCCCCATTCCGCCCGCGAACAGCATCGCGATCCAGGATGCGGTGGAAAACTCAGGGCGTTCGTCATCCGCACCCAGCCGGACACTTCCATAGGGCCCGAAGGCCAGATAGCCGCTGAGGATCAGAAAGCCGGTTGTGATCAGTAGCCAGTACCAGCTGATGCCCGTGAGCATGTAGTTGGTGAACCCCAGAAACGTGCTCGTCATCGTGTCAGGATCGAGCAGACCCCACCCACCGATCCCGGCGACGCAGGCGAGGGAAATGATGAACACCGCGTTGAACAGAGACGGGCGTGTATGCTCACCGCTCTCAAGATCCTCAGACATCTTCGCCCCCCTCTTGGTGTAGATACTCCATGGACTGGCTACTGAAATCTTCAGGATCGGCGGACTGCGTACTCCAGTTCGCGCGACGTAACCATCTAACCTTTATACATCATTTGGTTGTTTTTAAGAGACGCCATGGCAGCTAAAAGTTGTGCCTCCACAGTCGTTTTCGACAGTTTCGATGCAATGGTCAAACAGGTCTCACCTGTGCTTGGGGCTTCAAGACCGTCGATTTCGGGGTTTCACTGAGTTCTGTCGAATTGGCGAGACGGTGCCCGCCTGCGCCACTGCCGAGGTGCGTGTCCGCGTTCCCCGGTCGAAACTGTCAGCCTGGCCAAGGCAGGTTTGACGGGAAGGGCTGCATCATCCGCCTCGATAGCGGATCATTCGAGCGTCGCGAGATATGCCAGAATTGCCTCCCGATCGCGCGCGTTCTCGAACCCGTCGAACCCCATGGTCGTCCCTGGGACGAGAGCGCGTGGCGACCGCAGAAAGCTGTCGAGCAGAGCACTGTTCCAGATGCGCTCCGCCTCCGCGAAGGTCCGAAGCGCGGGCGAGTAGTGATCGAAGCCATCGTCCGAAGCGATCTGGCCGTCGAGGATCCCCGCGAGGCTCGGGGCCACCGCGTTGTCCCGCGACGAGGCGTGACAAAGCGCACACTGCGCAAACAGCTGACGCCCGAGATCGACGGACGCCTGCGCACTCTCGTCCGCCGGTGCGACCGTGTACTTGGCCCGCAAGGCGAGGAGTTCATCCAACTGGGCCTCCGCAAGGGCATCGCGGACGGTGAGCATGGCCGTCGCCTGGGCCCACGTCATCTGCGCCTCGATCTCACCGATCTCGGTCCCGAAGCGTTGGACCGCAGCGCGGTCAATCTGCTCACCCGTCAGCGCGACCTCGAGAGCCCGCATAAGGTGTCCCCGGGCATCGAGGAACCCGTTGAACGCCTCCAGGTTCTCTTCGACGGCGACGTCCAGCATCCGGTGCTGATCGGGCGTCAGGATCGCCAGCACCTCCTGAGCGACGGCTCCGCGCCGCACGCCATGCCCGGAGGCAAGGCGCAGACTGACAAATCCGAAATGCTGACTTGGCTTGCCCACGACCTCGAAATCGTTGAACTCCGGCGATCCGGTCGTCCAGCTGAGGAAGCGCGCGGCGAGGTTCACCAGTTCCTTCCGATCTACGTCTGAGAGGGCCGCGCGACTGTCAGGGCGCGGGATCGCGACCGGCTCGCCAGCCGCATGACCCGCGCGGATCAGCGCGAGATCCGCCCGCTGCTCCGCTGTCAGGGAGCTCGCAATGGTGCCGAAACTTTGGGCAATGACCCGGCCCAGCTCAGCCTCCGCCGCACCGTAAGAACGGCCGAGGGCCACGAATGCGTCCTCATCGACGATCTCCCCCGCCGCGAGTCGTTCAAGGGACCGGTTCATCTGA
>JBCBAP010000009.1:62755-87598 GCA_038532435.1 Pseudomonadota bacterium | reverse complement strand
GGCAGCGGTTTTTGGTACCGTGTATCGTAGGTTCGAATCCTACCACCCCAGCCACATCCTCCCACCGACACGCGACCTCAGCCGTCGAAGGCAGGCTGGTCAGGGCCGTGCCCGGCGGTGCAGAAACCGGCTGAAGCCCTGGGGCGTGACACCGAGGAACGCGGCGATATCCTTTTTCAGGGCGACGTCGAGGATGCCCGGGTGCCGCTGCTCGAGAAACCGGTAGCGGACGTCTGTGTCGTTGAGCGTCTGACACACAAGCAGATCCTTGTCGTACTGGATCGTGCTGACGATCTTCTGCCGCAGATAGGCGCCAAAACCGTCCCCGCTCATGTATTCGCCCAGTGCGAAGTCCCGGGGCATCTCGACCCCCGTCACATCGGTGATCGCGACCAGCTCATCGCTGCCATAGTCCCGCGTGAAGGTGCTGGTGACATTCGCCGCCAACTGGCCGTAGTCAAAGAACCGGGTCAGCGAAACCCGCCCATCGACATGTGTGTAGAACGAGGCAGCGATGCCGGAGAAGATCAGGATGAACCGATCCGCGATCGCGCCCTTCTCATAGATCGGTGCCCGCCTTTGCACGTGACGCGCGCTCAAGATGGGCGTCAGGCGGACCCAGTCGTCAGGGCCCGGCGGAAATCCGGCCTGCACCATGTCGGCCTTCAGATGAGCCAGCGGTGACTGCAACATGGCGCGCGCCCCTGCATTGAAACTACACGTAGGGTTTGGATACAGACCCCGGGCACGAATTTCCATGGCGGCGACGTCGGCACAGCTCAACCCGCCCCCCCTGCGGCCAGTTTGCGGATAGCGCAACCCGGCGTTTCCGTGCGACATGGATGGCGAAGCGGAAAGACAGGGGCACATGGGACAAGGGACGTCTTCAGACAGGCCGCGCCGGCATGCCGTGGTGGGTGACGGGATCACCGCCGCGGCATTCGTGGAAACCTGCCAGCTCTCGGCAGGGGACGAGCTGATCGTCATCGGCCCGCGGGTCGAGGGGCTGGGCCGGGGCATCGCCTATGCCGCGGAACCCGATGAGGTTCCCTGGCGCCATGCCTACCTGCTCAATTCGCCCGCCGACGATATCGACCCCGAGTTCGCCCGCTGGCTCGCCGCGAACTGGGAAGGTCTGCGGGATCGCATGGAAGGGCGGCGTCCGGACTGGCTGGGGGCGGCTGCGGGTCTGCTGGAGAAGGGCGACACCTACGGCCTGAACGCTCCCCGCGCCTTTTACGGCGATTTCATGGATGAACGCATGGGCAGCGTGATCGCCGCGTTGCGGAACCGGGGGGTGACGGTCACGCTGATTGCGGACGCAGTGACCGCCCTGTCTGAGGATGCGGGCGGCCTCACACTCACAACACAAACGGGCCGCACGATCACGGCAGACGCGGTGGACATAGCCCCCGGCGGCCCGTCGACCCAGCGTTTCGACGGGGATAACGGGCCGTTCAGCGCACCGACGCTTTTCGGCAATGAGGCCCGCATTGCAGAACATATCAAGGCAGGTGCGGAGATCTTCTGCGTCGGCGCGAACGCAACAATGCTCGATGCGTTGCGCCTCTGTCAGTCGCTGATCCCGGAGGAGAAGATCCGGTTCGTCGCCTGCTCTTCCGACGGCGGACTGCCCGCGCCGCTGATCCCGCGCCTGCCCCGCTACCTCACCAAACCGGATCTCAAGCCGGGGCATGGGACGGCGGAAACCTTTCTCGCCGACGTCGCCGATGCCCTCAAGAAGGCCCGCTCCGACGGGGATCAGATGCGGGAAATGCGAGCAGGCTTCCGCGCCTACTTCATCGAAAACGGCCTCAGCAGCTTTCTCACCGACGATGCGGAGGCGCGAAAGGTCCCACGGACCCTGCGCCACTGGTTCCGCGGTGGCACACGCGACACCATCGGCGACTTTCACCGGCTGATGGCGGTGGGTCGCACACGCACTCTGCCCGGACGGGTGGTGGAGATCGAGGCGACCGATAGCGGTGCCCGGGTTGTCACCCAAACGCGAGAGGGCGGGACGGAACGCCACGACACGGGCTTCGTCATCAACTGTGCGGGTGCCGGACGTGGCTCCCTCTATGATCCGTTGACCGAGCACCTGCTCGCTAAGGGCTGGATCAGGACCTGCCCGATCAGCGGCGGGCTCGAGGTCGGCGCGAGGTGCGCGACAGCGCTGCCGGGGGTACGACATCTCTCACCGGCAACGACTGTAATCGGGGCGGAGGTCATGCCCATGCCGCTCTACGACGCGCATCTGTTGCGCACGTGGGCGGCCCGCGCCAACGCGGCATAACCCGCTCCCGGTCAGGGAACCGCGGTCAGTTCCTTGATTGCGGCCATGACCTGCGCGACATGCCCGGCATCATGCGCGGCAGGATGGGTCGTGCCGAAGCCACCGGCGTCATTGTCCCAGTATCGGCCGGAAGCTGCAGCAAACTCGTCGTCGAGGGCCAAGCGGCACAGGATGTCCGCCCCGATCCGCAGATCGTTTCCCGCGACACCGAAGCCCTCCTGCACCATCTTCGTCGCCAGAAGCGATCCGGGATTGACGGCGATGACAGTCGGACCGCCAGGCAGGGCCGTGGCAAGCTCCCGGGACCAGATCGTGATCGCCAGCTTGCTCTCGGAATACGCGCCCATGTCATCCAACTGAGCGTCGCCGCGCAGCGCGTCGATATTGACCGGCGCCTGTGCGGCGGAGGAGAGATTGATCACACGACCATCGGCCGGGATGATCGGCAGCAGATCCTGCGTCAGGCGGTAGGGGGCAAGCGTGTTGACCACGAACCGGACATCCTGCCCGTCCGGCAGGACCGGGTTTGCCGTGTGAAAGACACCGGCATTGTTGATGAGCACGTCGAGGTGATCGTGTTTCGCCCGAATGTCCCGCGCGAGGGCCATCGCATCCTCGCGCGATGACAGATCGGCGATGTAGATCTCTGCGGCTCCACGGACGTCTGCCGCGGCAGCTTCAAGCTTCGACCGGCTCCGCCCGTGGAGCAGGACGTGGTGGCCTTGCTCCGCGAGCATGCGGGCCGTCAGCAGGCCGATCCCGTCGGTCGATCCGGTGATGAGGACTGTCTTGGGCATCGGTGCGGTTCCTCGAAAAAGCCCCGGTCTCGGGCACTCGCGGTGTGCCCGAAGGATAGACCTCCCTGCCCGCCGGAGGAACCGCCGAATTGCCGTCGGCAGGACCCGGTCCCATCGCGCCTTTAGGCGACCTCTTCGCCCTCCATGACCTCCGCGAAGGATACGAAGAATTTCGCCGCAAGCTTCTTCGCCGTGCCCTGGATGAGGCGGCTCCCAAGCTGCGCAAGCTTTCCGCCGATCTCCGCCTTTGCCTCGTAGGTCAGGATCGTCTTGTCGCCGTCGGGCGTGAGCGTCACATCCGCGCCCCCTTTGGCATGACCGGCGGCACCGCCGGTCCCCTGTCCGGTGAGGGAGAAGGCGTCGGGGGCACCTTCCGTGTTCAAGGTCACATCACCGCTGAACCGGGCCTTCACCGGTCCGACCTTCAGCACGACCTTGGCCTCCAGCTCCGTGTCCGAATGCTTGATCAGTTCCTCGCAACCCGGGATGCAGCGTTTGAGCACCTCCGGATCGTTGAGTGCCGCGTAAACCTCGTCCATCGGCGCGTTGATCGTGATTTCGTCGTTCAATTCCATCGAGCTTTCCTTCGATTTGGATGTGTCGGGATGATCAGGTGCGCAGGCCATCGGATGTGACGGAGGCCGTGCCCTCCGCCTGTCGCTTGACCCCGCGACGGCGGAGCTGCACCAGTTCGGCCAGGATCGACAGCGCTATTTCCTCCGGCGTCACCGCGCCGATATCGAGGCCCGCGGGAGCCCTGATGGCGGCGACCTGCGCCTCGGGCACACCGGCGTCCCGCAATTTGCAGGCGAGCGTCGCGAATTTCCGATGGCTGCCGACGAAAGCGATGTGGCGCGGGCCGGTCCCGAGCGCGTCCTTCAACGCTGCAAGATCCCCCTGCCCCTGCGTCGCAACGACGACAAATGTACCTTCGCCGGTCCGGCCCGCCTCGGTCGAAACATGCCAGTGAAAGGCGGGGGCCTGCGCGGCGAGGGCGCGGGCCACGGGCGATGTGCCGAGCACGACGAGCACCGGCACCGGCACGTGGGGCTCGATGAAAATATCGACGCTGCCCCGCGACGGGCATCCGCTACGGGCAAACTGTGTTCCATCGACCTCGTCTCCGGGGCGGACAACGCGTTCCTCAAGCAGGTCTTCCGGCGCCACCGAAATCAGTTGCGGCGTGCCCGTGCGGATCGCCTCGCGCGCGGCCTTGGTCACGGCACCGCGGGTACAGCCACCGCCGAGCCAGCCCTGCAGGATCGTTCCGTCAGCGCCAATGAGCGCCTTTGCCCCCGGTTTGGCGGCGGTAGCACCGACCGTCCGCACGATCGTGGCGAACGCGAAGGGTTCGCTCCGCGCCCGCAGGTCCTGTGCGGCGTCGGCCAGCTCGGAGGAGAGGACCTCGGCCGGTGTCATAGCCCTGCGAGCTCCGTCTCGAGTGCGGCCAGGTCATTGAGCGTGTTTGCCGCCGCGAAGAGATCGAGATGGGGCAGCGCTGCGGCCATGGCCCCGGCGACCGGCGCATAGGTCTGCCACCCCTTCAGTGGATTCAGCCAGATGATCCGGCAACCCCGCTTACGCAACAGCCCGAGCGCGTCGGCCATCACCTCCGGCGGCGCGGTGTCGTAACCGTCGGAAAGGATCAGCACCACCGTCCGCCCATCCACGAACCGTTTGCCGTAGGTGGTCGCGAAACGGTGCAGGCTCGGCCCGATCTTGGATCCGCCTCCGAACCCGTCTGCCATCAGCGACATGCGCCCGATGGCCCGCATCGCGTCCCGGTCCCGGAGCGCCTCCGTGATCCGGACGAGCCGGGTGTGGAAGAGATAGGCGTCCGCGCTCAGATCGCTGCGCAAGAGCCCTGCGAGGAACGCGAGGAAAACCTGCGCATAGACGGTCATGGAGCCGGAAACATCGCACAGCGCCGCGATCTTCACCGGACGGTCCGGGCGCCGCTTGTGCAGCAGATGCACCGGCTCGCCCCCGGTCGCGAGGCTGCGGCGGATGGTTTTCCGGAAATGCAGCCTGTCCCCGCGCCGCGCGGCGATCCTTCTGCGTGACCGGCGGTCCCTCAGGGCAGCGCCGAGGCGGTGTGCGATCCGTTCCGCAGCGGCCACCTCCTCCGCCCGTACCAGCTCCCGCAGATCCTTGCGCATCAGGTTGCGGACCTCGGTCGCGACGAGCTTGCCCTCCCCGTCGCTCTCCGCCTCACCCCGTCCGGTGTCGGGAGATTGGGCCTGTCCCGCACCACCCGCATCCTCTCCACGCGCATCACGGGAGGAGCGCACATCCTCATTGAGCCGGGTCGACGGCTTCGGCGCGACCTTCCGTTTCACCCGGCCAGCGTCCATCCAGTAACTGTCGAAGAGACTGTCGAACCGGTCCGCCTCCTCCCGGCAGCCTGCGCACACCGCCTTCAGCGCCCTGCGCGCCGTGTCCGGGTGAACGTCCCCGACCTCAGCGACGGCGTGGAGGGCGAGATCCGCCTCAGCGACGCCGAGCCGCAGACCGTTCTCCCGCAGATGGGAGACAAAGCCCACCATGCGGGCGGAGGGGCCGGGATCCCGCCCGGCAAACCGGGTGACCCGGCTCACGCGGCCTTCCCCGCGATGCGCTGCGCCACTTCCGTGGTGATCTGCGCCTGATCGGACTGGGTCTTGAGCAGAGTGGTCAGGGTCGCCTGAAGGACCTTGGGATCCGCACTCAGATCGTTGACGCCGAGGCCCATGAGGGCGGCGGCAAAGTCGAGCGTTTCGGCAATCCCGGGGGTCTTCTCCAGCTCTTCCTTCCTCAGGGTCTGGACAAAACCGACGATCTGTTCCGCCAGCCGCGCCTCGACACCGGCGCAGCGCGCCTTGAGGATGGCGAGCTCCGCGGCACGGTCTGGATAGTCGACATGGGTGTAGAGGCACCGCCGTCGCAAGGCGTCGGACAGGTCCCGCGTTCCGTTGCAGGTCAGGATGACGATCGGGCGGGAAGTTGCGGTGATCGTGCCCAGCTCGGGGACCGTGATCTGGAAATCCGACAGGATCTCCAGAAGGTACGCCTCGAACTCTTCGTCGGCCCGGTCAATCTCATCGATCAGGAGAACGGGCGGTCTGTCCTGCGTGATCGCGGCGAGCAGCGGGCGTTCGAGCAGGAACTCCCGCGAAAAGATGCGGTCCTCGACGGTCTTGCCCGTTTCCCCATCCTCTGCCGCAGCACGGATGGTCAAAAGCTGCCGCTGATAGTTCCATTCATAAATCGCCTGCGCGGCATCGAGCCCCTCGTAGCACTGCAGACGGATGAGCTGCGTCTCCCGGCTCGCGGCGAGAGCCCGGGCAATCTCCGTCTTGCCAACGCCCGCCGCACCCTCGAGCAGCAGGGGCCGGCCGAGGCTCAGCGCCAGATGCAGGGCCACCGCGAGGTCGTCGGATGCCACATAGTCCTGCGCCGCCAGGGCGGTCTGAAGCGTGGTCCAGGTCATTGCGTCCTCCCCGGGATCCGGGGGCGCGACAGACCGCGCGCCCCGGACCCGCCCCCTCAGCCGTGCAGACCGAGGTCGTTGGCGGTCTTCCAGATCCGCCAGTGATCGTGGGGCATGTTGCTGTGCCGGAGGCCGAAGGCCCGGAACGCATCGTGCACCGCGTTGGAGAAGCAAGGCACGCCGCCCACATGGGGGCTCTCACCCACACCTTTCGCCCCGATCGGGTGGTGCGGCGAGGGCGTCACCGTGTGATCGGTCTCATAGTTCGGCACCTCCCACGCGGTCGGCAGGAAGAAATCCATCAGCGTGCCTGTCTTCACGTTGCCCAGATCGTCGTAGGCGATCTCCTGCCCGAGCGCGACGGCAAGCGCCTCGGTCAGACCACCATGGACCTGCCCTTCAATGACCATCGGGTTGATGCGCGTGCCACAATCGTCGAGCGCGTAGAACCGCCGGATCTCCGGCACGCCCGTGTCCACGTCGATGTCCATTACGCAGACATAGGCGCCGAACGGATAGGTCATGTTCGGCGGGTCGTAGTAGCTGACCGCCTCCAGACCCGGCTCGATGCCCGGGATCGCCTGGTTGTAGGCGGCAAAGGCAATCTCTTTCATCGTCTTGAACCGCTCCGGCGCGCCCTTGATCACGAACCGGTCCACATCGAACTCCACATCGTCATCGTGAACCTCGAGCAGGTAAGCCGCGATCATCTGCGCCTTTGCCCGGATCTTGCGCCCCGCCATCGCGGTCGCAGCCCCGGCGACAGGCGTCGACCGGGATCCGTACGTGCCCAGACCGTAGGGTGCCGTATCCGTGTCGCCCTCCTCGATGGTGATCGAATCCGCGGGCAGCCCGATTTCAGAGGCGAGGATCTGCGCGAACGTCGTCGCGTGGCCCTGCCCCTGACTGATCGTGCCGAGCCGCGCGATGGCCGAGCCCGTGGGATGGATCCGGATCTCGCAGCTGTCGAACATGCCAAGGCCGAGGATGTCGCAGTTTTTGACCGGACCTGCCCCCACAATCTCCGTGAAGAAGGAGAGGCCGATGCCCATCAGCGACCGGGTCTCGCCGCGATTGAACGCCGCGACACGCTCCGCCTGTTCCCGCCGCAACCCGTCATAGTCGACGGCCTTCAGCGCCTTGTCCCAGGCGGTGTGGTAATCGCCTGAATCGTACTCCCAGCCGAGCGCCGCAGTGTAGGGAAACTGCTCCTTTTTGATGAAGTTGATCCGGCGCAGCTCCGCCGCGTCCATGTTCAGCTCGATGGCGAGCAGCTCGATCATCCGCTCGATAAAATAGACGGCCTCCGTCACGCGGAAGGAACAGCGATAGCTGACCCCGCCCGGTGCCTTGTTGGTGTAGACACCGTCGACGCCCAGATAGGCGACCGGGATGTCGTAGGACCCGGTACAGATGTTCATGAACCCCGCCGGGAACTTCGTTGGATCGGCGCACGCATCGAACCCGCCGTGATCCGCAACCGTGTGACACCAGAGGCCGGTGATCTTGCCCTCCTTCGTCGCCGCGATCTTGCCCTTCATCCAGTAGTCGCGGGCGAAGGCGGTGGTCATCAGGTTGTCCATCCGGTCTTCGATCCACTTGACCGGTTTGCCCGTCACGATGGAGGCGACGACGGAACAGACGTATCCCGGGTAGGCTCCGACCTTGTTCCCGAAGCCGCCCCCGATGTCGGGGGAGATGACGCGGATATTGTGCTCCTCGATCCCGGAGATGAGGCTGACAACGGTGCGGATCGCGTGGGGCGCCTGGAATGTGCCCCAGAGCGTAAGCTTGCCATTGACCTTGTCCATGGAGGCAACGCAGCCGCAGGTCTCCAGCGGACAGGGGTGCGTGCGGTGATAGTAGAGCATCTCCTCGGCGACCACATCCGCCTCGTCGATCACCTGCTCGGTCGCTTCCTTGTCCCCGACCTCCCAGGTGAAGATGTGGTTGTGATGCTTGCGCGGCCCGTGGGCACCGTCCGCCGTCGGGTCGAGATCCTCGCGCAGGACCACGTCGCTTTCGAGGGATTTGAACGGGTCGGTGATGACGGGCAGTTCCTCGTACTCGACCTCGACCGCCTCGATCCCGTCGGCGGCCGCGTAGCGATCCTCCGCGACGACGAAGGCGACCTCCTGCCCCTGGAACAGCACCTTTCCGTCGGCGAGCACCATCTGCTTGTCGCCCGCGAGTGTCGGCATCCAGTGCAGCCCAAGCGGGGCGAGATCGGTGGCGGTCAGCACGGCGAGCACCCCGGGCACCTTCATCGCCTCCTCGGTATTGATGCTCGTGATACGTGCGTGGGCATAGGGAGAGCGGACGAAATCGCCGAACAACATCCTGTCCAGCTTCAGATCGTCGACATAGTTGCCCTTGCCCTGCGTGAAGCGTGCATCCTCCACCCGCTTGCGCGAACAGCCCATGCCCTTGAGATTTGCGACGCGGTCCTCGCGGCTGATCACTTCGTCTTTCATTCTGCAGCCTCCTTCGCGGCGTTCATCTCCGCCGCGGCGGCGCGGATGGATTTGACGATGTTCTGATAGCCGGTGCAGCGGCACAGATTGCCGGCCATCCCGAAGCGGATTTCCTCCTCGGTCGGACTGGGGTTCTCTTCCAGCAGCTTCGCCGCCCGGGTGATCATGCCCGGTGTGCAGTAGCCGCACTGCAGCCCGTGATGCTCGCGAAACGCCTCCTGCAGCGGATGCAGGGCGTCGGGGCCGCCCATCCCCTCAATTGTGGTGATGTCCGCCCCGTCCGCCTGCGCGACGAACATAGTGCAGGCCTTCACGGACTTGCCGTTGAGCGTCACCGTGCACGCGCCGCAGTGGGACGTTTCGCACCCGATATGCGGGCCGGTGATGTTGAGCTGCTCGCGCAGGGTGTAGATCAGAAGCTCGCGCGGCTCCGCGAGCACGTCCTCCTGCTTGCCGTTTACGGTCAGGGTATAGTGCTGTTTCTTCGACATCAGGAATTCCTCAGGCGCGGGACCAGGCGCGTTCGATCGCGCGGGTCAGGATGACGCCGGCCAGGTGACGCTTGAACGCGACAGGGCCACGGTTGTCTTCGGTCGGGTCAATATCGCCGAGCATCGCGGCGACCGCTGCCTTCACGGCGGCCGCATCGACTGACGTCCCCTCGAGGGCATCCCCCGCGGCAGTCGAGAAGACCGGCGTGTCGCTCAGGTTGGTCATCGCGATCGAAGCACTCGAACAGGTGCCCCCCTCCCGGGTGATCTGAACGGCGGCGGCGGCGGTGGCATAATCACCGATCTTGCGCTTTTGCTTTTCGTAAGCGTAACCGCCCTGCGGCAGGGGGAAGCTCACGCCCGTCAGCACCTCCTCATCCTCCCGCGCGGTCATGTAGGCAGCCTCGTAGAAGTCACGGGCCGCCACGTCCCGCGCGCCGGACGGACCGGTCAGTGCAAACGTCGCGTCGAGGCACTGCATCAGGCCGGGCATGTCGTTGCCCGGATCACCGTTGGCCACGTTGCCCCCGACCGTTCCCACGTAGCGCACCTGCGGATCGGCGATCTGAAGCGCAGCCTCCCGCAGGATCGGTGCGGCCGCGGTGAGGCCCGCATGATCAATGATCTCGGCCTGGGTGACCATCGCCCCGAGGCGGACGGTGCCGCCATCGATCTCGATCCCGCTCAGCCCGGCAACGTCCTGAAGGTCGATCAGGTGCGGCACGTCGGCCATGCGCAGCTTCATCATCGGGATAAGGCTGTGCCCCCCCGCCATCACGCGGGCGTCGTCGCCATGCTCCTCAAGAATGGAAATCACATCGCCCAGTTCCTTGGGGCGATGGTATTCAAAGGCCGCTGGTATCATCGGCACTCCTCCCATCAGCGTTCTGTTTTTGTTGGGAGTGAGGCTGGCATGCAGCCGCATACGGAAGCGTCAGCAAACCATTGATTGTCGCGGATTTTGCACGAAGTGCGCCCTACAGCGCACCAGTTGCGCCGGACGTGTCGGAGAAGGTGCGCTGAATGTCCTTCAGCTTTGACCGGCTGACAGGGACGGGGGGCAGATCCGCCTCCTTGAAGGTGCACCGGCCCTTGTCCTTGCTCCGCTCGAACCGGGACACCTGGCTGGGATTGACGAGGTAGGAGCGGTGGGTCTGCAGGAAGCCCGCAGGCAGCAGCCGTTTCGTCGCCTCGGTAATAGGCCATGCGCAGAAAAGGCGATCCCGTGGCGTGTAGATCTGGGTATAGTGCCCATCCGCCCGAACGAACGCGACCTCCCCGGGAGAGACGAAGATCTTGCGGCTGTCCCGTTCGCAGGGGATCTGCAGCGCGATCACGTCCGAAGGTGCAGCTGCGATCGGCTCTTCCGCCGGCTCAAGCCCGAGCTCCTGTCCCCCGCCTGATCCACCGCCGGTGAGGTAGGTCGTGCTCACCCAGATGCATGCGCCGAAGATGACGAAGCTTGAGAGGATGACGCCGATGGCGAGTACCTCGTTGCTCATCGTCGGTCCGAAGTCGGTGGACCCCGGCACCTGCACGAAGCCGGTTCCCGCCATGGCAAGGAAATGAACGGAAGCGACAGCGACGCCGAAACAGAGGGTCGCGAGCAGGATGTTGCGGTTGTTGCGCCGTTGATAGGCCACCCAGACCGCGAGCATGCACAGAAGGATCGCCGCGACCGACGAGAGCGCGACCCCCGGCAGGGTGTAGACAGCCCGGCAAAGCTTCAGCCCCGCCATGCCGACATAGTGCATCGCCAGCACCCCGACCCCGACCAACGCGCCCGAGGCAAGGATGGCCATTGTCGTCCGTTCCAGGAAATGGAGCACGATCAGCGCCATTCCCACGATCAGGATCGCGAGCAGCGCGGACGCCAGCGTGATCGCCGCGTCGTAGTAAAACAGGATGGGCAATTGCAGACCGAGCATCGCGACGAAGTGCATCGACCAGATGCCGCCACCGAGGGAGATCGCTGCAAGGGTGATCGCAATCTTGCGCTGGCGCTCGCTCTTGTCCGACAGGCTGCGCGTCAAGGTCAGCCCGGTGAAACCCGCCACGAATGCCACCGCACAGGCGAAGGCGACCAGCAGGGGATCATGGCTGACGTCGAGAAACTCCATTGATCGACCGTGCCCAAAATCTGAGCGTTTGGCAAACCACGCTTGGGTCGACGATCGGACATCGCGATGGTGACGGGCGTCTGCGTCCGGTGATCTGGCGAGTGCTGCCCGGGAGCGCCTTCCGTCCGCATGCGACAGGACGCGACGCGATAAGCATCACATAAAATCTCTTCAATTCTATAGCTTAGGCGGTAAATGCCCTCGCGATGACGCTCTCTTCGTCCGTCGGAATGACAAGGCAGGGCGTCCGGTCCGGGAACCCGAGAAATCCAAGACCGTCGAGGATCTGCGATCTGATAACCTCGGAATTCTCTCCGATCCCGCCGCAGAAGACGAGCGCGTCGACACCGTCGAGCATGGCCGCCATCGCGCCGATTTCGCGGCGAATGCGCGTGCAGAAGTACGCAATCGCCTCGCGGGCTTCCGGCGCGTCGGAGGCCTCGAGCGTCCGCATGTCATGGCTGATGCCCGAGAGGCCAAGCAGACCTGACTCCGTGTAGAGGATCCGCGTGATCTCCTCCGGCCCCATCCCGAGCTGATCCATGAAATAGAGCAGCACACCCGGATCGAGCTGACCGCAGCGGGTGCCCATGGGCAGACCGTCGAGGGCGGAGAAACCCATGGTTGAGGCGACCGACTTCCCTCCAAGCACCGCACAAAGCGAGGCGCCGTTGCCCAGGTGGGCGATCACGACCCGGCCCGCCGCAAGCTCCGGATATTCCTGCGAGAGGGCCCCGGTCACGTAGTCGTAGCTCAACCCGTGGAAGCCAAAGCGCCGCACACCCAGATCGTAGAACCGCCGGGGCAGCGCGAAAGTGTCGTTGACCCACGGATGCCCGCGGTGAAAAGCAGTGTCGAAACAACCGATCTGCCGGGCGTTTGGAAAGGCCAATCGTGCAGCCTCGACACAGGCAAGGTTGTGCGGCTGATGGAGGGGCGCGAAGGGTACAAGCAGCGTCAGCTTCTCGATGACCTGCGGTGTCAGGTCCACCGGGCCGGTGAAGTCCACGCCACCATGGGCAATCCGGTGCCCGACGCCGCTGATCGGGAGCGCAGGCAGTCGCGTTGCGACAAGATCCAGGATCTCCGACACCGCGCGCCGCTGATCCGTGATGCCAAGCGGGGCCGCCGGTTCTCCTCGGACGCGCAGACGCGCATCGGGGCCAAGCGCATCGACCTGCCCTTCCAGCACCCGCGCAGTCCCCTCCCATACCGAGAATTTGACCGACGAGGATCCGGCATTGAGGGTGAGGACACCGCTCACCCCCGCCGCTCCGCGTAGAGGGCCGCAACGGCGCAGGAGGCGAGGCGGGCCGCCTCATTGTCCGCGCGGCTGGTGAGGATCACGGGCACCTGCGCTCCCATAACGAGGCCCGCGGCCTCGGCATGGGCGAGGAACGTCAGTTCCTTCGCGATCATGTTACCCGCCTCGAGGTTGGGGGCGATCAGCACTTCGGCCTGACCGGCGACACGCCCCGTAATCCCCTTCGTCCGGGCAGCACCGATGTCGATGGCGTTGTCCATGGCAAGGGGGCCGTCCACCAGCCCGCCGGTGATCTGACCCCGATCCGCCATCTTCGACAGGGCAGCGGCGTCGAGTGTCGATGGAATCGCGGGGTTCACCGTCTCCACCGCCGAGAGGACACCGACCCTCGGTGTCTCGACGCCGAGGGCCCGCATCAGGTCTATCGCGTTCTGGGTGATGTCCCGCTTTGCCGCGAGGTCCGGGGCGATGTTGATCGCAGCATCCGTGACGGCGAGCAGGTGGGTGAGACCCGGCACATCCATGACGAAGACGTGGCTGAGACGGCGCCCCGCCCGCAGCCCGCCGTCCCGTTTAACCACATGGCGCAGGAGTTGATCTGTGTGCAGATGCCCCTTCATGACCGCTTTCGCCCGCCCCTCATGGACGAGCGCCACGCCCCGCGCCGCGGCGGCGGAATGGTCCGGCTCGTGTATCACCTCCAGACCGTCGAGGCTGCGACCGAG
The DNA here is from genome assembly GCA_038532435.1 of Pseudomonadota bacterium. Lineage (GTDB taxonomy): Bacteria > Pseudomonadota > Alphaproteobacteria > Rhodobacterales > Rhodobacteraceae > JBCBAP01. Next base: position 73,962 of record JBCBAP010000009.1, on the reverse strand, counting down.
CGCGCGCGCCGCCTCCGCGATCTTCTCCCTGTCGCCGATCAGGATCGGACGGATGAGCGTGTGATCCGCACCCAGAAGCGCCCCGCCGAGGGAGGCCTCATCCTCCGGCGCGACCACGGCGCACGGGATGTCAGGCAGCGGCGCGGCCCGTTCCAGCAACCGGTCGAACTGTTCGTGCCTGCGCAGGGTCAGACCGGGCACATCGCCGATGTCGAAGCTTCGTCCGTCAATTGGGGGTGTGACCTCCGCCATCCCCTCGACCACACGTGTACCGTCCGGCAGCTCGACCCAGGTGTCGAGCACAACGCCGCCATCCTCGTTGAGCGCGGTGATCTTGACCTTCGCCGTCACCTCCTCCCCCGCCTGCACCCGGCCTGAAAACCGCAGGCTCTGCGCCCGGTAGAGTGTGCCCGGCCCAGGCAGGTGATTGCCCAGAACCGCGGAGATCAGGGCTGCGAGCCACATGGAGGGCGCAACCGCTTCCGCAACGCCGTCGCCATCTCCATCATGGGTCGGCAGGTGCATCGGGTTCAGATTGCCGCTGGCGTTGGCGAACACATAAAGGTCGTCGGTCACGCAGAGCCGGGTCAGTTCCGCGGTCATGCCGACCTTGAGGTCTGGCAGGGGGTGGGAGGTGAGGATCGTCATTCAGCGGCCTTCTCTGCGGGGGTCATGGCGGATGCGGCACCGGGCTGGCCGCCCGGGACACCTGTGCAGCGTCAATCTGGTCATCGCGATAAGGCGTGGCAACCGCGGCAGTCGGGTCAACCCGTTCCAAAAACCGCCCATCCGACGACGTGATCTCACCCTGCAGTTAACCGAGGTTCTCTCCAGCATGGGACCCGAGTGCGTAGGATTCGTGACGCAACAGACATCAGGCCGGAGCGAGGACCATGCTGGAGACCGTGAAGACGATCAGGGCCGCGTGGCCCATGCTGACCCGCGCCATCCGCTCCGGTCAGATCCTGCGCCCGCAGTGCGAACTGGTCGATCCGGACCCGGACATTCACAGCGCCTATGACGTCCAGATCCCCATGAGTGAAGGCTACGCACTGACCTGCAGTATCTTCAGCTCGAACGCGGCGCGGACGGAGGGTCGGGCAATGCCGGTCGTGATGTGCGCCCATCCCTACGACAATCGTAAGACGCCCGCACGCGGGAACACCCCCCTTGGCGGTCCACCTCAGCAGTACCGGCTGATTCCCCAGGCGGAGGGGACGCCCCGGTTCTCCACCCTCACCAGTTGGGAGGCACCGGACCCGAACTTCTGGGTTCCGGCCGGATACATCCAGGTGAACGTGAACCTTCCGGGCTACGCAGACAGCGGTGGGCCGGGCAGCGTCATCAGCGCCCATCAGGGAAAATGCTACCGGGAGGCCATCTCCTGGGTGGCCGCGCAGCCCTGGTGCGACGGCAATGTCGGCCTGAACGGCGTCAGCTACCTCGCCATCAGCCAGTATTTCGCCGCGAGCGCGCCGGAAGGCGACGTGCCCGAGGCGCTCAAGTGTATCTGCCCTTGGGAGGGCGTCACCGACATCTACCACGACTTCGCCTGCGGCGGCGGAGTCGCCGACACCGCGTTTCTGGACTTCTGGTGGCACACGGAGGTGAAGGAATCCCTCAACACCCCGATCGGGGACTTTCTGAAGACCGAGGAGGCCGTGGGGTCGGCGATGCTCGCGAAGCGCCCGCTCTACGACGCGTACTGGCGCGGAAAGGCACCCGATCTCGCGGAGATCCGGGTGCCGCTGATGGTCTGCGGATCCTTCTCCGATCACGAGTTGCACACGATGGGATCCTTTCGTGCGTTCGAGCGGGCAGGCTCGGCGCGCAAGTGGGTCTACACACACCGGAGCGGCAAGTGGACCACGTACTACGCTCCCGACGTTCAGGCGCTGACGAAGGACTTCATGGACCATTTCCTGAAAGGGGTGGAGAACCGCTTCACGGATCTGCCGCCCGTTCGGCTGGAGGTGCGGTCAGACCGCGACCAGGTCCACGAGGTTCGCTGGGAGGAGGACTGGCCCCTGCCCCGCACCTCCTACGTCCCGCTCCACCTGACCACGGACGGGCTAGAGCGTCAGCAGCCCGAGGCGGAGGGCCAGGTGACCTACGCGACGCAGGGCGGAAAAGCCATCTTCGACCATGTATTTACCGAGGACACGGAGCTGAGCGGCTACATGAAGCTGAAACTCTGGGTGGAGGTTCGACCGAACGGAACGCTGGCACGGCAGCCGGACGATATGATCCTCTGCATCTATGTGGACAAACTCGACGGGGCCGGGAACGTGATTCGGTTCAACGGCTCTGTCGGGACCACGGATGACGTGATGACCCGGGGCTATGTGCGCGTCTCCCGCAGGGAACTGGACGCGGATGCGTCGACCGACTGGTTGCCCGTCTTCACCGGGTCATCCGTAAGGCCTCTCACCGCGGGAGAGATCGTGCCGGTGGAGGTCCCCCTGCGGCCCAGCAGCACCTTTTTCCGCGCAGGCGAAGGGATCCGGCTGACCGTCTCACCGACCGACTATTGCCATGCGCCGATCTTCGGCAAGGACACGAGTGCGAACGAGGGCCGTCATGTGCTCCATCATGGCGGGACGTATGACGCCCACCTGCTGATGCCGGTCATCCCGTGAGGCTCGAACGCCCGATGTCCGCGTTCTGTCTGCGGGTGATCACGGTGACGTCTCAGGTGCGCTTGCACCATCGCGACCCTTCGAACGGTTCGGGCCGGTGGCACCATAAGATCGGGACACGGCGACCGCTGATAACATGTAAAGCGGCGAGACGGGGCGGGCGTTCGGCGTTCGTCGAGCCACCTCACAGCGGACCAATTCCGCATCGAACGCCGAACCCCGACGATCCATCCTCGCTCTCAGACACCATTTCGCGCTTGTGACCGGTGGCCGCGAAAGCTCGGCCCTTCTGGTTGTTCTGGAGCCGAAACTGGTGCGAGCATAAGCGCCGAACTCCTTGATCCGATCGCCATCCGGATCACATCGCAACCTGCCCTTGAGGCGAGGGAGCCAGATGGAGGAGACGTCGTGGAACTCGACCACGTCTTTCTGATCGTGCAGGACGAGGCAACGGCGCGCGCGATGATGCGGGCCGCGGGGCTGCGGGCGAACTACAGCCGTGCGCACCCGGGACAGGGCACGCGGAACATCTGCGCCTGCCTCGACGACATGTTCTTCGAACTGCTGTGGGCTGACGGAACCGACGCGTCGGAGGAGACCGGATGGATCGGGCTCACGGCGCGGTGCGGGGGCGCGGGATCGCCAATCGGGCTTTCCTGGCGCGGAGAGACGGACCTGCCTTGTGATGCCTATGCGGCCCCGTTCCTTCCCGAAGGTCTCTCGATCCCCGTCGCGCAGATGAGCCGCAGCCTTGCCGCCCCTTTCGTCTTTCAGACGCCCGGCGGTACACCTCCGATCGATCGGACAGACGGTCTGACCGGTACGCGGCAAAGCCCCGACATCGCCACGCTTGGCGCGCTCGAGATCGCGGTCCCTGCACTTGAGGCGGTCGGCCCGCTCATCGGGGCGTTCGACCGGGTGAGCTTCGTCGCAGGCCCTCCGCAGATCACCGCGACGCTGCATGCACCGAACGGTACTCGTGCAGCTGAGTTCACCTGGATCAGCTAGGAGAGAGTTGGCCTCCTCGGCACTGGGAAGCCTGTTGGAGACCTTTAAACCATCCAGCTCTCAACCTTAAGATATCAATGCTAGCATCTGATTTATAGACACTTTCATCCTTCACGATATGAAGAGAGAGCTGTGCGTCCGGCAGTAGGCAACGAGGATGTCCCGAAACGCCGCGAGCTTGGCCGACGGCCAAACATCCGGATGCCCGACCACCCAGATATCCGCATAGGGCTGCGGCGGCAGGACGGGAACCTGCACCAGCCCGGGGGTCGACCGGCCCAGAAATAGCGGCATCCGCACGACGCCGAGGCCCGCGAGGGCCGCGCCGATCATCGCGATCATGTCGTCGAACCGGAGGCGGACCGAGTTGTTGGGATAGTCCGGGCTGACCCCGCGGGGCACGTGGGGATGTCCGTCATAGACGACCCAGTCGATGGGGCCGGTCGGATCCTGCGCAATGCGCTCCGCAAGCGTCTGACAGGCAAAGCTTGCAGTCTCCTGCCGGAGCAGCCTCAGCCCCTTCAGCGTATCGCCCGGGCTGCGGCTGATCCGGATCGCAAGATCCGCCTCGAGCCGGGTCAGATCCAGCAGCTCGTTCGTCGCAAGGATCCGCAAATCGATCCCGGGATGCACCCGCGTGAACCTGTCGAGTACCGGGGACAGAAAGCTTGCAATGAGCAGTTGTGGGGCCGTGATCGTCAGGGATCCGGAGAGCGCGGTCTCCGCCCCCTGAAGCTTTCGCAGCAGGCTGTGTTCGGTGACCTCCATCTCCTCCGCATGTTCCGCGAGAAGGTGGGCCGCGTCCGTGGCGCGGTAGCCATCCGGCAGCCGCTCAAACAGAAGCTGGCCCAGATCCTCCTCGGCCCGTCGTACCCGCCGGGCCACGGTGGTGTAGTTGATCCCAAGCGCCTCGGCAGCGCCAGCAAGCGACCGGTGCCGGACCAGCATCAGCACCGTGCGCAGATCATCCCATGCCACAGACATGTATGCGTTTTTGCATGATGCGCATGCAAACGCACGCGTTTTTCCTTGGCCCGCCATGGATATCTAAAAGGCGCCACCAAACAATGGAGATGGTCATGATCTACGCTTACGCACAAATCACGGTTTCGAATCCCGAGGCTCTCGCGCAATACCGAGACCTTGCCGAGGGCGCGCTCGCCAAACATGGCGGGAAGGTGGAGAGCGCGGCGCGGGAGTTCACGGTCCTCGACGGCGCGCCGGATATGCCGAATGTTGCAGCGCTTCTGAGCTTCCCGGACAAAGATGCGGCAATCGCCTGGTCCAAGGACCCAGACCTGGCGGAGGTGCACGCCCTCCGCCGCAGTGCCGGGGCGTCCGACATCCTGTTGATCGGCTGAAGCGCCATCGACCCAGGGACGGCGGCTTCGGTCAGACCGGAGCCGTGTCCCGCACCACCCGTCCATCCTCGAGCGTGATGATACGATCCGCAAGTTCGAGGATGCGGTTGTCGTGGGTCACCATGACGGTGGTTGTGCCCCGTCTGGCGCCCAGCGCCTTGAGCGTTTCGACCACGACCCTGCCGCTGTCCTTGTCGAGTGCTGCGGTCGGTTCGTCGGCAAAGACGATCTCGGGGTTCGCCGCAAGCGCCCGCGCAATGGCAACGCGCTGCTTCTGCCCGCCGGAGAGGTTGGCGGGCAGATAGTCCAGGCGGTCGGACAGGCCGAGGAGAGACAGCGCATGCCGGGCCGCCTCCCGCTGTCGGGCAGGATTGCCGCGGCCGTGCACCTCCAGCCCCATCAGCACATTGTCTGTCGCCGTAAGGCTCTCGTGCAGGTTGTGCGCCTGAAAGATGAAGCCGAGCCGCCGGCGCAGGGCGACGGACCGCCGTTCGCTCGCGCCGTTGAGCTCATCTCCCAGCAGCAGCACGCTCCCATCCTGTACGTCGCGGAGGCAGCCCATCAGGGTGAGGAGCGTCGTCTTGCCGGAGCCGGACGGCCCCATCAGGATCGTAAGACTGCCCCGTGCGATGGTCAGCGAGACGTCCCAGATCGCCTGCTTCCGGGCGTCCCCTGACCCGAACCAATGGTTCAGCCCCGCTGCCACGATCGGAGATGCGGTCATCAGAACAGGTCTGCGGGATCCGCCCGCGCCAGGCGTCGGGTGGCCACCGCACCTGAAACGGAACAGGCCACCAGCGTGCCGACGAAGACGGCGAGCGCGGTTGCAGCGTCCATCGCGATGGGCAGGCCCGTCGCTGAGGACAGGCCCACATAAAAGGCCAGGGAAATCGCGATGCCGGGGATGAAGCCGAGGAGCGCCAGGATGATCGCCTCCTCAAACACGATACCCATGAAAAACGACTGGCCGTAGCCCATCGCCTTGAACGTCGCGTACTCGCGCAGGTGGTCGGCCACGTCCGTGGACAGGATCTGATAGACGATCACGATCCCCACGAGCACACCGATCAGAACGCCGAAGCCGAAGATGATGCCGGTTGGCCGCTCCGTCGTCTGATAGCGTTGGTCCGCGTCCGCCGCCCCCATCAGCGTGTCGACCTTCACCGTGTCAGGCAGGGCGTCGCGCAGCCGGTCGACCACGACAGTCGGGTCGACGCCGTCGACGACCGTGATCAGGATATGACTGGGGGCCGACGGGCTCCGGTTCGAAAACAGGCGGAAGAACGTCTGGTCGGAGGTGATGAGCGTGCCGTCCGCGGAGAAGCCTCCCCCCATGGACAGGGTGCCAACGGCGGAGAGCGTGCGGTTGTTCGCCTCGAACCTGTACGGCGTACCGTCGGCGATCCCGTCGAGGTGACCGGCCCGGAGCCCTCGCGTCGCCGTATCGATCAGCACCGTATCCTCAAGTTGCAGCGCTCGCGCCGCCGCGTTGAGCGGTGGGATCAGCTTTTCCGGCTGCGCAGGATCTAGGGCGAAGGTCTGAAGCGTGGAGGTCGTACCATCCTCCCGCAGCCAGTCCAGATTGGCGACCCAAAGGGGCGTGGCCCGCGCCACCCCGGGCACACTCAGGGCCTCATACCCGCGGACCCGCGCGACATTGCTCCCGTCCGTGAGCGTGTTCGCGTCCGACGAGGAGAGCAGGATGTCCGCCTTGAACAGCGCGTAGGGCGCGGTGATGGTGCCGTTGAGCGCGCCAAGAATTCCCAACTGCACAAACACTAAAACGTTGGCGAAGGCCACCCCGGCCAAGGCCGCGAGCAGCCGGGTGCGGTTGTGCGACAACTGCAACCAGCCGATCGGCAGCCGACCGAACAGGCGCGCGAGCACCCAGGTCACTCGAGCCGCCCCGCGTCGATCCGGGTGACAACCTGCAGGTTTGTGAACCTCCGGGCAGCGACGGACGCGGCCTCATCGAGGGTGACAATCACATCGACCACCCGGGCATCCGTGTTTGCCGCCGGGTCGTCGGAGGTGATCGACTGGCGACCGATGGCAAGGCCGATGGCAGTCACCTGTCCGGATAGCGGCCCCGAAAGCGCATCCGCAGTGATCTCGACCGGATCCCCGATGGCGACCCGGCCGATCAGCGTCTGGTAAACCTCCGCCTCGACGGTCATCTGGGAGGTGTCGCCGAGTTCGAGAACACCCTCGGTGTCCGGCCGTTCCCCCGGGCGCACATGAATGTCGAGCACCATGCCGGCGGCGGGCGCGCGGACAAACGCCTTCTCAACATCCCGTTCCGCCTGCGTGAGCGTGGCACGGGCGGCGGTGACATTTGCGGCGGCGACGGCCACGTCCGCCTGCATCTGCCCGTTGTTGGCGGCATATCGGGAGAGCGTGGCGCGCGCCCGCTCCACGTCGCGGGTCGCCTCCTGCGCCCGGGCCATCGCGTCATCGAGAACCGCCCGGGTCGTCACACCCCTCTCAAGCAACGCCGCGGACCGGTCCCGCTCCGCCAGGGCGGCCACTTCTGTCGCCTCGGCGCGGGCAAGCGACGCCTCTGACTCGACCCGGCTGACCCGCACGCTTTCCCGGGTCTGCAGGAGCGTCGCTTCAGACACCGCAAGGTTGGCCCGCGCGGTCTCAACGGCGCCCTCGAGCTGCGCGCGGCTGTCCATCACTGCGAGGATCTCGCCCGCCGCGACCGTGTCTCCGACGCCAACCTCGAGGATTGCGATCCGCGCATCCCCTGCGCCGAAGGGGGGTGAGACGGTGATCACGTCGCCCTCGGGGATGATCCGCCCGAGCGCGACCACATCGCCCTCGCTCACCACCGCGATCTGCGCGCGTTCCGACACCTGCTGCAGGGCGACGGCCATCGGCGTGTCGGTTCCGCCGCCTGGATCTAGCCCCAGGGCACGGAAGGCTGCCTGCAACCCGGGCGGCTGGAAATAGAGGCCCAGCACCCCGCCGGAAAAGAAGACAATGACGAAAAGCGGCAGGAGGAAAAGACGCGAGTGCCGCCACCGCTGACCCCGGGGAACCGGCGCGGGGTCCGCGGTGCCGTTGTCCGCAAGGGGAAGGTCATTCTCGGTCAGATCGGTCGGGGGCACGTCCGGGTCCTCACCATGGAATATTAATGACACTTATGTCAGTAATGACCATGTGGCAAGGGGAGCCCATGACCGAAACGACAAAAACCCAACGACGGCGCAGGAAGGCTGAACGCCCGGAGGAAATCCGGCGCGCAGCGCTCGAGGAAATCGCGGAAAAGGGCATCGCGGGCAGCACGCTCGGCGGCATCGCCAACAGGGCCGGCATCTCCCGCACCACGGTGTACCTCTACTTCGAGACCAAGCAGGAGATCTTCGAGGCGGTGGCCCGCGACACGATCGAACGGACGATCGACGATGCGGCCTCCATGCTCGACGATCATGACGGCCCCTTTGCCACACTCTTCGAGAGTGTGATCGACCGGATCTACAGCCAGATCGTCACCGGCGACGCGGTGGCCATCCTCCGCGCGCTGTTGGCCGAAGGGCGGGAGCAGGCGGACGTCGTCGCCTTCTATCACCGCGAGATCTTCTCGAAGGGAGAGGCGACCGTGCGTCGCCTGATCGCCTACGGGATCGAGCGGGGGGACCTGTCGCCAACTGCGGCAGCACTGGATCCGAGGGCGATCATGTCCCCGATCATGTTTGCGGCCATGTGGGATCTCGTCTTCGGCCAGGTCGATCCGCTCGACATCGACGGGTTCAAGCGGGATCACGTGGCGCTGGTCCTGCACGGGATCCTCGCCAACAGCCGGGCCGCATCCCTGCCCTAGCGGGTCACTGTCTGGGGCGAAACTCGCGGAGACGGCGCGCGTTGCGCGGATCATGGGTGGGCAGAATGAGGGTGTTGAAATTCTCTATCTCGCGCTTGAGCGGTGCGACGCACTCTCGCGCATCGGGCACGCTCTCCACGATCCCGCCGATCTCTCCGCTCCTGTTCTAATTCCACGAGAAGGCCGCATCGCCCGCGGCCAACCGCACGCCGACGTTGACACGGCACTCACCGCGCGGATGGCCCTCAGGTTGGTCGACGGTGCCATGCAGGAAGTGAGGGGCAATCCGAAGCAGAACCCTGCGCAGACCGTCGCTCATGTCGCCGATGTCGACGCGCGCTGGCTGATGAAGGGTGATCCCTAGCTCCGGCTGACCGCCCGGATCAGACGTGCCCGAGGTGCTCCAGCCACGCGTCCGGATGGCTGTGCAGCAGGCTGTGCCCTGCCCCCTCAACCAGCACCAGCGCACCGCCGGTACGCGCCCGCATCGCCTCGATCATGGCGACCGGCGCGCTGAGGTCCCGGGTGCCGTGGACGTAAACGAGCCGGTCCGCGATCCCGTCTGCCAGCGGCACGCTCTCCGCGAGCCAGTCCGTCGCCGCGAGCCGTGCGTCCGCCACGAAGCCGGCCGGGCCAAGGCGGGTGTGCCAGGCGTGACCGTGCCAGAAGGCTTGCTGGACCATCGGCATGCGGCAGGCGGCAAGGTCCGCGTCCGCCCCGGCAAAGACCGTCCTGCCGAACCCGTCGGGCCCGCCCCGCATCAGCGCCCGGCCGCCCCAGCCCGCCATCGCGGTGCAAAGCTCCGCCGACGTGCGCGCGAGCAGGGGAAAGAGCCGCTGTTGACGCGGCAGGGCGGCAAGATCCGAGAGTTTGGGCATCGCCGCGAGGGTCGAGACAAGGATGATCCGTCCGATCCGTTCCGGCACCGCGTTGGCCAACGCAAGGGCATAGGCGGCACCGGTATCGTAGGCGACAAGGTCGACCTCCCCGTGGCCAAGCATGTCGAGCAGCTCGACCAGGTCCGGCACAAGCTCCCGGGGACCGGCAGACGGATCCGGAGCCGTGCGTCCGTGTCCCGGTCGGCCCGGCGCGATGACCGTTCGGGACCGCAGCGCGCTGCGGGCGGTGGGCACGAGCGCCCGCCCGCCCAGACAGCCGTGGAGGAACAGAAAGCCCCTCCCGTCCCGGGGGCCGGAGAGGGCGACATCCATGGTGCGCCCGGAGCTCATTGAGATCTGCCGCGAGGTCGGCTGCGCACCACCCTCTCTGTCGGATCGGGTGGTCAGCGCGTCGATGCCATAGATCAGATGCACGAGGTCGAGCACGCTGCGCGTCGCGGTCTTCGCGAAGATCGTGCGCACCTGTTTGCGGATCGTCTCGATCGAACGGTCACGCAGGCGGGCGATTTCCTTCGGGCTCAGTCCCTCGAACAGTAGGCGGGCGATCTGGATCTCCGCCGGGGCGAGCCCGATGGAGTCTCCCAGCACATCCTCGACCACAACCGGGCACCGGCAGAGCGCTGCGGAGACCAGTACGCTGCCGCGTGAACCGCGCCGGAGGGAGGCGAGCGCGGGCCGGTCCTGGTCCGGCTTCGAGAGGATCACGAGACCCGTTTCCCGTTGGCCAGACTGCACAGCAGCAAGCTCCTGCCGCCCCCTCACCGTGAGATGCGGGCGGATGTCGCGCTGGGGCTCCAGCCCCAGATCGACAGCGGCTGCGGCACTGAGGCGGCTCACCCTGCCGTTGGCATCAAGCTCGAATCGCAGGTCTCCACCATCGGGGCGAACCTCCTCGGCGGACGCCTCCGCCTCCAGCGCATCGAGGGCGTCGGCAAAGGGTTCGGCCAGCGCATCCAACGCCGCACGCGCCCCGTTCTCCGCTAGGGTCGCGATGTCCGGCAGCACCTCATCGAAGAAGGCCGGGCGGCTGTCGATCCGACGCAGCTTGCCCACCAGCACGTCGGCAGACGGTCTGGGACTTTCGCCCATCTTGTTCATCGACGCTCCCCTCAACACCAAACGATCCCCGCCAAAATCCTACCTAACTCAGCGCCGAAGCCGATCACCAATGTTGGGGAGTGAGGCACCGTGGCGCAGTGAGCGTTCTAAATGCAGACAAGTTACCGTGTCATTGAGCGGATTTTGGGGCGTCAGCTCTGCAGTAATTGAGTGGCACATGGCGTTCGTCTTATCCAAGGCAGCTTTCCACCTTGGGTCGTCCTGCATCGACAACATTGGCGGGGCGGGTGGTGCCGGAAACAAAATCAGCTTTGACGGCGCCACGGACATTGCCCTGTCGCGCGGGTCGCTGCATCGTCCAAGGTTCGGCGGAACGGTCTCCGCGATCCTTGGCCGGATGACCGGTTTCGAAGGA
>JBCBAP010000009.1:0-62655 GCA_038532435.1 Pseudomonadota bacterium | reverse complement strand
AAGGATCAGTGCCCGCCCACCGCAGAGTAGATGCCGAACCCACCGACGGCGACCAAGCTCGACGCCCAGACCAGGTCCAGGTTGAACCATGTTTTCGAGAGGAACTTGAGGCCGAGCCACAGGTAGATCGTGACCGCGACCACTGCCCCCGCAAGGGTCATCGTGAAGGTGTGGAGCGAGGCCACGACGAGTGCGATCAGAAGGTTGTTCTGCATCAGCGTCTCCGCCGCCTTGTGCCCCGCATCGGCCCCGACCGCACAGATGCCCAGAAAGAGCGGCACCAGCATCAGACCCGCCCCGTGGGCAAGGGCCGAAAGAAACGACCAGAGCGCCAGACGCGCGGGATGGATCCGCGCGAGGAGGCGCGGGTGCTGCCGGTTCACCAGAAGGTACACGCCCATGGCGATGACGATCACCCCGGCGGTGATCCGGATGTGCAACTCCCATTCCAGCAGGAAGATCATCAGGGAGAACGGCAGAAGGATCGCGAGCATCGACAGGAAATGCCCGGCTGCGAGCAGGCCGAGCGCCCGGGGCAACGCCACGGTCTTGCGCTCCATCAGCGCGGCAGACACGGCAAGGGGCCAGCCCATGCCGGGATTGACCCCGTGATAGATCCCGGAAAATGCGACAGCCCCCCAGAGGGCTGCCGCGGTGGTCACTTCAACATCCACTTAGACGGACGGGTAGCAGAAGCTGTCCGTCGAACAGTCTCCACCCTCCAGCCGGATCTGGTGGCTGCGATATCCTTCGGGGAAGTCGATATAGAAGTCCGGATCGAGGGTGAGGCCGCCGCCGTCCCCGACACGGGCCATGACCATCTGTCCGCCTTCGTCGTCGGGGTAGAACTGGTCGTCCCACGTCGAATAGAGCGAGTTGGTCCAGTAAACCCGCTTCCCGTCGCGGCTCACCTCGACCATCTGCGGGCCGTAGACAAAGGGCTTGCCGTTGGGATGCGCCGTGCCGCGGGCGATGCCCCCTACCTCGACCTTGCCCGCAAGCTTCGGGTTCATCGGATCGGACACATCGTACTGGTGCATCTCGCCCAATCCCCAGCACGCGACATAGAGGTACTTGTCGTCGAGGCTGAGGTCGATGTCGGTCACCAGTGGCGGTACCGCCTCGAACCCCTGCAGGAGCGGCGGCAGGTTCTCCGGCTTCTCCGGCCGGGGATCGATGGTGATGGTTTTCTTGGCCTGCCAGGTGCCGTCTTCATCACGCCACCAGGTGAAGATCGCACCCTGCAGGTTGGTGGTGTCCACCACCACGCCGCAGAAACCGTACGACTTCGTCGGATCGTGGGCGGGCCGAACCTCCAGTGCCATCTGGTGGTTCTCACCCAGATCGATGGTCTGAATGTTCTTGCGCGCGCGCAGATCCCAGAAATGGATCACGTGGCCATACTTGTTGGACAGCAGATCCTCGGCCACGACCCCGTTTTCGAACTGCGGCGGCAGCCCCCATTCGGAGCTGACCATGTAGTTCTGAGGCAGGTTCCACCAGAAATCGTAGTGCTTGTCCTGCGGCCCGCGATCCATCTCGTACCGGCCGATGACCTCGAAGGTCTCGCAATCCATGATGAAGATGCCCGGAGGACCGTCGGTGCCGTCCTCGCCACCACCGCCAAGGGTGGAGACATAGATCCCCTCCGGTCCGCAGTGGATGGTGTGGGGACGGGAATACCCGGTCTTGGCGAAGATCTCCTCGGGTTCGATGATCTTGTGGATCTTGGCTTCCAGCGGCTCCTTGACGTCGATCACAAACACCCGGCTCGACCGGATGCCCGGCACGATCAGGTAGCGCCGCTCGAGAAACGCGTGGCCGGTCAGGGGTGACAGGGCCGAAGAACAGGCGTTCCAACCAAAATGGTGAAACTCGTCGCCCTTCGTCGGCACGATCACCTGATGGACGATCTGCCCGTAGGTGTCCGAGGTGGGGTTCAGGTCCACCACCGCGATCCCGTCGGACTTCGAGCCATCAGGGCTCAGCATCACGGTGAAGGCGTAGTTTTCGACCGGCGCCTGCATGGCCAGACTGGCGGAGGCGTAGAAGGTCGGATCTGGTCTCAAATTCATATATTTACTCCCTGAGGTGACGGGACCCTCTTGGTGGGGTCGATTTTATCTCACGCAGTTCACCGAGCCGGCCGAGGACCCTCCCGGAACTTGCAGTCTGCGGCCTTGATGCCCGTTCTCCGACTACGACCTTCGGCCTATTGCGGAAACAGAGGTTTTCAGGGCCAGAACCGCGTTGACTGGCTTGGAACGACGGTTCAGGCCCCGGTCTAAGGTGAGCGGATCGCGGCTGGAGCCGTGATTTTGGGGGATATCGAAGGACGCTTCAGGGCCTGCTGCACGGCGCGAGTACGTGTGCAAGCACGTCGATGCCCAGCGGTTCAGTCGCCCTGCGCCTCAGTGCGGGCGTGAGAATATGACAGGCAACTGCTGTCGCAGCCCCAAAGCGGCGTTGTCCGCACCTCCCCTTCTCCAAGGTCGTGCAAGAGGAAATCGCTCAGAGGCATCAGCTCACGCTCGCCGATCCGATAGGTCTCCGTCACGTGGCAGGCGGCGCATCCCCGCGCCTCAAACCGCGCGAGGTCTTCTTCGCTCTGGAACGGAGAGACGGGTGCGGGGGAGAGAGCTTCGAACGCGGCACGGATCGCCTCCATATCCTCGTCGACGGCGATGTCATGGGCCGCTCCCGCGATCTGCGCGAAATCCTCGAACCGTGCGGCGGCGAGCAGCCGTCCCCACTTACCGATGAGAGGCATGCCGCCCCCGCTCACGAAACCGACCCTGCCCGCGATGCCGTCCCCATCCCGGTCGAACGCGTCCTCGAAGAGGAGCGGCCAGTTCTCCGGCAGGTCCTGAAGCTCCCGCACACCGACAACGTCGAGACGCCCGTCCTCCATGTGGCAACTGAGGCATTGCGCGACCGCGCTTTCGTCGGCGAGGGCGCCCCCTCCCCAGATCGCCGCGATCAGGAGCGGACGGATCATCCCTGCTGAAACAGCCCCGCGGCCCGGCGCAATTCGTGGGCCACCTGCGCTGCGGAGGCGCGGATCGTTTCGATCTCCGCGCTGTCCGGGGCCAGCACCTCCTTGCGCCGGGTGTTGCGCCGGACATCGCGCAGCAGCCGGTCGGACGCCGCGTTCACCGCCGTGTCGATCTCAGCACTGCGCATGCCGACGAAGGGTTCGATGTTGCGCCAGACCGCAAGCGTGCCGACGACGCGGGCAGAGACCTCCTTGCCATCCATACCTGCTGCGGTGAGGCTCAGATCGCTGTGCCAGGCCGGGCTGTCCAGATAGGTCGCCATGTCGCTCAGCAGTTCCGCGAGAGCTTCAACGTCCGAGATGCCTTTGCGCGCCTCCGCGGCCAGCTCCGCGGCCTGGGCAGCCTCTTCAAGCACGGCAGAGGCGGACCCGAACGCGGTGGTGAGCGCTTCCGTCGCCGCGTCGCACGCCGTTTCGCAGGGCATCCTGCTCGCCGCCATCGCCGCGAGCAGCACCGCACCGTCGACGGGGTCGAGCGTCTCGTCCATGGCAAAGAGCCAGTAGGAGGACGCGTAGCGCAGCAGCATCGTTTCCGCCGCAAACTCCGCCTGCGCGGCCAGTTTCGGGTACTCCACACCTTCCGCCCGGGCCACGTTGTCGCTCACGAACTTGCCCGCCCGCAATCCGGAGATCGCCAACTTCCAGTTCGTCAGCACTGCTTCCTTTGCGGTCAACTGGGGGTTGTAGCTGCCCTGATCCGCGGAAGGAACCGCAGCCTTGATCTCCTGAGCACTCGCCCCGGCGGCGGAGAGGAGCAGGCAGGTTGTCGCAGCGAGGATGCTGAGCTTCATCATGTGTCGGTCCTAATGCTAAACTTTCACTCGAGCGTAACGGCGTACTGTAACATCACCGTAACACGAGATGCTAAAATAGGACTGGAAAATCGGGGGCACTCCTGATAGCCGATAAAAACACTCAGACATTATCGACACACACCCGCCGGAGGTGATCCTATGAAGATTTCTGCCAAACTGCTGTGCACGACGCTCGCGCTCTTCCCGGTTGCAAGTGCAGTCCAGGCCGCGTCGCCGCGGGACGTCATCGACGGGTATGCGGACCTTGCGCTGGCGAAGTATGCGGACAGCCTCACGGCCGCACAGTCGCTGCAGACCGCGGTCCGCGTCTTCATCGACGCACCGAGCGCCGAAACCCACGCAGCGGCGAAGGATGCCTGGCTCGCGGCGCGGGTACCCTACCAGCAGACCGAGGCCTATCGTTTCGGCAATGCTGTCGTCGACGCCTGGGAGGGCAAGGTGAATGCCTGGCCCCTCGACGAGGGTCTGATCGACTATGTCGACACCGTCCATTACGGCGAGGAGAACGAGGAGAACGACTTTTTCCGGGCGAATATTGTGGCCAACCCGATCCTCCAGGTCGGCGGTCAGACCGTCGATGCAGGGGAAATCACGCCAGCGCTCCTCGGTCAGTTACACGAGATCGACGGGGTCGAGGCAAACGTCGCGACGGGCTACCACGCCATTGAATTCCTGCTCTGGGGTCAGGACATAAACGGCACCAATGCGGGCGCAGGCGCGCGCAGCCATACCGATTTCCTGATCGACGGCTGCACCAACGGAAACTGCGACCGGCGGGCGGATTATCTGAACGCGGCGACTGACCTGCTGATCGCGGATCTTGAGGAGATTGTGGCGGCGTGGGGCGCGGATGGTGCGGCGCGCGCCGACCTCGCGGCCCAGTCCGATGCGCAGGGTCTGTCATCCATCCTGACCGGGCTCGGTTCGCTCAGCTATGGAGAGCTGGCGGGGGAGCGTATGCAACTTGGCCTCATCCTCCACGATCCCGAGGAGGAGCATGACTGCTTCGCGGACAACACACACAACTCACACTTCTACGACGCGCTCGGCATCCAGAACGTCTATCTTGGCCGCTACACCCGGCTCGACGGGACGGAGATCGAGGTGCCCGCCCTCGCGGATCTGACCGCAGCGGTCAACGCGGATCTTGACGTGGAGATGAGTGCGAAGCTCGACGCCACCATGGCCGCGATGCAGGTGATGAAGGACCGCGCGGATTCCGGGATCGAGGCCTACGACCAGATGATCGGCTTCGGCAACACCGAGGGCAACGCAGTCGTGCAGTCGGCCATCGACGCGCTGGTTTCCCAGACCCGGACGATCGAGGCTCTGGTTGCCGCGCTCGACATCGCGGAAATCACGGTCGAGGGTTCCGACAGCCTCGACCGGCCCAGCGCGGTCTTCCAGTAGGTCTGCGGTGGCCGGATCGCCCACGTCTCTGACCGTCCGGTGGGGGTGCGTCGCACTTCTCGCCGGACTCGTGGCGGTCCCGTCGCTGGCGGAGACACCGGCGGAGCGCAAGGCGCGGATCCTTGCGCCAACCGGGGACTTCACAAGGGCGGAGCGGTTCGAAGAGCTCCAGGGCGGGTCCGGAACCAACATGTCGCGGCTGGACCGGAACGCATTCTCGCTGCCCTCAGCCGCGCTGAGTTTCAAGCAGCGGGCGGATTTCTTCGTCGGAAACGGCGTGTTTGACCGCCCGTGGGTCGCCGCGCCCTCCTCCACCATTGCCTCAGACGGGCTCGGGCCGCTTTACAATGCGCGGTCCTGCCAGGGCTGCCACATCAAAGACGGACGGGGCCATCCGCCGGAGCCCGGAGACACGAACATGGTCTCGATGCTGTTCGCCCTGAGCGACCGCGCCGGGCAGCCCGACCCCGTCCTTGGCAACCAGTTTCAGGATCAGGCGATCCCGGGCCATGAGAGCGAGGGCCGGGTCACGGTGCGTTACGAGGAGGACCCCTTCACCTACCCGGACGGCACCGTCGTCTCCCTCCGCCGCCCGATCTACGAGACGGAGGCGGCGCTTGCGGCGGGTGTCGCGCTCAACCCCAGGATCGCCCCGCCGATGATCGGGCTCGGCCTCGTCGAGGCGATTGCGGAGGCGGACCTGCTGGCGAACGCGGACCCGGAGGACCTCAACGGCGACGGCATCTCGGGCCGCGCGCACCGGATCGGGGAGGCGATCGGGCGGTTCGGTTGGAAGACGACGACCGCCTCCGTCCTCGAACAGTCCGCGGTCGCGTTCCACAACGACATGGGGCTCTCAACCCGGCTGATGCGGACGTCGCACGGGGACTGCACACCTGCGCAAACCGCGTGCCGCGCTGCGTTTCACGGGGACGATGCCGGCGGGCCGGAGATCGCGGACGCGTTGCTCGACCTCGTCTCCTTCTACTCCGCAAACCTTGCCGTGCCCGCGCGGCGGGACCACGAGGATGCGGAGGTGCTGGAGGGCAAGCGACTGTTCTACGCGGCCAAGTGCACGGCCTGCCACGTGCCCAAGTTCGCGACGGCAGCGGACGCGCCGGAGGAACAGCGCAACCAGCTGATCTGGCCCTACAGTGACTTCCTGCTCCACGACATGGGCCCCGGCCTTGCGGACGCCACGCCAACCGGCAGCATCGCGGGCAGCGAATGGCGGACCCAGCCGCTCTGGGGGGTCGGACTGACGGAAACCGTGAACGGCCACACCTATTTTCTGCATGACGGACGGGCCCGCTCGCTCGAGGAAGCTATCTTGTGGCACGGCGGGGAGGCCGAAGCCTCCCGCAACACCTTCGCCGGGTTTGGCGCGGCGGAGCGGGCGAAGATCATCAGGTTTCTGGAGAGCCTTTGACATGAAACACCTGCTGGCCGCGGCCCTCACGTTCTTCCCAGCGCTCGCCGAGGCGCAGTCGCGCTTCGACGCGGAAAGTGCCGCGATCCTGCAGGACGGCCTGATCGTCACCGCGGACGAGTTCATCCTGCCGGGCTATGTCGCGCTGTCGGACGGTGCGGCGCGCATGGAGATGGCGACGGAGGCATATTGTTCCGGCGCAGGGTCAATCGAGGCAGCCCAGGAGGGCTTCGCCGAAACCTTTCTGGCCTGGCAAAGGATCAGCGTCATCCAGATCGGCCCGATCAGCGCGGGCAAAGGGCCCATGCGCGTGCAGGTGTGGCCCGATCCGAAAGGGTTCTCCCGCCGTGCGGTACGCGCCGCAGTGCTGTCGGAGGACCCGGCATTGCTCGCGGAAGGCGCGCTGGAAGGGCATTCGGTTGCCCTCGTGAATCTCACGGCGCTGGAGACACTCCTGTTCAAGGCGTTGGAGCGCGAGAGCTATGCCTGCGGCCTCGCAACAGCAATCGCGGGCTACCAGAGCGGTCTTGCGCGGGACATCGCGGCAGACTGGGAGGCGTCCGCGTTCCGAACCGCCTTTGACACTGCAGCGACCGGAAACGACACCTACCGCGATGTGGACACCCTGATGCGTGCATTCCTTGCGGGAACTGTCGTCTATACGGACCGGTTGCGGAAGTTCAAACTCCAGCGCGGGCTCGGGTCCTCCGCCGGGGAGGCACGGCCCGAGCGCTCGGAGGCGCGCAAGAGCGGTCTCGGCCTGCGCAGCATCGAGGTAAGTTTCGCCGCCTTGCGCGATCTTTACGAACTGCCTTACGGCTTCTTTGACGTGACACCGGACGCGGGCGGATCGATGGACTTTTTCGTCCTTGGAGAAACCGCGGGGAGCATCAGCGCCACCCTGTCGTTCGAGGACCGGACCCTGGATGATATCCTGACCGAGGACGGACAACTGGCCGAGGAACTGCGCCGGTTCGCTGAACTCACCCTGTTTCACGAGGACTACCTCAAGGTCGGTCTGCCGGCGTCCATCGGGCTGACCGCCGGCTTCACCTCCGCCGATGGCGACTAGACGCGAACTTCTTGGCCAGCTCGCGCTCGGCCTTGGCATCGTTGCCTGTCGCGGCGTGCAGGCACGGGAGGTGGGGTCGGCAACCTTCGTCGCCATCGAAACCTCGGCCCGGGACGTGAGCCGCGCCCTTTTCGTCTCCGCCACCGGCGCCATCCTGGGCCAGAGCCCGCTTGATTTCCGCGCTCACGGTATGGCGGAGCATGGGGACACGCTCGTTGTCTTTCCCCGCCGCCCCGGAGACCGGTTTGCGCTGATCGACAAGGCCACGCTCTTGGTCCGCGGAACGGTCACCGCGCCGGGCGGGCGGCATTTCTTTGGGCACGGCGCATTCAGCCGTGATGGTTCGACCCTGATCGTGCCCGAAAACGATCTGGGGACGCTCGCCGGGGCGCTCGCAATCTACGATGTGTCTCGCACGCCGCGACGGCTGGGCGCGGTCGCCCTGCCCGGCGCCGGACCCCACGAAGTGATCCGGATGCCCGAATCTGACATGTTCCTGATCGCCCTTGGCGGGCTTGAGACCCATCCGGACTATGGGCGGACCCCTCTCAACCTGCATGACTTTCGCAGCCAGATCCTGCGCTACGACCTCACCCACGGCACCCTCGACGCGATGGGGCATTGGGCGGGGAGCGAAGGGGTTTCGCTGCGCCACATGGCGCTCGACGGAGCCGGACAGCTCTATGTGGGTGGACAGATCCCCGGGGATCGAGGGGGTGAGGTCCTCTGGCGCGTCAGCCCGGACGGGATACCCGCTGCCCTGCCCCACGGGGAGCTCGTGGGCGGTTACGTCTCGTCCGTCGCCGCGGACGGGGAGCGTGCGCTCGTCACATCCAAGGTGACCGGGCGGGTGCTGGAGCTTGAAGGCGACCGGCTGGTACGCTCGCAGGACCTTCCCGGTGCAAGTGCAGTTGGGCTGAAGGGCGATGTGAAAGCGCAAGCAGGGTTCACGCTCCTTGCTCTCGGCGACGACGAACATGTGCCGGAAACCGGGCACGAGTTCGACAATCACGGGCTCCTCTATTGAACGAAAAAGAACCGCGGCGTTTCCGCCGCGGCCCCTCCGTCGGATCCTGTCCGCCTACATCGCGGCGTCGGGCAGGTTGAGCTGGAACATGAAGATCTGGCCGCCACGGTCCGCCTGGACATCCTTGACCTGACCGCCGGATGCGGTGCGGTGCTGGACCACACCGATCAGCATCTGCTCGTTGATCGGCACCGTGCCTGCGACCTCCTGCATGCCTGTGCCCGCGAGCTCATCCATGGTGTAGAAGCTGCCATCGGCCTTCGTCGCCAGCAGACCCGTGAGGCTCCACGTGCCAGAAAACTCGGACGTGCGCGGCTTGTCGATCGCGCCGCCGAAGGCAGTCGCGCCCGCTGCCGCGCGGGGGCTTGCGCCACCACCGGCCATGGCGAGGAAGTAGCCCTTGGCCATTTCCGTCGGCTTCATCGTCTCGGGATCGACCACCAGTGCAAGCTTGCGCTCGCCGAGATCGTTGCCGGAGTCCTCGTCGATGATCAGAACGTCCGCGTTTGACGCCTTCACCCAGTAGCCACCGTCCGGGGCGACGACCTGCGCCCGGCCGTCTTCCCACGTTGCATGGGTGCCCTCACCGCCATGCTTGATGCCCTTGTCGGCAACCTCGAGCGTCAGCGCACCATCGACCGCTGCGAGCGTGCGGACCACTTCAGCGGACAGCATCTCCGGCAGCTCACCGTTCGCCGCCGCCAGTTCCGCTTCGATCCCCGGCAGTGTGATCGCGACAACGCCGCCCTTGTTGGTCAGGTTGTGCGCCCAGCGGGTGTGGGACGCGTCCGGATCGACCATCGGATGCTCGACCTTACTGTCCCCGACGAAGAACGTATGGCCCGCCGGCTGTTCGGACGGCATCTGCCACTTGTTCATCTCCGTATCCTTGACCGCGACCGGGTTGTCCCATCCGCCCCACTGGTAGGAGGTCGGGACGAAGGCCGCCGCGAAGCTGTCGGATGCGTCCGGATCCGTCATGTAGTCGTCAAGCATCTTGCTCTCGGTGTCGATCGCGTCGATGCCAAGGTCCGCGTAGGTCTCGTTGGCGACCGCCATACCGTAGATCTTGCCGTGCAGCAGGCCGTTGCGGGCGAGGAACTGATCCCGCTGCGGGGCATCGGCCGAGATCGGCGCACCGCCCACGTCAGCCCCTTTCTTGCCCACATAGATCTTGAGCGGCGCAGGCTCGCGGTCGTGGTTGTAGCCGGAGAGCACCAGCACCACGTAGTCCGGGTTCTGGGAGTTGATCGGCATGATCTTTTCATAGCCGGTCTGGCCCAGCGCGGGGGCGGTGTAGGCGGTCTCGTTCGCGATATCGACAACGATGGACGCAAGGCCCATGCCGTCGTCGGGCTCGAACACCAGATCAGGGTTGTCGCGATCACCCTTGTTGAACATGGACGTGATCTTCCACTCCTCGGCCATCATGTAGATATGGTCCTCGAAGCCGATGCCCGCGCCCCACTTATGCGGCTGCTCGTAGAACGCGCCACAGAAGGACTGGAAGAAGAAGTCCGCATTGTCCGCGTTCAGCATCATGTTGGGGGCAAAGTCCACAAGGGTGCCGTCGGGCAGAACCTGGTTGCCCCAGACACCGCCTTCGGACTTCGGCACCACCTCGTCGCCAAACACATTGTAGATGGTGGAGAAAACGTGGCCCGAGCTCTTCACGATCGTGGACGCCGCATCGTCATTGCCAAGGAACCCGGCGAGGCCTGCGCGGTCATAGTCGATGAAGTGAAGGTGGGAGCCGGTGAATTTCACGCCAGATGTCATCTCCCAGCCGTAAGTCTCCGACGACATGGTAGCGTAGGATTCGGACTGGTAGGCGATCCGCACGGTCGCCTCGTCGGTCAGCCATGCCGCGTGCCCATCGGGCCAGCCAGTCAGCGCGTCCCCGGTGACCGCGTCGACCTCTCCGACAGTTGCAAGAGCCTTCATCGCGCTGATGAACGGGAATTCCGTGTCTGCGGACTGACCGGACACCATTTCCGCGGGATCGTCTGCGGTGGACGCCTCAGCGACGAGGGCTGTCGTCTCGCCAATCTTGACCTTGTTCGCGTGGCCATCGGCAACGGCCGTCAGGGCGGTTGTGGAGAGAAGGGCTGCTGCAAGCGGCAGCGCACGGAAGAGTGCTGAGTGGGTCATGGGACGTCCCTTGAGTTACAATGTCCAAATCCTACGCCGGGTTGATGATACTTTGTTGACGCAACCTTAGGGATAACAGCGTCTGCGGACAAAATCATGCGTTGAATCTGTCGCGCGGGTTCGAAACGGTCTCGATCGGCAAGTCGTCGCACCGCCCCATCCCACGCAAGCCTTTGCGAAGGCGACCGGCCCGCGGCGGTGACCCGCAGGACTGTCGGCCGCCGTGACGACACTTGAGGCCCTCAGCCACCCACCGCGAAGCGAGCGGGACGAGCGTTTACGGGCGGATATCGGCGTCCTGCTTGATGATCTTAGGCAGCGACCTTTAACCGATACGTCCAAGCATCATCGCAGCCCGTTACGCCGGGCCTCCTGGAACAGGCCGAACATGGGCAGAGGACCTGCGGCAAGGCCCCAACGGTACAGTTTGCCCCAAGGAGGTTTGACGCTGGCAACACGGACCTAGATCGGCGGGATCGGCCAACAACCTGAGATCGGTGGAGGGAACGCCGCTACGATTTCAGCCCGGAGGGCATCGCCGCGTGGGCAATGTCGCCCAAGCCAAAGGGGTTTAGGAGCAAAATGTGATCCCTCGCGCCGATGGGACGGTCCGCAGCAAACTCGCCATCGACGGTCCAATGTTGAGCTAGAAGATCTGAGACACGTCTTATGTGCCGATCCCTGGGGACATCAACGCAGCCTTGCCCGCCACGATCGCCTCGCGGAAAGTCGGGGGCCTCGCGAGATCAAAAGCGACATTGCCGCACTGGATCTGCCGAGGGCCAGGTCCGGATTGACCAACGGCCCGCAGCCGGCCATCTCGGCGGGGATCGTGTGAGTTGACCCCTGACACGATCCCTCCTAAGCCACTGTCTCCGTTGTCTATGACGGAGCAAACTGTCTTTGCGGCCAAGCGGTACGACGCAATAGCCGCGGAAGCGCGGGAGGGTCTGACGATCAGCGGTGGAGCGGACGATATCGACCGCAAGATCGACGAGATCCGGTCGGTGCGTGACAGCGCCGGGCCCGTGCCCGCACTCGCCCTCGCGAGGGCAGCTGTCGAAGCGGATCCGGACGCTCTCCGCCTGCGCCAGATCTGGCTGCGGCTTCTCAACAGTGCCCTCGCCCCGGATGACGCGCTTTTGGAGCTTGAGTGGTTTCTGAGCCTCCGCCCCCGCGCCGCCGGGACAGCGCCGGTGATCGCCTGCGAGTCGGAGGCGCACATGACTGCGGGCAGGTTCGACCGCGCCGCGGCGTCGCTCGACCGTGCGACTGACGCGCACCGGGACAAGTACCTCGTGCTGCGGGCGCGGGTCAGACTGCTGAGCCTCGCTGGAGGGACCAACGAGAGCCGCGCGGCGCTCATCGCAGATGTGTGTAAGCAGATCCATCGCCCAGACCTTGTCGCGGGCCTTGCCCGCGCATTGACCGCGACGGGACAGCCGGGCCTCGCGCGCACCCTGCTGGAGGAGGGTTACGCGGCCCAGCCCGACCCGCGTTTGACGGTCATGCTCGTCAGACGCCTCATCGAGACGGGTGAGACCGATCGCGCGAAAACACTTCTGGACGCCGCTTCGCCGCACACGGCCGACAGGCCCGATCTCGTCAGCCTGCAGGCGGAGCTGTTTCGGTTGCGGGGGGAATTCGGCGCAGGTCGTGCCTGTCTCGACGCCGGCCTCGCCCGACATCCTGACCATCTGATGCTCCATCGGGAGTCCTGGCGCCTGCGGGCACTGGCGGAGGGCGCGCAGGCGGTCCAGCGGGATCTGGAGCGCGCGCTCGACATCCTTGCCCGTTCCTTCGAAGGGTTGATCACGCTTGCCCGCTTCGCTCAGAGTGTCGAGCTGACCGAGATTGCGGACTGTGCACTCGAGCGCGCCCGCGAACTCCGCTCGGACAAATTGCGATTGCAGATCGTCTGGGTGGAGCTGATGCTCGCCCGGCAGGATCCTGTCGCGGCGCTCGACCTTCTGGATTCGGCGGGGCGGTCCGGCATGAACGACAGTGTTCTGCTGCGGCTTCGGGCACGTGGACTTATTGCGGCGGGGTTTAACCATCAGGCGCTCACGCTTCTGAGGGCCGCCTGCACGGGTGAAAACGCCGATACCGATCTGCTGTTTCGTCTGGCAAGCCTCCTCACCTCTTTCGGCAGGTTCGACGAGGCGGCGGATGTACTCTGCCGGATCACGCCCGCCTCCGGGCGGCAGGAGGAACGGCTGCTCACCACCCGAGGAACGCTGGCCCACGAACGGGGGGACACTGCACGGGCGCGCGTGCTTCTCGAAGAGGCGGTTGCAGTCTCCCCACGGTCGATGCATGCGTGGGGCATGCTGGCAAGATGGTCCCTCCTTTCCGGTCAGCTCGACCGCGCGTGGGAGGCACATCTGGCGTCCATCGACTGCGCCAAGGAACGGCCCGACCGGGTGCAGGCGCGGGACCGCGCTTTGAACTCCTTCATCGGGCAGCTCATCAACGAACACCGGCTCTTCGTGGGTGACGATCGCCTACGGGCTTGGGCGCGAGAGGTGTCGGGGCCTGAGGCGCCCGCGTTCTTCAAGGCGGAAACCGACGAGACCCCCGGCAGCACCCCGGCGGCCATGTACCTAATCCGCGCGTTGCGCCATGCGGGCGCGGTGTCGGACGCTCCCGCGCCACTGGAGGGGGCGACGGAACGGATCCCGCGTCAGATCTTCCAGTTCTGGGACAAGGACCTTCCCCCCGCGCTGGTGCGGTTGCGGGATGAAAACCGCATCCTCAATCCAGATCATACCTATCACCTCTTCAACAGGGCGGAGGCGGAGGCTTACCTGCGCGACCGGGGTGAGGTGCGGCTTGCGGAGGCGTTCCGCCGCGCGCCCCATCCGGCGGCCAAGTCAGACATCTTCCGGCTCGCGGTACTCCACCATGAGGGGGGGCTCTACATGGACCCGGATGACAGGTGCACGGCTCCGTTGAGCGAACATATCGACCACCGGCTCGGGTTCATCGGCTACCAGGAGTTCCTCTGGTCTGTGGGCAACAACTTCCTGGCCGCGGCACCGGGCCACCCGATCATCGAGGCCGCGCTGCGCGGAGCCGAGGATGCGTTCGCAAGCGGCAGCGGAGAAACCCTGTGGCTCGTCACCGGACCCGGGCTGATGACCCGCGCCCTTGCCCGGGCCGCCGTCGATGCGGCGGGGCGCTTGTCGGAGGATGTCTGGCTGATGCCGTCGCACCGCCTGCGGGCGTTCGTGTCGCCCCACGTCAAGGTGCCCTACAAGTCCTCGACGCAACACTGGAGCAAGGCGATCCGCTGAGTGCGGACCGCCCGCGCACCAGGCCTCGCCTCAGAACTTGCCGGAGTTGCCCCAGGTCTCACGGGGCCCGATCTCCTCCTCGTTCATCCAGTGTTCCACGATGAGCCCGTCGGCGACGCGGTAGACGTCGAAGACGGCGATGTCCTTGCCCTGCGCGTGCCGTTTTCCGTAGGTGACGGCGAAGTCTCCCTGCCCGAGCAGTTGGAACATCATCTCGTAGGCCCCGGCCTCCTCCGACGCGAGCCAGGCCGCGAGGCCCGCCCGTCCGGCATCTATCGCTGCGGCATGCTGGATCACATCCTCTGCGACGAAGCGATCGAGCGCGGAGAGCTGTCGTTCCTGACGCACCTGCTTGGTGTATTCCAGAACGACATCCTTGGTCGCCTGTCCGTTGGCGGAGGCGTCAACCTCGACGGTGCCCCGCACCATATCCTCCCCCGAGACGGTCTCCGACACATAGGCGGCTATGGTGTCCCAGTGCTCCAGGATCAGGCCGTCCGCATCGGTGTGGAACATGTCCATTGTCACCCACTGCGCCGCACCGTCGTTGAGGGACTGGTAGGCACTGCAGAAGACCCATGGGCCATCTTCGAAGATGCGGACGATCTCGATCTCCCGCTTCGGGTTGCGCGCAACGAACGGTTCGAAAAAGGCGAGAAACCCCTCTGCCCCGTCTCCGACGCCCGTTGAATGCTGGGTATAACGGTGGCCGGTGTAACTGGTCACGGCCTCCCGCGCGTTTCCGCCGGCGATCCCCTCGAGATAGATCCGGCGCACATTGTCCAGTCCCTGACCCATGGTCTGTCTCCCGTGTTGAGAGCGGACGCAGCCGCGGCTGCGCCGCTCAAGTCAAAGGTGCTACAGGTTGCCGTGATAGGCTTGGCTGACAGCGAAGCTGTCTTCGTGCCAATGCCACAGAACAACCTGCCCGTCGCGCACCTTTGCCCGGAGGGCAAAGGTGAAGATGCCGGTTTCCTGGCCGCTTTGCGTTGTCACCCCGTTCATCCGGCCGAAAACGGCGATCGTATCGCCGGAGGCGAATGCGTCGGTGTTTTCCCACAGCGTTGTCTGCAGGTTGCTCGAGAAAACGCCGAGGAAGTCAAAGATCGCCTGTTTGCCCTGCGTCTCTCCGATCCAGGGAAGGGTGCTGTCGCCTTCATTGTGCCAGACCATGTCATCAGCCATCAGCACCGACAGACTGTCCATATCTCCGGCGCCCAACGCCGTCATGAAGGCCATGACCGTGTCGAACGAGGCTTGGCTTTGATCGTCCATCTCCTGTGCTCCTGCGGGTTGGGAAAGTGCAAGGGCCGCCGCGGCGGCGAGCGAGGTGGTCAGTAGGGTTCTTCGCTGCATGTGAGGATCTCCTTCGCCGAGGCGCCGGTCAGTTGGCCCAGTATTCGGGAATGAGGGAGAGCAGGAACGCACCGCCATAGCCCGGGTAGGCTTCCTGCAGCTTTGCCGACGCCTCATCCGGCGTGGCCGAGCCGGTCATGGCCTCGTCGAGCACCCGGATATAGGCGATGGCCGTGTCGAGCGCGCCCCGCGTGGTGGGAAGCCCGTGGCCCACGAGCAGCGTGTCGAAGGACGGATCATCCCGCAGCCCCTCCAGCGTCGCGATCCAGTTCTGCCGGTCCACGCCCGGCGCGAAAAAGACGCCGTTATAGACAAGATCCTGGACGATCGCGACCTTCTGCTCGGGCAGAACCGTGACGACCATGTGGGGTGCCTCGGTGTTCTCGTAGTGGCGGAACTCGACGGGCACGCCGGACATTTCCGTCATGCCAATGGCGATGTCCGGGCCGTTGAGCACGTTTGCGGGGTCGCCGAAGTCGCCCGAGGCTGCCTCCGCCGCAACGGCCTCACGGATCTGCGGCAACGTGGCGAAGCTGGCGCCCTCGATGAGCGGCGCACCGCCCCAGTGGTCCGGGTGTTCGTGGCTCAGGACGGCCATGCCGATGGGCTTGCCCGTCGAGGCAACGAGTGCCGAAACCTCCTGTGCCGTGGGGGGCAGCATCGTGCCGTCCACCAGCAGAAGCTGATCGTCGAACTCCACGATGTGGGAGGTGACATGCACCGCCTCGGGTGGGGAGACGTAGGTGTGAAACCTGAGCCCGCCGGTGGCGAAGCTGTGCACCGTTCCGGCGGAGATGGCTCCTTGCGCCACGGCCGGGGTCGGCGTGAACGCGGAACGCAGAAGGGTGGCGGCACCCACGGTCAGGGCAGTGCCCCTCAGCAGATCGCGGCGTGCCAGTCGGGGTGTGGTGAGCTGTGTCATTCCGAATGCTCCAATCTGGTTGGTCGGGGACATCAGGGCCCGCACCTGCTGGGAAGGTCACAGCCGCCGGCCCTGTGACCGAGAACGTATTGACGGGCATCGTTCTCCGGAATTAGGTCGTTGCGGACCGGACCATTCCGCTGAGGCGAACAATGATCGACAAGCTGCGGAGCATTGCGATCTTCACCACCGTGGTGGAACAGGGCACGTTTCGCGCAGCGGCGGCGCACCTTGGCCTCGCACCCTCCCGGGTCAGCGAGGTGGTGTCGGAACTGGAGCGGGACCTGGGCGTGACCCTGCTCTATCGGTCTACCCGGCAGCTTTCGCTGACGCAGGAGGGGCAGGTCCTCCACGAAAAGGCGCAGGCGATGCTGGCGACGGTGGAAAGTGGCCTTGATGAGATCAACACCTCGTCGAAGGAGCCTCACGGCACCCTGCGGGTGACCGCCCCGGCATTTGCCACCCAGACCGGCCTCATGGACCGCTTCGCAGCCTTCGCGAAGGCCCATCCCCGCATCGATCTCAGGATCGATTTTTCGGATGCGCCCCGGGATCTGATCAAGGACGGGTTCGACATAGGCATCCGCGCGGGCTGGCTAGAGGACAGTGAGCTCATGACACGCAGTATCGGCCAGTCCGACCGGCTGCTGGTCGCGAGCGGCGCCTATGCGGAGGGACGGGCGGATGCCACACACCCAACTGACCTTGAAGCGTGGGACTGGATCCGCTTCGCGATGCGCCCGGACACGACATCGCTCACCTCGCCGACCGGAGAGGTGGTGGCCGTGACCGGACGGTCCAACATCCTGGTCAATTCGGCGGACGCGCTCTATGAATTTGCGACGCGGGGGCTGGGTGTGACCGCGATCCCGGAAAACCTCGCCTGCCGGGGGTTCGACCGCGGCGATCTGGTCCACGTCCTGCCGGACTGGACACTCCGCCCCCTCGGCCTCCACGCGGTCTGGCCGGATCAGTCTCGGCGGGAAACGCTCACGACCCTGCTCGTCCGGTTCCTCGCGGACTGGCAGGACTGACCGCGCCGCAGTACGGCGACACGCAGATCAGTTCCCGTCGAAAAGGAGCTTCGTGAGGGTGGCAGCAACCATGGTCGCATTTGCCCCGCGGGCCGTCGTCACGAACGATCCTTTCACTGCAACCGCATAATCGTCGGAGTTGGCCAGCGCGCCCAGCCGGTCAAGCTCGGGATCGTCATAGCGCTGCAGATCCTGCAAGGGGGCCGAAAAGAGGGCGAACTCCATGCGGATTGCCATGCCCTGCTCCTCCGGCGGGATGCGCCTGATCATCGCGTTGGCGATCATGCCGGTCTCGGAGTTGGCAAGCTGTACGGCCATGCGCTCATAGCCCCCGGCCTGCCCGACCGAGATCTCCGCGCTGTCGAAGCTGGGGAGCGCTGTCAGAACCGCCTCCGACGTCACCGAAAGTGCCACGTCCGGCGTGGGATCCTGTGACAGTGTGTCGAGGTCGAGACGATCCGCCACCAGTCGGGCGTTGGGCGTTGTTGCCGGTCCTTCAAGCGCCACTTGCTGCCCCTCTCCATCTCCAGGAGCGCATCCGGCAATCAGCAGGACACATGCCGCTAGGAGATATCGACGATCATGAAATAGTCGTCGGCATACTGCCACTGGCCCCTCCAATATTGCAAGTTCGCCCCGTCGCGCCCCGGCGTGAGGTACATGTCCGTATCGACCGCCGCGGCGAGATACCCGTCATAGTCCGCGGTCCCCAGATCGGGCCCCGCACAGGCATCAAACACCTTTGCATTGGCGGTGTTCATGAAAAATTCGTGGTTGCCGAAGGGCGTGCGGTCCAGCGCGAGCTGCCGCACGATAGCCCGGGACGTCGGGATCGACCCGCCGCTTGCGGTGTACCCCCCGTGGAACGGGTTGTTGGTCCGGATCCCGCCGACGAGGGTGGTGCGGTTGATAAAGCCGAAGGGCTCCACATACCGCTTATTGCCAACGATCCCCGCGATGCCGGTGAAGACCTGCACGGCGGAGGCCTGATCGTAGCAGTTCACCATGTTGCCGATGGGCGGGTTCGCAGCGCTCGGCCCCGTATTGCTTCCCTGTTTCGCCATGTAATTGGTGATCTCGAAGACGAAGCCGCCCCGGCCCGAACTGAGAAAGCCCACGCCCCCCTTGTGGATGTCATAGGTCATGCCATGGGGGCCATGGAGGTGGGAGGTGATCCGGCTCGAGACCTCGCGCCATCCGTCGGAGGCAGCAGCGTCCGCCCCGCCGATGCCCGCCTCGTCATAGAGAAACCTCAGCGCCTCGACGGGCCGTCCGCGGCTCAGATAGGCGGGGGTCACATCCTCGACGATCC
This sequence comes from Pseudomonadota bacterium, assembly GCA_038532435.1. Taxonomy (GTDB): domain Bacteria; phylum Pseudomonadota; class Alphaproteobacteria; order Rhodobacterales; family Rhodobacteraceae; genus JBCBAP01. Next base: position 43,776 of record JBCBAP010000009.1, on the reverse strand, counting down.
GGTAGAACTCGACCCGCGTCTGGCCGAGCGGGTGAACGCCACAGCCCGGGACATCCGCCTGCCACAGGATGTTGCCCCGGTGATCGGCGAGGTCCGTGGTTGCCGCCGCAAGCTTGACGGTCACCTCATGGGTCCCGACGCTTGAGGGGACACGCCCGGTCCATGTGGCGGTTCCAAGACGCCCGGTGACGGTTGAGGCGCGGGTGAGGTTCTCCGCCTTGGTCACCTCGATCTTGATGACCATTTCGATGTCAGAGCCTGCCTTCGTGGGCACGGCCGCCGGATGATCGGACTGTCCCGTCGGGAGGGAGACATGGGCCGGGATCATCGCGGGCGTCCAGTAGGGGGCAGAGACCGCACTTCCGCCGAGCGTCACCGCCGCCGCGTTGGCGATCGATTTGATCTCGATGATGTGGCCAATGAACGCGCCGCACGTGGCAAGGATCGAGTCCGCCTCCTGATCCGGGTTGGAGACGCTTTCGGGAGGGGAGAAACCGCCCAGGGGACTCGACAGGGCCGCGTCCGCGAGCATGCCGGCCAACCCGCCCGGCATCCTTCCCGCATCCGCTGACGCCGTCATGGTCATGCTGCTTCCTCCAGGCGCTGCACGGTCATCGCTCTCCACCGCAGGGCGGCCCGGCACAGATCGCTGTCCGCTCCGGCATTCATCGGCGCATCAAACGCGGGCGCGAGCCAGGCATGGACCGGATCGCGCCGCACGCCGAGCCCCAGGAAAAAGCATAGCATCCCGTGCGCCCGACGCGAGGGGTCATCCGGATCGGGCAAGGCATCCGCATCAGCGGCCACCTGCCCGAGGAAGAGCGAAAACGCCGCCGGACCCATCGCCTCGACGCGTTCCGGCCAGAGATCGCTCAGCCACTGCCCCAGATCCGGTTCGGTCGGGGTGCCAAAGCCCTCGACACGCTCAAGCGCCCGGATCAGGAAGCCGTTCTCCGGCCCGAAACACTGTTCAGCATAGCGTGTGAGTTCCTGCTGCAGCCGTCCTGCCGCGTGCATCTGGTCCGACGCGCCGACGAGCGCGCGGTCGATGAGCGGGCGCGCGGCATGGTCGTCGATTGCATGGGTGCCGAGGGTCAGGCTCGCCTCCGCCCAGACCAGGAGCGGCCCCCGCTGGGTGAGGCCGAACCGGCTTCCCTGCTCCATGATGGCGAGGAACGTGTCCCTGCGCGCCCCGGACGCAACGGTCTGCATGCTGTCCGGGAACCTGTCGTCGCAGTGCGTTGCCAGCTCCTCGGCGAACCGGGCGCGCATGGTACGGCTGAGCACCCGCTCCATCGTTTCGTCAAGCACGAGCCGTCCGGGCGGCAGCATGCCCGGCGCATCGACCCGGGTAAGCCCCACGCCCCCGTCCCGCGCCATCAGGTAGGAGGAGATGAGCGGCGGCTCCTCTTCCCGCCCGAACAGGCGCACGGGCGCGGTCCAGCGTTCCGACGCGGCGCTCAGCAGGTCGGTCAGGATGTCCGCCATCCAGAAGCGCAGAAACACATGGCTGTCCCGATCCTCCCTCGGGATCATCACGATCCGCCGAAAATGACGGCGCAGCATATCGAGCGACGCGGCACTGTGCAGGAACACCGCGCCCGGTCGTCCCCACGGCGTCCAAGGCACATCACCCGCGGTCATCAGGTTGCGCGCGAGCCCCTGATCCGCGTCCAGATCGACAAGCCACGGCGCGTTTTCCTCCAGATCGTCGTCATCGCCCGGGTCGAACAGGCATACGGCCTCCCGCCCCACGCGGCCTGGCACCCAGTCGAGCAGGGACGCATCAAGGATGGCCAAAAGACGCGCGCCCTCGGGAGCTTCAAGCAACGCTGGGAGGGTGGGCTCCTTTGCCCCCGGGGCGGGCGGACCCTGCGGATACGGAGTGACCTCGTCTACCGAGGTTACGCTAAGTTCCATGCCTACAGCAAAAATCACGGACGGCGCGAAGTCAACTCTGCCGGACTCTGGCGCCGGTACCGCGCGATCCGGTTGCCTCAGGTGGTGGAGCGGTTGAGCCACCAGTCATGCATCGAGGTGAAGACCGGCGCGAGGGCGCGCCCGTCCTCGCTGGCCGAGTACTCCACCTTCGGCGGCACCTCCGCATAGATCTTGCGGATGACCAGCCCGTCCGCCTCCAACGCGCGAAGCTGGTTGGTCAGCATCGTCTGCGTGATCCCGTCGATGGACCGCCTAAGCTCACCGAACCGTTTCGTGCCCTGGAAAATAAGTATCTGCAGGATCAACAGCTTCCACTTGCCACCTATCATCCCGATGACCTGCGGAGCCGGACAGGGCGCAGGTCCGGCCGATGCTGATGTTTCCTCGATGACGGTGCTTTCCACGCCCATAATCGGCTCCATTAGTACTGTTTTTGATAGTATATTAGAAAAAGTTGCCTACTTTTCTGATCATACCGCGCCGCCTAGGTTCATGCAATCGCACTGGACCAAAGGATACGGACCATGACCCTCACTTTGTGGACTGTCAGCGGGGCCCCGAGCCCCTGGCGCGTGGCCCTCGGGATGGCCTTCAAGGGGATCGAGAGCGAGACCCGTTTGCTGTCCGCTTCAAGGCGGGAGCACAAGTCGGAGAGCTATCTGAAGCTCAACGACCGCGGAACCGTTCCGACGCTTGAAAGCGGGGGATTGGCCCTCGGCCATTCCGTGGCGATCCTCGCCTGGCTCGACCGGGCCTATCCGGACGCGCCCCTCTTCGGTGAGACGCCGGAGGATGCGGGGCGCATCTGGCAAATCGCAATGGACATCTTCGACCATCTGCCGCCCGCGACTTCCGGGGTGCTTGGCCCCATCTTCTTCAACGGGGTTCGTGAGGCAACCGACGCCCTGCAGGAGGCGGTGGGGCGGTTGCGCGCCGAGCTGGCGCGCCTCACGGCAATCCTCGAGGACACGCCCTATCTGGGTGGGGCTCACGCAGGGGCGCCGGACGCCATCGCGTTTCCCCACGTCCGGCTCCTTCAGCGGGCAATCGATACGCAGCCGAAGCTGATGGCAGCACTCGGCCTTGGCGAACTGAAGGTGGTGTCGCCACAGCTTGCCGACTGGGTCGTCAGGATCGAGGCGTTGCCCGGTGTTGCAGAAACCTTCCCGCCCCACTGGGCGGAAGTAGCATGAGGAAACGGGCCGTGAGCATTGAAAATTATCATAAATCCATCGTTGCGGCTGCAGACAGGACAACCGCCTTCGATGCGATCACCAAGGATGTCGGGCTGTGGTGGACCCGCCCAGATCATCCGCTCAAATCGGTTGGCGACCGGGCCCGGTTCACGTTCCCGCCTGGCAGATCCTACTGGACCTTCGAACTTTCCGGCGTAACCAGACCCGACCGCGTCGAGTGGACATGCGTGGAAGCCCTGCACCTGCATGAAGGGCAACCGAAGGAAATCGAGACGGAATGGCTCGGCACGAAGGTGCACTGGACCCTCGCTGACGATCCGGGCGGCACCCGGATCACGCTCGAGCATGCGGGGTTGACGCCGCAGCTCCTCTGCTACGACGTGTGCGAGGCGGGCTGGGACTTCTTCTTCCTCAAAAGCCTCCAGCAGTTCCTCGATACGGGAACCGGTTCACCCCACGGCGGAACGGCCTCCGGCGCGGACTGATCAACCTCCCCTCTCCTCCCGGCGGTGGAGACAAGGTCTATGTCAGCCCCCAATTTGCTACCGAAGTGACTTTCGCGCGCTTTTGGTGCATAGGCGGATCTCATGCGATCCATACGTCCTGAACTGCCGGTGCATCCATGAAAGTGCTCGTCATCGAAGATGATGACGAGGCGCGCGACTTCCTCCGCCGTGGCCTGTCGGAGAACGGATGGGACGTCACCGACTTCGACCGGCCCGAACCCGCGCTGCTGGAGCTTGGCGCGCGCAGCTTCGATGCGATCATTCTCGACCGGATGATGCCGGGCATGGACGGGCTGAGCGCGCTCAAGCTCATCCGCGGGGCGAAGGTCACGACGCCGGTCATTCTGCTGACCGCCATGTCCGGGATCGAGGATCGGGTCGAGGGGCTTGAAAGCGGCGCGGACGACTACCTCGTCAAACCCTTCGCGCTGAGCGAACTCGTCGCCCGCATCCGCAGCATCGCCCGCCGGCCGGAGATGGTCGAGCAGGTGCCGGAGCGCAGGCTCGGCCCCCTTCATATCGACAGATTGGGTCGTCTGGCGCGGCGGGGCGACACGGTCCTCGACCTCTCGCCCATCGAGTTCAAGATCCTCGACGTGATGCTCGAACATCAGGGCGATGTCGTGACCCGATCCATGCTGCTGGAAAAGGTCTGGGGCTATCGGTTCGATCCGAAGACCAGCCTCGTGCAAACCCACATGAGCCGCCTCCGGGCCAAGCTCGACAGGCCCTTCGACAGCGACATGATCCGCACCGTGCACGGGTCGGGCTATGCGATCCATGCCCCGGACTAGCGTCATTTCCTCCAACGTTTTCCGCCGGTCGGTCATCGCCTCCGGCGGGTACATCGCGCTCGCCATGGCGCTGGTGTGGATGTTCGGTCAGGTCACGTTCTGGCAGATCGATCAGGAGGAATGGCTGGCGCTCGAGGATGCAGTGATCGACATTGTCGATGAGTTCGAGGACGAAGGGCTCGACGCGGTTATCACATCGCGGAGCCTCGAAGGTGAGGCGGTCTGGAGCGACGACACCATCTTCGAACGGCTCGAGGATGAGGAACCGCTCTACGTCCTGCGGGCCAACGAGGACGCGGTGCTGGGGGGCTATGGCGGGCTCTGGCCCGATGAGGATGATCAGCTCGTCTGGCTCGATCATCCGGACATCGAGGATCCCCTGCGCGCGCTCGCCTTCGGCCTCGATGAAGAGGTTTGGGGTGTCGTCGCCCGTTTCGTCCCGGAGCGAGAGCACTATTGGAGGTGGCTGATCCCGCAGGTGCAGTACGCGCTCCTTCTGGTGGGGCTGCCGCTCTCGCTAACCATCGGTTACTTCCTGAGCCGCGGGGTGATCGGACGGATCGAGGCGATCTCCGACACGGCGGAGGCGGTTGCGTCAGGGCGGATGCAGAGCCGGGTCGCGCTGCAGGGGACGGGGGACGAGTTCGACCGTCTGGCCACGAAGATCAACGACATGCTCGACCAACTTGCCCAGCTGAACCGCAACATCGAGGCGGTGTCCGTCGGCGTGGCCCACGATCTCAAGACACCGCTTGCCAACATCGGCGGTCGGCTGGAGCTCATCCGGCGGGATGTGGGGGACGGACCCGCGACGGAGGCGCATGTGGAGGCGGCAGAGGGGTACCTTGCGGGCCTCCTCCGCATCTTTGATGCGCTCCTGCGGCTGGGGGAGCTGGAAACCGGCAGGCGGCGCGCCGCGTTCGGTCCGCTGGATCTCTCCGATCTCGTCGATGAAACGGCGGCGGGTTACGCGGCCCTGTTCGAGGATGCTCGGAAGACGTTCGCCACCTCGGTCATCCCGGACGCGGTCGTCGCCGGGGATCGGGAACTGTTGCAGCAGCTTCTGGTCAACCTGCTCGAAAACGCGCTGGAACACTCGCGGGACGCAGCGCGGGTGTCGCTCGACCTCTCCTTCGACGGGGATGCGGTACTGCTTCGGATCGGTGATGACGGGCCGGGGATCTCCCCCAGCGACCGGGACCGGCTCTTCGAACGGTTCTACCGGGGCGACCGGAGCCGGGGGACGCCGGGCAACGGCCTCGGCCTCAGTCTCGTGAAAGCCATCGCGGACTTGCATGATGCGTCTGTCACCCTCGCCGAAGGGGCGGAGGGTGCGGTGTTCGAGGTCCGGTTTCCGCCGCTCAGGGAAGGTTACGAAACTGTATGATCTCCGACCCGGAGATGTAAAACACGCGGCCCTGCATCGTTGTTAGATGCTCATCCATCAGCGGATGGAGGAGCTAGCAATGCCCGTTCTCAGACACCTGTGCGCCCCCCTTGCGGGCCTGATGCTCAGCACCGCGGCGGTCAGCGCAGCACCCGACGCGATGGATGCGCGGGAGGCGCGCCACCTCCTCTCGCGCACAGGATTTGGCGCGGCACCTCATGAGGTCGATGCGCTGATCGGCCTTTCTTATACGGAGGCTGTGGCGCGGATCGTGGAGGATGTCCGGACGGAACCCTCCTCCCCCATGCCCCCGTGGACCGGGGCGTGGCCCTATCCCTCCTTTGAGATCTCAAGCCTAGGACAGACGGCGGAGGAGCTCTTCTTCACCAACCGGTATCTGGAGATCGAGGAGCTTTCGGCCTGGTGGCTGAGCGAGATGATCGCAACGCCCGCGCCGCTCACCGAACGGATGGTGCTGTTCTGGCACGACCATTTCGCCACGTCGTTCGTGGCCGACGAGAACCCGCAATGGATGGCAGGGCAGAACGCGCTCTTTCGTCGGCACGCGGCAGGCAATTTCAGGAGCCTCGCCGCCAGGATCCTCCGGGATCCAGCAATGCTGTCCTACCTCAGCAACACGGAGAATTTCAAAGATGCGCCCAACGAGAACTTCGGACGGGAGTATCTGGAGCTCTTCACCCTCGGTCAGGGTCGGGGCTACTCCGAGGACGACGTGAAGGAGGTTGCCCGCGCGCTCACCGGCCATTCCGTTGGCGCGTTCAACGGCGGTGAGTATGCCTTCTACGCGGAGGATCACGATCGCGGGCGCAAGACGATCCTCGGCCGCGCGGGCCGGTTCGACGCGGTCGACCTGCCCGATCTTGTGATATCGGACCCCGCCTTCGGACCCTACATCGTCGAGAAACTGTGGCTTCACTTTGTGTCTGACACGCCCGACGGGGTGGAGATCGCGAGGCTGGCTGCACTCTGGAAAGCGGAAGATCTGGAGATGAAGCCGCTTCTCTCCGCGCTCTTTCTCACCGATGCGTTCTGGGCGGAGGAGGCGCGGGGCCGCCTCGTGAAGTCCCCGGTAGACCTGCTCGTCGGCGCGGTCCGCACCTTCGGGTTCGGCGCGGCCAACCCCCGCGAGCTTGCGTGGGCCGCGGAGGAGATGGGCCAGGCCCTCTTCTTCCCCCCGAATGTCGGCGGCTGGACCTCCGGCACCGGCTGGATCACGGACGCGACTGCGGTCAGCCGGTCAACCGTGATGACTGCCGTCGTGGATGCAACCAGCGAAAGCTTCGAACACACAGCCTCCCAGATGATGATGGCGCGAGGCCGGACGGTTACGTCCGCGGGTGGCCATGGCCCAACCGACCTTCGCGTCGGTCAGGTCTTCGCGCTCGAGGCGCAGCGGGAGCGCGACGGCACGGTTGGCATGTTCCTCTCTCTCTTCGATGTGAGTTTTGGCGGCAGCACATTCCGGTCGCTTCCGATATACATCGAAGAGGTGCCAGGGGAGGCGCCGGGGCTGTCCCTCTATGTGAGGGACTGCGCGCCGGCCTGCCCGTTCGATCCGATGCCCGAGACCAAAACGGAGGAGGATGGCTGGATCTGGGTGCCGCTCGATCCTGAGTTTGACGACGAGATGGCCGCCCTCAGCGACCAGGGCCGGAACCTTCTCGCTACCTTCTCCGCGCATCTGCCGAGGCTTTTGAAGACGACGCGGGCTCAGATGCCCTGGTCGGCGGAGGCGGAGTATGACGAGGATGATGTCGAACGGTTGGAGTATGCAGATGCGGCACGCCTCGCCGATGCCGTCGCCGACGCGGGGGGGCGGATGTTCGGCCCGCCCCCGGGGGACGCCATCGTAGCACTCAGCACCCCCGGGGTGCTCGGCCTCTCGGGCCTCGCCGCTGTGCAGAGCGTCGATGACATCGACACCTATCTCGAGCGGCTGGAGGATCTGCCCGAAACGTTCGCACGGCCCACGGTCATCTACCCCGACCTTGAGGCGTGGGTGGAAGCGCTGCCATCCGGCACCACGCCCCGCGACCTCCTCATCGCGACACCCTTCTTGCGGGGCGGAGCAACCGCTCCCTCCAGGGATCCCGTCGCGGCGGTGCGCTCCCTGATCCTTTCCCCCCAATTCCAACTGAACTGAACAAGGAGGACGACATGACTCTCACCTTGACCACGAACCGTCGCCGTTTCCTCGCCGCCCTCGGCGGGGGCGTCACGAGCCTGCCTCTGGTCACCCTGCCCGGTTTTGCCCGCGCGGTAGGGGATGCGCCACGGACAGGCAACATCCTGGTGCTGATCGAGCTTTCCGGAGGGAACGACGGCCTCAACACGGTGATCCCGATCACCGATCCCGCCTACCGCGGTCTGCGCCCCACCATCGGGATCAACGGGCGCGACGCGCTCCGGCTCGATGGGGATACCGCGCTGCATCCCTCCATGCGTGCCATGGCGGACCTCTGGCACGACGGGGCTCTACGGATCGTCGAAGGCGTGGGATATCCAAACCCCAACCGCTCCCATTTCCGGTCAATCGAGATCTGGAACGCGGGCTTCGGCGCGGAAAGCACGGCCCAGACCGGCTGGATCTCGACGGCATTCTCGGATGGACGCGCGCCGGATGCGGATGTCGCGTCCGGCCTCGCTCTCGGTGGGGACATGGGCCCCCTGCGCGGGCCCGGGCGGTTCTCCGCCATCCGCGACGAGGAGGCCTTCCTCGACACGCTGGAGAACCTGCCGGACCGCCGTCATGCGGTCCGGCCCGCAACGGGCTCGCCGCTGGAGCATGTGCTCGATACGTATGACAGCGCGAAGATCACCGGCGCGCACATCAGCAGCCGGCTGGAGCGGAGTGCAGCGCGATCCCTATCCTTCCCGGACTCCGGCATCGGGCGGCAGTTGCGCACGGCGACCCGGCTTTTGGAGGCGGGTGTGGACGCGCCGGTGCTCAAGGTGGTGCAGGACGGCTACGACACCCATGACGATCAGCCGGGGCAACACGCCTTCCTCCTCGCGGAACTCTCGGAGGCCATTGGCGCCTTTCAAACCGCGATGAAGGAGATCGGGCTCTGGGATCAGGTGACGCTCGTCACCTACTCCGAATTCGGACGCACCGCGCGGGAGAACGCGTCCGCCGGAACGGACCACGGCACGGCGGCGCCGGTTTTCATCACCGGAGGCCGGATCGCCGGCGGCTTCGACGGGGGACGCGTCTCGCTCGACCGGTTGGACGATGACGATCTGGTTCACAGCACGGACTATCGGGAGCTCTATGGCGCGATCCTCAGGGACCTCTGGTCAATCGACGCGCCCGAGTTTGCCCCCTCTACCGCGCGGGGCGTCAGACTGGTCTGACCCGTGTCCTTCGGCCCAACGGCACGCACCCCGTAGACCTCCCGAAGTATTCAGGGTTCCAGACGACGGCCCAAACGGGCCGTCGTTCGCGTGTCCGACTGCAAGCCGGTGGAAGACCCCGGTTGACGCAGTTCCGGACAGCGAAAGTCGGGACTGATTTTGTTGAATACCTATTCAATCCCGGTATAGTTGAGAAAAAACAAACGCAACTTTGGGAGGATAACATGCGTAAACGGACTTTCTTGGCGACCGCTGCCACGGCGGTCGCCCTGGCGCTTTCGCCGATCACCGCGTTTGCCGATGGTCATCTGGAGAAATACAACCTGCTCCCGGGCAAGCCCTTCGAGGGGACCAAGCTCAACATCCTCAGCGTTGTGACGCCCCAGTTCGATGGGTTGATGCTGCGCGATGAGGAGTTCACGGAACTCACCGGGATCGAAACCGAGTGGACGTTTATCCCCTTCGGCTCCCTGCAGGAGAAGATCAACGCGGAAGGCATCGCTGCGAACGGCACGTTCGACGTGGTCAACTACCTCGACAGCTGGGGACCGCCGAACGCCCATTGGCTGAAGTCTATCGATGGGCTGATGAGTCGGGACGGCATTTCCATGGACCGCTACCCGGCGGCCTTCGCCCGCTCCGCCCAGTTCGAGGGGGAGACGCTCGGCTTCCCGCTGCGGGCCCATCCGCAGCTTCTGTTCTACCGCAAGGATCTGATCCCCGAGCCGCCGAAGACCTGGGAGGATGTGATCCGCGTCGGTCAGGAGCTCAAGGAAAGCAACCCGGATGTCGCGCCGCTCGCGCTTTACTACAACAACGACGGCAACCGGCAGAATTTGTTCATCTGGATCAACTTCCTCTGGGCTGCAGGGGCGGATGTTTTCAACGATGATGGCAGCGCGGCCTGGGCATCCGAGGCCGGCATCCAGGCGACGAAGGACTACATCGCGCTCCACACGGAGCACAAGGTGACCAACCCTAACTCGCTCGCCTTCGTCGAGCAGGACGCGCGGCAATCCTTCATGCAGGGCAAGTCCGCGATGATCCCGGTCTGGTGGTGGGCCTACTCCGGCTTCCACAACCCGGACAGCTCCACCCTGACGAAGGATCAGGTCGGCTTCGTCGGCATGCCCTCCTACCAGGGCACGACGAAAACCTACGCGATCTCCATGCCGTTCTCGATCTCCGAATACTCGCAGAACCAGGACGCGGCGTGGGAGTTCCTCAAGTGGCTTTCAAACCCGGAGATGGACAAGGCAAACGCGATCCAGCGTGAGGTGGCTGGCAAGACGATCGTCAACAACGTGGTCACGCACATCTCATCCCTGCAGGATGCGGATGTAAACGCAGCCAATGACGGCATTCAGGCCGCCGCGTGGGACAGCCTGCGGGAATCTGACATCATGCCGCAGATCCCCGAATGGCCGGAGGTCGGTGACATCCTGTCAGCCGCGATCGCCGAGGCCGCAGCCGGCGGCGACGTGGAAGACCTGATGACCGCCGCGGCGGAGCGGGCCGACAAGGTCCTGCGCCGCGCGGGCCGCATCGACTAAGCCTGTGACGCAGTCGGGGCGCGCCTGATCCGGCGCGCCCCGCATCCCCTCCACTCAACTGGACCTGTTCTGAGGGTCACGGCTGGTGCGCGATGCGTGACAACACGCTGAAATATCTCCTTGTCCTGCCCGCGGTGGTCGTCGTCTTCGCCACGGCCATCTGGCCCCTGATCGAGGCGGCGCGTCTTTCGTTTACCGTCGGGCGGCTGAATCGTCCGGGCTCCCTCGACCAGTATCTGGGGTGGGAGAATTACACCTGGGCCTTCTTCGAGGAGCCCGCCTTCTGGAATTCGGTCTGGGTCACCGGCATCTACACTCTTCTGACCGTCGGGCTGACGACGGTCCTCGCCCTCGGTCTCGCGCTGCTTCTGGCGCCCGGCGGGCGGCTTCGCAGTTCCGCGCAGACCCTGCTGATCCTGCCCTTCGCCATGAGCCCCGCGCTCATCGGTGTGTCGTTCCGGTTCATGTTCAACCCGGAGTTTGGCCTGTTCGATGCGTTCTTCGGCGTCATGATCCCGCCGCTCGCGGATGTGAGCTGGCTCGCAGACCCGACGCTCGCCTTCGCCGTGGTCGTCATGGCCGATGTGTGGGGGTGGATCCCGTTCCTGACGCTGGTGCTGATCGGCGGGCTCGCAAGCATCCCCCGCGACACGATCGAGGCCGCGCAGGTCGACGGCGCGAGCGGCTGGCGGGTGTTCCGCGATGTGACACTGCCGCAGCTCGGGCCGGTCCTCGCCGTTGTCATCATTCTCAAGTCGATCTTCAGCCTCAAGACCTTCGATCAAGTCTTCATGCTCACCAATGGCGGGCCGGGCACCGCGACCCAGACGCTCAGCCACTACATCTACTTCAACGGCATGAAGTACGGGCAGATCGGCTACTCCGCCTCTGTCGCCTGGCTCATGGTGATCCCGATGATCTTCCTCACCTACGCCTACGCCAAGTTCGTCTTCCGGAAGGCATAGACCGATGACGGGAAAGCAGAAAAAGCAGCTCTGGGGTGCGGTTCAGGTCGCGCTGATCCTGATCGCGATATTCGTCATGCTGGTGCCGATCATCTGGATCTTTCTCGCCGCGTTCAAAACCCATGTGGACGTCTACCAGCTCAAGCTCTTCTTCACCCCCACGCTGCAGAATTTCGGCACCGTGTTCGACGATCCCTACCGGCTTGGCGACAAGCTCTTCAACTCCACCATCGTGGCGCTGGTCACCGTGGTGATCGCGATCCCGATCGCGACGTTGGCCGCCTACTCTTTCAGCAGGTTCACCCTGACCGGAGAGACGACGATGCTGGTGATCATCCTCGCGACACAGTTCGTACCCGCGGTGGTGATCATCCTGCCGTTCTTCGTCATGTTCCGCGACATTGGCCTGCTCGACACGAGGCTGGGCCTCATCCTGGTGAACCTGGCCATCGTGATGCCGTTCGCGATCTGGATGATCAAAGGCTTCATCGACGGGATCCCGATGGACACGGAGGAAGCCGCGATGGTCGACGGCTCCTCCCGCCTGCAGGTGATCCGCAACATCGTGCTGCCGATGGCGGCGCCGGGTCTGCTGACCGCGGGCATCTTCTGCTTCATCATCGCGTGGAACGAGTTCCTGTTCGCGCTGATCCTGACCAACAAGAACGCGGTGACGCTGCCCATCGGGCTTGCCCTTTTCAAGGGAGAAGAGGGTGATCTGTGGAACCTGCTGAGCGCCGCAGGGATCATCATCATGGCCCCGATGTTCGTGCTGGCCCTGCTGATCCGGAAGTATTTCGTACAAGGCATGACGATGGGGGCGGTACGCTGATGGCTGAGGTCGTACTCAAGAACCTGACGAAACGGTGGGGCGATTTCATCGGCGTCGACAACCAGTCCCTGCACATCAACGATCAGGAGTTTCTGGTGCTGCTCGGCCCCTCCGGCTGCGGCAAGACCACGACGATGCGCATGATCGCGGGGCTCGAGGATCCGACGGACGGGGAGATCTGGATCGGGGACCGCATGGTCAACGATGATCTGCCGAAGGACCGGGACGTGGCCATGGTGTTCCAGAACTATGGCCTCTACCCGCACATGACGATCTTCGAGAACATCGCCTATCCCCTGCGGGTGCGTGGCACGCCGAAGTCCGAGATAGCACCGCGGGTGGAGAAGGCGGCGGAGCAGGTGGAACTGACCCAGTTCCTCAATCGCAAGCCGAAGGCGCTCTCCGGCGGGCAGCGGCAGCGCGTCGCGCTCGCCCGCGCCATCGTGCGCACGCCCCGGGTGTTCCTGATGGACGAGCCCCTGTCCAACCTCGATGCGAAGCTGCGTGTCACCATGCGTGCAGAGCTCAAGCACCTCTCCCGCGCGCTGCAGATCACGACCGTCTACGTCACCCACGATCAGATCGAGGCGATGACCCTTGCGGACCGGGTGGCGGTGATGAAGCACGGCGTCATCCAGCAGCTCGGCACCCCGGACGAGATCTACAACGACCCTGCAAATCTTTTTGTCGCAGGCTTCATCGGCTCACCGGCGATGAACCTAATCAACGGATCGGTACAGAACGGCATGTTCGTGACAACAGGGGGGACCCGGCTCGTACCGCTGGCCACGGGCGACAGGGAACGCGCGGTGCTCGGCGTGCGGGCGGACGACATGCACGTCCACGAACAGGGTCAGGGCGACATCGACGTGACGATCTACGCGTTCGAGAACACGGGCGAGAGCACCTTGCTCACGGTTCAATGGGGCAAACAGCGGGTCATCGCCCGCGGCGACCGGCATTTGCGCAAAGAGCAGGATGATGTCGTTGGCATCAGCCTGAACGCGGACCATCTCTACCTGTTCGATCCCGACACCGAGGAACGCATCAGGATCTGATTCAGGATGACCGGGACGACACTAACCCACGCTTTCGACCCATGAGACATTTGCGAGGAGGCGCAGTCCGATGACACGCCAGACTATACCCGACGCCCTGCTCGAAACGCTGCGGTCCGTGGACACGCCGACGGTCTGCAACGCGATCGAGGTGGCGCAGGGCGCACGCGGGTTCAACCGGTTCACCCGCGGCACGATGGTTCACTGCCGACCGGGCATGCCCGCCATGGTGGGCCGCGCGCGCACGGCGAAGATCGCGGGCCTTGCCCCGCCACGGGACCCTGCGGATGTCATCCGTGCGCGTCGGCTTGACTATTTCCGCGCGATGGCCCGCGGCCCCGGCGCGACCGTCGCGGTCGTGGAGGATCTGGACTATCCGGACTGCATCGCCGGATGGTGGGGGGAGGTGCACGTGGCGGTGCACAAGGGGCTCGGCCTTGCAGGTGCGCTCACCAACGGCGTGATGCGCGACCTCGACGTCATCGACGAAGGCTTTCCAATCCTCGCAGGGTCGGTCGGGCCGAGCCACGGCTTCGTCCATGTGGTCGAAATCGGCACGGAGGTGTCGATCATGGGGGTGCGTGTTGCGGAGGATGACCTGGTCCATGCGGACCGGCACGGAGCGGTGGTTGTGCCGGAGGAGGTGATCCCGGATCTGGAGGCCGCCATCGCGACGGTCATCGCCAACGAGGCGATCATCCTTGGCCCCGCCCGTGCGCCGGACTTTTCCATCGAAAAGCTCGAGGCGGCCTGGGCCGAATTCGAGGCGAAACGTACCTGAGCCACCCCGCCCTCGTCGGATCGTCAGCGGGATCCTGATGCGCCGGAGTACAGATCAGGCGGAGGGATCGAGCACGATCTTCGGCGACGCGACCCGACCGCCGAGCAGGTCGGCAAACGCGGCTGCCCCCTCGCTCAACCCGCGATGCTCGGTCCAGTCCAGCGGACCAAGCCGCCCGTCAAAGAGCGCTTGTGCGGTCTGCCTGAAATCGTCCGCCGTGTAAGTGTAGGTGCCGATGAACGTGATCTCCTGCAGGGTCAGCCGCCGGATATCGAGACCGCCGGTATCCTCGCCAAGCCCCACATGGGCGATTACCCCGCCCGGGGTCGCGAGGGCGGAGGCGACGGCCCGTGTCTTGGCATAGCCCACGGCGTCGATCACGATCGGAAACGCGCCGTCCGCCCGCGCGACAGCGCGCTGCCCGCAGGTCTGTTCGAGAAAGGCGCGCCGGGCAGGATTTGGTTCGACCACGGTCACGTCCGTCACCCCCATCGCCCGCAAGGCGAGGGCCGCGGCAAGGCCGATGGCCCCTCCACCCAACACGCAGGCCGGTTCAGGATCCCGGTCGCGCAGGGCGCTCAGCGCCAGCCGCGCCGCATGCCAGCTTACCGCGAGCGGTTCGGCCAGCGCGGCGCGCGTCAGCGGCACATGATCCGGCACCGCCACAAGGTTGCGCGCGGGCATCGTGATGTACTGGGCAAACGCGCCGGGCCGCGGCGGCATGGAGATGATCTGGCGGGTCGGGCAAAGGTTCTCTCGCCCTGCCCGACAGGCCGGACAGGTCTGGCAGGTGACCAGCGGATTGACCGTCACGCGGTCCCCGTCCCGGGGGCCGCCCACGATCGTTCCCGCGGCCTCATGTCCGAGGATCAACGGCGCGGGTCGACGCGCGTCATGGCCGAGATAGGCGTGCATGTCCGACCCGCAGATCCCCACCGCCTCCACCCGGATAAGATGCTCCCCCGCCGGCGCGTCCGGGTCAGGCACATCGCGCAGTGCGAGCGTCTCGACCGCCTCGTAGACAAGTGCCCTCATTTCGCGGTGAACCCCCCGTCGACCATCAGCACCTGCCCCGTGACAAAACCGGACGCGTCCGAACTGAGAAAGAGAAGCGGCCCGTCGATATCCTCCATCCGACCGTTGCGGTGCACGCAGGTTTGCGCGGCGTTCCGCGCGGACCTGTCGGGGTCGGAGAACACCGCGGCGGTCAGTTCCGTGGGAAAGAAGCCCGGCCCGATGGCGTTTGCAGTGATGCCGTCCCGGGACCACGCCTCCGCCATGGCGCGGGTCAGCTGGCCGATCCCCGCCTTCGTCGCGCCGTAGGCGATCCCGCTCGGAAAGGCACGGGTGGTCTGAAGCGAGGCGAAATTCACGATCCGCCCCCATCCCCGCTCTCGCATCGCTGGCACCATGGCCTGCGCGAGGAAAAAGGGCGCGGAGAGGTTGAGCGCAAGCGTCGCGTCCCACCCTTCCTCGGTCACGTTGTCTGCCGCCTCCCGCGTGTTGACGCCTGCCGCGTTCACCAGGATGTCCGGCGGGCCGAACCGCGCAGCGATGGCGGCACAGAGCGTGGGAAACGCCGACCGGTCGGCGACATCGCCCACAACGACCGCGCACCCCTCGCCGATATCCTCGCGCAGCGTGTCGAGCTCCGCCTTGCGGCGCGCAACGCCGACAACCCGGGCCCCTGCCGCCGCAAGCACGAGGGCGGCCTGGCGACCCAGTCCCGAACTTGCGCCGGTCACGCACGCAACCCGACCACGCAGGTCGAACAGATCGCGCGGATCAGCCATGGGCGGAGACGTCGAACTCCTCATCCGGGAAGTATTTCGCGAGGCGCGCATCAGCGGCCCTCGCATGTCCTTCCATCCCCTCAAGGCGGGAGATCCGCGCGGTCGCCTCCGCCACCGGCTTCGACCCGTCTCGGGTGGACCGCTGCCAGGTGACGATCTTCATGTATTTGTGGACAGAGAGCCCCCCGGTATAGCTCGCCGCGCCGGAGGTCGGCAGCACGTGGTTGGTTCCCGATGCCTTGTCCCCGTAGGACACCGTTGTCTCCTCACCAAGGAAGAGAGAGCCGTAGCAGGTGAGCCGTTCAAGCCACCAGTCCAGATCCTCCGCCTGCACGGTCAGGTGCTCCGGTGCGTAGGCGTCGGACGTTGCCGCCATCTCCTCCCGATCCGCGCAGAGGATCACTTCAGCATAGTCGCGCCACGCGGCGGTCGCGTTATCCCGGTTTACCTCCGGCAGATCCGCGATCAGACCGGGGACAAGCTCCATCACCTGCTCCGCCAGCAGCCGGTCGTCGGTCACGAGCCAGACCGGAGAGTTGTAGCCATGCTCCGCCTGGCTCACCAGATCGGTGGCGACGATGAACGGGTCCGCGGTACCGTCAGCCAGGATCAGGCTGTCCGTCGGCCCGGCGATCATGTCGATACCCACACGGCCGAAGAGGATGCGCTTTGCCTCCGCCACGAACTGGTTGCCGGGACCGACGAGGATGTTCGCCTTCGGCAGGCCGAAAAGGCCGAAGGTCATAGAAGCGACGCCCTGCACCCCCCCCATCGCCATGATGGTGTCCGCCCCGCAGATATGGGCCGCATAGATGATCGCGGGGGCGACGCCCACGCCGGGCCGCGGCGGCGAGCAGGCGGTGATGTGCCCGCACCCGGCCACATTGGCCGTCGTCACGGTCATGATAGCACTCGCGATGTGGCTGTAGCGCCCGCCGGGCACGTAACAGCCCGCCGCATCCACCGGGATCGCCTTCTGCCCGGCGATGAGCCCGGGCACGATCTCCATCTGCGTGTCGCTGACGGTGGTCTTTTGCGCCTCTGCGAACCGTTTGACGTTGTTGTGGGCGAACTGGATGTCCGCCTTCAACTGGTCGGGCACGAGCGCCGATGCGGCGGCGATCTCCGCCTCGGTGAGGATCACATTGCCCTCGTAGCGGTCGAACTTCGCGGCGTACTCCATCGCCTTGCTGTCCCCGCCAGCCTCGATCTCCGCGAGGATCGTCTTAACCGTCTCGTGCACTTCGGAGGCATCGGACGTGGAGGTCAGGGTCGCTTTCTTGAGGTATTCGCGGGTCATCTTGGCGGGTCCTACTTGTAGATATCTGGCAACAGCGTGGTTGAAATCGCGGGCACGTAGGCGATCAGCAAGACCACCACAAACATGCATAAGACGTATGGGACCGCACGGA
The DNA here is from genome assembly GCA_038532435.1 of Pseudomonadota bacterium. Classification (GTDB taxonomy): domain Bacteria; phylum Pseudomonadota; class Alphaproteobacteria; order Rhodobacterales; family Rhodobacteraceae; genus JBCBAP01. Next base: position 26,183 of record JBCBAP010000009.1, on the reverse strand, counting down.
CAGCGATCTTAAGTATCGATTCCCCCGTGATACCCGATACGACGAAGAGGTTTAGCCCCAGGGGCGGCGTAATGAAACCGACCCCGAGTGCGGTGATCATCATTATGCAGAACTGGATCTCGTTCATCCCGATATTGTCTGCAAGCGGCTTCAGGATCGGGGCGAGGATCACGATGTTGGGCGTTGTCTCCATCACACAGCCCGCGGCGATCAGGATGCCGATCATGAGCAGGATCAGAAGCCACGGTTCGTCCGTCAGCCCGGTAACCGCGGTGACGAACCCCTGCGGCACCCCCATGATCGCGAGCGCCTCCGCCAGGGGAGCGGAAAAGGCGATGATCGGCAGGATCACACCGTTCACCTTGGCGGAGCTGACAAGCATTGCGGGGAAGTCGGCGAGCGTTAGCGTCTTGAGCAGAAAGCCCATCGCGATGGTTACGACGACGGCGGTCGCTCCCGCCTCCGTCGGTGTGAGGCGGCCGGAGAAAATGCCGTAGAAGATGATGCCGGGCACGATGAACGCGTACCAGCCGGACTTGAGCGCGCGCCCCAGATTGGCCAGCCATTCACCCGCAGTCATCTGCCCCCCGCCCTCATAGGCGTAGATCCGGTTGACGATCAGGTTGGTGATCAGGATCGACAGCAGGATCGCGAGACCCGGGATCAACGCTGCCAGAAACAGGGTTGAGGCGGATATGCCGAGCACGAGGCCGATGATGATGTAGGCGATGGAGGGCGGGATCAGGATGCCGGTGCAGGCACCTGCGGCCACGAGCGCGCAGGCGTAGGGCCGTGGATAACCGCTTTCGACCAAGCGTGCGATCGTCATCCGGCCCACGGCAGCCGCCCCTGCGGCGTCCGAGCCGGAGATCGCCGCGAACATGCCGCACACGAGCACCGTCGCCGAACCGAACCCGCCCTTGGTGAAGCAGGTAAGCGCCTCCGCCACGTCGAGGAACTTCCGCGACAGACCGGTGCGGACGAGCACGTCCCCGGTCAGGATGAACAGCGGAACGGCGGTCAATGCGAAGGCATCGATGCCCGCGAAAAGACTTTCGCCCACGAGGCTGAGCGGCAGGTCCCCCGACATCACCAACATCACGATGGCAGACGCGCCGATAGCTGCCCAGACCGGCACGGCCAGCGCGATGAGAGCCACGAACATGATCACGGGGACGTAGAAATCCCAGCCCAGCTCGACCGTCTGATTGAGTGTGTTCCAGAGCATGAGCGGCGCGCCTCAGTCGAACAAGGTGTTGCCCTCAAAGACGGGTTGACCCGTCCTGAGAGACTTCAGATCGCGCAGGAACGACTGGACGAGGCGCACCATCATCAGCGCAAAGCCGACGGGAACCGCCATCAGGAACCAGACCTTTGATATCCTGAGGCCGTCCGTCACGGAGCCGAACCGGGCGGAGACATGGACCGCCTCCAGCGACCAGTAGAGCGCGATGACCGCGACGATGAACATCACGATGTCGCCGAAGATGTAGAGCAGCGCCTTCGCCCGCGGGCCGAGATAGTGCATCACCACATCGATCCGGATGTGGGCCCGTTCCTTGACCGCGGAGGCTGCCCCGATCCAGGCGAGGTAGATGAAGGAATAACGGACGATCTCCTCCCCCCAGATCGACGAGAAGGCGAAGATCTCGCGCCGCAGCACTTCGATCGCCATCGTGATCACCAGCATCACGTAGAACACCAGCAGCAGCCAGCGTTCCGCATCGCGATCCAGTCGGCGCAAGATGTTCATGGTCGGCCCTGTCAGAGAGGCGGGGCAAAATGCCCGCGGTCAGATCATGAGCGCGATGGCCGGGCGCGATGCAGCGCGCCCGGCCCCGCGGCCTCAGGCGTCGTGCACGTAGTAGCGTCCCGGGGTTCCGGCAGCCTCTTCCAGCTTGGCGAATGCATCCATGGATCCGGCAAGCTCGGTCTTGAACGCATCCCATTCGGAGCGCTGGTACCCGCCTGCTTCTTGCCATTCGCCGAGCTGGTCGTCGCTGAGGCTGTGGAACTGCACGCCCGCCTTGGCCAGCTCCGACATTGCATAGGCCCGCGCGGAGGGAACCTTTGACAGGTTCTGATGCGCGGTCATCTCGGAGCCCCACATGATGCCTTCCTGAACATCCGACGGCATCGAGTTGAACCATTCCAGATTGCAGGAATAGACCTGGCTGTCCGGTACAGCCTGGGTGAAGGTCACGTGGCTCAGGATGTCCTTGAACCCGAAAACGTAGAGTGCGCCGACGGACGGGTCGAGCGCGTCAGCCACGCCCTGCTTGATCGCCGACGGCGTCTCTCCCCACGCGACCGGCGTCGGGTTGGCGCCCACCATGCGGTAATATTGCTGGAGCATCTTGGATCCCGGCACCCGGAACTTGACGCCGGACAGGTCGCTGGGGCTCAGGACCGCCCCCGCGCCACCCTTGCGCACCGCGACAACCCGCGGGTCGATGTTGACGTAGAAGAGCGCCTTGAACCCGTTGGCTTCCACCTTTGGATGCACTTCCGCGTCCCAGAAATCGGAGGTCACAAGGTTGGTGAACCTCTGGTTGGAGCCGCACAGATACGGCATGTTGATCAGGTCGACGGTGGACGCGAACGGCGCAAAGTTCGACAGCGAATGCTGTGCCGCCTGGATCGTGCCGCCCTGCACCTTCTGCACCAGCGACCCACCGGCGCCGAGCTGACCACCGGGGGCAAGCTTCACGTAAATTTTGCCGTTGGTTGCGTTCTGGATGTTTTCCTTCAGGTCGAGCTGCATGATCGGATAGCTGCGTGACGCGCGGAGCACGTACGCCGTCGCCACCGTCATAATGTGGTCCGCTGCGCGTTCCCGCGCACGCTCCTCGTTCGCCGTCTGCGCGACCGCCGCGTCCGACCACAGCGTACCGGCAGCTCCCGCGACCATCGCGGCGGTGAACCCGCCCGCGCTCGTCAGCTTCAGAAAGTTGCGCCGCTCAGCGGACGCAAGCTCCTTGCGATCCTTGTCCATGATTGTTCCTCCCGTGAACCATTACTCGCCGCCCTCTTTTTTCCGGTCGGCTTCTTTTTGCAGAATCGCGACGACGAACAGGATCGAGGCCGCAAACAGAACCAGCAGCTCGCCCACATCGCCGAGGAAGGCCGTACCGGCAAACGCCCCCAACGCCACGTTGGCGAAGTAGACGGTGAAGACGATCACGGATGCGGCCAGAAACATGGGGAACCCCGGGGCGAAGCGATTCTGATCTCAGTGTAAGCGCTTGCATTTGATTCATGCAAGCGCTTACATCTTGGCGAAGCCGCTGCCAGCCTTCACTTTGTGTTAAGGAGATGACGAAGGGCATTGCACAGGTTTGACTATGTCGCGCATTCGGTCGGTTCCGACCCTGGACGATGTGGCTCGGGTAGCGGGGGTTTCGACAGCGACGGTATCGCGCTGTCTCAACACCCCTCACCGGGTTGTGGAAAAGACCCGGACCAAGGTCATGACCGCGGTGGAGGAGCTGGGGTACACCCCGAACTTCGGCGCGCGGGTGATGGCCGCGAAGCGGACCTACACGATTGGCGCGATCATCCCGACGATGGAGAACGCGATTTTCGCCCGGGGGCTGCAGGCCTTTCAGGAGGAGCTGCACAGCCACGGCTACACGCTGCTTGTCTCAAGCTCCGCTTACCGCCCGGACATCGAGGCGGAACAGATCCGCTCCCTCGTCGCCCGGGGTGCGGACGGCCTGCTGCTGATCGGCTATTGCCGCGATCAGGGGCTCTACGCCTATCTCAAACGGCAGGCGATCCCGACCCTGATCGCCTGGGCGTTCAGCGAGGGCGAGGACCTGCCCTGCATCGGGTTCGACAACCGCGCCTCGATGCAGGCGCTGGGGGAGCAGGTGATCGCCCTCGGCCATCGCCGGATCGCCGTGATCTCGGGGGTGGTTGCGGGCAACGACCGGGCGGAGGGCCGGTTGCAGGGGATCAAGGACGCGCTCCGCGTGCACGGCATGGACCCCGACACCCTGCCCGTGATCGAGACACCCTACGAGATCGAGAACGGCGCGACCGCCTTTGGCCAGATCATGGACGGACCGGTCCGCCCAACGGTCGTCATGTGCGGAAACGACGTGCTCGCGGCAGGCGCGCTCAAGCGGGCGCGGGAGATGGGGCTCAACGTGCCCGAAGACGTCTCGATCACCGGGTTTGACGATATCGAGCTTGCCCGCATCCTCACCCCGCCGCTGACCACGGTGCACGTCCCCCATCGGGAGATGGGACGCCGCGCCGCCGTCGAACTCGTGGAGATGGTGGAGCGGAAGGGCACCGGGTCGTCGGTCCAGCTTCAAAGCTCGATCCGGATGCGGGGCTCGCTGGCCGCGCCGGGCTGACGCCTCGGTACGCGCTCCGTCAGGCTCACATCATCATGCAATCGCCTCCGATGGGCAGGGGGTCCGCCCCCTCGGGCAGGGTCGGTGTATAGTCGAAACTCGCGATCCGCGCCCCCTGGTCGAACGCGATGAAAAGCTGGTTTGAGCCGGGCCGGATCGCGATCCCCTCAGGATCGATGCCATACTCCCGCAGGGGGGCGGTGGCGAGGAGCTGCCCCTCCGCGTCGAACTCGTAGAGGCTGTTGGTCCCCTCCAGATCATCGACGATCAGCAGGTGACCGCTCCGCGGATCCCGGGCAATACCTTGCGCCTCGCTCAACGGCGGTTGCAGGTCCATGGTGTCGATACGGCGAATGATCTCCCCGTCCGGGGACAGCCAGGACAGGTACTCCGGATCGTCCTCAACGGTGATGAGCGTGCCGTCTGCATCCACGGCGATCCCCTCCGTGTCCGCCCAGTTCGAGGAGATGCGGAACGGATCAGCGAGCGGCTCCCCGTCCTTGGTGATCCGTTGGAACGACCCGCGCCCGTCCGCGACGATCAAATTGTCACCCTCGATCGAGATCGCCTTGATCCGCGACAGGTCAGAGGAGATCCTGCGCAGCTCCAGCCCGTCTAGGGTCGTCAGGATCGCCTCCGGCCCCTCGTTCGCGATCCAGAGCCCGCAGAATGTGGGATCATAGTCGAGGCTCGCGGGATAATTCAGATCGAACGTGTCGGTCAGTTTCAGGTCCAGGGCTGCAGCCGGCGTGGCAACCGCAAGTCCGACCAGGCAGAGCAGATACCGCATCCCGTGACCTCCTGTGGCGCTGACCCTTTAGACGATGGGGCAAGGCCGGCCGGGATCAACCCTCGGGATCGACATCCGCCGCCATCGCGAGCCGCTCGTGGATCGCAGAGAGCAGATCCGGCTCCATCATCGGGCGCAGCACGGTCAGGTGATGCGCCAGCGCATCCTCAGGGCCTGAGGACGCCGCCCCCGCCCGCGTCTCTGCCTCGAACTCCAGATAGAACCGGGTGACGATGATCACGGTGCGGATCAGATCGTCGAGATCCCCCGCATCGACCGACAGCGCACCGCGTGACGCCATCGCCCGATAGTGGGTCCGCAGCCGTGCGGACACCTGCGCATAAATCTCCGGCAGCAGCGCCGACAGCGCGTCGCTGTGCGCGCCGTACTCCGACCGGTCGCGAAACAGGAAGACGTAGCGAGTGAAGAGCTCCTGCCAGGCGCTCACGAACCCCGCATAGTCCGCGGCCAAATCTCCGCTCTCCAGCGGCACCTCGAACAGCTCCTGCCAGTCACGGATGAACAGGGTCTGGATCCCGTCCAGCAGGTCCGCCTTCGTCCGGTAATGGTACCAGAGGTTCCCCTCGGACATGCCGATCTCATCCGCAAGCGCGGAGACCGTCACCTGACCGAAGCCGTCCCTGTTGAAGGCCGCCACCGCGTGATCGAGGATACGCAGTTTCGTCTTGCCCATGAGCGGTGTCGCGGACCCGTCAGCCATGGCGGATCAGATCGCTTGCCTTCTCCCCGATCATCATGCAGGGCGCGTTCGTGTTTCCGCTCACGATCCGCGGCATGATCGAGGCATCGGCGACCCTGAGCCCTTCGACACCCCGCACGCGAAGCTGCGGATCGAGAACCGCATCCGCGTCCACGCCCATCCGGCAGGTGCCCACGGGATGATAGATCGTGTCCGCCCTGTTCCGGATGATCTGCCCCAGTTCCGCGTCGCTTTCCGCTCCGGTCACGGTGTGGGATTTGGTGATCCGCTCGCTCAGCGGAGGGGCGGTCATCAGGTCGTGGGTGCGCCGGGCCGCTTTGACCATGTGGTCAAGGTCCCGGGAATCGCTCAGGAATTGCGGATCAATCCGCGGCGCGGCCTCCGGATCGGGGCTCGCCAGGCGCACGGTGCCCCGGCTGTGCGGGCGCAACGCGCAGGCGTGGCAAGAGATGCCATATCCCCAATGAAGGGTGCGCGCGTGGTTCTCTACCCGTGCGACGACGAAGTGGAGCTGCGTGTCGGGCCAGTCCGCCCCATCCTCGCCGACGCTGAAAAACGCCCCGGCCTCGGCGAAGTTGGTGCTGATCGGCCCGCTGCCATCCCGGCGCCATTGGCCGATGCCGCGCAGCAGGCGCAGACCACCGCGCAGGCCGAGGCCGACCACCTCGTGGGTGTTGACCCGGTAGCTCAACGTCACATCCGCATGGTCCTGCAGGTTTTCCCCAAGCTGAGGACGGTCAACCCGCACCGTGATCCCCATCTCGGCCAGATGCGCGCCCGGGCCGATGCCGGACTGCATGAGGATTTGCGGGGACTGGAAGGCGCCGGCGGACAGAATGATCTCCTTGTGCGCGCGCAAAACCTCCGGGCCGCTTCGCCCCCGGATCTCGACACCGGTGGCTCGCCCCTCTTCGACAAGCACCCGGTGCACGAGCGTTTGGGTGCGGATGGCGAGGTTCGGGCGCCCCCGCACGGGCTCCAGGTAGGCGGCAGCGGCGGAGCATCGCTCCCCCCGCCTCTGATCATGGAACTGGGTCACGTGGAACGGCCCGACGCCGTGGGGGTCACCCGCATTGAAGTCTGCATTGCGGGGAAGCTGTGTCGCCTCCCCCGCCCGGATGAAATCCTCCGTGATCGCGTGGGGTGAGGCGAGGCTAGTCACGTGCAGTGGCCCGTCGCCCCCGTGCACCTCGTCTCCACCATCAGCGAACCGCTCCGACCGTCGGAAATAGGGAAGCACATCCTCGTAACTCCATCCGGTGCAGCCTTGCGCGGCCCATCCGTCATAGTCCCGCGGATGGCCCCGCATGTAGATCATCGCGTTGAGTATGGAGGACCCGCCGAGCCCCTTGCCCCGGGGCTGGTAACCCCGCCGTCCGTTCAGCCCTGGCTGCGGCACCGTCTCGAACGCCCAGTTCTTTACCTTCAGGCCCAGATGTGCGGGCATGATCCCGACCGCACCGGCAGGCGCGCGGACATAGATCTGGCCGGTCTCTCCCCCCGCTTCCACAAGGCAGACGGTGGAGGCTCCATCCTCCGACAGGCGGTTGGCGAGCACGCAGCCCGCGGACCCTCCACCCACGATGATGTAGTCAAACGTGTCGGTCATCGCGCCGTCCCGAGCCGGAGAATCGGGGCGCCGTTCTCCTCCATATGCCCCTCGATCCTGCGAAACACCTGCCGGTAGCGGTAGAACGGCACCCGCGGAAACAGGTGATGGACCGAGTGATAGTTTTGATAGAGCCAGAGCCGCGTCACCACATCGTCGATGACGCCGGGAAAAACGAACGTGGTCGTGTCGACGAACCGTCCGACGGCGGCGTGGGGCCAATGTACGATCCACGCAAAGAACACCAGCGTGATGAACACCCCGACAGCGCTTGCCCCGATCAGGAGCAGGAGGCCCACCTGCCAGCCGACCCACACAAGGAACGCGACCCGCCAGAGGATCATCACCATGATCTCCACTGCGAGAACAATCCGGTCCCGCCGCGACGCATGGATCCAATGCGCCCGCATGTAATGGGAGGTCTGAAGCGGGAGCACGCGCAGAACGCCCATCAGCACCGTGAGCAGAGAGCCGGACACGAGCGGCAGATCCGGATCCTGATCCGCAATGTTGGTGAAGCGGTGATGGTCGATATGCTCCTTGCGATGGGCAACGAAAGGCGCGCCAAGAACCTGCGCCGCCAGATGCCCTAGCCCCTCGTTGAGCCAGTCAAGCGAGGTCTCCTTGCCGGAAATCGATCCGTGCACAGCCTCGTGCACGATCGTGTAGCTTGCATAGACCAGCACCGACAGAATGATGAAGGCGGCCCACACAGGCATCATGCCCAACCCGGCAGCGATCAGGACGCTCGGATAACCGACGATGATCGCGCATCCAAAGATGACCGTGGGCCAGGCGACCTCGCCCATCGCATCTAACGCGGCTTGCTGCGCGGCCCTGTGGGTCTCGCTCGATGTCATGCGGTCCTCCCTCGATCTGGCTACTTCAGCATTTAGGGCTTTCACCCTAATATCGGACACCAAACCAAAGCCGCAGCACGATGGCAAGCCTCGTCAGCGCTGACACAGGTCGTCCCTTGCGATCTGACCGCGTGACAGATCATGCAGGGCGCGGGCAAACTGTCATTCCAAGCATATCACTCTCAACGAATTAAATTCGATAATACATATAGTTACACTCTCATTCTGATCCCCTCAGAAAAAATGGCGAAAAAATGTCCATGACCGGGAATAACCCCGCCCGCTGGCGCGTAACCCTTGTGAGAGCGGTCAGGACGACAGCTCGCAACACCTGGCAGGAGCGCCAAAAAGATGGAACCTACCACCTCTCTTCCCTCCGTAGTTCTGGTTGGAGGATGCGGTCGGGCAACACCCCCGATTGTGAGTGCCGATGAGGGGCTGGTCCCTGGCCGTTCTGCGCCTGAACCCGTTGTCCACCGTTCCACTCGGGGGGCCGTCGTGCCCCCCGACCCCATCCCCCGCCAGGTCAGGAAGGCCCCTCCGTCCTTCTCCAACCCTGATCAGGTTGGCCGGTCTGGCATCGCGGACCACCCGCCGCGCCATGTCCCCACGGCGCGGCGGGCTCCCCTGAATTCGTCCCGGGCACTCGTGTGACCCAACGCCCGGGTCGGTGAAGGCGCAGCCCCTAACCCATACTGTCTTGCGTCTTCGCGCCGGTGACCTTCGGGTTGCCGGCGCTTAACGTTCTGCCCCAAGCCATTCGCAAAGTTCATTTTTTTGAGTGTGTGAGAATAGATCAGGTCGGTCAGACGTAGACCATGCGAGAGCGGCGCAGTCAGCCGCTCACGATAATCAAGCAGGAGCTTTGACATGAAAACGGCCTCACTTCTCGTCCTCGGATGCCTCGTCGCCGCGTGCGACGGCGCCTACGCCAACGGCTACTCCGGCTACGCAGCCAGTGGCACGGAGATCACCCAGATCGCGAGCAGCGACATCCTCACCGGGCCGGATGGGATGACGCTCTACACGTTCGACCGGGACGCGGCGGGCGTGTCCAAGTGCTACGGCGACTGCGCCACCGCTTGGCCCCCTTACGTCGCAGCCTCCGGCGATGCGGCCCCCGCCGCAGGCTTCACCGCCATTGAGCGGCGGGACGGGACACTGCAATGGGCCAAGGACGGCGAGCCGCTCTACTTCTGGGTCGGCGATACCCGGCCGGGGGATGTCACGGGCGATGGCGTCGGCGGCGTCTGGCATATCGCGCGCTGAGCGCATCAGTCCGGTTCCGGGGCCCTCACGGGTCCCGGCTCCGCACCTCCGGCTGATCGCCGGGCGGGCGGACCTGCCCGGCCCATGTGCCAAACCGCTTGCCACCACCGCCGCGATGGTCTGGATTAAGCGCGATGTGCATGAGCGAGTCGACGCAATGGCGATGACGCCGGATCGGTTCAAGGCGGAGATGATCGGTCTCCTGCCCCGGCTGCGCCGTTTCGCCCTGACGCTGACCCGCTCCGCGTCCGATGCGGACGATCTGTTGCAGGACGCCTGTGCCACCGCCCTTCAGAAATGGGAGCAGTATGATCCGTCCCAACCGCTCGACCGCTGGCTGTTCCGCGTCGTGCGCAACCACTGGATCAGCGAGATCCGCAAGCGCAAGGTGCGGGAGGGAGAGGGTCAGGTGCCCGCAGAGGACGCGGTGGAGCTCCGGACGGAGGGCGAGGCAGAGGACGCCATGGCCGCCCAGCACTTGCGCCGACAGGTCGCCCACCTCGATCACGACCTGTCCGTGCCCCTCATGCTCGTCTGCGCGGAAGGCTACAGCTATCGGGAGACGGCGGACATGCTCGGCATTCCCATCGGCACGGTCATGAGCCGCATTCACCGGGCCCGCAAACTTCTGGCCTCCCGCCTCAGTGACGAGGGACGCGCCGCGCAATGATGGACCTTTCACAAAAACTGAGCGCCTATCTGGACGGGGAGCTCGACCCCGGGGAGGCCGCTGCCATCGAGGCCCGGCTCGAGACCGATGCGGATGCGCGGGCGGAACTTGAAGCGCTGATGAACGCCGACACGCTGGCCGAGGAAGAGTTCGAGGCGATGCTGAAGGAACCTGTTCCCTTCGCCCTCGCCCAACAGATCAAGGCAGCGGAGATGCCCGTGGCGGCCCCTGCGGCCCCACCCCGACGGCCGATCTGGAGCACCATCGCCGCGAGCCTCGTTCTCGTCGCGCTCGGCGGCGTTGGCGGCTATCTCGCCAAGGGTGATCCGCCGCCGGTACAGACCGGCTGGCTCGCGGACATCGCGGACTACCACGCTGTTTATGCGAGCCAGACCCGCCATCTGGTCGAGGTTGGTGCGGATGAGGCGGAGCATCTGCAAACCTGGCTCGGCACCACGGTTGAAACACCCTTCTCTATCCCGGACCTGAGCGCCCACGGCCTCACGTTCCAGGGCGGGCGTTTGCTGGTCGCGAACGCGAAACCGGTGGCACAGCTCATGTACACCAGGGACGATGGAGCCGTCATCGCCCTCTGCTTCCAGCGCAGCTCCAGGCCGCCGGGCGATGGCGCCTTCAAGGAACAGACGCTCAACGGCTTCGATTTCATCTCCTGGACCGCGGATGGTGCGGACTATGTGGTCATCGGACCGGGGGAGACGCCGGACCTTCAGGCAATCGCGGACAGCGCCGCAGTCGCGATCTAACCTCCGTCAGACAACCTGCACCAGCGGGTGCACCTCTCCCTCAATGATCGCACCCGCCGGAATGCGGCTGTTGAAGCCCCGGACCGCCGCACCATCCATGTGCGCGCGCCACAGCTCCGGGCTCTCCCACTCCTCGACGAAGACGAAGATGTCCGGGCTCTCTGTGTTCTGCATCAGATCATAGCGGATGCAGCCGGGCTCCTCCCGCGTCTCCGCGACGAGGGTGGTCATTTCAGCCATCAGGACGTCGCGATGTTGAGGGGCCGCGATCATCCGCGCAACGACTGTAAGGGGCTGAGCCATGGTGATGTCCTTTCATATCCACCCGGGTCGTTGCCCGTCAGGGTGCCGCTACTGCACCGCGCGTGTCAGCAACGCGCGGAAGGTATCCTTCTCCTCTCCGTCGAGGGGGGCGAGAACCTCATCGACTGCCTCGGCGACAATCTCGCGCAGCCCCTCGACCATGACCTGACCCTTCGCAGTCAGCGTCAGGACGCAGACCCTTGCATCCGCCGGAGAGGCCGCGCGGGCGATCAGCCCCTTGTCCCCCAGGAGCTTCAGGAGTCGGGTCATCTGCGACTTGTCCCGCGCCATTGCGCGCACGAGTTCGTGGATCGGTGCGGGCTCGATGTCCGCGAGGGTCAGCAGGGTCAGCCCGCCATTGGGGCCGATCCTATCCCGATCGAAGACGACCGCCTGCTCGTGAACCTTCGCATGAACACGCCGCATGAACCGATCCACGAGCAGCGCCGTGTCAAAGTCCTGCAATGCAATCTTTTGGTTGATAGAGTCCATTGTCTGCGATAGCTATTTTGTTGACACAGTCTACTTACCGCGCGGGTACCGTTGGCGCAATCCGCTGGCGCGGGCCTCATTGACAGCGCGCCGCTTAAGTCACCCCAGTATCGCGGACCTCCCCTTAAGTACATGAGAAACAAAGGACGACGACCATGACAGACACGCAGAAACTGGCGCTCAAGATCGCAGCGGTCCTCTGGCTCATCTGGGGGGCGGTGCACACATTTGCCGGGTTTGCCGTGCTGTTTAATGTGGCCGCCGACGCCTTCGCGCTGATTGCGGACGCGGTCGACGCGGCGGAGTTGCAGGCAGATTACCATGCGGCGGTCGGCGGGATCCTGAACCAGCACGGGTGGAACCTCGGCTGGGTCGGGGTCGCAACCATGGTTGGCGCGGTGATGATCTGGCGCGGCAACATGACGGCGATCTGGGTGACGGCACTTCTGGGTGGCATGTTCGACCTGGGCTATATGCTGTTCGTGGACATCCCGGGCTTCGTCAACTTCGTCCCGGGCACGGTGATGACCTTCGTCTCCGCCAGCGCGATCATCCTCAGCTTCTGGGTCTGGCTGCCGCTGCGCAACCGGACACTGGCGAGCTGAACGGCCGCAGCGGCCCCATGGCGGGATCGCTGCGGCCATCTCATGCTCCAGGCTCAGTGACCGAGGACCGTCGCGTGCAGCGATGAGGCAAGATGGTCTGAGTTCCCCTCCGGATCGAGATAGACGAACTGGTCGACCCGCAGATCATTCCGCAGCAGGAACCAGTCGTTGCGCCAGAGCTTGGGCAACTGCCCCCCCACCCGCCAGGTCGCGGGATAGATCATCGGGGTGAAGCTCGCAGCGTCGGTGGTGACCGCAAGGAGGCCGCGATTGTCGCCCATGACCGGGCTCGTGTTGAAATCCCCGGCTATGACGAGCGCGTTGGGGTTCTCCACGACATCCGCGGTCAGCTTGCGGAACTCTTCCGCCCGGATCGTGTGACGCCGCCGGATCTCATCGTAGAAACTGGCGCTGAACGGATCGCGCTCGATGATGATCTGGATCGGCATGTGGACATTGTAGGTGGACAGCACCTCGTCCCCCACCTGCACATCCACCTGCAGCGCGTAGGGCGGCGGGGGGAGCTGCAGTTCCGCCGTCTCGTGTGGATTGACGACGCTGCTGTCGACGACCGGCAGGCGCGTCAGGGTCAGAAGCGTGCCCGCCATGACAGCCTCGTACTCCGGAAACACCTCCTGCACATCGGACAGATCGGTGACCGGCGGGGCCAGGTCACCCACCCGCTGCATATGCTCCTGCAACAGGTAGACGTCCGCATCGAGCGCTCGCAGATAGGCGAGCATCGCGTCCTTGTCCCGCGGGTCGGTCAGGGTCCCGTCCCGCAGCTGCCCCCAGTAATCGGTGTTGAGCTGCACGACATGGACAGAGGACGGCGTCGCCGCGCGGGCCTCCCGGCTGAAGGCATTGAAGTTGATGCCCGTGGACGGGATCGACACCAGGAACGACGCCACCCCGATGGCCATCAGCGGCACCCGCACCCGGGCAAAGGCGAGCCCGGCGACAAAGAAGAGGATCGGAAACGCCGCGAACAGAATCGGCGGGGCCATGCCCGGGATCACCCAGAACCAAACCTGACCGGTCAGAAGCTCATGGGCGATTGCGAACAGCAGCCACAGAATGGCGAGGGTCAAAACAACATAGGACATGAGCAAACCTCCGGTCTAACGGGTCAGAAGACGGCCTTGGCGAGGCCCAGCGCGCCCTGCTTCCAGGGCTCCCTGCTGGTCCGCCCGCTTGCCATCGCCCTGTCGCGGGCGAAGTTCTGGGACTGCCACCAGCGGAACGTGCGCAGGATCGCGCTCTGGTTAGAGTGCCTGGGCGTGAAGCCGAGCACGGCCTCCGCCCGCTCCGTGCTGACATAGGCGTCCCGGCTGAGCTTGTAGATCAGCCGCTTGTAGACCGGGGACACGCCGGTCAGTTCCAGCGCCCGCAGCGCCCCAATGGCGAGGGTCGCGGGAAGGGCGATGATCCGCTTCCCGTGGCCCGCCGCGTCCAGCACCGCCTGAAAATCGTTGTGAAGCGTGGTGAAGTCGGTCGCCGCCACGTTGAACGCATCATTCACGACCGCGTCGGGCAGCGTCATGACCTTGAGCACCGCGTCCACCAGATCGTCCACATCGAGCATCTGGCTGCGGTAATGCCCACCGCCGATGAGCGGGAAGTGATGGCCCTCCTCCGCCCACTCAAAGAGCATGGAAAAGATGCCAAGCCGGTGCGGGCCGAGGAACGTTTTGGGCCGCAGGATCGGCAGGCACATGCCCGCCTCCCGGTACTTCTCGCAGATCAGTTCCGCATCGATCTTCGCGCAGTTGTAGGCATCGACCCGCTGGCGGGGAAAATCCTCCGGCGTGGGCACGATCTCGGGCAGACCGTAGACGGCGGAGCTCGACACATGGATGACCCGGGCGATGTTGCGCGCGTGGCACGCCTCCATCACCACCGCCGTGCCGCCAACGGAAATCGAACGGATGTCCTCCTTGCGATAGCTCGGCAGTGCCGCGGCCGCGTGGATCACGATATCCGCATCCGCAATGGCCCCATCGACCGTCGCTCGGTCCCGGATGTCGCCGATGATCTGGCGACATTTGATGTCGTCGGGCATCGGCGCCAGGTCGAGGCTCGTGACGCGGTAGCCGGAGCGGACGAGCCGCCCGATCAGGTTCCGCCCGAGGACCCCTGCCCCCCCTGTGATTGCAACATGCATGGCTGCCTCCTGTTGGCTGGTCTCTGTTCTGGTTGGATCGGTCACTTCGGCGCCACGACCATGGGCAGGGCCGTGCGCTCCGGCACATCCTGTTCGGTCGACAGGCGGGAGAAGAGGGTCGAATACCTTTCGATGCAGCTCTCTGCGCTGTAGAGCTTGCGCGCCTTCTCCGCGAGGCGCTGACGCTCCTCAGCCGGATAGCCGCGCAGGGCGACCAGCGCGTCCGCGATAGCAGGCACATCCCCCGGCTCGGTCAGCAGGCCGAAGCCTGTATCGAGCAGCGGTGTGCGCCCGCCGGGCAGGTTGGAGCCGACGACCGGCAGCCCGCACATCATCGCCTCGGCCTGAACGATGCCGAAGGATTCAGCCACGGATGTGAGCGCGAACGTGTCAATGGAGGCGTAGAAATCCCGCGTCTCGTCCCGCTCAAGCGCGCCGAGGAACCGGACCCGCGTGTCGCCACCCACAATCTCCCGCAGGAAGGCGATGTTGCTGCCCCCCGCAACCGTGTCGTGCTCCCCACCAAGGAGCAGCCGATCCTCCGGTGCGGCGGTCCGCAGGAACGCCCGGATCAGGAACTCGATGCCCTTGTCCGGCACGATCCGGCCAAGAAACCCGACATGATGCCCCGGTCCGTCCCGGTAGACCGGCGCTCCCCTCCGGGGATCCAGGCAGGGTGCGGGGATCGAGGACCAGTCGCCAGCGTCGATGGACGGCCAGTGCAGCGAGTGGCGCGCCTGGTCATCGCTGTTGACCACCACATGAGTGCTCCGCCGCAGCGCGACCCGGGCGGACAGGTTAACGCCCGCAATCTGGATCCGGCTGGTGAGCGTCGGCGGAATCCACACATCGATATGATAGGTGGACAGGATCGGGATCCGCGGCGCGATCATCGCGATGGCCCCGGCCTCCAGCATCGGCAGATGCAGGTGCAGCATGCGCGAACGGCGGGCGATCCGCCGGGCAAGGGCGAGGAAGGCCGGACTCACCGGCCCCCGCCCGATCTTGAACGCGATGGGCGCGCGGAAGACGTGGACGCCGCGTATGACCTCCTCCGCCGGAAGCTCCGGATCGTGGCAGGCGGTGACAACCGCGACCCGCCACCCCTGCGCCGCCAGACCCTCTGCCACCACCCGGGCCGTCTCCGTCAGGCCGGACACATAAGGTGCGTAGTAGTTGAGGATCACCGTGATATCGAACGTCGTGTCGGTCATTGGACTTTCCTTTCGATGGAGGGTTCAGGGACGGTCCAGCCGAGCGCCAGGGCCGCCGCGGCGGTGCCGATCGCATCCCCCGCGACGATGAGCGCGCGGCTGACGAGCGCGAGGACCAGCGCCTCCGCCGGGGCGAGCTGGACCGAGAGGATGTAGAGGAGGACGCCATCCCGTACGCCGAACGCACCGGGCAGGACGGCGAATACGATCCCCGCGATGGCGGAGAAGGCGTAGGCGGAGATCAGAAACAGCGGGGAGGCGTCCGTGGCAATGCCGAGCACCGCCAGGTGGGTCCCGGTGGTCGCCCACGCCGCCGCCATGATCGCGGTGGTCGCGATGAACGGAGCCGGCGCGGGCACCCCGATGCGCACCAGCAGGCCTGCACACAGGGGCCAGCTTCCGCGCTGCCACGCCCACCCGAGCGCGGCAGCACCGACGGCGCAACCGGGGATGACAAGCCACCATGCCCACCCCCCAACGACACCAACCGCCGCTGGCACGCCGATCAGCGCCGCCGCGAGGCAGGCTGCGAGCGCCGTGCCGATAAAGACCCGCAGGAGCAGACCCGGGCCCGCGCCCTCCCGCTCTAGCAGCCGGTGCTGGATGGCGAAGGCGAGCAGACCCCCGGGCGTGTATTTGCCAATGCCGGAGCGCAGATAGACAAGGATGCCCCGGGACGCGCTCACCGTCGGCACCTCGCGGGCCAGCAGCCGGTGCCAGGCCCAGGCTCCTGGCACCAGCCCGATCAGCACGCAGACCATGGCCAGCACCACGACAGCGCCGTCCATATCCGCCGCCGCCTGCTCCAGCTCCTGCCGGTGACGGAGGAAGAAATGGACGATCCACACCGTCGCAGCCACCGTCAAGGCGATCCGCACCGCGGCGACAGAGCCGCGGGCGGTGGGGAGGGCAGCGCGCCGGATCACAGCGCCACCTCGGTAGCGTGGGCGACCGTCAGCCCCTCGAAGGCAAGGTCACCGACCGCCGCCCCGAGGCCGAGCGCCAGCGCCCAGACCAGAAGCACGATGTGGATCGTCCGGTCCGCGAGCAGCAGCTTCGTCGGATTGCTTGTACCGCGCCCGGCAAAGGCGAGCAGCAGGTAGCGCTTGAAAAGATAGATCGCGAAGGGAAGGCTCACGAAGAAGAGCGCCTGCAGGTTCGCATCCTCGAACACCCGCATCATCGCCGCGAGCCCGCTGCCGAAGCAGGCGATGGCCGCAATCAGGAGGTACGCGTCGAGAAGCGGTTCGGTGTAGTGCGCGAGCACCGGGCGGTGATCCTCCGATCCCTGCACGCGCCGCAGCTCACCCCGACGCTTGCCCACGGTCAGGAGCAGACTTCCCGCGAGTACCGTCGCGATCACCCACGGGTCCGGCACCGCGCCGAAGGCAACGTAGCCCGACGCGGTCCGCAGTGCGAAGCCCGCCGCCACGATCAGCATCTCGACAATGGGCACGTGCTTCAGCCACAGGCTGTAGGTGAGATTGCAGGCGAGATAGAGCACGACGATCGCCGTCAACAATGCGGGCAATGCGAAGGAGAGCGCCGCCATGGCTCCGACAAGCCCCGCCAGCATCCAGAGAGCCGTGCGCGGGCTCACTGCGCCGGAGGCAAGGGGGCGGGAGCTTTTTGCCGGGTGCAGCCGGTCCCGCTCGATGTCGGACAGATCGTTGACGACATAGACCGCCGCCGACGCGAGGATGAACATCGTCACCGTTCCTGCGAGCGTCACAAGCGCGGGTATCGTCGCCTGATCGAGCATCAGGACCGGCCCTATCGGGATGGCTATGAGGGACTTCGCCCAGTGCGACGGCCGCAAAAGGGCCAGATGATCGCTGATCCGACGCAGCAGATGCTCGGCGGACGGGCGGGGCAGATGAAGGTCGTGCATCATCGCGTGGGTCTCCAGTTCTGGGGACGGAGGGGCATGAGTCGAAGGCGGTGCACGGAGGCACCACAGCCTGTGTTGCGCCGCACATTCGCAAATGCAGCAAAGAGGTGTGAATCGGGCTTGAGGCCTACGGTTCCTCCGCCGCTCGCGCCCCACTTCGCCGCATCAGCGCTACAATCCAGGGTTGTTTCGCGCATAAGCTGCGATTGGGAAACGATGCCAAGTTCGGCGACCGGTCGAAGCGTCGGGCGATGTGCAGTCGCGCGCAGATTATGTTCTTCGGTGGATCGCATGACAGGCCTCAAGCGTTTTTAGTGTTTCCGTGAAGTGCTTTAACGCACCTTCATGGATGCGCGCAGCCGGACGATCAGCGCGCGCAACTCGCGGAACGTGCGCCCGTCATGGGTCCGGTAGAAGTCGTCCTCCACCTCCCATGGGCGAAGTTGACGAAACGGATTTGTGTGAATGACAGCCATCATGATCTCTCTCCTTGCGTGTATGCCGCAGTGCAGTAAGATTGAGGCTGGGAGGGCCTTTTCGGATAGCCGTCACGTTTGAGAGGTATCTTTCGGAAATGAAAAACCTCAGTCTGAACGACCTTCAGGTTTTCGTTGTGGTGGCGCAGTGCGGCACCATCTCCGAGGCTGCGCGAAAGCTCGATTCATCCCCGGCCACACTGGGCCGCAGGATGGCACAGCTGGAGAGCGCCATCGGCATGAAGCTCTTTCACCGCTATCGCAGCGGATACGAGCTGACCCGCGACGGGGAAACCGTGCTGGCGGAGCTGCGCCCCATGGCGCAGGGCGTTCAGGATTTCGAACGCTGGCTCGGCAATCGAGGCTCCCGGCCTCGGGTGCGCCTGTCCGGTGGCACCTGGACGATGCGGTTTCTCGCCCAGCGCTTCTCCCGCCTGTCGCTGCCTGACGACGACTTCGACGTCATGCTCCTCACCGGGGAGGCGCGGATGAACATCGAACAGCGAGAGATTGATATCGGCCTGCGCAACGCTGCACCCACGAGCCCGAACCTCGCAAGCCGCCGTCTCACGGACGTGGCTTACGCCGCCTTCGTCCACGATTCCCTCGGACAGGGTGCGGCCCTGCCCTGGATCGGGATTGAGCCCGATCATGCGGTGACGCGGTCAAGCGCGTGGGTGCTGGAAAACCATGCGGACGACATCGCGACCTATGTGAGTAACCCGGGCACGCTCTTCGATCTGGTGATCTCCGGTGTGGGCGTCGCGGTCCTGCCCTGCTTTATCGGGGACAGCATCCCGGGCCTGCGCAGGCACGGCGACGTCATCGAGGAACTGACGGAGTCCCAGCACATCGTCTTCCACAATGATGCGCGCCATGAGCCTCATATCCGCGCCGTGGGAGACCGTATCGTCGACACGGTGCTGCAGCATGCGGACCTTTATGGCGGCAAGCTGCACCAGATGGCCTAGGCGGGGATCTCAGCCGAGCTCGAGCGTCGCGACGGCGTAGAACGGCGCCGCCCCGGTCGGTGCCCCCCCCCGGTACATCCGCGCGGTCACGAAACCGGTTGCGAGTTCCATCTGCTCCAGCATCCGGGCAAGTGGTGCGGCCGAGGCGGGGACATCCACGGAGACCTCCGCGGACCCCGTGATCTCCGCGATCCGACAGAGCAGGCGACGGGTGGACGCTTCATCCTCCGCCACCAGCGGCCCGATCTTGTAGCCGGACCGGCACTCCCGCAGCGTCGCGAGGCTGCGCGGTGTTCCGACCGGGCCATCTACCCAGGTTCTGCGGCGGGCCGTCCCGGCAAACCATGGCTCCATGAAGCCCGGCTTGATAACGCCGGAAGCGCGGCCCTCGCGCGCGATCAGATGCTCCAGATCCGCAGCCTGAGCTTCCCGAACCCCGCCCGCTTCTCCGATTGCGAGCGGGCCGGTGTAGCGTGTGGTCTGCCCGGTCAGCACGAAACCGGAGGCGCGGTAGTTCTCCTGCTGATCCGGCACACCGTCGAGCCCGATGCACCGCTCCCCCGCATGGGCCACCGCGTGCTGCCAGAGGGCAAGGCCGATCCCCTTCCCCCGCATGTCGGGCTGACAGATATAGAGGCCCAGAAAGGCGAACGTCGGCGTGTGATTGACGACCGAGATTGCGGCGACCAGCCTGCCGTCCACCTCCGCGCCGAAGAACCCCGCCGGATCCGCACGGTGAAAGGCTTCAGCGTCGTCCCAACCCGGGTTCCACCCCTCCGCCGCGGCCCATTCGAGCACCGTGTCGAGGTCCTCCACCGTAAGGCGGCGGAACCGGGTCACAGGCCCAACGCCTCGTGGAGGGATTTCGGAGCATCGCTCGGCTCATGCAGGTCGAGCAGCGAGAGAAGGTCGACCAGATGACCCTGCATCAACTCCTCCGCGAGCGGGGCGTCCTGCGCCGAGAGCGCGTCGATGAGCGCATCGTGGGCGTGGCTTTCGCACATCGCGCTGCGTCGCCGCCAGTAGAGCGCGATGACCAGAGAGGAGCGGGAAACGAGCTGCCGGATGATCTCCGCGATCGTCCCCTGATCCGCGATCGCCGCAATCTCCAGATGGAACTTGCCGGAAAGCTTCAACGCCTGCCCGTTCTGTCCGGCGGCGAGCGCGGCGTGTTCCTGCGTCACATGAGTTCGCAGGGTTTCAATGTCCTCGGGCGTCGCCCGGGTCGCCGCCGAATGGGCGGTCCGGGGTTCGAGCAGCGCACGGGCCTCGAAAACCTCCCGCGCCTCCCGGATCGACGGTTGAGCGACGAAGGCACCGCGGTTCGGCTCAATGGTCAAAAGCTGTTCATGGGCGAGCATCTGGAACGCCTGTCGCGTCACGGTCCGGCCCACGCCGAAGATCTCGCAAACCTCGTCCTCGCCGAGCTTCATGCCCGGGGCCATGCGGTGTTCATGGATCGCTTCGGTCAGTTCCGCCACGATCCGCGCGGCCCGTCCACCCGGGCTCTTTCGCAACTCTTTCAACATCTCGCTCCCATCTGGCGGACTTTTGAGTGATTCTGTTTGCGGAGACAAGCGAGAGATTTTTGTCGTCAGGACTGAAATATATTGCATACAATTTTGCTCTTTTTGCGGACAACAGGTCTGCGATCTGCGGAAATTTCGTGCAACGCCGATGGAAAAGCACCGCCGATCTGCCGCAATGCTTTGCAGACTGCGCCCTCCTGATCACGCTCGAGGCACAGGAGGCATGCAATGCGCATTGCGGACGATCTGGAGCTTGTGGCGGTAACCAAGCAGTACGGCGCGACAGTGGCCGTGCGGGACATCACCCACCTCTTTCGCGCAGGCAGCTATGTCTGCCTTCTGGGCCCGTCCGGCTGCGGCAAGACCTCGACGCTGCGCATGATCGCCGGGCACGAAGAGGTGAGCGCCGGCGCCATCATCCTCGGCGGGAAGGACATCGCCCGTCTGCCCCCCGCCCGTCGCGGCACCGCCATGATGTTTCAAAACTATGCGCTGTTTCCGCACCTCACTGTACGGGACAATGTCGCCTTCAGCCTCAAGATGAAGGGAGTGGACCGCGCCCATCGCCACGCAAAGGCGGACGAGCTGCTCGCGCTTGTAGACATGGCGGGGTACGCGGAGCGGCTCCCCGACCAGCTTTCCGGAGGGCAGCAGCAGCGTGTGGCGCTGGCCCGCGCCCTGATCACTGAACCGCAGGTGCTGCTGCTCGACGAGCCGCTTTCCGCCCTCGATCCCTTTCTCCGGATCCGGATGCGCGGGGAGCTCAAGCGGCTGCAGCAGGAGCTTGGCATCACGTTCATCCATGTCACCCACAGCCAGGACGAGGCGCTTGCCCTCGCCGATGAGATCGTGGTCATGAACAACGCCGTCATCGAACAGGCCGGGCCCGCCCGGGCCGTCTGGTCCGCCCCGCGAACCGAATTCGTCGCCCGATTTATGGGCGGGCACAACGTGATTGCCCTGCCCGAGGGCCATTTCGCGATCCGGTCCGACCGGCTCGACCTGACCGAGAGCGGGGCGGGCAGACTCGACGGCATGATCACCAGCATCGAATACCAGGGCGCGCAGGTCTCGCTCTCCGTCCGTGCGGCGGGGGATCAGGACCTCACGGCCCTGCTGCCGGAGCATGCCTTCTTCGAAAAACCGATCCAGCCGGGGCAGCGTGTCGGCCTCGCCTGGGAAGATACCGCGCTCCACGCGCTGACACGCTAACGAGAACAGGGAGTTACCACGATGACCAAACCACTCGGCATCAGCCGTCGTTCGATGTTGAAGGGCACCGCCGCGGGGGTGGCTGCGTCCACGCTCGGCGCGCCCACGATCTGGGCCCAGAACATCAAGGATGTGACCTTGCGCCAGTTCGGCACCGGCGTATCCAACCTCAACGAGGTGGCAAAAAAGGTGAAGGAGGATCTGGGTTTCACGCTCGAGATGACCGCGCTCGATTCCGACGCGGTCACCCAGCGCGCGGCGACCCAGCCCAAGAGCTTCGACATCGCAGACATCGAATACTGGATTTGCAAGAAGGTCTGGCCGACCGGCAACCTTCAGGCCATGGATACGTCGAAGATCAAGAATTACGACAAGATCGTCGGCATCTTCAAATCGGGAAAGCTGACGCCGGAAAGCGTCATCGCCCAGGGAACGGCCCCCCATTCCGTCGGCTTCGTCGAGGGGGCGAACGGCACCACCTTCTCCGACACCGAAACCGGCTGGATGACCCTGATCCCCACGATCTACAACGCCGACACGCTGGGCATCCGCCCGGACCTCATCGGCCGCTCGATCTCCAGCTGGACGGAGCTGCTGAACCCGGAGTTCAAGGGCAAGGCATCGATCCTCGACATCTCCTCCATCGGCATCATGGACGCGGCGATGGTCTGCGAGGCGATGGGCGAGGTCCAGTATGGTGACAAGGGCAACATGACCCGGGAGGAGATCGACAAGACCATGGCGATCTTCACCGAGGCAAAAAAGAACGGGCAGTTCCGCGCGTTCTGGAAGACCTTCGATGAAAGCGTGAACCTCATGGCCTCCGGCGAGGTGGTCATCCAGTCCATGTGGTCCCCGGCCATCACCGCTGTGCGCAGCCAGGGCATTCCTTGCGTCTACCAGCCGCTGGCGGAGGGCTACCGGTCCTGGGGCGGCGGCATCGGACTGTCGGCCAACCTCTCCGGCCTCGAGCTTGAGGCCGCCTATGAGTATATCAACTGGTACCTCGACGGCTGGGTCGGCGGCTTCCTCATGCGGCAGGGTTACTATTCCGCCGTGCCGGAAACCTCGAAGAACTACATGTCCGAGGATGAGTGGGGCTTCTGGTTCGAAGGCAAGCCCGCCCAGGGCGACATCACCAACCCCTTCGGCACGGTCATGGAAAAGGCGGGCGCGGTGCGCGACGGCGGATCCTTCTACGACCGGATGGGTGCCGTGGCCTGCTGGAACGCAGTCATGGACGAGAACCAGTACATGGTTCGCAAATGGAACGAGTTCATCGCGGCCTGATGGTCTCGATCCTCCAGGAAAAGACCTCCTCCCCCACCGGGGAGGAGGTACAGAGGCGCAGCGGGGCCAGCCTCTTTGCCAATCGCCACCTGTCCGGCTGGCTGATGGCGGCGCCGCTCGCGATCGTGCTCCTCATCTTCCTCGTGCTGCCGATCGTGATGATCGTCGTCGTCAGCTTCTGGCGCGCGACAGAATTTTCGATCCTCCCCGCCTTCGTGTTCGAAAACTACGAGTTCCTGTTCGGGTCGGAGGTCACCTACCGGGTGTTCTTCAATACCTTGAAATACGCGGCCATCACCTGGGCCTTCACCCTGCTGATCGGCTTCACCGTCGCCTATTTCCTCGCGTTCCACGTGCGATCACTGACCTGGCAGGTGGCGCTGTTCCTTCTCTGCACGATCCCGTTCTGGACGTCGAACATCATCCGGATGATTTCCTGGATCCCGTTTCTCGGGCGCAACGGCCTTGCCAACCAGACACTGATCTCCTGGGGGCTGATCGACGAGCCGCTGGACTGGCTGCTGTTCTCGGACTTTTCGGTGATCCTCGCCTTCGTCCATCTCTACACGCTGTTCATGGTGGTCCCGATCTTCAATACTATGATGCGCATCGACCGGTCGCTGATCGAGGCTGCCTACGATGCGGGCGCAACCGGGTGGCAGACGCTCTGGAACGTCATCATTCCGCTGACCAAGCCCGGCATCATGATCGGCACGATCTTCGTGGTGACGCTCGTGATGGGGGACTTCATCACCGTCCGGTTCATGTCCGGCAGCCAGTCCGCCAACGTCGGACGTCTGATCTCAAATGACATCGCCCTACTCCAGTACCCGTCCGCGAGCGCGACGGCGGTAATCCTGCTTGTCACCGTTCTGATGATCATCGGGATCCTGCTGCGTTTCGTTGACATCAGGAAGGAGCTCTAGGGCATGCAGCGGCGCGGTCTCACCCACTACCTGCTCGCGGCCTTCTTCGCGCTGTTTCTGGTGTTCCTGTACGGACCGACGGTGACCATCGCGATCCTGTCCTTCCAAGGCCCGGGCGGTGGTCTCACGTTCCCCATGCGCGGCGTCTCGCTGCACTGGTTCTTTGATCTGTTCGAGGAACAGGCGGTCGGCGACATCTGGGGCAGCTTTGCCCGGTCCTTCTTGCTCGGGCTGATGGTGATGGTGACGACGGTCATCGTATCGGTGATGGGCGGTCTTGCCTTTCGAAAGCGCTTCGCCGGGTCGACCGTGCTCTTCTACCTGATCATCACCTCGCTGGTGATCCCGTCGATCCTTGTGTCTCTCGGCGTGGGGCTCCTCTTCTCCCGATCCGGGCTGGATGTGCACTGGTCAACCAGCGGGTTCGGGTCGCAGCTCACCTGGACCCTGCCCTTCGGCCTCCTCATCATGTTCGCGGTCTTCAACCGGTTTGATCGGGCCTATGAGGAGGCGGCGCGGGACCTCGGCGCGAGCCCGTGGCAGACCATCCGGCATGTGGTGCTGCCGATCATCGCGCCGTCGCTGATCGGGGTCGCACTGTTCGGATTCACGCTCAGCTATGACGAGTTCGCACGCACGCTCCTCACCGCGGGAAGCCACAATACCCTGCCGCTCGAAATCTACGGGATGACCACCAATGTGACGACACCGGTGATTTTCGCCCTCGGCACGCTCACCACCGTGTTTTCTTTCCTGATCATCGGGGTGTTCCTCGCCGCGCTCTGGATCTCGAACCGGCGGCGCGCGCGGACCGGGTCCGACGCGGGCCAGGGCATGGTCTGATGTCCTACCTCTTCATCAATCCCAACAGCACGCAAAGCATGACCAGTGCCATGCTCGCCTGCGCCCGGGCGGCCGTCCCCGGCGTTTCGTTCGAGGCTGTGACCTCCCACTTCGGCCCCCCGGCCATCGAGGGGCCGGAGGATGGCGCCCTCGCAGTAGCCCCCCTTCTCGCACTCATTCGGGAGACGGAGGCGGACGGCATCGCCATCGGCTGCTTCGATGATACCGGGCTGCTGGACGCCGCGGGCATGTTCGACGGGCCGGTGATCGGGATCGGGCAGGCGGCCTTTCATACCGCGGCCATGCGGAACTGGCGGTTCAGCGTGGTCACGACCCTGCCCGTGTCCGTGGGGGTGATCGAAGATAACATCGCGGCCTACGGCCTCTCGTTCGCGCTTGGCCGGGTCCGCGCGTCCGGCGTCCCGGTTCTGGCGCTTGAGACGGATGCGGAGGCCGCGTCCCGCCGGATCATGGACGAGGCCTCCCTCGCGCTTCACGAGGACGGGGTGGATTGTATCGTGCTCGGCTGTGCCGGGATGGCCACCCTCACCAGCGCCCTGCGCCACGAATTGAGCATCCCCGTGGTCGACCCGGTCGAGGCGGCGGCGAAGCTGTTGCCCGCCATCTGATCCCCTCGCCCGGGCCGCCATAACCTCCAGATCAGTGGAGCGGCACACCCCGGGCAAGCGCCATGTGATGTGGTCGATGGTGATCTCCGGTCGCCATGAGGCCGAAGAACCCGAGCGCCTGGATCTGCGCGACCTCTGCGCCCGTCGGATCCTCGACATGCCACAGGATCTCCTCGCCTTCGAGTGTCACCGACGACCGCCACCCGGTCTCCCCGGCCATGACCGGCCCGTGGGCGGGCACCATGCGCGACGCCGCCTCGCCTGCCCGGCCCGTGGTCGAGACCCGCATGAGGAGCCCCTGTTCGGTCGCAGAAGCAACGACAACCGCCCCCTCGACGAGGGTGTGCATGTCGACCAGATGCTCCCGCAGCCCGTCGATGTCGACGCGACTCCAGTCCGTCGCGGGATCCTCCCGAAGGATTTCCACGATCTCCGTTATCGCCGCGAAGCCCGCGTCGCCGGGCTCCGTCGGGATCGTGCCGTGCCCTCCGTGGGAGCCGCCCGCGTTATGCTGCGCCCAGAGCGCACCTCCCAACGTCAGGGCCGTGAGCCCGGCCGCCATCCCCCCGATGATCTTCCACATCCTGATTG
>JBCBAP010000008.1:0-89090 GCA_038532435.1 Pseudomonadota bacterium | reverse complement strand
GCTTTTTCCACTGGTGCCAGGCGAGCCCGCCTGATCCCATGATGTCCTCCATCGCACCGGTTTGACGGCGGGACGGGTCGCGCAGGCTACTCCGGCAATATTCCGGGTAACCGCTTTCGTACTGCGGCCAGAGTCCGTGCAGGATGAAACCGTGATCGTGCCGCGGGTCGCACTGATCCGCCCCCCGCGCGTCCCCTTCCGCAGCACACCAGGACGGCGACCAGCTCAGTGCGAGGACATAATAGTCGAACTCCCCGGCGCTGTCGGACCGGGCGGGCAAGGCGGCCAGAAGCAGGAGGAGGAGAAGGCGGCGCATGAAAACCCCTTTATCATCCGCGTTGTTCGGCCTATATACCGGGTCAATTCCCAAACGGAAACGGCGCTTCGGCCTCCGGGCCACCGATTTCTCGGCGCGGGAGAGGTTTATTCGAAAGGATGTCAGCCATGTCTAAGCCCCTGATGGCGAAAGCGACCGCGGTCTGGCTCGTGGACAACACGACGCTCAGTTTCACCCAGATCGCGGAGTTCTGCGGCCTGCACGAACTTGAGGTTAACGGGATTGCGGACGGCGAGGTTGCGATCGGGGTGAAGGGGTTCGATCCCATCGCCAACAATCAGCTCACTCAGGAAGAGATCACCCGCTGTGAGGAGAACTCCAAGGCGCGGCTGCAGCTGAAGTACAACCCGGCGGCGGAAGGTGAGGAAAAGCGGCGAGGTCCCCGCTACACCCCCCTGTCGAAGCGGCAGGACCGCCCGGCAGCCATTGCCTGGCTGGTGAAGTATCATCCGGAGCTTTCCGACGGGCAGATCTCCAAGCTTGTGGGCACAACGAAACCGACGATCCAGTCGATCCGCGACCGCAGCCACTGGAACATCGCCAACATCCAGCCCGTCGATCCGGTGGCCCTTGGCATGTGCAAGCAGGGCGAGCTGGATGCGGCAGTGGCCAAGGCGAGTGCCAAGAAGGCGAAGACCGAGGCGCTGAGCGAGGAAGAGAAGCTGAAGCTCATGAGCACGGACGAGTCCCTGCAGGCTCAGCCGGAGCCGCGGATCCCCGCCGCCATGGCCGGGCTCGAGAATTTCAGCTTCGGCGATCAGTCGGCTGACCCACGGGGTGAGGACGAGGCGGATAGCGACCCGATCGTCGATGCCGACAGCCTCTTCAACCTGCCGAAATCGCCCAGCAAGGACGAGGACGAGCAGCCCTGATCGCTGGCCCCCGGCGAGCCGTGCCCTAGCTTTTCCGCAAACACGCAGCGGGGAGGCACCATGACACGGTATTCGAGAGAGATGCGCTGGCTTCACTGGGGCGTGGCGCTTCTCGTCATCATCCAGTACCAGCTTGCCCTGACCTTCGACGAGCTCCTGCTGGCTGACCCGAGGGGGCGACTGGCCTCCATCGGGTCGTGGCACGTTTCCATCGGGCTCGTGATCCTTGCAGGACTGGCGGCGCGGATCTGGTTCAGGTTGACCCAGGGTGTGCCACCGATCACCGGGGCGACCCGGGTGCCGGCCCATGTGGCCCATGCGGCGATCTATGTGGTGCTGACCATCGTGATCATCGCGGGTTTCGTCCGGATGGATGCGAGCGATCTGCCTCTGCTGCTCTTCGGTCTTGTCGAGGTGTCGTTTGTCGCGCCGGACGACGCGTTGCGGCAGGGGGCGCGCCGCTGGCATAACGATGCTGCCAACGCGCTAGTGCTGCTCCTGAGTGTGCATGTGGTCGCCGCCATGCTGCACGGCCCGATCCTGAAGGATCAGGTGCTCTACAAGATGCTGCCTGGGCCGAAGGACTGAGCGTGGCGTGCTGGTCCGGCTCTTTGGGCAATTGACGCGAGCGGTGCGCCGGGGACGCGTGCCGGACGAGTTGGGCGCCAAGACCGCACTGCCGCGAGTGTAGAGCCGTTCCGGAGTGCCTCGCTGGCTCCGCGTTGAACAAGGATCAAACCGAAGCGTTGGTTTTCTAGAGCCGTTACATCACCACTCTTCTTCGCGTGACCTCAGCACCCAACAGGTTGGGGGATCAAATCGCGATTGCAGCACGACAAATCGGATCCTCGCTCACGAGCGGCGAGTGCGCCGCCCGTCGCCGGTCATCCGTTCGGCCGCTCTACGGGGTCGAGCAGGGTCCGGCCGCCATCCACGGCGAGGATCTGCCCGGTCACGAAGCTCGACCGGTCCGAGGCGAGGAAGACCGCGGCCTCTGCTGCCTCTTCCGCCTCGCCGATGCGGCCGAGCGGGGTCGCCTCGATAAGATCTTCCCTCAGCGTTTCCCGCGACCGGAGCGCGTCCTGCAGGTGCGCGGTCATCACCGCGCCTAGTGCAACACCGTTGACCCGCACCTTGTTCGGCGCGAGCGCGAGTGCGAGGCTCCGGGTCATCTGGTCCAGTGCCGCGGAGCTCACGGAGTATGCCAGCAACTCCGGCACCGTCCGTTGCGCCGCGATCGAGGTGATGTTCACGATCGACCCGGCGGGGTCGTCCACCTCGCCCGCCTTCGCCTGCTTGATCATCTTCTTCGCCACCGTCTGGCTCAGCCGCAGCGCATTCTTCACGTTCTGCTGCATCAGCGCATCGAAGAGCTCGCAATCGGGATCGAGCGGGTCCGACGCGGTCACCTGACGGCTCGCGTTGACCAGCACGTCGATGCGGTCGAAGCTCTCGATCGTGTTCGCAACCAGATTGGCGATCGACAGCCGCTCCCGCAGGTCGCAGCTGAAGCATTGCAAACGTTCGCCGTCGCATTTGATGCTGGAGGCTTCGTCCTTGAGCTTCTCATCTTCTGCGTCGGCCATCATGACCCGCGCACCTTCTTCGGAGAAGCGCCGGGCGATCGCAAGGCCGACACCGTTCGCCGCCCCCGTGACGATCACCGATTTTCCGGCCAGTGTTCCGGACATGTGTTCCTCATGATACCGCGCCCGTCACCCGGGCAGGGACGTGGCATATAGGCGATATTCCGCCGGTTTACGAGGGGCAAAGCACCTGACCCCGCAGCGCAGCAAACCCCCCGTTGGTCATGGAACCCAAAGGCGTGGTGTTTTCAAAGGGATAGCTTCGCGACGCCCGCCCGTGACGTGGCGGTATTTCACCTGCCGGATGTGCGACCGGGAGCTGACAAACGAAACAATTTGTACTGACCGGTCTGCTCAAGGACCTCGACCCGTCCGAAGCACTCGGCAAGCGTCGACTCGTAAGGAAGTTGGCGGTTCGCGACCACGAGCGCGCGGCCGGACGGTTTGAGAAGACGTGCCGCGCTGCGGAGGAAAGCCTGCCCCAACGACGGGTCCGCGCTGCGGCCCGTGTGGAACGGTGGGTTTGAGATCACCCAGTCCATCCGCGCGCCCGGGTCCCACCGCGTCGCGTCAGCCCAGTGCGCCTGCGCGCGGTTGTCGGAGACGTTGTGCCGGGCAAGATCGAGGGCGATGCGGTCCGCCTCAACCATGTGCAGTGCGGAGATGCCCGGCGCGGTGCTGAGCGCCTGTAGCGACAGCCATCCCCAGCCCGCCCCCAGATCCGCCATCTCTCCCTTCATATCCGCCGTAACGTGCTGCGCCAGCAGGGCGGAGCCCGGATCCACGCCGTCGGCACTGAAGATCCCGGGGGCGGTCAGGAAACCGTCCGCATTGCGGCTTGGGACGCCGCGGTCTGCCCAGGCTCTGAAGGGGTCAGGCAATGGGCCATTCCGGGTGAAGACCGCAAGCTTACCGTGCGCCTTCGCGATCACCTCGTCCACCGGGACAATCGCGCGAAGGGCCTTGAGGATCGCGTCGATCCCATCGGTCTTCTGCCCGGAGACGATGATCCGTCCCCCGTCATCGGTCGCGTCCCACGCTGCCGCGATGTCCGCCTCTGTCGCGGTGCGAGAGCGCGCCAGACACACTAAAACCTGCGGGAAAGACCCGGTGACACGGTCAACCGCCTGTGCGCCCGCAGCACGGAGTATCTCCAGATGCGGTAGGAAGGGCTGCCAGATGGTCGGCGGGGCTGTGAGAGCGCTGACCAGCCGTACGTCGCCTCCCGGGCGGATTATCAGCGTGCGCAGGTCCGGGAGTACGCCGTCATCGAGGGCGCGAAGCAGGCGGTCAGCGTCAGCCAATGCCTATTCTTTTTCCATCGTGCACTGGAGCGGATGCTGGTTGCGCTGGGCGTAGTCCATCACCTGCGTCACCTTGGTTTCCGCGATCTCGAAAGAGAACACGCCCACGACCGCGACGCCCTTCTTGTGCACGACGAGCATCAGTTCGACCGCGTGGGCATGCGTGAGGCCGAAGAAGCGCTGCAGGACGTGCACGACGAACTCCATCGGCGTGTAGTCGTCATTCAGCAGCAGCACCTTGTACATGGGCGGCTTCTTGGTCTGGGTGCGAGTCTTCGTCGCCAGGGCGACGTCGTTGCCATCGGCATCGTCGTCCACTGGATCGTCGGACATCATGGAGTGTGACGCTCTGCTTGGGTGCATGGACTCGCTGCGGCAGTGTTTCCGGATATTGGGGGCAATATATCCGCTATGCCCAACGAGAAAAGGGGGCCGAAGCCCCCTTTTTCAAATTCGCCATGTTCGCCCGGTTCAGGCGGCCATGCCCTTGACCACGTCGGTGGCGGCGTTCATGCGCTCGGTCACCGGGGCCATCACGTCCTTGGAGGTCGCGACCATCATCTCGTTCATCTTGGTCGCCTGCTTCATCCAGCCGTCCATCATGGACTGCATGAAGGTGGACTGCTTTTCCATCAACTCGGTCAGGTTCTTCGCCGCGGCGAGGTCCTTTGCGGCTGCAACGCCCTCTTCGAAGGACTTCTTGGTGAAGCTGGACACCTCGGCGTTGAAGCCCTCGGCGGCCTTCGCCGCGATCTCGGAGGATTTCACAAGCGCATCGACGTTCTCCTGACCGAAGGTGGAGACATCCTCCAGGCTCTTGGTCATCTTCGTCATCGCGTCGGTCACGGTCTTCTGCGCGTCAGTGGCAAAGGTTTCCATCTGCGCGGCTGCGTCTTTCATCGGGTTCTCGGCTTTGCTGGCCATCATGTGCTCCATCGGGCTGTAGTGTCTAAAGCGGCGTTCCTGCCAGTCTCACATAGGGTAAATGCTGCACCGCGTCAAGGGATCATATTGCACTGCACAATCGCGTTGAACGTGAAATCGACGCGAGGTCATTGACGAAGGAGGCGTTGCAACGTTAGCACATTTTCAATCATCTCTCGTCAAAGTTGAGTTCCATAGTGTCGACGCCTCTGTCTCGCCACAATATGTGGGTAACCGTGAAAATCGGGGCATAAGAAACCGGTTCTCCTTTGTTCTTCTGAGTGTTACAGTGTGGCGTAAATCCAAAAAGAGAACGATCGGGTCTAGCCCGGCATTTTGAGGCAAACATACGTCGGAGAGACCGATGGCAAAGATACTGTTGAGCGTGGCCTGCCTGACCTTGTCGGTTCTGCTCGGGACGCCTGCAACCGTTCAAGCGGCACCCTACGCGGCGATCGTTGTCGACGGGCGAAACGGAGAGGTCCTGCACTCCCGCAGCGCCGACCGCAGACTGCATCCTGCCTCGCTGACCAAGATGATGACGCTCTATGTGGCGTTCGAGGCGATCAAGAATGGCGAGATATCCCTCGATCAGACGGTGCGGGTGTCCCGCACTGCATCCCGCGAGCCGCCGTCGAAGCTCGGTCTGCGCCAGGGGCAGCGGATCTCCATCCGCTATCTGATCCGGGCCGCGGCGATCAAATCGGCCAACGACGCGGCCACCGCGCTGGGTGAGGCGATCTCCGGGTCCGAGCGTGCATTCGCCCAGCGGATGAACGCGACGGCCCGCGCCCTTGGCATGAACAACACGAGCTTCCGCAACGCCCACGGTCTGACTGAGAGTGGTCATCTGAGCACCGCGCGGGACATGTCACGGCTTGCGCGCCACCTCTTTTTTGACCATGCGGAGTACTACAACCTCTTCGGCCGCACCCAGGTGAACGCGGGCGTTGCAAATGTTCGCAACACCAACTGGCGGCTTCTGCAGAACTATCGCGGTGCGGATGGCATCAAGACCGGGTACACCCGCGCCGCGGGCTACAACCTTGCCGGGTCCGCCGTGCGCGGGCAGGAGCGCATCATTGCTGTGATATTCGGTGGTCGGTCCTCTTCCGCGCGGTATAAGCGGATGGTGGAACTGCTCGACATGGGCTTTGCTCGTGCCGACAGCCGGGTCGCAGTGGTACGCCCGCGCCGTACAGATGAGCGCGAGTCCGGTGCGGTGCTCGCATCCTTCCGGCCCATGCCGCGTGGCGCAAGCGAGGTCACGCAGCTTGCCTCCGCGCTTGATTTCGTTGGCAGCGCCTTTGTCGCTCCGGCGCAGGCGGCGGTGCCTCCGGCGGCATCCTTTGACGTTGCCACCGAGCAGAACGTGCGCCCACGCCCGCGGCCGGGACAGTGGGGCGTCCAACTCGGTGCCTACAAACGCCGCGACTATGCCGAGGAGGTGCTGAAGCGCGCTGTGATCTCCCAGATCGAGCCGCTGACGACCGCGTTCCGTAAGGTAGAGCCCGCGACGGTCCGCGGTGTCACCCTCTACGAAGCGCAGTTCGTCGGGCTTTCGGAAACCGAGGCATCCGTTGCCTGTCAGCGGCTGCGCGCCGACAACCGGATCTGCCGTGTTGTGAGCCCGAGCAGCTAGGTCCATACAGCCGCCCTTTGGCGATCCGAACATCTGCGGCGGCGCGTTCCATCTAGGGAGTGCGCCGTCTTCGTTTCCGACGCATGCCCCTGGATACCCCGCGTTAAGACCTGCTGGGTTAGCTCTGGTGTCAAAGCGACCCCGGGGACCCGCATGATCGGCAACATGAAGATACGCACCTACCTTGTCCTGGTTGCGATGGCGCCATCGCTCGCCGCGGTGATCCTTGGCGGCTGGCTCGTGAACGTGGAGCGCCTCCGCTATCAGCAGCTCGCGCAAAGCCAGGAAACCCTCACCGTCGTTGCGGGGGTCGGCACCGTCTTGAACGCCATTCAAGCGGAACGCTACCTGACCGCCGCGACGATGGTGGACCGAGGCCTTGTGGGGCCCGAGGACCTGCCCAGGCAGCGTGATGAGGTCGAGGAGCGGATCGGTGCGCTCCGCATCGCGCTCTCCTCCGTTGCCGCCGGTGTGATACCGGCCGAGGTTGCCAAGGCCCTCGACCGGGTCGACACGGTGCTCGCCGACCGGTTGGCGCTGACCACACTCGTCGACAGCGGCACCGCCTCCACAGAGCAGATCCTCGACGCCTACGAGCAGGAGACGACGGCGCTTATCACGGCGATCAGCAGCCTTTTGGCCAAGGTGCAGGAGCCACAGCTGCAACGCGATCTCATAGCTCTACTCTCACTGGTTGAGGCGCGGGAGCATTCGGCGCGGGAGCGGTTCATCGGCATGGTCGGCCTTTCCGAAGGCCGTTTTGCCGGTGACCTTCTGGACCGGTTCGAACGGGAGGTTCAGGCGCAGACCGCACATTTCCGTATCTTCGGGCAGTACGCCTCCTCGGATCAGGTCGCGCTCTTGACCGAGATCCGGGGAACGGAAACCTGGGATCGGCTTGCGCAGTATCGCACGTCCATCGAGACCGAGGGGCTCTTCGGCGCACCAAGCGGTGTTACCGTGCCGGATTGGGTGCGTGTGACCGGAGCCAAGATCCTCGCGCTGGCGGATGTGGAGGATCTCGTTCAAGGGGCGCTTGGCGAAGAGATTGCGGATCTGAGGGCGGATACCTCCTCCGCCCTCACGGCCACGCTCGCGGCCCTTGGCGCGACGTTCGTGATCATCACGGCGCTCTTCTTCATCCTTGCGCGGCAGCTCGGGTTTCGGACGGACGCGATCATCGCCGCGGTGCGGGCTCTGTCGGAGGGCGACTACGCGGCGCGAATGCCGGGCGTGAACCGCTCTGAAATGGGTGAGATCGCCCAGGCGCTTCATGTTTTCCAGCGGGAATTGCGGGAGAAGGTGGAGCGGGAGGAAGCCGCTCTTCGCAAGGATCGCGAACAGGCCGAGCAGACGCGTCGCCGGGCGGATGTAACGGAGCGCCTGCGCAGTTCCCTCTCCGAAGCCGTCGAGGCCGCGGCACTCGGTGAATTCGGTGGCAGGGTGCGCACGGACCTCGAAGACGAGGATCTCGTCCGGCTGGCGGAGACCGTCAACGGTCTGATGCAGACCGTGGATGCAGGCTTCCAGGACATCGAGCGGATGCTCGAGGCAATTGCCGGCGCCGATCTCACCGTGTCCATGACCGGCACCCAGGGCGGCGCATTTGAGCGGGTCCGCCGTTCGGCCACGCGCACTGTCGATGAGTTGACCGGCGTCGTTACGATGATCCGGGGCACCACGGATCACTCCGTCAGCCGCACCCGCGAGCTTGTGGATGGCTCGGCTGCCCTTTCCCAGCGCACGGAGTCCCAGGCTGCGGCGCTGGAGGAGACCAGCGCCACGATGGACAGCATCTCCGACACTGTCCGCTCTAACGCGGATGCGCTCACCAATGCGGAGGATCTCGCCAAGCAGGTCAATGGTGATTGCGGGCGGGGGGAGAGCGTCGTGAATGACGCCGTGGCTGCCGTGGGCCGCATCGCGGAAAGTGCCCGCAAGGTCGCCGAGATCATCGAGGTGATCGACGCAATCGCCTTCCAGACGAACCTGCTCGCCCTCAACGCGGCGGTCGAGGCCGCCCGGGCAGGGGATGCGGGCAAGGGTTTCGCGGTCGTCGCATCGGAGGTGCGCATGCTTGCGCAGCGATCCTCTGAGGCTGCACAGGACATCACGCTCCTGATCGGCGAGAGCACGGAGAATGTGAACGACGGGGTCCGCATGGTCGGGGAGACCGGAGAGGTGCTCAGAAACATCAAGGCGTCCATGGAGGGCTTGACCGACACGATCAGCACCGTCGCACGCGCCGGCCACGAACAATCCGCGAGCGTCGGCGAGGTGAGAGAGGCGATCGCAAGCCTCGAGACGATCACCCAGCAGAATGCGGAGATGTCGAACCGCTCCCTTTCGGCAGCGAAGGATGTCGGCACCGGCCTCGAACAACTCCGCGGTCAGGTTCAGGTCTTTGTGACCCGGGATCCTCCGGCGGATGAGGCGGCCGCCTAGAACTGGACGGAGACGTCCGGCAGGCCCAGCGCCTTGACCACGTCCCGCACTTCCTGACGGGCGGCGATGTTTGAAAGGCTGAGGCCGGTCGATCCGGTGTCTTTCAGATCGAGAAGGGTGAGCCCGCTGAGAAACATCTCGCGAAAGATCACTCGCTCGCCAAAGCCCGGGATGACCCTAAACCCTATGCGTTTGCTGAGCTTGTCGAGCGCGGTGCCGACGCGCCGCTTGTTGCGCGCATTGAGCGTGGAGATGCGGTTGCGCAGAACCACCCAATCCACCGGCTTCAACCCTGCGGAGGCGCGAAGCTGCCGGGCAGACCAGACCATCTCCGCGTAGACAGATGGTCCCATGATCTCTCCGCTGTCCGGGTCCAGCCGGGCGAGCAGATCGAAATCGATAAGGCTGTCATTCATGGGAGTTATGAGCGTGTCCGCCGCCGCATGGGCCATCTGGGCGTAGCGGGTATGGGCACCGGGGCAGTCGATCAGGATGAAGGAACAGGTCTCATCAAGCCGGGCGAGGGCCTCGGCAAACCGTGTTTCCTCCTCGGCCTTCGCGGCAACGACGGAATCGAGATCAGAGAACGCCAACGCCTCTCGTCGCGGCATCGGAAGGCGCACATTCTCTCGCTCCACGAAACGGGCGCGGTTGTCGAGGTAGCGAAAGAAGCTCTGCTGCCGCAGGTCGAGATCGATCGCGCCAACCTCGTGGCCGCACCGCGCCAGGGCGGCGAACAGGTGCATGGAGGTGGTCGATTTGCCCGATCCACCCTTCTCGTTTCCCAGCACGATGATATGCGCCACGGTCCCCTCGCAAACCAAAAGCGCGCCCCGGACGGGACGCGCCAAACTGGTAGCTCACGCTTTGCGTGGATGGAAGATCAGAAGCCGAGGCCTTCGTATTTCTTCTTGAACTTCGACACGCGGCCGCCCGTGTCCATCAGTTTGGTATTGCCGCCGGTCCAGGCGGGATGGGCGCTGGGGTCGATGTCGAGGGCGAGCGTGTCGCCTTCCTTGCCGTAGGTCGAGCGCATCTTCACGATCGTGCCGTCGGTCATCTTCACGTCGATGACGTGGTAGTCCGGGTGAATGTCTTTTTTCATCTTTCAGGTTCCTGCTTGCGGGACTGATCGGGGAGGTCAGGCCGACCCCGTCGCCACCGCGTGTGATGGATCGGCAGGCCATACTCCGTCGCGGGACAAAGCGCAAGCCGCTTCAGCGGGAGATGTGATTGCGCGCCTGTCGCGCCTCGCGAAGGGCGCGGATGTCGGTGCCCGCATGCTGCGGCCCGATCATGTCCTCGACTTCTTCCACGTGGCGCCGCACGTCCTCCTCTTTGCCGCGCACATAGGCAAGGGCAGCGCCGCTGGCGAGCACGCAGAGCGCGCCGCCGAGATAGGCCAGGATGATCGTGAGCGCCTCCGTCGCAGGCGTAAGCGGCCAGGCGATCTCCACCTCCCCAAGCCGCGGCACGAGGTAGAGCGATACCGGGATCGAGGGCAACACGAGGACGAGCAGGCCCAGGAGCGTCAGCCCCGGCATATCCCGCCCGTACCCCCAGAACCGATCATGCGCCTCCGTTCGACCTGCTGCACTCGCCGCGGTGGAGCCCATCGCCCCGCCGGTGATGCCGAACGCGATGCTGAGCGACGTGGTCCAGATCAGGGCAAGGGGCAGCGTGTAGGGGGCGAGCTTGCCGAAGGTGCGCTGTGCGTCGGACAGATCGAACGACGTAATCATGTCGAAGATCTCCTGCAGAAGCTCGGGGTCGAGCGTCCTGAGCACGTAGGCGGAGAATGGGAGCGCCGCGAGCGCGCTCAACCCGATGCTCAGGTTCGCATTGAACCGCAGGAAGTACCACATCATCTGATAGAGCGACTGCAGGGAGGGTGCGCCGGTGGCCCGCAAGGTGACCAGTCCCGCGCGCACGGCGCTCAACGCCAGAAACGCCAGAAACGGCGGGTAGAAGCCCAGGATCACCGGCCAGAAGATCACCGGATTTTCGACACGGGTCACAAACAGGTATACGGCGAAGCCAGCAACCAGAAAGACCGGGATCATCCGGATGAAAACTAAAGGAGCGAGGCCGAGAACCCTCAGCTGAAACCACAACATGGTGCATCCATATCAGGCAATCGGGCTTAAGAAATAGTCGGCAAAGGCCTAAAAAGCAAACGGGCGCGCCCTTGGGCCCGCCCGTACTGTCGCCTATCCGAAAACGGATCAGCTGGATTTGGGCTTGTAGTTCGTCTTTTCGGCGATCCGAGCGGATTTGCCGCGGCGATCACGCAGATAGTAGAGCTTCGCACGGCGCACGCGACCCCGGCGCACAACAGTGATCGCGTCGATGTTCGGCGAGTGGAGCGGGAACACACGCTCGACACCTTCACCGAAGGAGATCTTGCGGACCGTGAAGGAGGCACCGATGCCCTGACCGCCATTGCGGCCAATGACGACGCCTTCATAGTTCTGGACCCGGGTCCGGGTCCCTTCGGTCACCTTGTAGCCGACCCGCACCGTATCACCGGCTGCGAAATCGGGAATGTCTTTGCCGAGGGCGGCAATCTGCTCCGCCTCGAGCGTCTCGATCATGTTCATGTCAGTCGTCCTTATGATCGCCTTTACCGGCGAATGTGTGCGCGTCCGAGGGCTGTCGGTCTCCAGCCGGGTCCGTATCGTCGAGATACGCCCGCCACAGATCGGGACGTCGTTCCTTGGTCAGACCTTCTGCCTGTGCCTGTCGCCAGTCGGCGATCGCCTTGTGATTGCCGGAGAGGAGAACCTCCGGAACCGCGTGGCCAAGCCAGTCATTGGGCCGTGTATATTGCGGGTGTTCCAGCAAGCCGTCGGAAAAGCTCTCGCCTTGCGTCGACTCAGGGTTCCCCAGCACGCGGGGTATAAGCCGGACGGTCGCGTCAAGCAAGGCCTGAGCGGCAATCTCTCCCCCGGTGAGGATGAAGTCGCCGAGGGAGACCTCCTCCACCCCGAAATGGTCGAGAAACCGCTGGTCCACGCCCTCGAAACGCCCTGCCAGCAGGGTGACGCCAGGACCGGCGGCCCAGCGTTCGGCCATGCGCTGATCGAACCGAGCGCCCCGAGGCGACAGATAGACGAGCGGCAGGTTCGCCCGCTGGCGCGCGGCGGTCACCGCGGTGGCGAGCACGTCGGGTTTGAGCACCATGCCCGGGCCTCCACCCGTCGGGGTGTCGTCGACCTGCCGGTGCTTGCCGAGGCCGAACTGCCGAATGTCGATGGCCTCGAGGCTCCAGAGCCCCTGATCGAGTGCCTTGCCGATCAGGGAGTGGCCGAGGACCCCGGGAAACATCTCCGGATAGAGCGTCAGCACCTGTGCCCGCCAGGCATGGGCAAGCACTGGCCGCTCTTCCATCAGCGCGCGCGGTTGCGCAGAGACGGCGATAGAGAGGCGTCCGTGGGATTTCGGAGTGTCAGGCATTCAGACGCTCCACGGGGCCGACAAACCGGTCAGGGGGCAACCTCCGCCAGGAGGTCGCTTTGGTGATGCACTCGGCAGCACGCGCGTCACCGCTCGCACGCAGGTCCGCGACAGGCTCGCCGCCTTTTGCGATCGGAAACCGAAGCTCTGAATCGCCCCGGTCTCGCCCACCCCGGACGATGGATCACTCATCGCCAACCTCCGTGCCATCGCCCCCGAGCAGCCCGGGGGGAGGATCGGCGATCAGACGGTGGGCGGTGAGGTCGACGGTGGGGACTGCCTCCCGGGTGAAGGGCAGAAAGATCTCCCCGAAACCCACGGTCACGATCTCCAGCAGGTCACCGGCACCGTGGTCGTGGACCGCCTTGACCCGGCCGAAGCGGACGCCGCCGGTGTCGTAGACTTCCAGCCCGATGAGGTCCGCGTGGTAGAATTCGTCATCGGGCAGGGCCGGCAGCCGGTCGCGGGGTGCGTAAAGGCGCGTGCCCTTGAGCGCGTCTGCCGCTTCCTTCGTCGGCACCCCGGAAAGCCGTGCCGCATAGCCCGAGTTGATCGGCCGCGTGATCTTCACCTCAAAGCTCTGCGCGCCATCCTCGGTGGTCAGGGGCGCATAATCCTCGATCGCTTCCGGATCGGCGGTGAAGCTCTTCAGCCGCACCTCTCCACGCACGCCGAAGGCGCCGGCGATGGCGCCGACGCAGACAAGATCAGGGGGCGTGCCCACGGGAAGGTCCGAACGCGGGGAGGATTACTCCTCCGCCGCGGCCTCTTCGACGGCCTCTGCGGGCGCCTCGACGGCGGCGTCCGCCTCGTTTGCGGCTTCGGCTGCTGCTGCGGCCTTCTCCGCCTTCTCTTCAGCGCGCTCCTTGGCTTTCTTGCCCGGCTCGGCCTTCTTCATGTTCTTGCGCTCTTTCTTCTCGACGACGCCCGCGGCCTCGAGGAAGCGGCTCACGCGGTCGGTCGGTTTCGCGCCCTTGGAGATCCACTCCTGCACCTTCTCCACGTCCATCTGGACGCGCTCCTCGGAGTCCTTGGGGAGGAGCGGGTTGTAGGTGCCCAGTTTCTCGATGAAGCGACCATCGCGGGGCATGCGGCTGTCCGCTGCAACGATGCGATAGAACGGGCGCTTCTTGGAGCCACCGCGGGCGAGACGAATAGATACGGCCATTGTTTTTCTCCTTTGGATGTCCGTGTGTCGGGGCGCGTGCCCCTATTTCTGCAAGTGTTCGTGGTGTCGGATGACTTCCTGAATGATGAAATTCAGGAATTTCTTCGCGAAATCCGGATCGAGGTCCGCATCCGCGCAAAGCGTTTCGAGGCGGGCGATCTGCTTGCCCTCCCGGGTCGGGTCAGCGGGGGGCAGGTCATGCTCCGCCTTCAGACGACCGACCGCCTGGGTGCGCTTGAAGCGCTCGGCAAGCGTGTAGACGAGGATCGCATCGAGATTGTCGATCGAGGCGCGATGCTCCGCCAGCACCTCCTGCGCGAGGGTCACGGCGTCTTTCATGTCAGGGCCTCCTGGCTGGGATGGCGGAAGACGAGATCGTCGGGACCGGGGGCCTTCGCCTCGTAGTCGCGCACGGCGCCAAGACGCGTGGCAACGGCGATGGAGGGGGC
This sequence comes from Pseudomonadota bacterium, assembly GCA_038532435.1. GTDB lineage: Bacteria > Pseudomonadota > Alphaproteobacteria > Rhodobacterales > Rhodobacteraceae > JBCBAP01. The sequence continues at coordinate 74,907 of JBCBAP010000008.1, read as the reverse complement.
ATTGTCCCGGTCGATGTAGCTCACCAGCGTCGGCCAGCCGAGCGTCTGATAGGCATAATCGCGCAGCGCGCGGGCGGCTTCAGTCACGTATCCCTTGCCCGTGAAGCCGTCGAAGGCGACCCAGCCGATCTCGTTCTCGGGATAGTGAGGCAGGTGGTTGAGCGTCACCTGACCGGCGAAGGCCCCGCTTTCCTTCTCCACGATCGCAAGCCCGCCATGGCCATAGAGCACCCACTGTGCCACATCGCTCGCAAACCATTGCCAGGAGTGGAACCGGCCGTAGGGTCCGCCCACGCCCCGCGCGCGGTCGGAGGCCATGAAGGTCGTGTAGATCTCCAGATCCTCGCGCGTGTGCTGCCGCAGGATCAGGCGCTCTGTCTCGATCATGGTGGCACCGGGGGTCATGCGGCCCTCCGGTGGCGATAGACGAGATCCGCTTCGTCGGGTCGTGGCGCATCCGCATCCAGAACCGCGCCAAGCCGTTCGGCGAGCGCGATGGACCGGGTGTTTTCAGGATCGATGTAGGATACCGCCGTGGGCCAGCCGAGATCGTCGAAGACATGGGTACGCACGCGCGAGACAGCCTCGAAGGCAAAACCCTTGCCCTCCGCATCCGTCGACCAGACTGTCCAGCTCAGCTCCTGTTCCGGCCAGCCCGCTGGGAACCAGGGTCCGATGCTGCCGAGGGTCGCCCCGCTTTCCCGCTCGACCATGGCAAAGACGCCGTAGCCCCGCAGGCTCCAGTGGCCTGCCAGGATTGCGAGGATGCGCCAGGCGTGCCCCTCATCCTTGTCCGCGCCGCCGCCCACGAACCGCGCCCGGTCAGACATGGCGAAGGGGCGGAGGAATTCGAAATCCTCCGCTTGGGGCGGACGCAGCACCATGCGTTCGGTCTCAAGCACGGTCATGCCAGTGCCTCCGGCCCCGGATGGCGGAAGACATAGTGTTCCTTGCCCTCGATGCGGGGGGCGTCGGGATCCTCCCACGCGCCAAGCCGTTTGGCCAAAGCCACGGAGCGGTCGTTCTCGTAGGCGATGTAACTGACGGCCGTCTTCCAGCCCAGAACGTCGTAGGCGTGCGTGCGACAGGCCAGAGCGGCCTCGTGGGCATAGCCCTTGCCCTCAAGCGTCGGATCCCAGAGCGACCATCCGATCTCGTTTTCTGGACGGGTGCCGGGCTTCCAATGGCCGAAGACACCGCGGATCGTGTCATCCCCCTTGAGCGTCAGCGCCCAGAGGCCGAAACCGCGCATCGCCCAGTGCCCCAGAATCCGGGACATGATCACCCAGGCGTCATGTTCCGCGGACGGCCCGCCGACGAAGCGGGCCCGCTCGGAGGCGTAGAATGTGATGCACGCGTCCACGTCCCGCGACGCCGGAGGGCGCAGGACAAGCCGCTCGGTTTCGAGCGTGGGTATGCCGGTGAGAGCGATCACTTCTTCTTGCCGAATCCGCTGAGACCCGGGGGAAGGGCACCCCCGCCGAGACCGGGCAGCCCCGGGGCCGGTGCGTCCGGCGCGGGAAGGCCGCCGCCCATGCCCGGGGGCATGCCGCCGCCCTTGCCCATGAGCGCGCCGAGGCCCTGCCGCATGAGCCCCTTTTTCCCCATCTTGCCCATCTTCTTCATCATGTCCGACATCTGCCGGTGCATCTTGAGAAGCTTGTTGAGGTCGCTGACCTCCATCCCCGAGCCCTTTGCGATCCGCTTCTTGCGGCTGGCCTGAAGGATCTGGGGCTGGCGGCGTTCCTTTTTGGTCATGGACTGGATCATGGCGATCTGGCGCCGGATGACCTTGTCATCGAGACCGGCAGTGTCCATCTGTTTGGCCATCTTGCCCATGCCGGGCATCATCCCCATGACGCCTTGCATGCCGCCCATCTTGAGCATCTGTTCGAGCTGGTTCTGAAGGTCGTTCATCGAGAACTGGCCCTTTTGGAACCGCTTCATCATCTTCTCGGCTTCGTCAGCCTCGATTTGTTCCTGCGCCTTTTCGACGAGGGAGACGATGTCGCCCATGCCGAGGATGCGGCCCGCGACCCGTTCGGGATGAAACTCCTCGAGCGCGTCCATCTTCTCGCCCAAGCCAACGAACTTGATCGGCTTCCCGGTGACCGCGCGCATAGATAGGGCCGCACCGCCGCGACCGTCGCCGTCCATCCGGGTCAGAACGACGCCGGAGATGCCGATGCGTCCGTCGAAATTCTCGGCCGTGTTCACCGCGTCCTGCCCAGTAAGGCCGTCGACCACGAGGATCGTCTCGTGCGGTTTGACCTCGTCGCGGACGGCCTCCACCTCGCCCATCAGTTCATCGTCGATGGACAGGCGCCCTGCGGTGTCGAGCATGTAGACATCGTAACCGCCAAGCGTCGCCTGCTGTTTCGCGCGCTTGGCGATCTGCACCGGCGCCTGGCCCGCGATGATCGGAAGCGTATCGACGCCGGTCTGCATGCCGAGAACGCCGAGCTGTTCCATCGCTGCGGGACGGCGTGTGTCGAGTGAGGCCATGAGCACGCGCTTGTTGTCGCGCTCTGTCAGGCGTTTTGCGAGCTTCGCGGTGGTGGTCGTCTTACCGGAGCCCTGAAGGCCGACCATCAGGATGGGGGCAGGGGGGCTGTCCACCTTGAGCGCACCCGCGTTCGGATCGTCGCCCGCAAGCACGGAGATCAGTTCGTCATGGACGATCTTGACGACCTGCTGGCCGGGTGTGACCGATTTCGTCACGGCCTGGCCCGTCGCCGCCTCCTGCACCTTGCCGATGAAGTCCCGCGCCACGGGCAGGGAGACGTCAGCCTCCAGCAGCGCTATCCGAACCTCGCGCAGGGCCGTCTTCACGTCCGCGTCCGTCAGCGCACCCTGTTTGGTGAGCTTGTCGAAGACACCGCCCAAACGTTCTGACAGACTTTCAAACATGGCCACCGCCCTTTCGTTTGGATCCTGGGGCCAAACCGAAAACGCACCGGCGGGCGCAACGCGCTGACCGGTGTCGATCCCGGGCCTGTGCCCAAGGGACCGGAAGACTCGCAAGCTTCCGGAAGTGTCGCCTAGCTAAGCCCGCAACCCGCGTCCGTCAAGGGAAACCGGGCGTTTGCAAAGCAAAAGGCCCGGGCGATCTGCCCGGGCCTTGCTGTTCTTTCGGCACGCGGTGGGGCTAGTGGACCAGCACCGCGTAGCTTCGCGTTGTCATGTCGCTGATCCCGCCGTCGGAGGCCATCGCGATGAACTCCGCATAGATCTTCGCGTCGGAGATCTCGTGGTTCCAGCAGGGGTTGATGCCCCAGGGATCCGCGCCCGTGACCGTGCCGGGCAGGCACTCGACCACGTCGGCCGCTTCGGTTAGGTAGACGTCAACCACTTCCTCGACCTGCGCCACATAGGTGCCGGTGTAGGACGGATCGGTGAAGCCGACATACTCCGCATGCGTCTCCATCGCGGTGCAGTTGACCACTGCGATCCGCTTGCGGCGGGGCTCTGCGATCTGGATCCCGCTGTAGGAGGTGGAGGTGAAGGGATAGAAGGCCGGCGCCGTCTCGACATGCTCGTAGCCGCTGCCGTGACCGTGCGAGGCGTTCTCGACCCACAGGATCGATTCCTGCCGCTCCACATTCTGGTACCCTTCGTAGTAGGTGGTCGCGCTTGCGATCGTGGTCTCCAGCAGGGTTGCCGGGTTGTCCAGATCCATAGTGAGCGCTTCCATCGTCGGGTAGTAGTAGCTCGCGAAGTACTCCGAGAAGTTGGCCTGCGGGGACGCGATGTTCGAGTGCAGCGACGTCGAGCAGGTGGCCGGAAGCGAGTTCAGGCAGGTTGCGCGGTAGAGCGGACCCCAGGAGGATTCAGCGCGGTAGATGTGGTTCACCCGGGACGCTTCATTCTCCACGGTGTCGGGGTACGCCGCGACGGCGGATGCCCAGTTGGTTGCCTTCGCGACAAGCGCCGGATCGAGCGTCACCGTCGCGGTTGCCAGCAGCCCATCATAGAGCGTCTGGTAGTTGTCCCGCTGAGTGACCGCCGCAACGGTCGCCGGGTGGGTCGCCCCGAGGAGACCCTCGTAGGTTTCCGCCCGCGTCGCATAGAACTCGGCATAGGCCGCGTACTCGTCCGCCGTCACCTTGTCCGAGTCGCTCAGTGCATCGTAGGGGTCGCCGCCGGAAGCAGCCGCTTCGGCGTCCAGATCCGCGGAGATGAGCGCCAGTTCCTCACGGGTGATCCCGCCGTGAACCGCCACATAGTCAGGTGCGAACTCGGACTGCAGGCTGCTGTCGACCAGCACCCGGTCCATCGGCTCATCCCAGATGTCAAAGGCGGTGTTGAGCGCGGTCACGATCACCTCGGGGGTCGCGGGCTTCACGATAACCTCGGAGCTCAGGCACTGGATGTCGGACTCGAGCATGGCGAGCATGCACATGTCCCGCAGCTTTTCCACCGCATCCGTCGTCGTCATGTCCCACCCGGACCCGACGCCACCGGTCTTCGTTTCAACGAAGCCGGTGCCGCCGAAAGTGGCGAGCAGGTTGGAGTCGGAGCAGATGCCCGCGAAGTCGCCACCGATCTCGTCTGCCGGGTTGGCGAGGAGGCCGAGGCGGATCGCTCCACCATCGGTGCTGAGCTGAGGCGCGCCGGACATGTCGAGATCAGACGTCAGCATCATCTGCGCGCCCGCAAGGCCCGTCATTTTGTCGCTGAAGGACTCGCCCGTATCTTCGAACGGGTTGCACATCACCAGGTTGGTGAGCCCGCCGCAGATCGCCTCGTCATAGCGCGCGACCGCGTAGGTCGTAAACGCAACGTCGGACACATCGCTGGTCTCGCCACCGATGTTCATGGACAGCAGGGAGAGGCGGACAGAAGCCTCGGCTGCGATCACAAGGACATAGCGTGCATCGGTGTCATCCGTGGTCTCAAGGCTGTCCCGCGCGATGGCGCTGTAGTCAAACGTGCCATCATCTTCAGGATTGTTGTTGAGGAACACGATCTCTTTGATCGCGAATGCGCCGCTGTCCACATAGCTCGAGGTGAGCGACACGGAATTGGCTGCAGCGGTTGCGCGGTCGATCGCACCAGAGTTACCGTCAAGTTCCGACGCGGCGGCAAGTGCTGCCTTGTCCACAAATCCCTGCATCTGGGAATGGGCGGAATAGGCGCGACCAAAGTCGATCACCATTCCGGACGCGGTCAGCAGCATTACGGAGAAGATGATCACCTGGATGGCAATCACAGCATCTTCGTCGACGCCGAAGCGCCGAAAAACGTTTTTCAACGTGGTCGTCATAAATCGGACCCCCCGATCCATAACCGACAAAGAGCATCCCCCAATGCTATACGCTTTGTCAGTAAACCCACCAAAGGGAGGACGCACGATCCTCCGCTGGGCGATAAAGTGCCGAAACTGCAGCTTCCAATCAAGGAAATTTACCGAATCGGCAGAATTTTGCCGGTTTCAGCCTGCAATGTGGCGAAGTGATGGCGGAGTCGTTGCCAATCCGCATATCCTTCGGTTGAATCTTCGCGAGTTTGACGAGATATCGCGCGCATGACTTACATCGTCGCCGCCCTGTACAAGTTCGTCCGATTCGCGGATCCAGCGTCTATCCGCGTGCCATTGTTACAAATTTGTGCCCAAAACGATGTCCGCGGGACCCTATTGCTTGCCGATGAGGGGATCAACGGCACTATCGCCGGGTCTCGCGCAGGAATTGATCTGGTCCTCACCAGTATTCGTGAATTGCCGGGCTGCGCTGATCTGGAGCACAAGGAGAGCACCGCGCAGGCTCAACCTTTCAGAAGAATGAAAGTGCGCATCAAATCGGAGATTGTGACGCTCGGGCAGGGTCCGGTTGACCCTGCTTCCGTTGTCGGCACCTACGTCGAGCCGGAAGACTGGAACGACCTGATCCGCCGCGAGGATGTCGCGGTGATCGACACACGCAACGATTACGAGGTGGCGATCGGCAGCTTCGACGGGGCCGTAGATCCTGAAACCGCCTCATTCCGCGAGTTTCCGGCCTGGTGGGATGCCAACAAGGGGCGGTTCGAAGGCAAGAAGGTGGCGATGTTCTGCACCGGTGGCATCCGCTGCGAGAAGTCGACGAGTTGGTTAAAGTCCCAGGGCGTCGAGGACGTCTACCATCTACGCGGTGGTATCCTGAAATATCTGGAGAACGTGCCGGAGCGGGACAGCCTCTGGCACGGCGATTGCTTCGTTTTTGATGAGCGGGTGTCCGTCCGGCACGGGCTGGCGGAAGGTGACTACATGCTCTGCCACGCCTGCCGCCGACCTTTGGCCAAAGTGGACCTTGATCATCCCGCCTATCGCCGGGGCGTGAGCTGCCATCACTGTATCGGGGAGTATTCCGATGCGGACCGCGCGCGATTTGCGGAGCGGCAGCGCCAGATCGACCTAGCGAAGGCGCGTGGGGACACGCACCTCGCGACCGGCCCTTCCAGCGGCTGATCCCGAGTCAGGCGGGCTGCATCTCCATCGGGCGTTCGCGGATTGGCAGGTGCACCAGTGCCGAAAACGCGCCGATGGCAACGCCGACCCACCAGACCATGTCGTAGCTGCCGTAAATGTCGTAGAGCGCGCCACCCAGCCACACACCGACGAAACTGCCGAGCTGGTGGGAGAAAAAGACGATCCCGTAGAGCGTGCCCATGTAGCGCAGCCCGTAGATGTGGGCGATGAGACCGGATGTCAGCGGCACGGTGGCGAGCCAGAGCGATCCCATTGTGATCGAGAAGACCACCACGGTCAGCGGGGTCATTGGCAGCAGGATGAACAGTGCTGCGATGATGGTCCGCCCAGTGTAGATGCCCGCGAGCAGATACTTCTTGGGATAGATGTTGCCGAGTTTGCCCGCCAGCAGGGTCCCGGCAATGTTCGTCAGCCCGATGATCGCGATGGACCACGCGCCCAGCGTGGCCGTGTCGCTCACCCCGATGCTGTCGAGAAATCCACCCGGCGCAATCGGTCCGCAGACCTCCGTCACGAAAGCGGGGAAGTGCGCGGTGACGAAGCTGAGCTGATAGCCGCAGGAAAAGAAGCCGAGGAAGATCAGGGTGTAGCTTGGATCCCGGAACGCCTTCCCGAGGATGGTCCCCATGCTTTCCTCGAACTCCTCCTTGGTCGACGGGGACGGGCTCCGCATCCAGGGCAGGACCAGAAGGACCGCGAGGATCGCACCGGCGGTGACGAGGAAGACGCTCTGCCAGGGCATGATGTTGAGCAGCGCTGCTACGACAGGTGGCCCCACCACCTGACCGGCGCTGCCCGCGGCCGTCGCGATGGCCAGCGCCATGGACCGGTGTTCCGGAGCGGCGGCACGACCGACGACCGCGAGGATGACGCCAAAGCCGGTTCCCGCGATGCCGAAGCCGACGAGCACCTCCAGCGACTGCATGGCGAAGGGTGTCGTCGCGAGTGTGGAGAGGGCGAGGCCGAGCGCGTAGACAAGCGCACCCAGAACGATCGCCTTGCGATCCCCGAAACGCTCCGCCAGGGCTGCGAAGATCGGCTGACCGATGCCCCAGGCGAGGTTCTGGATCGCGATGGCCATGGAGAACTCTGCCCGAACCCAGCCGAACTCGTCGGCGATGGGGATCTGGTAGAGGCCGAATGCCGCCCGTATCGAGAAGCTCACGAGCATGATGATGCAGCCCGCGATCAGGACCGGGGTGAAGAGGCTCGGCTTTACGTGTGTCATCTCGTGTCCTCCCGGCGCATCGCCGGGAGGATGTCGTGCGCGCGGCGTTTCGTCAAAGCAGATTTGGTGATGTGTTCCATCACCTCTGCTGCGTCAGACCGCGCCGGTATACTCCCCGCGGGCGGGGTAGGACGCCTTGATCGCGAAATCGAGCGCGCCGACGAGTTCAGAGAAGTGCGGGCGCACGAACGGCATCGTCTGGACAGAGCCGTAGTAGAGTGACTGCTCGGGTGTCACCATGAAGAGGCCCGGTTCGGAGAACAGCGCCGGTTCCTCGATCCCGATGGAGGTCTTTCCCCGGCTGGTGGAGATGTAGAGGCCCCATTCCCGCGCTTTGGCAAGGTCGAGGCCGTAGCCAAAGCGCAGGTTCTTTGCGCTGATCTTGTCGGCCATGGCACGCGTGCGCTCCTCTCCGTCTGAGCTGACGGCGATGGCATTTACGCCCCGGTCGGCGAACTCGGGAACCCGCTTATCGAACTCGGTGAGGTAGGTCGCACAGATCGGGCAGTGAAGGCCCCGGTAAAAGCAGATGACCGTCCCACGCTCGGATTTTTCCGAGGAAAGGTCGAAGGCGCCATGGTCGAGCGTGGGCAGAGCAAGGTCCGGGGTCTTTTGGCGGGGGATGAGCATGATGACTCCTGTTGCTGGCTGGATGTCGTGATGGTATCCGGTATATGGATCAGATTTGTCCGGAATAACCGATCATGACTCCGATTGACCGAACCGATCGTCTCTCCGCGTTGATGGACCGCTTCGCGCTGACCGTGTCTCCGGCGGATGGTAGTGCTGCCAACTTCGTGATCCTTGGCGAGGCGGAGGAGGCGGAGCGGATCGTGTTGCGCCAGACGGGGGATTGCCCGCTCGTCGCTGCTGGCGCGCCGAACGTGCTCTTTGCCGCCTGTGTCGATTGGTGTGGCGCGCTCAATCCGCTCTTCGCCGCCGTTCCCCGGATCATCGATTGTCCGGCGGATGGAGACCTTGCGCCCCTCGCGGCATTGCTGGTTGCTGAGCATCGGGCACAGCGGTGCGGGTCCGCATCGGTGCTCAACCGGTTGGCGGAGGTCATCGTCGTGCGCCTCATGCGGCGGCAGATCGAGGCGGGGGCGGCGGAGCCCGGCCTCGTCGGCGGCCTTGCGGATCCCCAGATCTCCCGCGCGATCGTCGCCATGCATGACGCGCCCGGGCGCCCGTGGCGCAATGGGGAGCTTGCCCGCATCGCCGGTCTTTCACCGAGCCGGTTTGCGGAGCGGTTCCTCTCCGCGGTCGGGCAGACGCCAGCCGCCTATCTGCGGATCTGGCGCCTGACGCTCGCGCGGCAGGATCTCGACCGCGGCGAACGGGTGCAGACTGTCGCCCACCGCTACGCCTACGGGTCGTCAGAGGCGCTGGGCCGGGCCTATCGCAAGGTTTTCGGCGAGGCACCGTCCGCCCGCCGCGCCTGAACGGTTTTCCTCCCCCCGCCAAGGGCCTAGAGTGCGGGACGTCAGTTCTTTCCCAGGGTTTCCATGTCCGACGGCCCCCTCCACCAGTATCGCGCGATGATCGCGGATGGCCGGCTCACCGATGATCCGGCGCAGCGTGCGGCGGTGGAGAAGTTCCAGCTCCTCCATACGCGGCTGCAGGGCTACAGCCCCGCAGAGCCGAAGAAGGTGCGCCTTGGCCTGTTCGGTTGGGGACGGGAGAAAACGGAGGAGGCCAGCGTGCCGGGCCTCTATGTCTATGGTGGAGTGGGGCGCGGCAAGTCCATGCTGATGGACCTTTTCTTCGACCATGCGCCGCTGGAGGCGAAACGTCGGGTGCATTTCCATGCTTTCATGCAGGAAGTGCACGCCTCCATCGGACTTGCGCGGAAGGAAGGCGTCGAGGATCCGATCGAGCCGGTCGCCGCCCGCGTCGCAAAGCAGGCCCATCTGCTGTGTTTCGACGAGATGCAAGTCACCGACATCACCGACGCGATGTTGGTCGGACGGCTGTTCGAGAAGCTTTTCGCCCGCGGCGTCATCATTGTTACAACCTCTAACCGGCATCCGGACGACCTCTACAAGGACGGTCTGAACCGCGACCTCTTCTTGCCCTTCATCGCAATGATCAAAGAGAAGCTCGACGTCTATGAACTGGCGAGCGCGACGGACCACCGGCTGGGGCGGCTCACGGGGCAGCGGGTCTATTTCGCCGGGCGGGGTCATGCGGCGGAAATCGATGCGCTCTGGACCGATCTGGCCGGGGGACCTGGCGCGCCCCGCATCCTGATGGTCACGGGGCGAGAAGTGACCATCCGCCACTTCCGCAACGGGATCGGCCGGGGGAGCTTTGCGGATTTTTGTGCGAAACCTCTGGGGCCGGCGGATTACCTCGCGATTGCGGAGGCGGTGAACACCCTCTTTGTCGAGGACATACCGATCCTGTCGCCGGCCAAGGCCAATGAAGCGAAACGCTTCGTCACGTTGATCGACGCGCTTTATGAGGCGCGGGTCAGGCTGATCGCGAGTGCCGCGGCGGAGCCCGACGCGCTCTATCCCGAAGGAACCGGCGCGTTCGAGTTCGAACGTACCGCTTCCCGCCTTCACGAGATGCAGTCCGAGGATTGGGTGGGGGGCCGGAGCGCGTAAGGAGCCGGATGGTGGCCGACCGATGTCTGGTACTGGTTGGCCGGGAAAGGATCGTCGCGCCGCGCACACGAACGTCTCGCCCCGGTCGTGGTCAGCGGCGGCGGTCCCGCTCCGCGGTCCGGTCGCAGATCAGCGGCGGTGCCCCCGCTTGCCTGATGGGGCCGGCTGCGCTACCCCCACCCGATCCAGATTGGGAGCCCCGAATGACCGCCTATTCCCAGGCCGTGGAGGCCGCAATGGCCCGCATGCGCACGGCCTTTCCTGCCTCGCCGCTCCAGCGCAACGCGTACCTGTCGCACCGCTATGGCGCGGAGATCTACCTCAAGCGGGAGGATCTGACGGAGGTGCGCAGCTACAAGATCCGAGGGGCCTTCAACGTATTCTCCAAGGCGCTGGAGGAGAACGAGGCGCCCACGGATTTCGTGTGCGCCTCCGCGGGCAATCACGCGCAGGGGTTTGCGTGGTGTTGCGCGCGGATGGGGGTGCGCGGTGTCATCTTCATGCCCTCCACCACGCCCCAGCAGAAAGTCGACAAGACCGCAACCTTCGGTGGCGATGCGGTGGAGATCAGGCTGACGGGCGACTTCTTCGACGAATGCCTCGCGGCGGCGCTCGCCTATGTGGAGGAGAGCGGCGCGCGTTTCGTCCCGCCCTTCGATGCGCCGGACATCATCGAAGGACAGGCGACGGTCACTCTTGAAGTTCTTGAGGCGCTCGGCCGCGCGCCGGACATGATGATCCTTCCGGTCGGGGGCGGCGGGCTGTCGGCGGGGGCGACCAGACTGCTCTCCTCCCGCGAGGAGGCGACAGAGCTCCGCTATGTCGAACCTGCCGGGGCGGCCTCGCTCAAGCGCGCGGTCGAGGAGGGCATGCCGGTCACGCTGCCGGAGATCGACGGATTCGTCGACGGGGCGGCCGTGGCCCGGATCGGCCAGGAAACCTTCGCAGCCCTCTCCCGCGTGTTTCCGGCTCAGGTGCTCACCCCGCCGGAGGACCGGGTCTGCGGCACCATGATCGAAATGCTCAATGTGGAGGGCATCGTGCTGGAGCCCGCGGGCGCGCTTGCCATCGACGTCCTTCAGGATCTGCGGGAGGAGATTGCGGGCAAAACCGTGGTCTGCGTCGCGTCCGGAGGCAATTTCGACTTCGAACGCCTGCCGGATGTGAAGGAACGTGCGCTGCGCTTCCGCGGACTGAAGAAGTACTACGTGTTGCGCATGCCTCAGCGCCCCGGAGCGCTGAAGGATTTTCTGGGGCTGCTCGGCCCAAACGACGACATCTTCCGGTTCGAATATCTCAAGAAGAGCGCGCGCAACTTCGGGTCCGTCCTCATCGGGATCGACAGCGACGCGCCGGAGAACTTTCCGCGGCTTTGTGCCCGCATGACCGCGAGCGGCATCGCCTATCAGGACATTACGGACAACGCGGATCTGGTCGGGCTGATCGTGTAGAGGTCGACGCCTCCGGCGGGGATATTTCCGGCCAGAAGAAGAGGCCCCGGGCGTTTCGTTTTCGAACGCACGGAGCCCCGCATCTTTGGTGTGGCGGCGGGCAGCGGCAGCTCTTCAGAGCCGCCGTTCGATCATCATCTTCTTGACCTCGGCAATGGCCTTGGCCGGGTTCAGACCCTTCGGGCAGGTCTTCGCACAGTTCATGATCGTGTGACAGCGGTAGAGCTTGAACGGATCCTCCAGATCGTCGAGCCGCTCACCCGTAGCCTCGTCCCGGCTGTCGATGATCCAGCGGTACGCGTGAAGGAGGGCTGCCGGGCCCAGATACCGGTCGCCGTTCCACCAATAGGAGGGGCAAGCGGTGGAGCAGCTCGCGCACATGACGCACTCGTAAAGGCCGTCGAGCTTCTTGCGATCCTCGATGGACTGGCGCCACTCCTTCGCGGGCCGGTTGGTCTTGGTCTCGAGCCAGGGCATGATGCTCGCATGCTGGGCGTAGAAATGGGTGAGATCGGGGATGAGATCCTTGATCACCGGCATGTGCGGCAGCGGATAGACTGCGATATCACCCTTCGGCGCCTCGTCGATGCCGTGGATGCAAGCGAGCGTGTTGATCCCGCCGATGTTCATCGCGCAGGAGCCGCAGATCCCCTCCCGGCAGGAGCGGCGGAAGGTGAGTGTCGGGTCGACCTCGTTCTTGATCTTGATGAGCGCATCCAGGACCATCGGCCCGCAATCGTCGAGATCGAGGAAGTAGGTGTCGACCCGCGGATTATCCCCGCTGTCCGGATCGAAACGGTAGATCTTGAAGGCGCGGACGTTCTTCGCCCCCTCCGGCTTCGGCCAGGTCTTCCCGGTCGTGATCTGCGAGTTCTTGGGAAGCGCGAATTCAACCATGTCTATCCTCCGATCAGCGCGGCGAGCGCGGCTGGAATTCCATTGTCGATGATGCAGGTCTGTGCATCAGGGCGCTGAGCGACGGTCAGCGCGGTCTCGACGGTCTCTGTGGTCACGCCGGTGAGTGCTGCCTTTGCGAGGGTCAGCTGCTCGCCGAAGGTCGCGTTGTCCCGGATGCAGCGGGCCACAGGCTCCCCATCGATCAGCGGAAAGCGGTCCGAGACGACATCGAGGGCCGCCTGTTCGGCCGCCGGGCCGGGGTCCGGCTGCGTCTCTTGTCCTGCGCACGCCGTGAGCGCGCCGGTGAGCAGGAACGCCGTCAGACAGCGGGTATGCATCCGAGCCATCACCGCCCACCCCCCATCAGCAGCGCCGCAGGCTTCCCGCGTCCGGGGGTGCGAAACGCGTAGGTCTTCACCTCCCGCGTGACGTGTGCGTGGTTCTTCAGCGTGAAGTCCGCATAGATCGTCTCATCGAACAGGATGTCGTCGAGGAAATGATCTTCGCGCGCGAGGCAGATGTGGGGGTGTCCGTGCTCATGGGACCATTTGGCCAAACGAACGTCGACGAACTTCTGGCTGTCCCGCATGTATGCATAGGGCGGCATCGCACTGCCGGGAAGAACCGCGGCGTTGGTTGCGACCTGGTCGACCACGATGGCTTCCCGCAGCCGGCTCTTGAAGAAATAGACCTTCCGCCGTTCGACGAAGGGACGAAAGAGGGTCTTCAGACGGGGGCGCTTGTAGAGTGAGCCGTGGAAGCCCGCAACGAAGCCCTTGCCCGCGTAGGGTGCGACTGCGTCTCGCACGAAATCCACGTAGGTGTCCGGATAGATCATGTCGTCATCGATCAGGAAAACGAGGTCCTCGTCGGTGACTTCAGGATAGAATTTGCCGACATCCTTGGTGTCCTCGGTCGGAATGATCGGATTTATGTTCGCAGCCCGGGTCGCCTCCTCCGGCAAGGTTTCATACTGGTTGAACACGATATTGAGCCGGTCGACCTGCGGCGCAATCGCGTCGATCACGGGGGCGAGGTTCTCCCGCCGCGGTGGATAGGTCGCAAGATTGGCGACGATCATGCGGACACCTTTTCGTAGGCGACGAATCGGGCGAACGATGTGTTGTCCGGGTCTTCCGGATCGAACGGGTAGGGATGCTCCGCCCTGTCGATCTCCAGCCAGTCCGGGCGGTGTGCGGCGATCCAGTCGGAGAACTTGCGGTGGCGGACATGCTCATTCGGGGTGGAGGCATCCTTGTCCGACGCGTAGATAACCACAAAGCGGCCGGCATGATCGAACAGGTCCGTCATGTAACGGTCGAAAACAGCATCCTCGATCAGGTGATAAATCACATCGATGGAGATCGCGAGATCGAAGGTCTCGTCGTAACCGTGTGGATTGTCGGTGTGATGGAAGGACCATGCCGAGGTGCCCGCGAACCGTTCGGCGCACATGGCAACGGCGCTGGGTGAGACGTCAACTCCGGCATAGGTCGGGAAGTCGTAGAGCGAGAGCTGCGCACTGTCCCCACAGCCGAACTCGATGACGCTGTTCACGCCGTGTCGCGTGACGAAATCATTGAGATAGTCGGCCTTGTAGGCGGCGAGGCGGCCATAGGAGCCTGCGCCGGAGTTTCGCCCCTCCCGATACCGGTTTTCCCAATATTCGGAGGAGACGAATGTCTTCTTCTGCTTTGGCTTTTTCTTTTTGAACAGCCGCAGCATGTCGTCAGTACACCCGGGCCTTGGGCGCAATCTTGTTGAGGTCGATGCCGCCCTCGTTGTGGCTTGTCAGCGGATCGAGGTGAACGGGCCGATAGTCGAGTTTGACTTTCGTGGTCCCGTCCATCCAGCCCAGCGTATGCTTACGCCAGTTGGAATCGTCTCGGTCCGGGTAGTCCTCGTGCGCGTGGGCGCCCCGGCTCTCCTTACGCGCTTCGGCTGAGTAGACGGTGGTGAGCGCGTTCGGCATCAGGTTGTCGAGCTCCAGGGTCTCCATGAGGTCGGAGTTCCAGATGAGCGACCGGTCGGCGACCTGGATGTCATCCATCCCCTCTGCAACCTCGGACATCTTCGCGCATCCCTCCGAGAGGGTCTTGTCGGTGCGGAAGACCGCTGCGTCCGCCTGCATGGCGCGCTGCATGTTCAGCCGCAACTCCGCGGTGCCGGTGGAGCCCGCTGCGTGGCGGAGCGTGTCGAACCGGTCCATCGCCTTGGTGACGGACTTTTCGTTGATCGAAGGGATAGCGGTGGACGGATCCACGACCTCTCCCGCCCGGATCGCCGCCGCGCGGCCGAAGACCACGAGGTCGATCAGGGAATTCGAGCCAAGCCGGTTCGCGCCGTGGACGGACGCGCAGCCCGCCTCACCAACGGCCATCAGACCCGGCAGTACACGATCGGGATTGTCCGACGTGGGGCTGAGCACCTCGCCCATGTAGTTCGTGGGGATGCCGCCCATGTTGTAGTGGACAGTGGGCAGAACCGGGATCGGTTCCTTACGCACGTCAACACCCGCGAAGATCCGCGCGCTTTCGGAGATGCCGGGCAGCCGCTCTGCGAGTGTTTCGGGCGGCAGGTGATCGAGATGGAGGTGGATATGGTCACCATCCTTGCCGACACCGCGCCCGTCCCTGATCTCCATGGTCATGCAGCGGGAGACGACGTCGCGGCTTGCGAGATCCTTGTAGGTCGGCGCGTAGCGTTCCATGAACCGCTCGCCCTCCGAATTCGTGAGATACCCGCCCTCACCCCGCGCGCCTTCGGTGATCAGGCAGCCTGCACCGTAGATGCCGGTCGGGTGGAACTGGACGAACTCCATGTCCTGAAGCGGCAGACCCTGACGGGCGACCATGCCGCCGCCGTCCCCGGTGCAGGTGTGCGCGGAGGTGGCGGAGAAGTAGGCCCGGCCGTAGCCGCCGGTCGCGAGCACCGTCATCTTGGCGGAGAAGCGGTGGATCGTGCCGTCGTCGAGCTTCCACGCGATAACGCCGATGCAGGCGCCATCATCATCCATGATCAGATCGATGGCGAAATACTCGATGTAGAATTCCGCGTTGTTCTTCAGGCTCTGGCCGTAGAGCGTGTGAAGGATCGCGTGCCCGGTCCGGTCCGCCGCGGCGCAGGTCCGCTGCACCGGCGGGCCCTCGCCGAACTCGGTTGTGTGGCCGCCGAAGGGGCGCTGATAGATCGTGCCCTCCTCCGTCCGGGAGAACGGCACGCCATAATGTTCCAGCTCATAGACGGCCTTGGGCGCCTCACGGGCGAGGTACTCCATTGCGTCCGTGTCGCCAAGCCAGTCGGACCCCTTTACCGTGTCATACATGTGCCACTGCCAGTGGTCCGGCCCCATGTTCGACAGGCTCGCCGCGATCCCGCCCTGGGCCGCAACCGTGTGGGAGCGGGTCGGAAAGACCTTGGTGATGCAGGCCGTTCGCAGGCCCTGCTCCGCCATACCGAGGGTTGCCCGCAGGCCGGAGCCGCCGGCACCCACGACGACGACGTCATATTCGTGATCGATATACTCGTATGCGGTCATTGGGCTCTCCGTAGCTCAGGCGCCGAAGGCGATCTTGGCGATGGCGAAGGTGCCAGCCGCCATAGCTGCGTAGCACAGGAAGATGTTTCCAAGCATGGCGGCGTTCCGCCACACGGGGGCATGCACATAGTCCTCGATGACAAGCTGCAGCCCAAGCTTGAGGTGGTAGAAGCTCACGAGGATCATCAGGATCGCGATGATCGCAATCACCGGATTGGAGTAGACCGCCATCACGGTTGCATGGTCCTTGCCCAGGTGGGCGCCGAACATGAAGATGAAGAGCGGCGTCAGGATCACGAGGGCGACGGACGTTACCTTGGTCTGCCAGAGATGTTCCGTCCCGTCCTTGGCGGAGCCGAGGCCGGTGGTGCGCTTGCGGTCGGTCAGGTACTGCATCGGTGCCTCCGCCTTACAGAATGATGATGAGCGTCAGGAGCGTGAGGATCAGGGAGGCTGCCACGACCACCTGACCACTCTTTGTCACCTTGTCGACGTCGAAATGCTTCGCTTCAAACCAGAGCAGGTACCGCAGCCCGTTGCAGAAATGGTACCAGAGCGCCCAAAGGGAACCGAGCATGATGAGACCGCCAAACCAGCTCGTCACGATCCCGTTCACATAGTCATAGTATTCCGGGCCGGTCGCCGCCGCGAGGAACCACCAGACCGTGAGCAGGGATCCCAGGGTCAGGCCGACACCGGTTATCCGCATCAGGATCGACAGCATCGACGTGATCTGCGGACGGTAGATGGTCAGGTGGGGGGACAACGGGCGATTGCCGCGGTTGACGTCGGCCATGAGGCTCCCTTTCACGGTCCTGTGTCAGCCCCGGTCGGGGCGACATGGGTTAGTGGCAAATAGCTATTTCCAACAGCCTATCGCAGATCGCTGCGCTGCAAAAGCATCACGTCCTTAAACTGCTTCGAAAACTCGCTCACACCGGCACACTTTATCGTTGATGTGATCACAACCAAATATTCAGTGATCACAAAACACTAACGTGTCGCGCGATAGAACAGGTCTTCGGCGAATTCCGTGCAGACTTCGATGGTCAGAGTCTCCGGATCGTAGAAGGCGTTGGCTTCGCCGCAGGAGAGCAGTGTCACGGTGACTGGCTTGGCGAGGGCATAGCTTTCGTTTAGAAACGAAACCTGCTCGATCAGCAGATCCTGAGTGAACGCGATTTCCTCGCCGCCGATATCGGACAAACCCTTGTAGGTCAGGGTCGTAGCGGGGGCGGCGTCCTCCATCGGAATGAGGACGGTGCCCCAGGACCATTCGGCGAGGTAGTACTCTTCCTCGCAGGTTTCAGCGCGTTCCTCGGGCAGACCCAGTTCTGTGATCACATATTCACGGGTATCCACGTCCGCGCCGAAAAACAGGCATGCCATCGTGTGATACCGCTGCATGTCGAGCCCGTGGACGCCCCAGACGGGGATGGGCTCCTCCAACGCCGCCGCATCGTCAGCATACCCCTGTGCGGCGAGCGTGATGATGTCCCGCGCCGCCGGTTCGTCATAGTGCGCGTTGATCAGGAGAGTGCTCAGCACGTCCGCCGCGTCCTCCTCCTGACCGAAGATCGGCACCTCCTGAATGTGGATCACTGCGTGGCCCAGCTCGTGATAGAGCGTCGAGATCAGGTTTGCCTCGAGGTAGGCGAAGGCTGCGTCATCGGCATGGATTGCCCCCGGGATGCTTGCGAGGGCAGCGATCAGGTAAGCGCGCATGGGAACTCCTACATCTGCGTCACAGCGGAACAAGAGCCCAATAGTCGAGATCGAGCAAGACACTGGGATCGTATTTTCCGTCCGTTCCGCGCAGTGGGAATGATCCGCTGTCGCCTGAAGTGGCGACCAGGCGCAGGCGGAGCGCACCGACCCCGGGCGCCGCCGTCTCCGCCTTGTCCAGAACCTCCGACCAGGCGCGCACGGTCGTGCCCGCAAAGCAGGGATTGGCGTGGGCGCCGCCATTGAGGGCGACGATCATCTGTGCGTTCGCCAGACCGTTGAAGCTGAGCGCGCGGGCGAGGCTGATGACATGGCCGCCGTAGATGAGCCGTTGTCCATCCATGCGGAAGGTGGCGTCGAAATGCACCTTCGCCGTGTTCTGCCAGAGCCGGGTGGCCATCATGTGTTCGGCTTCTTCGATCGTCACACCGTCCACATGGTCGATCTTCTCGCCAACGTCGTAGTCGGCCCAGCGGTGCGGCTCCCCCGCAAGCGCGGTGTCGTAGCCCGTGAAATCCAGCCCCGAGGGGATCGTCAGATCGCCGGGATCCACGGCCTGTGCAAGCTCCGGGATCACCGTTTCCGGCGCCGGGGCCCCGTGATCCCGCTTGCGCACCATGACCCAGCGCACATAGGCAAGGACTTCTTCCCCCCGCTGGTTGCGCCCGGTGGAGCGCACCCAGACGACGCCGGTCTTGCCGTTGGAGTTCTCCTTGACCCCGATCACTTCGCTGACCGTTGTCAGCGTGTCGCCAGGATAGACGGGCACACCGAAACGTCCCTCCGCGTAGCCGAGGTTCGCGACGGCGTTGAGGGAGACGTCCGGCACGGTCTTCCCGAACACCACGTGAAACGCGATCAGTTCCTCGAGCGGGCTCGCAGGAAGACCACAGCTGCGCGCGAATTCGTCGGAGGAGTAGAGCGCCCCGCGAGTCGGATAGAGCGCTGTGTAGAGCGCGCGCTCCCCCGCGCCGACGGTTCTGGGTACCGCGTGGGTCAGCGTCTGCCCCACGGCGTAATCTTCAAAGAACCGTCCGGCGCTCGTCTTCGTCATCTGTCAGAGATCTCCAAGTTTCGTATCGGGGCTGTAGGGGCCAGGGACGTCCTTGGTCACCGCCTGCCCGCACATCATCACGCCCTTCGCTTGATCAAAGGCATAGGTGGGCGGTCCCTGGAGCGCCCAGCCCGAGTTGAGTGCCGCGGTCACCTTGTGACAGAAGGCGGCGCTGTCTTCCTCGGTCAGGAACCGGTAGGCGATCATGCGGCACCCCCCGGAAACGGCCAGACGAAGATCGCGTGAATGCCCGCGATCACAAGGAAGACGACGGTCGATATCAGAACAACGCGCACATCGCCGGAGACCGGGCCGGGCTCTGGCCGCTCCCACGGGCCGTCCTGGGTGTTGATCACGAAGATCGACGTGATCGCCCAGATCCCGAGCCCGCCGAACAGCAGGATGGAGGCGAGATCCCCGTTCACGAGGAGGTGCGCAAAGCTCCACACCGTGAAACCGAGCAGCATCGGGTGCCGGAACCACGCGCGGCTGCGCCCCTTCGAGGCGCTGAGCGCGAAGAGGACAACGGCTATCCACATCAGTGTATTGTTCAGGTGGACCGTCCACGTGGGCGGAAACCAGACGTTGATGAAGGCCGCCTGCTGATATCCCAGCGTCATCATGCCGATGGAGACAACGATGAGAAGGGCAAACACGCCGCGGGCGGCATCCCCTAATCGTTCCTGCATCGCCGCACGTGGGCCCTTTGCCAGGCGTTTGAAGAGATGCGCGCCCCACCAGAGCGCGATGCCAAGGATGAGCAGGATCATGGGAATGCCTCGTGTCCGGGATTGACCTGCCGCGACCCTGTCACCCCGCCGACGCGCCCGCAAGCGCGGCGATGGCATCCGCCTCCGCAAGCAGGCGACGGGCATTGTCGACATGGAGGTTTTCGACGATCCGGCCGTTGACGACCGCGACGCCCTCCCCCCGTGCCTTCGCCGCCTCGAACGCATCCACGTAGCTTTGCGCGAGCTCGATATCGTCGGCGGAGGGGGCGAAGACTTCGTTGGTCACGCCAAGCTGGGCGGGATGGATCAGCGTCTTCCCGTCAAAGCCAAGTTCCTTGCCTTGCTGGCAGGCGGCGCGCAGCCCGTCATCATCCTTGAACGCGTTATAGACCCCATCGATGATGGCGAGCCCATGCGCCCGCGCCGCCAGCAGACACAGGCCGAGCCCTGTTATCAGCGGCAGGCGCATTTCCGTGTGGCTCGCGTGCAGGTCCTTGACCAGATCGTTGGTGCCCATGACGAAACAGGCAAGGCGGGGGTGCGCTGCGGCGATGTCAGCTGCGTTGAGCATGCCGAGCGGGGTCTCCATCATCGCCCAGATCGCCGTATCCTCAGGTGCGCCCGCGGCGGCCATGCGGTCGGCGATGTCAACGATCTCGTCGGCCCTGTCGATCTTTGGCACCAGGATCGCGTCCGGTCCGGCGGCTGCGGCGGCGGTGAGGTCGGCCTCGCCCCACTCGGTATCGAGCCCGTTGATCCGGATGATGACCTCTCGCGGACCGAAACGCCGCGCTTCGACCGCGTCGTAGACAAGATCCCGCGCGGCGGGCTTTTCCTCAGGAGCCACCGCATCCTCCAGATCGAGGATAAGCGCATCCGCCGGCAGCCCTTCCGCTTTTTCAAGCGCGCGGGACTTCGAGCCCGGCATGTAGAGCACGGATCGGCGGGGGCGGTGGGCAGCGGGCATCGGCGACTCCTCGTTTTGTTGCGGCGCAAAATACCCAAGCCGCGTCTGAGCGCAAGATCCTTGCGCAGGAAAATTGCGCAATGGGCCAATGAGTAGAAATTAAATGCCGGAATAGATCGTTCGGCACGTCCGTTTACCAGATATCAGGCATTTCTCGCCACAGTGGCTGTCTGGAGCGTCGCAGCGAAGTCCTATCGCGCCGCTCCGGATCGGGCCCGGCGGGAGGGGGCCCCGCGGTTCTCGAATGCCATTGGCAGTGCCGGAAAACCGGCGGAAAGGATGGGACAATGCGTAAACTGACGATGTGTGCACTGATCGGCGGTGTGGCCCTTGCGGGTCAGGCTGCTGTCGCAAACCCCGCCCCGAACAACCGGTGCGGCCCCCGCGACGCCGTGATCAACCACCTCACGGCGAATTTCGGCGAGTCGCGGCAGTCGATGGGCCTGCAGCGCAACGGTGTGGTGGAGGTCTTCTCCTCCGAGGAAACCGGAAGCTGGACGATCATCATCACCTCCGCCCAGGGCGTGAGCTGCCTCATCGCGGCGGGCCGGGCCTGGGATCTTTCGCCCGAACCGCTGGCGGCACTCGACCGGAAGATCTGAGCGGTCAGGTCAGCGCGTCGAAGATCAGCTTTGTCCCCGTCAGGGTCAACAGGACATAGGTGATCGCAAAGAACACCGTCTCCGGGATCATGCGATGGGCCCAAACGCCCAGCCAGGTCCCGGCGATGGCAACGGGGGCGAGGAACAGGTTGGCGACGAGGGTCTCGCCGGTAAAGAGGCCGAGGGCAGCGTAGGGCCCGAACTTCAGGATGTTCACCCACCAGAACACGATCACCGTCGTCGCCTGATACCTCTCCTTGCTCAGCGACTGGCTGAGCAGGTGCACCGCGGCGGGCGGTCCGCCTGCGTGGCTCACGAAACTGGTGAAGCCCGCGACCAGACCCCACCCCCCCGCGCGCATGTGCGAAAAACCCCTGGGCGCCAGCCTCAGCCATCCCCGCTGCCGCGAGAGTTGGAACAGAACAAACCCGACGGCGATCAGGCCGATAAGAAGGCGGACCGCGTCGCTGGATGTGTAACGGAACAGAAGAACGCCCGCGGCGACCCCCGGTATGGCCCCGATCATCATCGTTCGCGCGTTGGGCCAGTCCCACTTCCGCCAGTAGGGCCGCAGGCTCGTCACATCCATCAGCATCAGGAGTGGGAGCATGACGCCCACCGCATATTGCGGCTCGATGATCAGGGCGAGCAGGGGAGCGGCCACGAACGCCGCCCCGGAGCCAAACCCGCCCTTCGAGATCCCTGCGAGCAGGACAGCCGGCACCGCGAGGGCGAAGAACGTGAGGTCAAGCTCCATGGGCGCACCCTGCGCGGAGCGGGCAGCCCCGGTCAATCACGGTTCTGCGTACGGAACCACCGCAGCGCTCACCGTGATTTGTGTACAATTGTATGCTGCTTTGCCCTGCGCGAAACCACGGGTGCTTGCGCGAAATCCGGTTTGCCGCTAACCCGAGCGCGAAATCGCAACCAACTTTCCGGAGAGTGACATGGCGAGAGCGAAGATCGCGCTGATCGGTGCAGGGCAGATCGGGGGCACGCTTGCCCATCTGGCAGGGCTGAAGGAACTGGGCGACGTCGTCCTGTTCGACATCGCCGAGGGCATCCCCCAGGGCAAGGCGCTCGACATCGCGGAGAGCGCTCCGGTCGACGGGTTCGACGCGGCCATGACAGGGTCCACGAACGATTATTCGCTGATCGCGGGCGCGGATGTCTGCATCGTCACCGCCGGTGTCGCGCGGAAGCCCGGCATGAGCCGGGACGATCTGCTGGGCATCAACCTGAAGGTCATGAAGTCCGTGGGCGAGGGCATCAAGGAGCATGCCCCCGACGCTTTCGTCATCTGCATCACCAACCCGCTCGACGCCATGGTGTGGGCCCTGCGTGAATTCTCCGGTCTGCCGACGGAGAAGGTCGTGGGCATGGCCGGTGTGCTCGACAGCGCACGGTTCCGCCACTTCCTCGCTGAAGAGTTCGAGGTCTCCGTCAAGGACGTGACGGCGTTTGTCCTTGGCGGGCACGGGGACACAATGGTGCCGCTGACCCGGTACTCCACTGTCGCGGGCATCCCGCTTCCGGATCTGGTGGAGATGGGCTGGACCACTCAGGACAAGCTCGATGCGATCGTGCAGCGCACCCGGGATGGCGGGGCTGAGATTGTGGGCCTTCTCAAGACGGGATCCGCGTTCTACGCCCCCGCGGCGTCAGCGATCCAGATGGCCGAATCTTTCCTCAAGGATCAGAAGCGGGTGCTGCCCGCCGCAGCCTTTGTCGACGGTGCCTACGGCCTCAACGGGTTTTACGTCGGTGTGCCGACCGTGATCGGCGCAGGTGGGATCGAGCGTGTTGTTGAGATCTCCCTCAACGGGGACGAGCAGACGATGTTCGACAAGTCCGTTGATGCGGTGAAGGGCCTCGTTGCGGCCTGTAAAGAGATCGATCCGACCCTCGCGTGAGCAAGACGACTTCAGATGATGATGCCCCCGCGCGGGGCATTATTCTTGTGGCCACGGGTGCCTCCTATCTGGAGCTTGCCTATCAGGTGCTGGCCACAATCCGTGAGCACATGCCCGGCTGTCCGGTCGACCTCTACACGGACGATCCGTCCGTGCAGGGGTTCGACCAGGTACATGTGATCGAGAACCCCCATGCCCGCTCCAAGGTTGCCTGCATGGGCAAATCCCGGTTCAAACGGACCCTCTATCTCGACGTGGACACCATGATGGTCGCAGCGATGTGGGACGTTTTCGACCTGCTCGACCGGTTCGACATCGCGCTCGCCCACGACCAGACCCGGGTCGTCTGGAAGGTCATGAAGCCGATGAACTTCCGCCTGCCCGAGGCGTTTCCGCAATACAATACCGGCGTCATCGCCTGGCGCAGCTCCCCGGCGACCGACACCTTCTTCTCCGCATGGCAGGCGCGGTACGAGGCCGGGGCCGTTCGGGAGGATCAGCCGGGGTTTCGGGAAGAGATCTGGCTTTCGGACCTGCGCATCGCGACGCTGCCCCCTGAATACAACCTCATGAACCTGCGCTTGATGTACGCGTTCTTTCCCAAGACGGCGATGGCGCGCCTGATTCACTCTCCGCGGCTGCACTGGCACGTGAAACCGACAAGTTTTCTCAAGGGCCTGCGGCGGCGGCGGATCAGGAGCCTGCGCGGCCTTCTCGGCCCCATCTACCTGTGGCGGCTGAGGCAGCAACGGGCGCATCGGGCGAAATTGATGTCTGATCTGGGTCTCAAGGACTGAAGGGGTCGGCGCCGACTTGCCTCAACGTCGCAGATGTGGTCTGTGCCGCAAAACAACATCCGTCAGGCAGGACCCTCCCACATGCGCAAGGACTACCTCTTCACCTCTGAATCCGTGTCCGAGGGCCACCCGGACAAGGTCTGCGACCAGATCTCCGATGCCATCGTCGATCAGTTGATCGCGCGTGAGCCAGAAGCGCGGATTGCCGTCGAAACCGCGGCCTCGACCAACAAGGTCGTGCTCATGGGCGAGGTGAAGATTTCCGAGGAGAACTCGATCACGCCTGAGGAGATGTGCGCGACCGCCCGGGAGACGATCCGGAAGATCGGCTATGCACAGAAGGGCTTCCATTTCCGCACCTGCTCCATCGACTGCTACGTCCACGAACAGTCCGCCGACATCGCGGTGGGCGTCGATGCGGCGGAGAACAAGGACGAAGGTGCGGGCGATCAAGGGATCATGTTTGGCTACGCAACCAACGAAACGCCTGAGCTGATGCCCGCGCCGATCCTCTATTCCCACCGGATCCTGCGCCTGATGGCCGAGGCGCGCCACGGGGACGAAGCCTCGCTTCTGGGGCCCGATGCGAAAAGCCAGGTCACGGTGGAATACCGGGACGGACGGCCCGTGCGTGCCCATACCATCGTGATCTCGACCCAGCATCTCGCGAAGCTTGCGAACGGGCAGGACATTACCTCCCACGACGTGCGGGACATCGTCGAGCCGTTCGCGCGCGAGGCGCTTCCCGATGGTTTCATCGATGCGGAAACGGTCTGGCATGTGAACCCAACCGGCCGCTTCGTCATCGGCGGACCGGACGGGGATGCGGGCCTGACGGGACGCAAGATCATCGTGGACACCTATGGGGGGGCCGCACCCCACGGGGGCGGCGCCTTCTCCGGCAAGGATCCGACGAAGGTGGACCGGTCCGCGGCCTATGCTGCGCGCTATGTGGCGAAGAACGTGGTGGCTGCCAGTCTCGCGGACCGCTGTACCGTGCAGCTTTCCTACGCCATCGGCGTGCCCGAGCCCCTGTCGATCTATGTGGACGGGCACGGGACGGAGCAGGTGGATGCGGCGCGCATCGAAGAGGCGATCCGCCGGTCCATGAGCCTGACCCCCCGGGGCATCCGCACCCATCTGGGCCTCAACCGCCCGATCTACCAGCGCACGGCGGCCTACGGGCATTTCGGGCGCGCGCCGGAAGAGGATGGCGGTTTTTCCTGGGAGCGGACGGACCTGGTGGAGACGCTCAAGTCCAACGTCTGATCCGGTCGATTGATGCTCTAGGGCGCTGCGGCAGTCACCGCCGCGGGCCATGCCTTGACCGCTGGCGCTTCGCTGACGCGCTAGCGGCCTCTTCTGATTGTCGTACTGCCGGTCGAAACGAGCGTGCGCTCTGACAGTCCAGCGGTAAGACATCTGAGCTGCAGAGGTCCGGCAGGGCAAATGCCAAGCGTAGGGGCGTCCCAGAGGTGGGCTAAGCCTTGCACGGTGGCTTTTCGCTCGTGTGCTAGCGGCC
The DNA here is from genome assembly GCA_038532435.1 of Pseudomonadota bacterium. Classification (GTDB taxonomy): domain Bacteria; phylum Pseudomonadota; class Alphaproteobacteria; order Rhodobacterales; family Rhodobacteraceae; genus JBCBAP01. Next base: position 49,404 of record JBCBAP010000008.1, on the reverse strand, counting down.
GAAATCTAGTGTCGGACTGCCGCGCCAAAAGAGCGTTGGCGCTGTCGGTCAGACGATAAACCGTCCGAACCCGGTGGGCTCGGTGGGACTGACGCAATGCGTAGGGACCATCCCAGCGATCGGACTGTCCCTGCTGAGTCAGGATCTGTGAGGTTGGGGCGCTCGCCGCGAGGTCACCAAGATTGGATCTTGCCCGACGTTCGTCGAGACCCGCCCAAACCCCCTCAGCCTCTAGACGCCTCAGATCAGGACCAGTTCGGCCCGACCACGTAGAACACGTAGCCCGCGATCCAAAGGGCAATCGCCAACCCGACGAAGAATGCCACGATCAGGTTGAACATGAAGGGGTTGGCCTTGGCGTAGGTGCGAATGAGCGCGATCCCGTCTTTCATCGAAAATCCCATCTGGAAGAGTGTCTGTTGCACCGCGATATGGTCCGCCGGATGGCAGGGTCAATGCGATCACGAACGATCACCGAAGGGTGCATGGCGGGCAAAGCAGAGCTGCGTTAGTCTTGGCACGACCCAAGACTAAAAGGAGAAGAAGATGCCCCGGATACTTGCGTGTGTGTGTGCAGTATTTTTTGCGTTCACCGCCTCCGCCCAGGATCTTGCACCGGAGGGTACGGAACCTCCGATGACCATTCCCCGCCTGGCGGAGATTATCCTGAGCCTTGATCCGGAGGCGCTGGGCAATGGACGGGTGTTCGAACTCACGATCGAGGGGGTGCCGGTCTCCATCGTCACCGATCCTGCCGCCGACCGGATGCGGGCCATGGTTCCGATCCGTTCCGCTGCGGGCATGAGTGCGGAGGAAGTTGTCCGGGTCATGCAGGCCAATTTCGACACCGCGCTTGATGCGCGCTACGCGATCGCGAACGGGCGGCTCTGGAGCGTGTTCATCCATCCGCTTTCGCCGCTGGAAAAGGATCAGCTCATTTCCGCCCTTGGGCAGACGGTTAACATCGCGTTGACCTATGGCTCTCTCTATTCCGGCGGAGCGCTGGCGTTCGGCGGCGGCGATGCGGGGAACTTGCAGCGCCAGCTCATCGATGATCTTCTCAAGCGCGGTGAGGATATCTGAGGAAGGCGGCCATGCGCGACACCCCGGGTATCGGACATAATAAAGGGCCGGAGCCCGGCGCGGGCTGGCGGCGGCACTGCTGGCGCAAGGCGCGGGCGGAACTGCTGGGCCCCACAATGCCCATCGAGATCGTGCGCCGCCGGGTGCGGCGGGCACGGCAGCTTGGCCTGAGCTACCCGGAATACGCCTCGATCCTGCTGGGCACCGGTCGTGATGTGACCGCGTTTCTGTTCACGGTCGAAGGGCTCTACCTGCGACTGACGCGGGAACTGGAGATGCCCGGTCGCGTGCGGGAGGCTGTGCAGCGGATCGACCGCTGCGCGCTCACGGGCTTCTCCCCCTCCGGCGAGGTGCCCGAAGCCTTCCGCGTGGAGCTCAGCACCGCAGCGGGATGTCCGATTGCCAGTGTCGCGCCGGAGCCGGAGCCACCGGTCGGCTGGGCCGAGGCGCGCCGGGCGATCCGCGCGACACTCGATCCCCTGCGCCTGCCGGGCAACAGCGTGGTGATGATCGGCAGCCGGGAGGTCGAGGCGGACTGGGCCCGCGCGGCAAACATGGCGCGGTTCCTGCCCCGCGAGAGGTATTTCGCCCAGAACGCCGAGGTCGCGGCGAACGGGTAGTTGCCCTTCGGCCCGGAGCTTGCTAGCCCCCGGGGCATGTCAGACCCCTCCAATCCGAGCACACCCGACCGGGCCGACGGCGCCCCGTGGCGTAATTTCTACGGTCGTAGGCGGGGCAAGAAGCTGCGCCCGGGGCAGGCGGAGCGTATGGAGACCACGCTGGCCGAGATCGCCCCGCCGGGCGTGACCTGGGAGGACAATCCCGACCGGACGCCGCTCGACCTCCCGGCACTTTTTGGCGACGACCGGCCCGTCTGGCTGGAGATCGGATTTGGCGCGGGCGAGCACATGTTGCATCAGGCGGTAACACAGCCTGACGTGGGCATTATCGGATGCGAGCCTTTCATCAACGGGGTCGCGGCCTTTCTCGGCCGCATGGCGCAGGAGGAAATCGGCAACGTCCGCGTCCATGCAGGCGACGCGCGGGACCTCCTAGATGTGCTGCCCGAGGCGAGCCTGTCGCGCGCTTTCCTTCTCTATCCCGATCCGTGGCCGAAGACCCGGCACCATCGGCGCCGCTTCGTCTGCAAGGAAAATCTCGACCCGCTCGCGCGCGCGCTCAAGCGTGGCGCGGTTCTGCGGGTCGCGACGGATATCGAGGACTATGTGCGCCACACGCTGGAGGCGATGCAGGCACATCCGGCCTTCGAATGGACAGCCGAGAGCCCGTCGGACTGGCGCGATCCCTGGCCCGACTGGCACCGCACCCGCTACGAGGCCAAGGCGGTGCGGGAGGGGCGGGTGCCCCACTACCTGACCTTCCGGCGGGTCTGAGCCGGACGTCGCTTTGACGCGATCGGACAACGGAGGCGGATGATGGCGCAGGCACTGGTGCTCGAGGCGCGGTATCGCGGCGACGCGGATGCCATGTTCACCGCGGCGCTCGATTTCAGCGAGATGACCGACGCGATGAAGGGCATCGCGATTTACGAAAACGCCCCCGAAGGTGACATCGCGGAGGGCATGACCCTGTCCCTGGACGTGACGATGTTCGGTTTCATGAAGACCAGGGGGCACGAGATCACGGTGGAGCGGATTGATCTCACGAACCGGATCATTCAGAGCCGCGAACGCAACCCGTCGGTCCGCCGCTGGGACCATACGATCTCCATCCAGCCGGAAGGGAACGATGGCGTCCTCTGGACTGACCGGGTCGAGATCGACGCGGGCTGGCAGACCTGGGGCACGGTTCGGTTTGCAGGGTATGTCTACGGCTACCGTCACCGGACGCGGAGGGCGCTGAGCATCGCCCGCCGCTACATCCGCCTCTGACACAATCGGGCGATGGACGCGGACGACGGCCCGGGCTATCACGGCGCGCAATCTACTGTCAGGAGCGCCCATGTCTGGCCACGGCACCCCGGTCCCCATGTCTTCCCGCACCTCCGGCCCGCTCAAGGGAACGGTGACCGTTCCCGGGGACAAGTCCGTTTCCCATCGCACGCTGATCTTTGGCGCGATGACCGTCGGTGAGACCCGGGCAACCGGGCTGCTGGAGGGGCAGGACGTGCTCGACACCGCCGCGGCCATGCGCGCCCTCGGGGCAGAGGTGATCCGGCATGGGGCGGGGGACTGGTCCATCCACGGCGTGGGCATCGGCGGCTTTGCGGAGCCCGAAGATGTCATCGACTGCGGCAATTCCGGCACCGGCGTGCGCCTGATCATGGGGGCCGTTGCAAGCTCCCCGATCTCGGTGACGTTTACGGGCGATGCGTCCCTGCGATCCCGCCCCATGGGCCGGGTCACGGACCCGCTCGCCCTTTTCGGTGCGCAGGCCCATGGGCGCAGCGGGGGACGCCTGCCGCTGACGCTCGTCGGTGCGCGCGCCCCGGTGCCCGTGCGCTATGAGGTGCCGGTGCCCTCTGCGCAGGTGAAATCCGCGGTGATGCTCGCGGGCCTCAACACACCCGGGGAGACTGTGGTGATCGAGGCGGAGGCGACACGGGATCACACCGAACGCATGCTGCAGGGTTTCGGCGCGACAGTGCAGTCCGAGGATGTGCCCGAGGGCCGTCTCATCCGCCTGACAGGGCAGCCCGAGCTGAGGCCCCAGACCATCGCGGTGCCGCGAGACCCGAGCTCCGCCGCCTTTCCGGTCTGCGCGGCGCTGATCGTCGAGGGCAGCGAGGTTCTCGTTCCCAACATCGGGCTGAACCCGACCCGTGCCGGGCTTTACACCACCCTGCAGGAGATGGGCGCGGACCTCACCTTCGAAAACATGCGCGAGGAGGGCGGCGAACCCGTCGCCGACCTGCGCGTGCGGGGCTCCACCCTCACGGGCATCGAGGTCCCGCCGGCACGCGCGCCGTCGATGATCGACGAATACCCCATCCTTTCCGTCGTTGCCGCGAATGCGGAAGGCAAAACGGTGATGCGCGGGGTCAAGGAGCTTCGCGTCAAGGAAAGCGACCGGATCGACGCAATGGCCCGGGGGCTGGAGGCGTGCGGTGTGACCGTCCAGGAGGACGAGGACACGCTGATCGTTCATGGTATGGGCCCGGGCGGGGTTCCCGGCGGGGCAACCTGCGCGGCGCGCCTCGACCACCGGATCGCGATGTCTTTCCTGTGCGCAGGGTTCGCGGCCAAGCGTCCGATCAAGGTGGATGATGCGGGCCCCATCGACACGAGTTTCCCCAGCTTCGTCGACCTGATGGGCGACCTTGGGGCGCAGCTTGTCAGAGAAAACCGGTGAGCCTGCAGGGCGGATGCCTGTGCGGCGCGGTCACCTACGAGGTGACCGGCTCCCTCCGCCCGGCAGTTGCCTGCCATTGTGGGCAGTGCCGCAAGACCTCGGGCCACCATGTCGTCGCCACATCCGCTGCCCACGAGGATGTTGCGGTCGCCGGCGAGGTGCACTGGTACCGCTCCAGCGAAACGGCAGAGCGGGGCTTTTGCCCCGTGTGCGGATCAAACCTCTTCTGGCGCTCATCCGGGGGCGCGCGCCTCTCGATCTTTATGGGCACCTTTGACGGGGAGACGGGCCTGAGCATCGCCGGACACATTTTCGTCGCGGACAAGGGCGACTACTACACGCTCGATGATGACCTGCCGAAGGCGCTGGGCGCGGACCCGGACCTCACGACAGCGCGGTAGGCTTCCCGACAGGTGGAAGACGATTTCTTTGGCATCCGGCGCGTCCGTGCTACTCTCGATGCATCGCAATAGAGGAGAGACGACGGATGAAAGTGTTTGTGCTTGCTCTCGCGGTTCTCGCCGCTCCCGCATCTGCTTTTGCCATGTGCAACTACAGCACTCAGGCGATGAGCTGTGCCGCCGGAACGACCTACGACGCGGCCTCCGGCACCTGCGTTACGACGACGAGTTGAATTTGATCCGGCGAGGTTCGCCTCGCCGGAGACCTGCCCCGGGCCAGTGAGCTTCGGCGCAGCCACTCTACCCTCGGTAAAATTTGTTTTTTCCTGTCCGAAGCATCTCGGTTCGGTGGAGCCGGTCGTGGGCAAAGCGTTGCGCCCTCTTCTGAGCCGATGCGGACGCCTCCAGCACGTTTTCCCGTACAAGGGGAATTGTCTGTCCACTCCATATATGTCAGGTTGAGCCACAAGACCTAGCGGAACGCTGGTCTAGTGCGTCTATATGGGGAGTGTGTGTGGTGGCCCGAGTGAGTGTCCTGTTGGTTCCGTGTGTTCTCATGGCCTGTGGCGGAGGCGGCGGTGGTGGGGATGACGACACAGCCACCCAGCTGGATCTCCCGGACATTCCCGAAGAGTTCCTGGCGGCCTCCCTCCGCGGGACAGAGGACGTCACGCTGCCCTCCGATCAGACGTACATACCGCTTACCGCGACCGGGGTCGGCACCTCGATCCTGCAGGGCGTCGGCACGCGAAAGTCTGGCCCCGGTGAAGCTGTCGGGGCCTCAACCTCCCGCATCTTTTTCTTTGGCACCCGGGATGCGGCGACGGACGCCGTGACGGCAACGGACACGAACCGGGTGCTCGAGGATACGGACGGGGACGACCTTGCCACGACGTCGATCCGCTACAGCAGCGCGGATTTTGACCCGGATCCGGACAATTCCGACACACAGCAGCTTCTGCATTCACCCGGTCGCATGAGCACCGCAGGCACCTATGACTATGCACTCCTCTTCGAATGGGATCGGGAAGTGATCATCGGTCCCGGCGGGCGCCCGACCGTGACGCGGGAAGGGGAAGGGATCTTCGGCGTCTCGACCGCGCCGTCCGACATGCCGGACATGGGCACAGCGACATACACAGGCGATCATGTCGTGATCTCCCGCAGTGTCGGGGCGCCGACGGACTTCGACCGCGGGGTGGCGACCGTAGATGTCGACTTCCTGGCGGGCACTGTGTCGGCAACGGCGACGACGACCGCCGGCGGAGGTGACAGGATTGAATCCCTCGGCATGACCATCACCGAAAACGGCTTCTTCGGCGGGACGCAGGCGATCATGAGCGGTGCTACAGACATCACCGACACCGCGACCGGAGGCACGCTGGGCACGGATGCGGGCGGGATTTTCTACGGACCGGCGGGGCCGAACCCGGCCGAGGTTGGCGGGTTTATCGACATCGGCGGAACCACCACGTCCTACAGCGTGTTTTATCTCGCGAAGTGAGCCATTGGAGGCTTTGCGCGTTTGACGATCCCGCGTGCTTTCCGCTAGGTGCGACCGAGGCGTTTACTCCGGATCCCATCGATGAAGTTCACAGTTGCGATTGACGGACCCGCGGCGGCGGGGAAGGGGACCCTTGCCCGGGCCGTGGCGGAGCATTTCGGCTTCGGCTACCTCGATACGGGGCTTCTCTACCGCGCGGTGGGGATCAAGACGCTCAACTTCTGCCGCGGGGTGATCGACCCGAAGGTTGCGGTCCGTTTCGCGCAGTCCCTCGACGAAAAGGACTTCGAGCGTCACGATCTGCGCGCCCCGCGCACCGCCCAGGCGGCCAGCAAGGTCGCGGCGATACCGGAGGTGCGCGCAGCTCTCGTCGCGTTTCAAAAACAGTTTGCCCGGCGCGATGGCGGGGCGGTGCTCGACGGGCGGGACATCGGCACGGTCATCTGCCCGGAGGCGGAGGTAAAACTCTTCGTCACCGCGGACGATACCGTGCGGGCGCAGCGCCGGTTCGAGGAGATGGTGGGGAACGGGATCGAGACCACGCTCGACCGGGTCCTCGCCGATGTGCGCAGCCGGGATGCGCGGGACAGCGGGCGTGCGGACGCGCCGCTCAGACCCGCAGAGGACGCGCACTTGCTTGATACGACGGAATTGTCTATAGACGCCGCCGTCGCCAAGGCGGTTTCGGAAATCAAGAATCGACTAGACCGGGTTGCTTAAGCCCCGCGTCTGCCTTTCGCGTTTCCGGGCCTTCGCGATCATCGTCATCAAAGACCGGTGGAACCAACCACCTGGCCCGTAAAACCATGATTGAAAGGACCTTGCTGAATGTCAGCAAACGCAACTATGGAAGACTTTGAAGCACTCCTGAACGAGAGCTTCGAGCTGCAAACCCCCGACGAGGGTACGGTCGTCAAGGGCACCGTTCTGGCCATCGAGGCCGGACAGGCCATCATCGACATCGGCTACAAGATGGAAGGCCGCGTCGAACTCAAAGAATTTGCAAAGCCCGGTCAGCCGCCCGAAATCGAAGTGGGCGACACCGTCGAGGTGTTCCTCGACCGGGTCGAAAACGCGCGGGGCGAGGCGGTTCTGAGCCGCGACAAGGCCCGTCGTGAAGAGGCGTGGGATCGCCTCGAGAAGGCATACGAGAAAGAGGAGCGCGTCGAAGGTGCGATCTTCGGCCGGGTCAAGGGTGGCTTCACCGTCGACCTTGGCGGCGCCGTGGCCTTCCTGCCCGGCTCCCAGGTTGATGTGCGCCCGGTGCGCGACGCGGGCCCACTCATGGGTCTGCCGCAGCCCTTCCAGATCCTCAAGATGGATCGCCGCCGGGGCAACATCGTTGTCTCCCGCCGTGCCGTTCTCGAAGAGAGCCGGGCGGAACAGCGGGCAGAGATCGTCGCCCGCCTCACCGAAGGCGACACGGTGGACGGTGTGGTGAAGAACATCACCGAGTACGGCGCATTCGTCGATCTGGGCGGTGTTGACGGCCTGCTGCACGTCACGGACATGGCGTGGCGCCGTGTGAACCACCCGTCCGAGATCCTGAACATCGGTGAGACCGTCAAGGTCCAGGTGGTCAAGATCAACAAGGACACCCAGCGCATCAGCCTCGGCATGAAGCAGCTGCAGTCCGATCCTTGGGACGGTGTGGAAGCGAAGTATCCGATCGACAGCAAGTGGACCGGCCGCGTCACGAACATCACCGACTATGGTGCGTTCGTCGAGCTGGAGCCCGGTGTCGAGGGCCTCGTGCACGTCTCCGAAATGTCCTGGACCAAGAAGAACGTCCACCCGGGCAAGATCGTGTCCACCTCCCAGGAGGTCGAGGTCATGGTTCTGGAGATCGACACCGCGAAGCGTCGCGTGTCGCTTGGCCTGAAGCAGACCCAGGGCAACCCGTGGGAGAACTTCGAGACCGCGTTCCCGGTGGGCACCGAGGTCGAAGGCGAGGTCAAGAACATCACCGAGTTCGGTCTGTTCGTTGGCCTCGAAGGCGACATCGACGGCATGGTTCACCTGTCGGACATCGACTGGAGCCGGTCCGGCGAAGAAGCCATCCAGGACTTCAAGAAGGGCGATGTCGTGCGCGCCGTGGTTACGGATGTCGACACCGAGAAGGAGCGCATCTCGCTCTCCATCAAGGCGCTCGACGGGGATCCGTTCGCCGATGCGGTCGAGGGCGTGAAGCGCGGCCAGGTCGTGACCGTGACGGTGACTTCCATCGAGGATGGCGGCATCGAGGTCGAGTATGACGGCATGAAATCCTTCATCCGCCGCTCCGATCTGAGCCGCGACCGGTCCGAACAGCGGCCCGAGCGTTTCTCCGTCGGGGACAAGGTCGACGCGCGCGTCACCAACATCGACAAGTCCTCGCGCAAGCTTGGCCTGTCGATCAAGGCACGCGAGATCGCCGAAGAGAAGGAAGCTGTCGAACAGTACGGCTCCTCAGACTCCGGCGCATCGCTCGGTGATATCCTTGGCGCGGCCCTGAAGAACCAGGGCAACGACTAGGTGTCGCTCGAAGCGGAACTCTACGAGGAACGGCGCCGCAAGTGGCGCCGTTCCGGTTTTTGGCGGGGGGCTGGCGTTGTTGTCCTGCTCGTCGCCGTGGTTCTGGGGATCCGGGCGCTGATGGGTGATCCGGGACCCGGGCAGCACATCGCCCGGCACACCCTTTTCGGTGTGATATTCAACGATCCCGTGCGCGATGATCTGATCCGCAGCTTCGCCGATGACGACGAGGTTCAGGCCGTGATCATCGAGATCGAGAGCCCCGGGGGGACCACCGTGGGGGCCGAGGCCATCTACGACGCGATCCGTGATGTGGCGGAGGTCAAGCCGGTCGTCGCCGTGCTCGGCGAAGTGGCAGCGTCAGGCGGGTACATCGCCGCGATTGCCGCTGATCATGTGGTCGCCCGGGGCAACACGCTCACCGGGTCCATCGGCGTCATCATCGAATACCCCAACTTCTCCGGCCTGCTCGAGGATCTGGGCGTCAGCGTCGAGACGGTGCGCTCCAGCGCGATCAAGGGCGGGGCCTCTCCTCTGCGGCCGACCTCCGATGCGGAACGGGAGGAGCAGCGCGATGTCATCGAGGACAGCTTCCAGTGGTTCCGCGGTCTGGTTGGCGAGGCGCGGGACATCTCCGGCCAGCAGCTCGACTCGGTCGCGGATGGCGGGATCTTCACCGGACGGCAGGCCCTTGCGGTCGGCCTGATCGACGCGATCGGCGGCGAACAGGAGGCCCTCATCTACCTCGAATCGCTTGATGAAAGCCTCCGCGACCTCCCAATCGTGGACCATGCAGTGCCCGAAGAAGACTTCTCGGCCCTCGATCTGGTGCTTGAACAGTCCGGAATGCGTGCATTCCTGCCGGAGATTGCGCGAAAAAGCGGCGCACGGCTCTGGTCCCTCGCGGAATGAGGCGGTCACGTAATTGACGACCCACCCTGCGGCGTGAGACAGTTTCCTGACGGTGCGCGTGGCACGGCGGAGGCCCGGATTCGTGATTAAGTCCGAACTGATCCAGAAGATTGCAGATGAGAATCCGCATCTTTATCAACGCGATGTAGAGCGGATCGTGGGAACGATCTTCGACGAGATCATCAACGCCCTCGCCGATGGTGACAGGGTTGAGCTGCGCGGGTTTGGCGCGTTCTCGGTGAAGAAGCGGGACGCCCGGACGGGCCGCAATCCTAGAACCGGCGAGGCTGTCGAGGTCGAGGAAAAGCATGTGCCCTTTTTCAAGACCGGCAAGCTCCTGCGCGACCGCCTGAATAACAAGGCCTAGGCCAGAAGCCGATTTCGGAAGAGTGACATGATCCGCTACATCCGCCTTCTCCTGCTGCTCGTGATCGCGGTCGCGATGGTTCTGCTGGCAATCGCCAATCGCGAGTTCGTGACGGTCGAGATGGTGCCGTCCCAGTTCGCAGCGGTCGCGCAGTACAGCATCGACGTGCCGCTCTTTGTCCTGATGTTCGCCATGGCGACCGGTGGGTTCGTGATCGGCTGGTCGTGGGAGTATCTGCGGGAGTGGCGCCTGCGCAGCGAAAGCAGCCAGCGCAAGCGGCAGGTCGAGAAGCTCGAGACCGAGGTCAGCACCCTCAAGAAGCGGACAGGCACGGAAGAGGACGACGTCCTCGCACTGTTGAAGTAGATGCGCGTCAAAATCTGCGGCCTGCGCACCACCGACCATGTGGCGGTGGCGTCGGACGCGGGCGCTGCCTACATCGGGCTGGTCTTCTTTCCGAAATCCCCCCGCCACGTGACCCTGTCGGAGGCCCGCCAGCTCGCCCTCTCGGCGCCGGTGGGGCTCGCGAAGGTCGCGCTCGTGGTCAACCCGACAGATGCGGCACTCGAGGCGATGCTCGCGGAGGTGCCAATCGATATCCTTCAGCTTCAGGGGGCGGAGACGCCGGAACGGGTCGCGGAGATCCGGGATCGCACGGGCCTTCCGGTGATGAAGGCTGTGGGCATCGCGGACGCGGAGGATCTGGAAGCGATCAATCGCTACGCCTCTGTCGCAGATCAGCTCCTGATCGACGCAAAGCCGCCGCGCAACGCGACGCTTCCCGGCGGGAACGGTCTGGCTTTCGATTGGCGGCTCCTGCAAGGGCGCCGCTGGCCGGTGCCCTGGATGCTCGCTGGGGGCCTCACGTCGGACAATGTTGCGGATGCTATCGCGCTGACCGGTGCGCAGCAGGTCGACGTGTCGAGCGGTGTCGAACATACACCTGGCATGAAGGATCCCGAGCGGATCCGCGCCTTCATCTCGGCGGCAATGGCCACGGACTAGGCCGGACCGGACGGGCGGGCACGCACTCGACCCGCGATCCCGGTGACGCAGGCCGTGTCGCGGGATCGCGCTGATCCAGCGACCCCCCAACCCCCGGAACCTAACGGATGCAGCATCGGCCCCGTGGTCCGAGATGTGCTGCGCGTTATCGACCTGCGGAACTTCGCCGCGCCCGGGGCGAATCTCCATCGACGCGGGAGGGCTGTGGGGCTATGACAGGGTCCTCGACAGGAGCGCGCCATGAACAAACAAAGCCCCAACGCCTTCTCAGCCGGTCCCGATCCCGATGGCCGGTTCGGCCAGTTCGGCGGGCGGTTCGTCTCCGAAACGCTGATGCCGCTGATCCTGGATCTGGAGGCGGAGTACGAGAAGGCGAAGACCGACGAGACGTTCTGGGCAGAGATGGACGATCTCTGGAAACACTATGTCGGCCGTCCTTCCCCGCTCTACTTCGCAGAGCGGCTGACGGAACGGTTCGGCGGGGCGAAAATCTACCTCAAGCGCGATGAGCTCAACCACACCGGTGCGCACAAGATCAACAATGTGCTCGGGCAGATCCTGCTCGCCCGGCGCATGGGCAAGAAGCGGATCATCGCGGAGACCGGTGCAGGCCAGCATGGTGTGGCGACGGCGACGGTCTGCGCCCGCTTCGGCCTTGAATGCATCGTCTTCATGGGTGCGACGGACGTCGAGCGGCAGAAGCCCAATGTCTTCCGCATGAACCTGCTGGGCGCAAAAGTGATCCCGGTGACCTCCGGCCGCGGCACGCTCAAGGACGCGATGAACGAGGCGCTGCGGGACTGGGTGACGAACGTGGAGAGCACGTTCTACTGCATCGGCACCGTCGCCGGCCCCCACCCCTATCCGGCCATGGTCCGTGACTTCCAGTCGATCATCGGCAAGGAGACCCGGGCCCAGATGATGGAGCGGGAGGGACGCCTTCCCGATAGCCTCGTGGCCTGCATCGGTGGTGGCTCCAACGCCATGGGTCTCTTCCATCCGTTTCTCGATGACGAGGATGTGCGGATCATCGGGGTCGAAGCTGGCGGGCACGGCGTCGATGAGAAGATGGAGCATGCGGCAAGCCTGACAGGCGGCCGTCCCGGCGTTCTCCACGGCAACCGGACCTACCTGTTGCAGGATGAGGACGGGCAGATCATCGAGGGGCACTCGATCTCCGCGGGTCTCGACTATCCGGGAATCGGGCCTGAACATGCCTGGCTCCACGATGTCGGGCGGGTCGAGTATGTGTCGGTCACTGATACTGAGGCGCTGGATGCGTTCCAGCTTTGTTGCACGACGGAGGGTATCATCCCCGCGCTTGAGCCGTCCCACGCACTCGCGCACGTGGCCAAGATCGCACCGCAGCTCCCGTCCGACCACTTGATGGTCATGAACATGTGCGGCCGTGGCGACAAGGACATCTTCACGGTGGCAGAAGCGCTCGACGTGAAAATCTGAGGGATTTCAGGCGTAAACTGCAGTTTATGCCGCTCCCACCCCCGTCATAATCCGAAGATCTCGCCCTCTGCTCCAATAGAGCGGGGGCCGTCGAGGTGGTTTCTGGGTTTTGCAACGGCGTGCACACAGCCCGCCGCGTTCAACCCGAAAGGACCCCGACCATGAAGACCTTCGCATATGCAGCCCTCCTCGCCGCAACCGCCCTGTCCACCCCCGCGCTCGCCGTTCAAACGGTCGAGGGCGCACCTGCCGCCGCCTTCGAGGTTGTTGAGGAGCGCAGCGCAGGCATCCTCGACTGGATCCGCGGGCGGCCCAGCGGGAAGTATCCCGGCACCGGCCGCCCGCGCCCCGGCACTGATGGGGATGGCGACGCCGGTGAGGAAGAAGGAGGAGACGAGGAAGAGCGCGACGAAGAGGATCGCGATGAGGACCGCGACGAAGATCGCGGCAGCGACCGGGACGACGACGACGATGATGATGATGACGATGGCGGCGATGACGATGACGGGGACGATGACTGAGTTCCGCTGGACCCGGAACTCCGCCGCGGGCTACGCTCGACCCGCCCCCTGTCCGGGGGCGGGTCGTTTCGCCGGGGAAGGGCGCGCCATGTCACGACATCTGCTGTTCACGCTGTGTGCGGTGACGGTGGTCACCGCAGCATCCGCAGCACCGGTCAGTCCCGGGCTTGTCCGCGCGGGGCTGGAAGCGGAGGGCTACCGCATCATCGACATGGAGCGCAGCCTGCTCGGCCGCTGGGTCATCGTCATGGAACGCTCCGCGGAACGGCGGGAACTTGTCCTCGACGCCCATACCGGCGTCGCGCTTCGGGATCATGTCGACGTTCGCCCCCTCGACGACGATCCGGAGGATGACGAGATCGAGGATGACAGCGACGGGGACATCGATGAGGACTGATCGGCCGGACCCCCTCAGCCTGCGCGGCCTCGTGATGCTGCTTTTCGCGGTTCAGATTCTGTGCAGCCTGCTGGTCATCGGCGACCGGCTCGCCAGCTGGTTCGGCCTGCGCGCGGGCCCGCTGCCCTGGGACTGGGTCGAGGCGCTCGAATTGCTCGCGGTTTTGGGGCTCCTGCTCGGTACGATCGCGGCAGTATTGCTCCTGCGCTGGGGGCTCGTTCAGCGTCGGCGCACGGACCTGCAGCTCAAGCTCGCCTCGGGAGATTTCTTCGAGGTCGTGCAGGGCAAATTTGAGGATTGGGGGCTTTCCCCATCCGAGCGTGATGTGGCGCTTTTCATGTTGCGGGGGTTTTCGAACACGGAGATCGCGGAGCTGCGCGGCACCTCCGAAGGCACCATCAAGGCGCAGAGCACGGCGGTGTTTCGCAAGGCGGGCGCATCCGGGCGACCGCAGTTCATCAGCGCCTTCCTGGAGGATCTGATGTCGCGGATCCCCCAGTCGGAGGCCTGAGAAACGGACTTGCGCCCGATCGAGCTTTGGCGCATACCCCCGGTCTGCAAACGCACCCGGAGAGCGCAGGACGCTCCACATCGGCGCGGATCGAACCCGCCGCGAAGGATACAGAGACATGACAGATTTCAAGGTCGGCGACATCGTCGTACTTACCGCCGGTTCCATGCGCATGGGTGTCGAATCCGTGACCGAGGACACCGTCTCGACGGTCTGGTGCCACGAGGGCACCATCGGGCGGGATACGTTCCCGACGGTCCTGCTGAAGAAGTGGGAGTTCCGCGAGGATGGCGGCCACGGCGGCAAGTCCCGCGGTGGTGATCGTGACGGTGGAAAGCGCTACGACAATCGCGGCGGTGACCGCGACGACCGCCCCAAGGGCAAGCCCGGCTGGGACGGCAAACCGCGCGAGAAGAAGTTCTTCCGCAAGGACTGAGCCCGCGGTCGGCCGCGCGAGACGGTACGGTCAACCGCTGCTGCATGACTTGACTGCGCCGCTCCGAACTTTCGGTGCGGTGGTCTTCCCCTGGTACATCAGGACCTTCCTGGTGAGCGGCCCGCAACCGCTCTGGCCTTTCGCCGAACCTTGATCTAAACCTCCCGAAAGCCGCTCTGCCGGCCAGCCAGTACAGCACGACCGCCGTCCGGCGGGCCGGAGGGGATAGGATCGTGACCCGCATCACCGCAAAATTCGAGGCGCTCAAGGCCGCCGACCGTACCGCCTTTGTCGCGTTCATCATGGCGGGTGATCCGGATCCGGTGTTGAGCCAGACCGTGCTGAACGGGCTGCCCGGGGCCGGCGTCGATGTGATCGAGATCGGCATGCCCTTCACCGACCCGATGGCCGACGGGCCGTCGATCCAGCTTGCCGGGCAGCGGGCTCTCGAGGCGGGCATGACCCTCGACAAGACCCTCGACATGGTCCGGGCGTTTCGCGCGACCGATGACGCAACCCCGATTGTCCTGATGGGCTACTACAATCCGATCTGGTCGAAGGGTGTGGACAGCTTCCTCTCCGCAGCACTCGATGCGGGGGTTGATGGGTTGATCGTGGTTGACCTGCCGCCGGAGGAGGACGCGGAGCTGTGCCTGCCTGCGCAGGAGGTCGGGCTCAACTTCATTCGTCTCGCCACCCCGACGACCGACGACCGTCGCCTTCCCGCTGTGCTCAACAACACCAGCGGTTTTGTCTACTATGTCTCGATCACCGGGATCACTGGTGCGGCGGAGGCGAACGCCGGGTCCGTGGCGCCCGACGTCGCCCGCATCCGGGAACGGTCGGGCCTTCCGGTCTGCGTCGGCTTCGGCATCAAGACGCCTGAGGCTGCCACCGCGATGGCGGATGTGGCCGACGGGGTCGTCGTGGGGTCCGCCATCGTGGATCGCATGGCGCAGTCCGGTGCGACGGCGGATGATGTGCTCGCGTTCGTGAAGGACCTTGCCGACGGGGCGCACGGGGGCTGATCCCCCCGGGGCTTTACTCCGCCGTCAGCGTCTCGAACCTCAGCCCGAGCGCCGTTCCCTCCTCGAAGCCGGTCCAGTAGGTGTGATCTTCCTGGGGCTGGCCCGCGTCATTGACCGAATGCACCCCCTCCGCCGCAACGGGAATGAGGGTGAGATAGCGGTCCATCACCGGGTCATCGTGCAGGTACTTGCCCAAGTAGGCGGTGGCGAAGTGCTGCAGGATGTTGTTCATCCGCACCGTGTCCCACACCGGATCCGCGTAGTGCTCGAACGGCACGAAGCCCAGACTGTCAACGGGCACCCAGCTTTCGACGGGGGCGGGCATCGGGGCCGCGGCGTTGTGACCGGCGAGATCGAAGGTCAGGAGCGAACGATCGACGAACTCCGCCTCCCGCCACAGTTGCCGGACGCCGTCCTCGTAGCCGGAGATGGTATCCACGCTCCCGGCGATGAAGAGGGTGGGGATGCGCAGGCCAGCGACGCCGTCTGAGTCCCAGATGTCCCGGGCACGGCCCCAGGGTCCGATGGCGATTAGCGCCTTGACCCTCGGGTCGTAGATCTCCGCCAGATCCTCCGCGCCCGCGCGATGGCGGGACAGCAGACCGGCTGGCGCACCCCAGGAAAGGTCCACCGCGGTTTGGGTCACGCCCGCGCCGCCAAAGATCAGCGCGCCGTAGCCTCCCATCGAATAGCCGATGATCGCGGTGCAGTCCGCGTTGATCATGCCCGCAAGCGGTCCGTCCCCTGCGCTGAGCTCCGCCATCGCGTCCAGAATGAAGCGTTGATCGAGCGGCCGGTTCACCAGCGTGGAGCCGAAGGCGGCCTGATCTGAGTAAGTGCTGTCCTGATGATCGATGGAGGCGACGACATAGCCCTTGCTCGCGAGGTTCTCCCCCAGGTGGCTCATCAGGAACCGGTTGCCCGGGTAGCCGTGGGAGAGGATCACGAGCGGATAGGCCCGGTCCACGTTGGGTGCTGCATCCCGTGCGGCAATGCCGACCAGTTGAATCGGTGTGCTGCCGTCCCGGGTGACCGTGTCATAGACGGCACCGGCCTCCGTCCCCTCCACCGCCGGATACCAGATCTCGACCGTCAGGATCCTGTCCGTGCGGGGGGGCTCTGCGCCCTCGACCGTCTTGAGCACATCGATCTGGTCGGGATGGGTCAGCGTGACCGTGCGGACGCCGACCGGATGGGGGCCGGGTTCGGCGAGCGCCGGGGCGTCCGGACGCAAGAGATCGATCCGGTTTTCAGCCATGCCGACCCCCGCCCAAACCAGAATTGCCAAAACGAGACACGCAAATCGACCCATGAGCCCTCCAGAATCCCTTCCGGTCAGACCTTAAGTGGATGACACTGAGCTGAAAATGCCTATCTCACGCATTCCGCTTTTGGTGCGGACCCCGAGCTGGGGTAACCTTCACTGATGTCAGAGTGTCCCCGATGAGTGTGCGCGAGCCCGGTCCGACCGGCAAACCATCCCTTAAACAGCAGATCTGGCTTGGCCTGCGGATCGTGATGATGCTGGGCCTGCTGGTGATCCTGATCATCGGGCTGGAGATGCTGATCGACCGGATGGAGATCACGGACTGGCTGCGCGCGCAACTCGAGGCACCCTGGCGCATCGCGCTTGTGCTGGTCGTCTACGCGCTGGTCATCGCCGTCCCCTTCGCCCCTGGGGTGGAGATCGGGGTCGCGGTGATGGTGCTGCTTGGCCAGACCGGGGCGGTCGTCGCCTATGTCGCGACGATCGCAGGCCTTTTCATTGCCTTTGCCGCGGGCAGGCTCCTGTCCGACGGGGCGCTCCGGCCGCTTGAGGATGCGCTGGGGATGTCGATCAACCGGCCCGGCGCGAGCGAAGGCGAACGGCTGGAAGCGCTCTTTGGCTCCAGCCCCATTGTTCGGCGGCTCATCTCGTCCCGTTACCTCGCGATCATGGTCATGCTGAACCTTCCCGGCAACGTGGTGATCGGGGGTGGAGGGGGAATCATGATGCTCGCTGGGTTCAGCCGCGCCTTCGCCCCTGGCTGGCTCGCGCTTGCGGTTGCAGGCGCTGTTCTGCCTATTCCGTTGCTTGTTTACATCTTCGGTGCCGCAATTTTAGGCTGATTTGCCGCAAAGCAACAAAAATCTCTGCGCCGCAATAGATTTGTAGCACTTTTGACGCAACTATTACGTGCATTGAGCAGCGAAAGTGGCAACATGTTGAAAACGCTCATTTTGTGCGCATCGGTTATCTGTGTTGCAGATGCGAGGGCCCAGGACTTCGGAGGCTATGTCGGCGCCTCTGTCGGCTATTCATTTCTGAGGGCGCAGGACGGGGATGGCCTCGCGACGGACTACAGCCTCACCGTGGGCGCGACCTTCACGCCGGAGCTCAGCGCAGAGCTTGAATATAAGCGGTCCGGATCGTTCATAGCAGTCTCCTCCGAAGGATTGTCTGACTTCGAGACGACGAATGTCTCCCTCTTCGGGCGGTATACCTTCGATCCGCAGGCATCCGGCGCGTTCGTCCGGGCCGGGGTCAGCACCGTGTCGATCGAGCAGACGATGCACGGGGAGTTGTCCGAGGAGACCGGCACCGGTCTCGCCCTCGGGATCGGTATGCAGTTCGAGCTGATCGAGTACGTCTACGCACGGCCAGAGATCACCGTCTATCAGTATCCCGACCTCGCCTCCGGTTCGGCCACCTTCGGCGAGATCAGCATCGGTCTGGGCCTGCAGTTCTAGGCGTGGATCGCGCCATCGCCGCACGCAAGAGCCGCCTCACGCACCGCCTCGCTGAAGGTTGGGTGGGCGTGGCAGGTGCGCGCGAGATCCTCGGCTGACGCGCCGAACTCCATGGCGACGCAAACTTCGTGGATCAGGTCGCCCGCCATCGGACCGATGACATGGGCGCCCAGAATGCGGTCCGTGTCCTTGTCCGCGAGGATCTTCACGAACCCTTCACCGGCAAAATGCGCCTTGGCCCGTCCATTGCCCATGAAGGGGAACTTGCCAACCTTATAGGCGCGGCCCTCCTCCTTCAGCTGTTCCTCGGTCTTGCCCACGTTGGCGACCTCGGGATGGGTATAGATGACCCCTGGGATCACGTCGTAGTTCACGTGCCCGGCCTGACCGGCGATGGTCTCCGCGACGGCCATGCCCTCGTCCTCGGCCTTGTGGGCGAGCATGGGGCCCGCGATCACGTCACCGATGGCGTAGATGCCGTCCACGTTCGTGCGCCAGTGCGGGTCTGTTTCCACCATGCCGCGGTTGTTCATCTTCACGCCAAGCTCCGCGAGGCCGAGCCCATCGGTGAACGGCCGCCGTCCGGTCGCGAGCAGCACGATGTCCGCGTCGATGGTGTTGGCGCTGTCATCCTTGCGGGAGGTGTAGTGCACCTTCGCCTTCGTCTTCATGGTCTCCACGGAGGACACCGCGGCCTCGAGGATGAAGGTGATCCCCTGCTTGCGCAGGATCTTCTGAAACTGCTTGGAGATCTCCGCATCCATGCCGGGTGTGATGTGGTCGAGATATTCGACGACCGTGACTTCGGAGCCGAGGCGGGCGTAGACCGAGCCCATCTCTAGCCCGATCACGCCGCCTCCGATCACTACCATCTTGCCCGGCACCTTCTTGAGCTCTAGGGCGCCGGTGGAGGAGACGACCCGCTCCTCGTCGATCTCAACGCCCTTGAGCGGGGAGACTTCGGAGCCTGTGGCGATCACGATGTTCTTGGCCTTGTGGACCTCATCGCCAACCGTGACCTCGCCCTGCGCCGTGATCTTTCCCCAACCCCGGAGCCAGTCGACCTTGTTCTTCTTGAACAGGAACTCGATGCCGGAGGTGTTCTGGGCAACGGTCGAGGCCTTGTACTCGATCATCCGGGGCAGATCGACCGACGGGCTCTTTCCCATCAGGCCCATCTTGGTGAAGTTCTCGGTCGCCTCGTGGTAAAGCTCGGAGGCGTGGAGCATCGCCTTCGACGGGATGCAGCCCACGTTGAGGCAGGTTCCACCAAGCGTGTCCCGCCCCTCGACACAGGCGGTCTTCAGCCCGAGCTGGGCGCAGCGGATGGCGCAGACATAGCCGCCGGGCCCGCCTCCGATTACGATCACGTCATAGTCTGCCATTGGGGCCTCCTGGGTCGGGCAACTGGGGATGGATCGCCGGTGCGATCGGAAGGGGCGTGGTGCGATCAGGCGTCATGAGAAGAGCGCCGTGAGGAGCATGACCGTCGTCGCCAGAAACCCCGCAAACCATACGAGGGACCGCCAGGGCGACAGGCCGAACGCGTAGGCGGGGATGTAGGCGATGCGGGCTGCGAGGTAGATCCATGCGCAGGCCTGGGTCAGCGTGTTCGACGCCTCGCCCAGGGTGACGACAACAACCGCGAGGGTGAACAGGATCAATCCCTCGAAATGGTTGTTGAGCGCACGGTAGAGCCGGGCCGTCCGCTCGCTCAACTGATCCTCAAGGCTGCCGCCGAGGCGGCTCCGATCCCTGGGGCTGAGTGTCTTGCCCGGCCCCAACTCCACGTTCGCGGGCACAGACATGAGCCCGAACTGGAGGACCTGCAGCAGCCCGGCAAGGGTCAGTACAGTGAGCTCGACGGACATCATGCAAGCCCGATGAAGTAGAGCGCGACCGTCGCGAAGAAGCCCCCTGACCAGGCCAGCGACCGAAGCCCGGTGACGCCGAACGCGTAGGAAGGCAAGTAGACCACGCGCGCGAGCAGGAAGATCTGTGCGCAAGCAAGCGTAAGGGGCGTGAAGCCGTCCCGCGCCTCTAAGATCAGGATCGCCGGGGCGAAGAGCGCCATGGCGGTCACCGAGTTCGCGAGCGCCCGTTCGAGCCGCGCCGCCATGCCGGCAGCCGTCCGCCCCTCATCGCGGGAGGAAAGGAGGTATCCCATGCCGAGCTGCCCCATCGCGCCCGTTGCCTGCGCGAGCAGGGTCGCGACCACGAGCAGGCCATAGAGCCCGAGTATCGTCAGTTCATCGCCGAACATCCGCGTCTCCTATCGATCGAGGGCAAGCCGGAGGCCGAAGCCACCGAACGCCATGGCAGCCATCCGCCGTACCCAATCGCCCACCGCCGGGCGCCGGAGAAAAAGGCCCGCCCGGGCCGCGAGCAGGCCGTAGAGGATGAACATCGCGAACGTCATCGCCATGAACATCGCACTCATCGCGAGCATCTGCGGGAGGGCCGCCATCGCTGGATCGATGAACTGGGGCAAAAACGCGAGGAAGAACACGCTGAGCTTCGGGTTGAGCGCGTTGATCAGGGTCCCGGTCACGGCAATCCGCAGCATCCCCTTGGGCGTGTCGCGGTTGAGCGAGATCGGCCCGCTGTCTTTCCAGGTCTGCCAGGCGAGATAGAACAGATAAGCCGCGCCCGCATATTTAAGCACCGTATAGGCAAGCGCGCCCGTGTGCAGGATGGCCGAGAGCCCGAGCAGCGCCGCGCAGATCGCAGGCAGGATGCCGAGGGTGCAGCCAAAGGCCGCCGAAATGCTCGCCCGCCAGCCCCGCGTGATCCCGGTCGCCACGGTGTAGATCACGCCGGTCCCCGGCAGGACCACCACGATCAGAGCTGCGATCAGAAATTCGGGGGAGAGGGCAGAAGGCATGACGAACTCCTCAATTGGGGTGCGGCCCAGTCGGGCGGGTTGCCCACCAGAAAATGGCGGCGTGAACCGCGAGCACCAGCCCCACGCCCACGATGTGCTCGATGGGGCTGGAGGCGGGCAGCAGCCGGGACCAGATCATCCAGGCGAGCGGCACGAAGCCCACGACGGCGGTCACGAGCCCCGGATTGTACACCCGCCGCACCATTGCCTGCAGGATGTGCACGAGCGCGTTGATGCCGAGCAGATAGGCCACGATCAGGCCCCAGCCCGGCGCAATCTCGTTGTAGAGCCACAGCGCGACCACGATCACCACCCACACACCGATCACGTTGACGATCAGCACCGCTGAAAGGCTGAGCCCCCGCTTGCCCGCCCCCACCATCTCGTTGACGAAAAGGCGGAACCGATCGTTATCGTGCTCCTCGTACTGGTGGATCATGTAGAGGGGCAGGGCGAGCAGGATCAGCCGCCCTGTCCGGTCGAGCGCCATGAGCGGGATCAGCATCAGCAGGATCGGCGCCATGAGCGCCGTCCCGTAGACCCAGTTTGCCGCCAGCCGCCCGTACATGGGATCAGAGATCCATGAGCAGGCGCTGCGGATCCTCGAGCGCTTCTTTCACGCGGACGAGGAAGGTCACCGCGCCCTTGCCGTCGACGATCCGGTGGTCGTAGCTGAGCGCGAGGTACATCATCGGGCGCACCACGATGTTCCCGTTCACGACCATAGGGCGTTCCTGGATCTTGTGCATGCCGAGGATGCCGGACTGTGGCGGGTTCAGGATCGGCGAGGACATGAGCGAGCCATAGACCCCGCCGTTGGAGATCGTGAAGGTCCCGCCCTGCATGTCGGCCATGGAGAGCTTCCCGTCCCGGGCACGCTTGCCCAGTTCGCCGATCTTCTTTTCGATGGCAGCGAAGCTCATGCTGTCCGCATCCCGCACCACCGGCACGACGAGGCCCGTGGGGGTGCCGGTGGCGATGCCCATGTGGACGAACTTCTTGTAGACGATGTCGGTCCCGTCGATCTCCGCATTCACCTCGGGGATTTCCATCAGCGCGTGGCAGCAGGCCTTGGTGAAGAAGGACATGAAACCAAGGCGGACGCCGTGCTTCTTCTCGAACTCCTCCTTGTACTGCTTGCGCAGCGCCATCACCGCGGACATGTCGACCTCGTTGTAGGTGGTCAGCATGGCGGCGGTGTTCTGCGCGTCCTTGAGGCGACGGGCGATCGTCTGCCGCAGGCGGGTCATCTTCACCCGCTCCTCCCGCTCCGCATCCGCGGCGGGAACCGGGGCGCGAGGGGTCGGCGCAGGTGCGGGGGCGGGTGCCGGCGCGGGCTTCGGCGCCTCCGCCCGCATCACGTCCTCTTTCATGATCCGGCCATCCCGGCCGGTGCCGGTAACCTGATCGGCGGTCAGACCCTTCTCCGCCATCGCCTTCTTCGCGGACGGGGCGTGTTCGATGTCCTTGCCCGCCGGTGCCGGAGCGCCGGACGCCGGTGCGGCTGCCGGAGCACTTGCGGGCGCAGCGGCCCTGCCGGACTGCTGGGTCAGCACAGCGAGCCTTCCGCCCGCCGCAACCGTCACGCCTTCCTCCGCGAGGATTTCGCCGAGGATCCCGGTCGCGGGGGACGGAACCTCCACGGAGACCTTGTCGGTTTCGAGCTCGCACAGCATTTCGTCCGCCGTCACCGCATCACCGGTCTTTTTGAACCAGGTGGAGACAGTCGCCTCAGTCACGCTCTCGCCCAGGGCCGGGACCATGACATCGACAGGCGCACCGCCGCTTTCGCTGGACGCCTGTGCCGCGCCGTTCGCCGCGGGCGCTGCTGCTGCGGGCTTCGGCGCAGGCGCCGCGTCCCCCTCGCTGATCGTGGCGAGAAGCGCGTCGACGCCGACCGTGTCCCCTTCGGAGGCCACCAGCTCCGCCAGCGTGCCCGCCGCCGGGGCGGGCACCTCGACGGTCACCTTGTCGGTTTCGAGCTCGCACAGCATCTCGTCCGCGGCGACTGCGTCGCCGGGCTTCTTGAACCATGTTGCCACCGTGGCCTCGGTCACACTTTCGCCGAGGGTGGGCACGCGTACTTCAATGCTCATGATCTCAGTTTCCTTCCACGGTGAGCGCATCGTTTACGAGCGCTTCCTGCTCGCGTTTGTGTTGGGAGGCGAGGCCGGTGGCCGGGGAGGCCGCCGCCGCCCGGCCCGCATAGGCGGGCCTCTTGTGCTTGGCATCGAGGCGCGTCAGCACCCATTCGATGTTCGGTTCGACGAAGAACCACGCGCCCTGGTTCTTGGGCTCTTCCTGGCACCAGACGACCTGCGCGTCCTTGAACCGGGCAAGCTCCTTGAGCAGCGACTGGGCCGGGAACGGATAGAATTGCTCCAGCCGAAGAAGGTAGACATCGTCGAGCCCGCGCGCGTCGCGCTCCGCCAGCAGGTCGTAATAGACCTTGCCTGAACACATGACGACACGCTTGATCTTCTCATCCGCGACAAGCTCTGCCGTGGAGTTGCCGAGTTCCGCATCGTCCCACAGCACCCGGTGGAACGACGAACCCTCCGCCATTTCATCGAGCTTGGAGACCGCAAGCTTGTGCCGCAGCAGCGACTTGGGCGTCATCAGCACCAGCGGTTTTCGGAAGCTGCGATGGATCTGCCGGCGCAGGATATGGAAGTAGTTCGCCGGGGTCGTGCAGTTCGCCACGATCCAGTTGTCACCCGCACTCATCTGCAGGAACCGCTCGAGCCGGGCGGAGGAATGCTCAGGCCCCTGGCCCTCGTAGCCGTGGGGCAGCAGCATCACCAGACCGCTCATGCGGAGCCATTTCGCCTCGCCTGAGGAGATGAACTGGTCGATCATGATCTGCGCGCCGTTGGCGAAGTCACCGAACTGTGCCTCCCACAGGGTAAGCGCATTTGGCTCCGCGAGGCTGTAGCCGTACTCGAAGCCCAGCACCGCATACTCGGAGAGCATGGAGTCGACGACCTCATAGCTCGCCTGACCGGGCTTGATGTGGTTGAGCGGCAGGTAGCGTTCCTCCGTCTCCTGATCGATGATCCCGGAGTGGCGCTGGGAGAAGGTGCCGCGGGTGGAATCCTGACCTGCGAGGCGGATCGGGAACCCTTCGAGCATCAGGGTGCCGAAGGCGAGCGCCTCGGCCGTCGCCCAGTCCAAACCCTCCCCGGTTTCGATCATCTTCGCCTTGGTCTCCAGAAGGCGCGCGACGGTCTTGTGGGGTTTGTAACCCTCGGGCAGGCGGGTGAGGGCGGTGCCGACGGTCTTGAGCGCGTCCATCTTCACCGCGGTCTGGCCGCGTTGGTAGCTGCCATCCTGCTTGCCGAGGCCCGACCAGCGGCCGTCGAGCCAGTCCGCCTTGTTAGGGCGGAACGCCTTGCCGCGCTCGAATTCTTCGTTGAGATGGGCCTGGAAGGCGGCCTTTTCGTCCTCGATCTCGCCTTCGGGGATCAGCCCGTCCTTCACCAGCCGCTCGGTATAGAGCTGCAGCGTGGTCTTGTGACCCTTGATCGTGGAGTACATCAGGGGCTGAGTGAACATGGGCTCGTCGCCCTCGTTGTGGCCGAAGCGGCGGTAGCAGAACATGTCGATGACCACGTCCTTGCCGAACTTCTGCCGGAACTCCGTCGCCACCTTCGCCGCGTGGACCACCGCCTCCGGATCGTCACCGTTCACGTGGAAGATCGGAGCCTCCACCATAAGCGAAATGTCCGTGGGGTAGGGGGACGAGCGAGAGTTGTGCGGGCTGGTGGTGAAGCCGATCTGGTTGTTCACCACGATGTGGATCGTGCCGCCGGTGCGGTGACCTTTCAGGCCCGATAGGCCGAAACATTCGGCCACGACGCCCTGACCCGCGAAGGCCGCGTCGCCATGTAGAAGGATCGGCATCACGCCGGTGCGGTCGCTGTCCCCGACCTGTTCCTGCTTTGCCCGCACCTTGCCCAGCACCACCGGGTTTACCGCCTCCAGGTGGGAGGGGTTCGCGGTGAGCGACAGGTGCACCGTGTTGCCATCGAATTCCCGGTCTGAGGACGCGCCGAGATGGTACTTCACGTCGCCGGAACCTTCGACATCATCGGGTTTGTAGCTGCCACCCTGGAACTCGTTGAAAATCGCGCGGTAGGGCTTGGCCATCACGTTGGCGAGCACGCTCAGGCGGCCCCGGTGGGGCATGCCGATCACGATGTCCTGCACGCCGAGCGCGCCGCCGCGCTTGATGATCTGTTCCATGGCCGGGATCAGCGCCTCACCCCCGTCGAGGCCGAAGCGTTTGGTGCCCATGTACTTCACATGGAGGAACTTCTCGAAACCCTCGGCCTCCACCAGCTTGCGCAGGATGGCGCGGCGGCCTTCGCGGGTGAACGCGATCTCTTTGCCGAAGCCCTCGATCCGCTCCTTAAGCCAGGCGGCCTCCGCCGGGTTGGAGATGTGCATGTACTGAAGCGCGAAGGTGCCGCAGTAGGTCCGCTTCACGATCTCGAGGATCTGCCGCAGGTTCGCGGTCTCCAGCCCCAGGACGTTGTCGAGGTAGATCGGCCGGTCGAGGTCCGCCTCCGTGAACCCGTAATTCTTGGGGTCAAGCTCCGGATGCTCCTCCGGCTCCTTGAGGTTCAGCGGATCGAGGTCTGCGGCGAGGTGACCGCGGATCCGGTAGGCACGGATGAGCATCAAGGCGCGCACTGCATCGGTCACTGCCTGCTTGAGCTGCGCATCGGTGAGGGAGACGCCGACCTCCTTCGCCTTCTTCGCAACCTTCTTGCCGATCTCCTCGGGGCTTGCCTCGTCCCACTCCCCGGTCAGCGCGGCGGTCAGATCGCCCTTTGGCACGGGCGGCCAGTCGGCCCGCGCCCATGACGGACCTTCGGCAGCTTTGCTCGCCTCCGTATCCGTGTCGCCGAGGCTGCGGAAATAAGCCTGCCAACTTTCATCAACCGATGTCGGATCCTTGGCGTAGGAGGCGTGCAGGCGTTCGACATACTCCGCATTGTGCCCCTGCAGGAAGGACGAGTTGTGGAACTGGTCGTTCGAACTTTGTTCGGTCATGGCAGAGCCTCTCTGGGATCGGAGCCGAAGCGGTTGGGGCCGTCCGTGCCGGGGCTCGCGAACCAGACGAGCAGGACGACGATTGAGATGAGGGCGAGCGCAAACGGGATAAAGGAGAAGGCGTTAAAGCCTCCTTCCGCAAGCGTGGTGAGGCGATCCGCGCTCGCGCCATCGGATGCAGCGGTGAAGAACGGAAGCATGCTCTGGAACACAAGAGCGGACGCGATCAGGAGGAAAACGAACGGAGCAAGGTTCCACCACCCCGGGCGGTTCACATCGTGCAACCTGCGCCAGCTCATCGCGAGTGCCGGGACAAAGGTGGCGAGGCTGAAGGCGAAACCCAACCAGCCGCTGGTATAGTCCACTTGGGTGAAGGTCTCGGTCCGCAAGGATCCGTCGGCCTCCTGTACGGTCCGGGTAGTCTCATAGATCGAGGGACCGAGGAGCGCGCTGTTCAGGACTGTCAGCACGATCTCCACCAGGATCAGGAACAGGAAGAAGTACCAGAACTCCGCCCGCATGGACCGGCTGGAGAAGGTCGCGTATTTCGCGAAGCATGCCTTGACCGCGGCGATCATGCCTCCCCCGCCCGGCGGAGAACCGCGTCACCTTGTTGGCTTTGGGAGGATGCGCTCATTTTGTCCTGATCTCTGTCTGTCAGTCGATGAAGCCCGTCGGGCAGTCATATGTCACCTCAAGCATCCCCGCTGTCGCGGAAGGCTGGGGCGAGGGGACCTCCGATGGCGGCACCGGCGTTTCACAGAGCCGCGTTAGGTTCGCCGCGATGATCTCGTTGGTGGTGCCGGGGGGGAAGGTGTAGGTCACCGTCTCCCCCTCCCCGAATACGAGGTCATCCGCAGTGGCGCAGGCGGTCAGGGTCACGGTTGCAAGCCCGAGGATCATCCATTTCATGGTCGTCTCCTTTCGTTTGCACCATTTCGCCCGGCGTGGATGGGCGTCGCAAATCAATTCCTCCGGCGGCCCGACCGGAGCCGCCACACGATGCGTCGGGCGTTTCAGCCGATGGCCTTCAGGACCGCGTCGCCGAGGCCAGCGGGGCTGTCCGCCACGACGAAGCCCGCGGACTTCATGGCCTCGATCTTGTCCTCCGCACCGCCCTTGCCGCCGGCGATGATCGCGCCCGCATGGCCCATGCGGCGGCCAGGAGGGGCCGTGCGGCCCGCGATGAAGCCTGCGATGGGCTTGGCGCGGCCCTTCTTCGCCTCATCCTTGATGAATTGGGCTGCGTCTTCTTCCGCGGAGCCGCCGATCTCGCCGATCATGATGATGCTCTCGGTCTCAGGATCGCCGAGCAAGAGTTCCAGCGCATCGATATGCTCCATGCCCTTGATCGGGTCGCCGCCGATGCCGATGCAGGTGGACTGGCCAAGACCTGCCGCCGTGGTCTGGCCCACGGCCTCGTAGGTCAGCGTGCCGGAGCGGGAGACGACGCCGACAGAGCCGCGCTTGTGGATGTGGCCCGGCATGATGCCGATCTTGCACGCATCCGGCGTGATGACGCCCGGGCAGTTTGGCCCGATCAGGGTGGAGGCGGACCCCTCAAGCGCGCGCTTCACCTTCATCATGTCGAGCACCGGGATGCCTTCCGTGATGCAGACGATGAGCTCGATCTCCGCATCGATCGCCTCGAGGATCGCATCGGCGGCGAAGGAAGGCGGGACGTAGATTGCGCTGGCGTTCGCGGATGTCGCCTCGACCGCCTCTGCCACCGTGTCGAACACCGGCAGTCCGATATGGGTCGTGCCGCCCTTGCCCGGCGTGACCCCGCCGCACATCTTCGTGCCGTAGGCGATGGCCTGCTCGGAATGGAAGGTGCCCTGGGAGCCGGTGAGGCCCTGACAGATCACCCGGGTGTTTTCGTCGACGAGAACGGC
This sequence comes from Pseudomonadota bacterium, assembly GCA_038532435.1. GTDB lineage: Bacteria > Pseudomonadota > Alphaproteobacteria > Rhodobacterales > Rhodobacteraceae > JBCBAP01. The sequence continues at coordinate 21,385 of JBCBAP010000008.1, read as the reverse complement.
CATGTCCTGCGCACTCCTTACTAATTGACGGCGGCTGCCGTGGGGTTTTCGGGTTGTTCGAACCGATACCCCAGGGCGTCGATTTCGCGGGAATACCAGCGTCCGACCAGGTCGCGCGTGGTGTCTGAGTAATAGGTCGCGTAATGCTGGCGGTCCGGGACGTAGGACCGTGCCCGGCCAAGCGCCGGCGCGCCCGGCAGGCCCAGCCGTGTCCAGAGCGCGGCAATGTCCGCGTCGAGTGTTTCGTAGCGCAGCACGACGTCGGCCACGACCTCCCGCCCGATGGCGTAGATCGACCAGTTGTTGAGCCGGGTGTATTCGGTATTGCGATACCAGACGCTGCGCATGTCCCGGTCGAAATCCGGCGTGCGCTTCGTCTTGTGGGAGCGATGATGGTAGAGGCTCACCTGCCGGTCCCACGGGTTCCGCTCCACCGCGAACTTGAGGTAGCTGTCAAAGGTCTTTGCCCCGATCACCCGCCGGGCCTGCGCGGCCGTCGCATGGGTGTGCAGGCCGAAAAGATCCGGAAGCTGCCGCTTGAGCGCGCCGTGGTGGATCGGGGAATACTTCGCCCATTTGGGCCGGTTCATCGACGGCCGCTCATCGGCGTCGGCCATCACGGCCGTCAACGCATCGGTCAGCGAAGACGAGGCTGTCTTTTCTGTCCGAAGATAAATGAACTTGTAGGCGTGGGAGATGATCATCGCTCAGCCCGCCTTCGTCGCGATCATCGCGGTGAAGAAGCCGGGGAGGAACGGATCGTCCGCCCGCCCGATCTCGATGACCATGTTGTCCCGCGTGGTCGTGATCGTGCGCCCGCCGAAAATCGGGCTGAGGCCCAGACTCGTCGTGGTCTCCCACCCGTCCTGAGTGATCGTAGACCGCTCCGCCAGATCCTCCGGCGTCTCGTCGAAAGCGAGCGCGCCGCAGGAGCGGACAGGGCCAACACCGCCGACGCTCCGTTCGAACCTCAGGATCGCCGGGGGTGTCTCCGTGCTCACATAAGTGACGGACGATGCACCTTCGTTGACTACGGTGATTTCCGGCGTCTCAAACCGCCCCTCTGTCGCGAGCGAGTAGGAGCGCTCCAGATCCTGCGGACGAACGCACACCCGGTAAAACTCCCGCACCGGATCGTCGACCTCGAGCGTCTCGTAGGCCTCCACACTCTCCCAGCCGGAGCAGGCGGAGAGGGCGAGGAGTGAAACCAAGCACGCCAAAGCACCGCAACGCACAAGGCGTTGCGGCTGGCGATCCGGCGAAGAGCTTGGTTTTGAGGACGCTTTCATCTCTTTAGTCCTTAGGAGAACGCCAGCGTGCAGTCGCGTAAGGCGATGTGATCCGATGAACCTCTGCTCGGGCAGGGTTCCACCGGAGCGTTCGTCGACTGCACCGGGCCCTTGCTCACCCTTTCACCGCTTTCACGATCTTTTCGGCGGCGTCGGCGAGGTTGTCGGCGGCGATCACGTCGAGGCCGGAGGTGTTGATGATCTCCTTGCCCTTCTCCACGTTCGTGCCTTCGAGCCGGACCACGAGAGGCACGGCGAGGCCGACCTCCTTCACCGCAGCAACCACGCCCTCGGCGATGACGTCGCAGCGCATGATGCCGCCGAAGATGTTCACGAGGATGCCTTTGACGTTCTCATCGGAGGTGATGATCTTGAAAGCCTCGGTCACCTTTTCCTTTGTCGCCCCGCCACCCACATCGAGGAAGTTTGCGGGCTCCGCACCGTAGAGCTTGATGATGTCCATCGTGGCCATGGCAAGCCCCGCGCCGTTGACCATGCAGCCAATCTCACCGTCGAGCGCGATGTAATTGAGGTCGAACTTGGAGGCGGCGAGCTCCTTCGGATCCTCCTCGGTTTCGTCGCGCAGCGCCATGATGTCCGGATGACGGTAGAGCGCGTTGCCGTCGAAGCCCATCTTGCAGTCGAGGCACTTCAGGTCGCCCTTGTCCGTGACGATGAGCGGGTTGATCTCCAGCATCTCAAGGTCCTTCTCGACGAAGAGCTTGTAGAGCGTGTTGATCAGCTTGACGCACTGTTTGACCTGCGGTCCCTCGAGCCCGAGGGCGAAGGCGACGCGGCGGCCGTGGAAGGACGACAGGCTCGACGCTGGATCGACGGAGAAGGTCAGGATCTTTTCGGGCGTGGAGGCCGCGACCTCCTCGATGTCCATCCCGCCCTCCGTGGAGCACACGAAGGAGATACGGGAAGAGGCGCGATCGACGAGGAGCGAGAGGTAAAGCTCCCGCTCGATGTCCGACCCGTCCTCGATGTAGATGCGGTTCACCTGCTTGCCCACGGGCCCGGTCTGGTGGGTCACGAGGGTGCGGCCCAGCATCTTCTGCGCCTCTTCGGCGGCCTCCTCGACGGAGCGGGTCAGCCGGACGCCGCCCTTCTCCCCCGCCTCGGGCTCCTTGAAGGATCCCTTGCCGCGGCCGCCCGCGTGGATCTGTGCTTTCACGACCCAGAGCGGCCCGTCGAGCTCGCCTGCCGCCGATTTCGCCTCTTCGGCCCTCAGCACGGCACGCCCGTCGGAGACCGGAGCGCCGTAGGACTTCAGAAGCTGCTTGGCCTGGTATTCGTGAATGTTCATGGAGGACGGTCCTTTCAGGTCGCGGGCGGGCAGGGGCCGCGGAACGTCGCGCAGGACTGCGCGTCGCGCGCAAGTTTAGAAGGGGCGAGGGGTGCAATCAAACCCAAGCCGCGCTTGCTTGTCGCAGGTTTGGGGTGTTTTTATCTAAATGTGATCACAAGATTTTTCTCCGTGATCACACGGCTGATTTCATCTCCAAGAAAGGCGAATCAGGCTTGCTTCCGCTTTGTGATCACTAGTGAGATCAGGCCCAGAACAGCGAGAAAGACCATGAGCGGCGTATCGCCGGTGCGCGCATAGAGCGGTTCAGGACCACGGGGCGGAAGCCGATCCTGCGCGTAGCCAGTGGTGCCGAGTGGTACGAATTCGAGCACGCGACCGTAGGCATCGATGATGGCGGAGATGCCCGTGTTCGCCGCGCGCACCACGGGAAGGCCTGTCTCGATCGCGCGAAAACGCGCCTGGGCAAGGTGCTGGTAGGGGCCCGCGCTGTTGCCGAACCAGGCATCGTTGGTGATGTGCACGATCCAGCGCGGGCGGTCACCCGGCGCATCCATCCGGTGGGGAAAGATCGCCTCATAGCAGATGAGCGGAAGGAAGGGAGGCACGCCGTCCGCGCTGACCACCCGGGGGCCGGGCCCTGCGCTGTAGCCGACGCCGCCGCTGGCAAGCCCGAAAAGGCCCCAGCGGGCGAGCAGATCCGCAAAGGGCAGGTATTCGCCGAACGGCACGAGGTGGTGCTTGTCGTATTGAGCCACGAGCGCGCCGCCCGGACCCACCACGGCGAGGCTGTTGTAATACCTCTGTCCGTCGCGGCGGCGGGTTCCGATGATGGCGGGCCGGTTTTCTGACGCGGCGGCGATGTCTTGCCAGCGGTAAAGGCCACCTCCGTAGGCGATTTCAGGTTCACCGATGAACATCGGCACCGAGGTCTCTGGCCAGATGGTGATGTCCGCTCCCCCCTCATCGACCGTGGCGCGCAGGCCGTTGAGATACTGTTCCCGCATTCCGTCCGCGGTCCATTTGAGGTGCTGGGGCGCGTTTGGCTGAACGACGCGAACTGTTGGCGCATCGAGCTCGGAAGTCGGGGTCGTGGCGGTCTGGCCAAGCGCCCAGACCGTGGGCACCGCCGCCACGGCGATGGTTGCGATCCCGACGCCAACGGCCCTGTGTTCGAGCGCGCGGACGAGCATGGCCGCGAAAAACAAGGTGACGAAACCGAGAGCGTGCGGTCCGATCATGCCCGAAACCTGGGCCACCGCTGTTTCGAGCCACCCGTAGGCGAGCAGGTTCCAGGGAAAACCGGTCAGGACATAGGTTCGCAGGAGTTCAACGAAGGTCCACGCACCCGCGAACATCAGCGGCGCGCCCCAGCCTGCCGGGCGGGCGCGGGCGAACAGCCAGCCTCCCAGACCCCAGAACAGCGCGAGACCGGTGGACAGGAACAGGATGGCGAAGGGTGCCATCCAGCCGTGCCGGGCGATGTCCACGAAAAACGCCTCTGCGATCCAGAAAAGCCCGCTGGCGAAGTAGCCGGTGCCCGCCCACCAGCCGATCCAGGCTGCCCGGCGCGCGGTCTGTGCCAGGGTGAGCAACCAATAGAGCAGGCCAGTGCCGATCAGCAGCGCGGGCCAGAGCGAGACGGGCGCCTGCGCCCCGGTCAGAAGTATGCCGGTCAGAAAGGGCCACAGGTCCCGGCTACGTCGCGCGGCCCAGCCGCCGCGATCGAGCGCGCGCCCGGCCTCGGACACTACTCCGCTGCGGCCTTCATCTCGGGGCGGTCGCGGCGCAACCGGACCCGCAGCCGCTTGATCCGGCGGGGATCCGCATCGACGATCTCGAACTCGTGGCCCTGCGGATGGGGGACGACCTCTGCCCGCTCCGGTATCCGGCCGAGGAGCTTGAAGACGAGGCCGCCGAGCGTGTCGACCTCCTCATCCACATCGTCCGCGAGCAGGTCGACCTTGGCGACGGCCTCGAACTCGTCGAGTTCCGCGCGCGCGTTGACGAGGTAGACCCCCGGGGCCTCCTCCCGCCAGGCGATGGTTTCTTCTTCGTCGTGCTCGTCCTCGATCTCCCCGACGATCTGCTCCAGCACGTCTTCGATGGTCACAAGGCCATCGACGCCGCCATACTCGTCGATGACGAGGGCGATATGAATGCGGGTGTTCTGCATCCGCTGCAGCAGCGCTGCCACGGGCATCGACGGCGGCACGTAGAGGATCCGGCGGCTCAGCTTGGCCACGTCGAAGGGCGTGCTGTCCCCGGTCTGGTTCAGCACCACGTCCTTCAGATGCAGGAAGCCTGTGGGATCGTCGAGCGAATCGTTGAAGACGGGCAGCCGGGTGAGCGTCGACTCCCGGTAGGCGTCCATGACCTCCTCGAGCGTCGCATCCCGCGGCACGGCGACGATGTCCGCCCGGGGCACGGCAATGTCCGCCACCCGCCGGTCGCGCAGCTTGTGCAGGTTGGTGACGATCGCGCGGGTGCCCGCGTCGGACACTTCCGCCATGGCGCTTTGCGCAGTGGCGGGTGTCGGCGCCGGCGTGCGCCGCCACGGGATCAGTCTGTCGATCAGGGATCGTCCGGTCCGGCCTTGGCCGGGCGAGGGGTCGGGATCAGTCTCCGGCGCGCGCTGCGCTGCGGTAGAAGGTCCGTCGGTGCTGTCGCCCATGGGTCCTATCCAATGGTGTGGCCATCGCGGCCACCAGTTACGAATATGGGTCCGGTATCCCGAGCTGTGCAAGGGCCTTGCGTTCCAGACCTTCCATTAATGCCGCATCTGCGGCGTGAGTGTGGTCATATCCCAGTAAATGGAGCGTTGCATGCAGGATCAAATGGGTCAGATGATCCTCGATCGGTTTTCCCTGCTCGCGGGCCTCCCGTATGCAGGTTTCGTAGGCAAGTGCAATATCGCCGAGCGCGTCGTCGAATCCATCTGGCGCGGGCGGGGCGGGAGGAGCTTCCCCCGCGACGAGGGGGGCGAGGTCGTGGGCCGGCCAGCTCAGCACATTGGTGGGCGTGGACTTGTCCCGAAATTCCGCGTTCAGGTCCGCGATCCGCGCATCGTCGCAGGCCATCAAAACGATCTCGTACCCTTCGCCTGCGTCGGCGGCGGTGAGTGCCGCGCGGGTTCCGACCTCCGCGAGGCGCGGCAGCGGCAGCGCCTCCCACCGTGGATCCTCGATCACGAGGTCGACGGTGGTCACGTGGGCACCGGGTCCGCGTCGTAGGCCTTGATGATTTTCGCCACAAGCGGATGGCGCACCACATCCTCCGCGGTGAATTTCGTGAAGCCGATGCCATCAACGCGGCGCAACACCCGTTCCGCCTCCACCAGGCCAGAGGGCACGCCCCGGGGTAGGTCGATCTGGCTCATGTCCCCGGTGATCGCCATCCGGGAATTCTCACCGAGCCGGGTCAGGAACATCTTCATCTGCATCGCGGTGGCGTTCTGCGCCTCATCGAGGATCACGAAACTGTTGGAGAGGGTCCTGCCGCGCATGAAGGCGAGGGGCGCGATCTCGATCCGCTTGTCCTCCATCAGCTTGGCAAGCTGCTTGCCCGGCAGAAAGTCGTTCAGCGCGTCGTAGAGCGGCTGCATGTAGGGGTCGACCTTCTCCTTCATGTCACCGGGCAGGAAGCCGAGGCGCTCGCCCGCCTCCACCGCCGGGCGGCTGAGGATGATCCGGTCCACGTGCCCCTCGACAAACATGTTCACCGCGACGGCAACGGCCAGATAGGTCTTGCCCGTTCCTGCGGGGCCAATGCCGAAGACGAGCTCGTGCTCGAACAGCTGGGAGACATAGTGTTTCTGGGTCTTGGTTCGTGGCTCCACGGTCTTCTTGCGGGTGCGAACCTCGAGCGTGCCGCCCCGGAACATCTCGATCTGATCCCCGGGTTCCGGGCTTGCCACCTCATCGGCGGTGCCGAAGCGGATGGCGGCGTCCACATCGCCGGATTCCACCTGCCGGCCCTGTTCGAGCCGGGTGTAGAGCGCACGGAGGGCATCCGCGGCCCGTACCGCGCCGTCCTCCGCGCCGTGCACGGCGAGCCCGCCATCTGTGCGCAGGATCTGCACGCCGAGAACCTGCTCGATCTTCGCCAGATTGATGTCGTGCGGACCGCACAGGTCGATCAGCAGGCGGTTGTCGGGAAAATCCAGGGTGATGTCGGAACCTGCCGTCTCCGGCAGAAGCGGGGATTTGAGCGGTTCGGTCGCCAAATGTCCTGAGTCCTTTCTGGGGGGCCTCTAGATATGGTGCCCGCCGCGGCCCGACTCGTGCAAGGAAAAACGCGCGCGCCATGCAAGTTCGCGTGCCGCCTCCGGCGGGGATATTTTCGGCCAGAAGAAGGGGGCCGTCGGGTTCGGCTGTATGCCGTCAGGCTCCAACCCGGTTTCAGCGGGCCTGTCCACTGCTGGTCGCCGGGGGTGTCAGCTCTCTCCGGCGGAGCGGTCGAACAGCTCGGGACGCAACACCTCACAATCGGTCATGGAGACGATGCCGATATGGGGCTCCACGATCTCGAAGGCCGCCTGCATGAGCGCCTCCGCCTTTTCCGGCGTGGTTACCATGATAACGGTGCACATACCCCCGGCCGCGGACACCTGACCGTCCCGTGTCCACGGTCCCGACACACCGCTGCCCGCGAGCACGGGCAGCACCGTGTAGCCGGGCGCGCCCGCCTCGTCGAGCAGCCGGGTGAGGCGGCGCAGGAGCGGCGCCTCGATGATGATCTCGATGCGTTTTGCGGCATGGGTGCGCATGGGTCAGCCTCCGATCATCCGGGCGAGAGCGAAATAGATCGCCAGCCCCGCTGTCAGGTTAAAGGGAAAGGTGATGCCAAGCGAGAGGGTCAGATAGACCGACGGGTTCGCCTCCGGCAAGGCGACCCGCATGGCGGCGGGCACGGCGATGTAGCTTGCCGACGCACAGAGCGTTGTGAGAAGCGCGATGCCCCCGGTGGACAGCCCCAGCAGCCAGCCGGTTCCGAGCCCGATCGCCCCGCCGACAAGCGGCATGACGCAGCCGAAGATCACGAGCCCCCCGCTGAGCGTGCCTCGGCTTTCGCGGATCCCCCGTCCGGCGAGCAATCCCATGTCGAGCAGGAAGAGGCAGAGCACGCCCTGGAAGGGGGAGACCACGAACGCCTCGATCCGCTCAAGACCCGCGGGGCCGGTCACCCAACCGATGATGAAGCTGCCCACAAGAAGCACGATCGAGGAATTCAGCATGACTTCGTGCAGAAGCTCCCCGGAGATCTTCCGCCCCGCCCCGCGGGTTGAGGCAATGAAGAGGGCGGAGAGGATCGCGGGGGCCTCCATCACCGCCGCGACCGCCACCATGTGCCCCTCGAAAGGCACGCCCTGCCCGTCGAGGACGGAGGTCATGGCCACGAAGGTGACGATCGAGATCGAGCCGTAGTGCCCCGCGACGGCGGCCGCGTCGGTCACCGAAAGGCGGCTCAACACCCGCAGGAGCGCAAAGGCGAGAAACGGGAAGGCGGCGGACAGGACGAAACCGGCGACGAGGGAGCTGATCACGAGCGGCGACAGCCCGCTCTCGGCCACGCCGACGCCCCCTTTGATGCCGATGGCAAAGAGGAGGTAGATCGACAATCCCTTCGCCACTGCCTCGGGTATTGTCAGGTCCGACCGGGCAAGGGCGGCCGCAAACCCGAGAACGAAGCTCAGCACGATGGGGGAAAGCAGGTTCTGACCTGCAAGCGCAAAGAATTCCATGGATCACCGACAGACGCACGTTACAGAACCCCGCGACGCGGGGAGGGGACACTGGGGCTGTTACTTAGTTTCGTCGCAGTCGGATCACCACATCAATCTTGGCGATCTCGGCACCTTCCGGCGGTTCGGGCAACCGGTCGAAGGACACGCTGTCCGTGGGGGCATCGGTGATGTGCCCGTCATCCTCCCAGAAATAGTGAGGATGATCGTCGATGCGGGTGTCGAAATAGGACCGTGTCCCGTCTACGGTGACCTCGTTCATAAGGCCCGCATCGCAAAAGGCACGCAGGGTGTTGTAGACGGTTGCAAGAGACACGGAAACATCCGCCGCGGTCGCCGCATGGTGCAGGCCCTCTGCGGTGACGTGCCTGTTCCGCCCGTCGCCGACCAGGAGTGCGGCCAGGCTCACGCGCTGACGGGTCGGCCTCAGGTCCGACCGGGACAACCAGTCCCGCGCGGCTGTTTCAGCGACCGTGTCATCCGGTGTTTCCGGCTTCATTGCCTGCCTGACGCTCCTTTTTCTCGCACCTGTCTATAGTATGGGGGCTTCCGGCGCAATTGCGAGTCAGTCGCGACTGGGGTCACGCCTGTGCACCCGCTTCATCCATCACCAATGCATGGCAGGGGGCCGTGTGGTCGTCGCGCCTGTCACGCACCAACGGTGAACGACCGGTTCAACGGGGGATTGCGCTTCCGCGATGGTGGGTGCTAGGTGACGCGATCAATGTTACAAGTCTGAAACGGATCGGGAGACAGGTGCATGGCGGACAGGCCAACGAGCATCGATTACAATGGCTTGATGCAATGTGCGCGGGGCGAAATGTTCGGTCCGGGCAACCCGCAGCTTCCGGCGCCCCCTATGCTGATGATGGACCGGGTTACCGAGATCTCCGCCGATGCAGGGGAACACGGCAAGGGTCACGTCGTCGCCGAATTCGACATCAGTCCGGATCTCTGGTTCTTCCAGTGCCACTTCCTCGGCGATCCGGTGATGCCGGGCTGTCTCGGGCTTGATGCGCTGTGGCAGCTGACGGGCTTCAATCTCGGCTGGCGGGGCATGCAGGGCAAGGGTCGGGCGCTCGGTGTCGGTGAGGTCAAGTTCACCGGCATGGTGACCCCGAAGACCAGGCTCGTATCTTACCATGTCGATTTCACCCGCGTCATCGACCGCAAGCTCAAGCTTGGCATGGCCAACGGCGTGATGCGCGCAGATGGCGAGCCTATCTACACCACGACAGACATGAAGGTCGGCCTCTTTCAAGAGGACTGACCCACGAGGGTAAGGAGAGCGCCATGCGCCGCGTCGTCATCACGGGTCTGGGGATCGTCTCCTCAATCGGCAACAGTGCTGCGGAGGTGACGGCGTCCCTGCGCGAGGGCAAATCCGGCATCACCTTTTCGGAAAGCTACGCGGAGCACGGCTTCCGCAGCCAGGTCCACGGCGTGCCGAAGATCGACCTGACCGAGGCGGTGGACAAGCGTCAGCTGCGCTTCATGGGCGACGGGGCGGCCTACAACTACATCGCCATGGAGCAGGCGATCGCCGACAGCGGCCTTGAAGAGAGCGACGTCTCCAACGAACGTACTGGGCTCATTATGGGCTCCGGCGGCCCGTCGACGAAGAACCTCTTCGCCGCCCACAATATCGTCATCGAGAAGGGCGCACCGAAGCGGATGGGTCCCTTCATGGTCACCCGCGGCATGAGCTCGACGAACTCCGCCTGTCTCGCCACGCCCTTCAAGATCAAGGGCGTGAACTATTCGATCACCTCCGCCTGTTCCACCTCCGCACATTGCATCGGCAACGGGGTGGAGATGATTCAGTGGGGCAAGCAGGATATCGTCTTCGCGGGCGGTGGGGAGGAGGTCGACTGGACCCTTTCCTGCCTGTTCGATGCGATGGGCGCGATGAGCTCGAAGTACAATGACACTCCGACCACCGCCGCCCGGGCCTTCGACGCGACACGCGACGGGTTCGTGATCTGCGGCGGCGGCGGGGTCGTGGTGCTCGAGGAACTGGAGCACGCGCTGGCGCGCGGTGCGAAGATCTACGGGGAGGTCACAGGCTACGGTGCCACCTCCGACGGGCACGACATGGTGGCTCCGTCTGGCGAGGGCGGGGAGCGGTCCATGCGGCTTGCCATGTCCACCCTCGGCGATCGGAAGGTCAGCTATATCAACGCGCACGGCACGTCCACGCCTGCGGGGGATGTCACGGAGGTCGAGGCGGTGCGGCGGCTCTTCGGTGAGGGGAATGTCCCGCCGATCTCCTCGACGAAATCTCTGACGGGTCACTGCCTCGGCGGGGCAGGCGTGCAGGAGGCGATCTACTCGATCCTGATGATGCAGGAGGGGTTCATCGCCGCCTCCGCCAACGTCACCGAGCTCGACCCGGGCATCCGGCCGGACGAGATCGCCGTGACGCGACAGGACGGCGTTGCGTTCGACACCGTAATGTCGAACTCCTTCGGCTTCGGGGGGACCAACGCAACGCTCGCGATCTCGAAATACGATGGCTGATCTGATGAAGGGCAAGCGGGGCCTGATCCTGGGCGTCGCGAACGACAAATCGATCGCGTGGGGGATTGCGAAGACCCTTGCAGACGCGGGCGCCGAGCTTGCCTTCACCTATCAGGGGGAAGCCTTCGGCAAGCGGGTAAAACCGCTCTGCGACAGCGTTGGAGGCGCCTTCGCGATGGACGCGGATGTCACCGATGAGGCCTCCCTCGATGCGGTGTTCAATCGGATCAAGGCGGAGTGGGGCGGGCTCGATTTCGTGATCCACGCCATCGCGTTCTCCGCCAAGGACGAACTGACCGGGCGATTCTCCGACACGTCCCGAGACAACTTCCTGAATTCGATGCACATCTCCTGCTATTCGCTCATCGAGGTTGCGCGCAAGGCTCGGCCCCTGATGACCGAAGGCGGGGCAATTGTGACGCTCAGCTTCCTCGGCGCGACCCGGGTGACGCCGAACTACAACGTCATGGGAGTGGCTAAGGCGGCCCTCGAAAGCGCCGTGCGCTACCTCGCAAACGATCTTGGCCCGGACGGGATCCGGGTCAACACGATCAGCGCTGGGCCGATGCGGACGCTTGCCGGTGCCGCCATCGGTGGCGCGCGCAAGGTTTACCGGGCGACCGAGGCTAACAGCCCGATGCGCCGGAACGTGACGCTGGAAGAGGTTGGCGGCGCTGCCCTCTACCTGTGCTCTGACCTCGGGTCGGGCACGACGGGCGACATCCTCTTTGTCGACGGTGGCTATCACGCAACCGGGATGGCACAGCCCGAAAACCTCTAGTCCGCGCCGAGCGCTGAGGGGCGCACGCCTTCCGGCACTGCGTGCGAGCCGGGGTTCCACCCCGGACCCCGGGATATTTTCGGCCAGAAGAAGGCGGCATCTTCTTCTGGTCGAAAATATCCCCGCCGGAGGCGAGACACTCTTATGCAGCGAGGCCTCGGCCCTTGAGGAGGGCATCTACTTCCGGGAGACTGCCGCGGAAGCGCGTATAGAGCTCTGCCGGATCCGTGGCGCCCCCTGCGGAATAGATATGTTCTTCGAGCTTTGCGGCGGTGGCGGGGTCGAAAGGATCGCCGGTTTCCTTGAAAGCCTCGAAGGCGTCCGCATCCATCACTTCCGACCACATGTAGCTGTAGTAGCCCGAGGAGTAGCCGTCGCCGGTGAAGACATGGGCGAAGTGCGGTGTCGCGTGGCGCATAGTGATCGCGTCGGGCATGCCGAGCTCTGCGAGGACATCCGCCTGTTTCTCCATTGGATCGGCCGGGGCAGGGCCGGTGTGGAAGGCCAGATCGACGAGGGCGGAGGCGGTGTATTCGACGGTCGCGAAGCCCTGGTCGAAGTTCTCCGCCGCGAGCAGGCGGTCGAGCAGATCCTGTGGGATCGGCGCATCGGTCTTATAGTGACGGGCATACTCGCGCAGAACAGCGGGTTCGCTCAGCCAATGTTCGTAGAGCTGGCTTGGAAGCTCCACGAAGTCCCGCGCAACGGATGTGCCGGAAACCATCGGGTAGGTCACGTCAGACAGGAGCCCGTGGAGCGCGTGGCCGAACTCGTGAAAAAGCGTGCGCGCATCGTCGAAGGTGAGCAGCGCCGGATCGCCCTTTGCGAAGTTGCAGACGTTGATCACAATCGGGCGCACGTCGCCGTCGAGCTTGCGCTGGGACCTGAAGCCCGACATCCACGCGCCGGAGCGTTTCGTCGGGCGGGCGAAGTAATCGCCGATGAACAGCCCGATATGCCGGTCGCCCTTGCGCACCTCCCAGGCCCGCGCCTCCGGATGGTGAAGCGCTGCATCGACAGCGGTGAAGCTCAGACCAAAAAGGCGGTTTGCCACATCGAACGCCGCCTCGATCATGCGGTCGAGCTGGAAGTAGGGTTTGATCTCGGCATCATCGAGGTCGTGCTCGGCCTTGCGCAGTTTTTCCGCGTAGTGCCGCCAGTCCCATGGCGCGAGCGGATGATTGGCGCCTTCGCCGGCGATGATCGCCTCGAGCTTCGCCGCGTCGCGGGTGGCCGCAGCCTTGGCCGGTTCCCAGACGCGGGTGAGAAGGTCGCGGACCGCGTCCGGGGTCTTCGCCATTTCCTTGTCGAGCTTGAAGCTCGCGAAGTCCGGGTAGCCCAAGAGCCTTGCCCGTTCCTCGCGCAGGGCCAGCGTTTCCGCCACGATCGCCCGGTTGTCCGTTTCTCCACCATTTTCGCCACGCGCCGCCCAGGCCCTGAACGCGCGCTCGCGCAGGTCGCGCCGGGTTGAGAATTGCAGGAACGGCACGATGAGCGAGCGGGAAAGGGTGATCATGTAGCCCTCTTTCTCCCGCTCCTCCGCGGCGCGGGCGGACGCGATGACGTCCCGGGGCAGACCGGCGAGGTCATCCTCGCGCAGTTCCATGAACCAATCGCGCTCATCGGCGAGCAGGTTCTGGCCGAAGGCGGTGCCGAGGGTCGCGAGCCGCTCCATGATCTCTGCCAAACGCGACTTGTCGCTTTCAGCGAGCTGCGCACCCGCGCGAACGAACATGCGGTGGTAGAGGTCGAGCACCCGCGCCTGTTCCGACGTGAGATCCAGACTGTCGCGTGCCGCAAAGACAGCGTCGACGCGAGCGAAAAGCCTGGGATCCATCAGGATCTCGGAGCTGAAGGCGGCGAGCTTCGGCGACACCTCCCGCATGATTTCCTCAACCTCCGGGGTCGCGTCCGTTCCGGAGATATTAAAGAAGACGGCCGCGACCCGGTCGAGTGTCCGCTCCGACCGCTCCAGCGCCTCGATGGTGTTGGAGAAGGTCGCAGGCGTCGGGTCGTCGGCGATGGCACGGGCGTTTGCGCGAGCCTCATCGAGCGCAGCGTCGAACGCCGGGCGGTAGTGCTCGATGGCGATGGTATCGAAGGGGGGCAGGCCGAAGGCACGGTCGAAGTCAGCGAGAAGCGGGTTGGTCATCTGGGCCTCCTGATGGGTTGTCTTGGACCTAGTGTCTTGCCGGTGGGGTGGCAAGCGAGGGTGGGGCATGATTGCTCTGTCTAAGGGGTTGCATGTGCTCGCACCTGATCCGGGCGTTGGTTTTCTTGGGTCGCTCGGGTGAAGCGGATACTCCTGTCCAGGGTTGACCGGTTTTAGCTGCCGTCCGGTTTGGAGGGGCTGTGTGGGGCCCCGCCAAGTCGTCCTGCAGAGTGCTCGATCTATGACGAACAAGCCCGGGCTGAGGAACCTGCGCAGGTGATCAAAGCGCGGGAACGCCGGGGCAGGCGCGTGCTCACCGCTCGCTTTAGGCTGGCCTACGGGATGGTCAGAGCGCAGCGTTCCGCGTGGTTTCTCAGGCATGTTGCCACGGCAAACCGCATCGCAGCCGATGGATGGTGCCCGCGGTCGGATCGTTGCGATCTATGCCTCAAGCCCGCGTCTTGGGTTGGCACTGCGTTGACACCCAAAAGCGCAGCCAATGAAGTGAGGGAGATGCGTCCCCAGGAACCTTCAGGTCCCGCTCGGGTGGTGCGTTCCGCGACCGGGCAACGCAGACCTATTCGGTACCTTTCTGCCGCACTCAAGAAGACTTCAACGGCAACGGCAACGGCAACGGCAACGGCAACGGCAACGGCAACGGCGAAGGCGAAGGTCCGATCCGCACCCGTGCCCCTCCGGCACATCTCGCGCCGGCGCGCTCGCAAAGCGTCCCGCCGCGCCACAGGTCGCAATTCCACCCCGCTCCGTCGCGGGGACCGCGCGGGCGCGGGGGATCCGCGCTAGAAAGGGCTCCACGGTCTACGAAGAGGGATTGAGCTGATGAGAACCCATGCGCGCGCGGTCGTTGTCGGAGGAGGCGCGGTCGGCACCTCCATCGCCTATCACCTGGCGAAGGCGGGGTGGTCGGACGTCGTGCTGCTGGAGCGGGACGAGCTCACCTCGGGCTCGACCTGGCACGCGGCGGGGCTCCTGCCGCTCTTCAACATGTCCTACGCCGTCAGTCACATTCACGACTATTCCGTGAAATTCTACAAGGAGTTGGAGGCGGAGACGGGACTCAACCCGGGCTTCTCCGTCGTTGGCAACCTGCGCATGGCCCAGACCGAGGCGCGGATGGATGAATACCGGCTCTACGCCAGCACCGCGGAAACCGTCGGCATTCCCCATGAATGGCTCACGCCGGACCAGATCAAGGATCGCTACCCGCTCGTGCGCACGGACGACCTCGTCGGAGCGATCTATCATCCCACCGACGGCTACATTAATCCCGCGGATGTCACCCAGGCGATGGCAAAGGGGGCGCGCCTGCGCGGGGTCGAGGTCATCCGGCGCGCCCAGGTCGACGGCTTCACGCGCAAGGGCGATGAGTGGATCGTGCACTGCGTGCGGATGGTGGAGAAGGGGGGGAACCTCGTCCCCTCCGACGAACGCTTCGACATCACCTGCGAACATGTGGTCACCGCCTCCGGCAATCACGCACAGCGCACCGCCGGGCTGCTCGGCCTCTACATCCCGGCGATGCCCGTGGAGCATCAGTACATCGTCACCGAGCCCGACCCGGCCCTGCAGGAGTGGCGCAAGGAGAACGGTGAGCACCCGGTGCTCCGCGACGCGGACGCGAAATGGTACGTGCGCGAGGAGCGCGGCGGCTGGATCCTTGGCCCCTACGAGCGGAACGCCCCGCCCTGGGCAAAATTCGGCGTCCCCGACAGCTTCCGCGCGGACCTGCTGCCCCTCGATCTGGAACGGATCGAAGAGGAATACATGTCCATGATCCACCGCATCCCGTCGTCGGAAACGGCGGGCCTTAAGGACGACTTCAACGGTCCCATCTGCTACACCCCTGACGGCAACCCGCTGGTGGGCGAGGCCCCGGGGGTGAGGAATTTCTGGTTCGCGGAAGGCTTTTCCTTTGGCATCACCGCGGCAGGCGGCACCGGACACTATCTTGCCCAGGTCATGACCGAGGGCGAGGCGGAGATCGACATGTGGTCCCTCGACCCGCGGCGCTACGGCCCTTGGGTCAACCGCGAGTATGCCGCCGTGAAAAACCAGGAGGCCTACGAGCATGTCTACATCCTCCATCACCCGGATGAGGAACGCCCCGCTGCCCGCCCCCTGAAAACCGCGCCCTGCTATGACCGGATGAAGTCCCTTGGCGCGCAGTTCGGTCAGGTCAACGGGTGGGAGCGTCCGAATTATTTCGCCCCGGACGGGTTCAGCGACCATGACAGCCGCTCCTTCCGCCGCGGAGGCTGGTGGGACCACGCGGTCGCGGAGGCAAGGGCGGTGCGGGACGCCGCAGGCCTCATCGACGCCTCCGCCTTCACCAAGCATGTGCTGACCGGGCCGGGAGCGACGCCATTTCTCGACTGGCTCACCTGCAACCGCCTGCCGAAGGTCGGCCGGATCAACCTGACCTACGCGCTCACGGACGCGGGCACGGTCCGCACGGAACTGACGATCGTGCGGCAAGAGGAGGATGTCTTTTACCTCGTCACCGCCGGTGCCGCGGAAGCCTATGACAGCGACTATCTGGCAAAGATGGTGCAGGAGAAGATGGCGACTTTCGGCTCCATGTACCTCACCAATGTCACCTCCCAGTATGGTGTCTTCGCCCTGGCCGGTCCGAAGTCGCGGGACATCCTTCGGGACCTCGTCGTGGCTCAAGATCCTGCGGCGGAGCTTTCGTGCGCGGGCTTTCCCTGGCTTTCGGCCCGCAAGATTGATCTCGGAATGGTGCCGACGCTCGCGATCCGGGTTGCCTACACGGGCGAGCTGGGCTGGGAGTTGCACCACCCGATGGAGATGCAGAACCACCTCTTCGATCGGCTGATGGAGGCGGGCAGGGCCCACGGGCTCACACCGGTCGGTGCCCGCGCGCAGAACTGGTTGCGGCAGGAAAAGAGCTACCGCGCCTTCGGCTCCGATCTGGGGCGGGATGCGACGCCGCTCGAAAGCGGTCTCGACCGGTTCGTTGATCTGACCAAGGACTTCCGCGGGAAAGCGGCGATGGAGGCCACGGGCATCCGCGCAACATGCGTGACCGTGCTCATCGACGGACCGGACGATGCGGATCCGTGGGGCCGCGAGGCGTTGCTCCGGGACGGCACTGTCGTGGGCCGTCTCACCTCAGGGGGCTATTCGGTCGCGTTCGAAAAACAGATCGGCATCGGTTATGTCAAACCCGACCTGGCGGAGCCCGGCACGACGCTCGAGGTTCGTATCCTCGGCGGAACCTACCCGGCGCAGGTCGTGTCCGAAAGCCCCTATGACCCGAAGAACGCGGCAATCCGCATGGACGGCTGAGATCGGGAAACCGGCCCCTCCGTCCCTGCTTGATCCCTACCAAAGGCCCCTTCTTCTGGCTGAAAATATCCCCGCCGGAGGCGCAGGCCAGCCAGCCCGCGCTACCGCTTGAGGATCTTGCCGAGGATGTCGTCCACGGCGGACCCGTCGCCATCCGCGTCGAGCATGTTGTTGAGCATGGTAAGCGGGCTCTCCCCGCCCGACTGGCCCCCGCCACCGAGCAGGCCGGAGATCATGCCCATGATCCCGCCGCTGCCACCGCCGTCGGAGCCGCCGCCCATAAGGTTGGCGATCGCGTCGTCCGGCATCTGCTGCTGCATACCCCCCTGCAGCATCGCACCGAGCGCGGACATGATATCCTGGGCCTGACCGGGTTCGACCCCGGCCCGGTCAGCCGCCTCTTGGGCGAGCGCTTCGGTTCCTTCGGCACTTCCCATGAGGTTCTGCAGGAACGCAGCCCCCTGATCCCGCCCCGCGCCGTCCGCTGCTGCGGTGGGATCTTCGAGGAAGTGGGCTGCCCCTTCGCCCTGCAGCGTGCCGAGCAGACTGTCGAGATTGCCGCTGTTGGCCTGCTCCTTCGCCGCGGCACCCACGGTGGGTGCCAGCATGCCGGCAATGGCGCTGACCTTGTCCTGGGGCACGCCGAACTGATCCGCCAGCGTCGCGAGCCCGTTACCGTTCTGCGCGTTCATGAGCATGTTGAGCAGTGACATGTGCCGTCTCCCTATGGCTCCCGTGTGGGGGCAGGGTGCGGGAGCGTGCGGCCCCGGGCAAGGAAAATGTCACAGCGTGTCGAGCGCCCGGGCGATCATCTCCCGGTCCGCGTTTCCACCCGTCGCCACCGCAATGACGTCCGGGCCGGAGAATGCCTCGGGGTGAAAGAGTGCCGCGGCGAGCCCCGCGGCACCCCCCGGTTCGATGACCACGTTGAGCCGCGTGAGGGCGAGCCCCATGGCGCGCAGGCACTCCTCATCCCGCACCACCACCCCCGGCGCGCAGTGGCGGGACAGGAGCGGCCAGGTCAGCGCACCGGGCGCGTCGGTCAGAATGGCATCGCAGATCGAGCCGCTGCGCCGTTCGTTGCGCAGGATCTGCCCGTGGGCGAGGGACCGGGCAACATCGTCGAAACCCTCGGGCTCCACCGGACGCACGCGAAGGTCGGGCGCCTCCGCAGCGAGCGCGACCGCGATTCCCGCGGTCAGGCCACCGCCACCACAGCAAACCGCCACATCGGCAGAGTCGATGCCGAGCGCCTGCGCCTGGGCGGCGAGTTCCAGCCCGGTCGTCCCCTGACCTGCGATCACGTTGGGGTCGTCGAAGGGTTTGACGAGGGTCAGGCCACGAGTTTGGGAAAGCTCCGCCCCGATCGCGTCCCGATCCGCACTCTCCCGATCAAAGAGCACGACCTCCGCGCCAAGCGCCCGCGTGTTGTCGATCTTTGTCTCCGGCGCGTCTTCCGGCATGAGGATCACTGCCGGTGCGCCAAAAGCGCGGGCGGCACGAGCGACGCCTTGCGCATGGTTGCCGGAGGAAAAGGCGACGACGCCCCGCTTGCGATCTTCCGGCATCATCTGCGACAGGGCGTTCCACGCCCCGCGCGCCTTGAAGCTGCCGGTGTATTGCAGGCATTCGGCCTTCACCCAGACCCGCCGTCCCGCGATTTCGTCGAGCGCTGGATCGGAAAGGACGGGTGTGCGCAGCACGTGGCCGTCGATGGCGCGGGCGGCGGCGCGGATCTTGTCGATGGTGCTCATCGGCAGCGCTCCAGCAGTGCGTCAATGGCGGACGTGCTTTCGGGTTCGTCGAGGAAGGGGATGTGGCCCCGGTCGGGCACCGTCACCGCCGCCATGTCCGGCAGATGGCGCGCCATCTCCGCGAACGTCTGCTCTGACAGGAGCGTGGAGTTCGCGCCGCGCAGCGCCGCGACCGGTCGCCCCGCGAGGGTGCCGAACAGCGGCCAGAGGTCCGGGATGGGCAGGTCCGCCTGCGCCAGGACCGCGTCCCGCAGCCGCGGATCGTAGCGCAGCTCCAGCCCGTCCGGCGTTTCGGTGAGGCCGTTCGCGGCCTTCTGTGTCCAGACATCAGCGCTCACGCCCGGGAACTCGGCGGCCAGCGCCGTGGCAAGGCGCGCCCCTTCCTCGGCCAAGGTGCGGCTGACGGGGGGCTTGCCGAGATAGGCCATGATGACCTCCAGGCCGACGGGTTCGAGCACCGGCCCCACATCGTTGAGCAGCACGCCGCGCAGCCGCTGCGGCGCGGTCGCCGCGAGGGTCATTGCCAGGAGCCCGCCCCGCGAACTGCCGATGATGACTCCATCCTCGATCCCAAGATGATCCAGCAGTTCGAGCGCATCCCGCGCCTCAACCGGGACGGCATAGGTCGCGAAGTCCGCCGCGTACTCGGACGCGCCGCGCCCCCGCGGATCGAGCCGGATCAACCGGACATCCTGCCCGGTCAACCGCACCAGCGGGTCGAAATCCGCGCTGTTTCGGGTCAGCCCGGGAAGGCAGAGCACCGGCAGCCCTGCGCCCTGATCCGCATAGGCGAGGGACAAACCGTCGGAGGTGGTGAAGCGATCCATGTCCGGGCTCATGACAGCGCCTCCGCCAGGTCGGGAATGCCGGTCAGGTCGGACATCACGTGACCGGGCTCGGCCCAGAGCCGGTCCATCGGCTCGCCTGCCCGGTTGACCCACACCGTGTGGAACCCGTAGCCCGCTGCGGCGGCCGCATCCCATCCGTTGGAGGAGACGAAGACGACCTCGTCCGGCGCCGTCCCGAACCGGGTCCCGACCATGTCGTAGACCGACGGATGAGGCTTGAAGATGCCCACGCTCTCGACGCTCAGCACCTCATCGAGGCTTGGGCCGATCCCTGCGGATTTCACCGCGCCCTCCAGCATCTCGGGCGAGCCGTTGGACAGGATGCCGGTTTCGAAGCCCGCGGACTTGAGTTTCGCCAGCATCTCCGGAACCTCCGGATAAGCGGAAAGCTCCCAATAGAGCGCGAGCAGCCGCTTCCGCAGGTCTGGAGCGGCGAGCCCCGCCGCGTCGAGCGCGTAGTCGAGCCCGTCCCGCGTCACATCCCAGAAGTCCGCATGTTTCCCGGCAGTCGCCCTTAGCCAGGTGTACTGGAGCTGCTTCAACCGCCAGTCCCGCGCGACGGCCGGCCATTTGGCTGCGAACGCCTCCCGGTCCGGCTCCGCCGCAGCCTCCCGCGCGGCGGCGGCAACATCAAAAAGCGTGCCGTAGGCGTCGAAAATACAGGCGCGGATAGGCATTGGGGATGTCCTCGGTCGGTTCATCCGAGGATGGCGTGAAGCTGCTCTACCGCGCAAGCGGCAACATGTAACGATACGAAGACAGCGCGCCCTCAGCGGTGCGTCACACCCACTGGCCGGGTTCGATCATCCCCAGTTCCATCAACTGCTGGGAGGTCCAAGCGAACCGCTCCGACCGGGGCCAGAGGAAGCTGTCGATCTCGTACATCGAGCCTGGATTGCGCTTGAGCGACTTGGCCACCCGGAAGGATGCGACCGCCACGGTGACATTATGGTGCCATGGGCAGGACAGGGTGTTCATCTCCGCCGTATTCAGCGTCCAGTCCTCACCCATGCTGAGGCCCGGCTGCGCGCGAAAGAGGCTCACCCGGTCGATGCGCCGCCGCTCCCACGGGATGAATTCCTCGAACCGCCAGCCGAGCCCGCCATAGATGTCGAACTGTCGCTCCAGCGCCTCCCCGTTCGCGTAGCGCTGAAAGCCGTAGTAGCCCGATGTGTCGAAGTGCGCGGTGGACCGCGACACACCGTTCGGGTTCCGCCCCAGATCCGCGGCATAGAGGTCGATGGCATAGGTAAATGCCGCGTCCCGCCGTTCCTCTGTCAGAAAGGCGGTCAGGTCCATGACGGTCCGCGATTCGCAGAACGGGTAGAACAGATACTCCGCGTTGAACCCAGCATAGACCCAGCGGTCGGCGAAGAGCGGCAGAAGCCTGTTGAGCACGTCGATCGCATCGATCCTTGTCGTGATGGGATGAGCGATCCGCACAACGCCAGATTGTTCCAGATGATCGATCCCGGAAGTATCCGCGCCAATTAACAGAATGTTCGGAAAGCCCTGACGTTGATGATGAGCCAATGTCGGGGCGATATCTGTCGTGTCTTCACAGAATAAAACGGCCACCGGACCGCGTTTCAGAGATGTCTTTCTCTGATTCGAGATGAAGTCTTTGAGTTCTGTAGCCATCTTGCCGGGGTAATCAAA
>JBCBAP010000007.1:65059-91246 GCA_038532435.1 Pseudomonadota bacterium | reverse complement strand
AGCTGGAGGAAGGGCTCGATGCGATCATCGAGGAAGCGCCGGTCTATGACGCGCCCGAGCAGGATCCCGTCCGAGCACCCGATCCGGTGCCCGAGCGCGCCCCCGAGGCGCCGAGCCCTGCCGAAGTTGTCCCACCGGAGCCGATCGCCGAGGCATCAGTCGAGCCCGTCGCCGACCCGGAACCCGAGCCGGAGCGTGCCTTGGAGCCCGTTGTCGCGGCGGAGCCGGAACCGCAGCTCGCTCCAGAGCCAGAGCCAGAGCGAGAGCCAGAGCCAGAGCCAGAGCCCAAACCCGCAGCGGAGGTGGCCGTCGCCCCTGCAACGCGCCCCGCACCGGCCGCGCCGCCGGTTGCCGAGCCGGAACCCGCTGTGAAACGTCCCGGTTTCTTTGCCCGCGCGCTCGGCCGCACCGCGCCGCCGGAGGCACGGCGGGAGCTTGACGATGCGATGCTCGAAAGTCTCGAGGAGTTGCTGATCACGGCCGACATGGGCGTGGACACCGCTCTTAAGGTCACGGCAAACATGGCGGAAGGCCGGTTCGGGCGGCGCCTCTCCGCGTCCGACATCAAGGCGTTGCTGGCCGACGAGGTGGGAAAGATCCTTGAGCCGGTCGCCCGCCCCATGCCGCTCTACCCCAAGCGGCCCCAGGTGGTTCTCGTCGTCGGCGTGAACGGTTCGGGCAAGACAACGACAATCGGCAAGCTTGCGAGCCAGTTCAAGGCAGCAGGCAAATCGGTGGTGATCGCCGCGGGCGACACGTTTCGCGCGGCGGCAGTAGAGCAACTGCAGGTCTGGGGTGACCGTGCGGGTGTTCCCGTGCTTACCGCGCCTGAAGGGTCCGATCCCGCCTCCCTCGCGTTCGAGGCGATGACAAAGGCGGAGGCGGAAGGGGCCGACCTTCTGATGATCGACACCGCGGGTCGCCTCCATAACCGTCAGGATCTGATGGAAGAGCTTGCAAAGATCGTCCGCGTGATCCGGAAGAAGGACCCCGACGCACCTCACAACACGCTCCTCGTGCTCGATGCAACGACGGGCCAGAATGCGCTCAGCCAGGTCGAGATCTTCCAGAAGATTGCGGATGTCTCCGGCCTCGTGATGACGAAGCTCGACGGGACAGCGAAGGGCGGGGTGCTCGTCGCGCTGGCCAACAAGTTCGGCCTGCCGATACACGCGGTTGGTGTGGGCGAGGGGATCGACGATCTGCAGCCCTTCGAACCGGAGGAATTTGCCCGCGCGCTCACCGGCGCGGATGCCTAGGCGCTAACCGCCCGTGACATCCGGAAATCAGACGCCCCGACAGGGACAATCGAGGAAAGAAGATGGGTCGGTTGGCGTGGCAAGCTCTGTGTCCTGTTATCTCCCCTGGTGAAGCCGGACCAGTGACCTTTCTGGGACGTTTCGTGTGTTGAGCGGTTGGGTCGCGTCCGTCGAGGGCACCGACGCGGCACCTCTGGTGGCTGCGGGTCTTGCTCTCATGTCCGCAGTCGCGCATGCGCTTTTCGGCGCGCTGCAAAAGGGGCGGTACGATCCGTGGCTCATGCGCGGCGCGATCGACATCAGCTACGGACTGATGGCGTTGCCTTTTGCGCTTCTCCTCTGGCCGCTGCCGGATGCGGAATTGGCGCTCATCCTTGTGGGCGTGTTCGTGATCCACGCGATCTACAAGGGGTTCATGGGCATGGCCTATTC
This sequence comes from Pseudomonadota bacterium, assembly GCA_038532435.1. Lineage (GTDB taxonomy): Bacteria > Pseudomonadota > Alphaproteobacteria > Rhodobacterales > Rhodobacteraceae > JBCBAP01. The sequence goes on along the minus strand of JBCBAP010000007.1, from coordinate 89,555 downwards.
GCGGGCAGCCTACACGGTCGTCTATCCGGTCGTCCGGGGCCTTGCGCCGCTCATCACGGTCGTGTTCGCGGGTATCGTGTTCGGGGAACAGTTCGAGCCCCTGCAATGGCTCGGCGTCGCGGTGCTTTCAGGCGCGATCTTCGCGCTTGCGGGCGTAAACCTCCGGTCCGCGTCGGTCGGGCGCGCGGCGCTTCAGGCGGGTCTGATCTTCGCCGCCCTCACCGGCGTGATGACCGCGATTTACACGACCTATGACGCCTACGGGATCCGGGCGACGCCGGACCCGTTCCAGTTCCTCGTGTGGTTCTTCGTCGTGGACGGACTGCTCCTCTTTCCCTGGATCGCCCTCCGCCGCTGGCGTCGGATGTCGCCCCGGCCTGATCCGCGGGTGCTCCTGTTCCGTGGCTGGATCGGCGGCTGCCTTGGATTCGTGAGCTTCGGGGCGGCCATGCTCGCCACACGGTTGGGTGCGGTGGGCGAGGCTGCCGTCCTGCGGGAAACCTCTACGGTTTTTGCCGCCCTGATCGGCTGGGCGATCCTGAAAGAGCCCGTTGGCCCCTTGCGCGCGGGCCTCATGGCGCTCATAGCTGCGGGCGCGGTTTTGGTACAGGTAGGCGGATAGATGGCTGAGAAACAACTCAATCCCTTCGTGAAGCTGGCTCTCGAGATCGGCCCGGTCGTGGCCTATTTCTTCGCCTATCAGCGATTTGCCGACGCGCCGGTGACCATCCTCGGCACGGAGTATGCTGGCGTTGTGGCGGCCACCATCATCTTCGTCCCGCTCCTGCTTCTGAGCCTCGCGATCAGCTGGGGGATGACGCGGACGCTGCCGCGCATGGCGGTGTTCACCGCGATCATCGTGGTCGTGTTCGGCGGGCTCACGGTCTGGCTCAACGACGACACGTTCACGAAGATGCGCCCAACAGTCGTCTACGGCCTCTTTGCCTTCGTCCTCGGCATCGGGCTCTGGCTGCAGGGGCGCAGCTATCTGAAGTACCTGATGGGCGAGATGATGCCGCTCACGGATGAGGGCTGGATGCTCTTCACCCGGAACTTCACGCTCTTTTTCGCCTTCATGGCGGTGCTCAACGAGATCGTGTGGCGCGGCATGTCCGAGGCGACCTGGGTCTGGCTCGACACGTTCGGCCAGATGATCCTGACCTTCGTCTTCATCGCCACGCAGTTTCCGCTGTTCCGCAAGCATGCGGTCGACGAAGACTAAGCGCGTATCCCGACAATACTTTCGTTGACCGGTCGGAACCGCCCTGCAATCTGACGGCTGAAGGAGCCGCAGATGCACAGCAATCCAGCCTTTCGGAAGCCCGACCGGACCCGCAACCTCGCCTTCGCGGCGGAGCGGGGGTTCGGACTTCTGACGCTTGCAGGGCCGGATGGGCCGCTGGCGTCGCACATCCCGTTCATTCTGTCCGACACCGGTGCGGTGGCGGAGATGCATCTGACCCGCTCCAACCCGATCTTGCGCTGCGACGGTGCGGCGGCGTTGCTGGCCGTCGTGGGGCCGGACGGCTACGTCTCGCCGGACTGGTACGGTGCTCCGGAACAGGTGCCCACCTGGAACTATGTGGCCGTGCATCTGCGCGGGCGGGTCGAGGTCTTGCCGGTTGAGGCGTTGCGCCCCCATCTCGAACGCCTTTCCGCCCGGTTCGAGGAGGCGCTCGACAAGTGCCCCTGGACGATGGGGAAGATGACCGAAGAGAGCATCGCGCGCATGATGCGCATGATCGTTCCCGTCGCGCTTCACATCGAGGATGTAGCTGGAACCTGGAAGCTGAACCAGAACAAGGAGGATGGCGCCCGGCGCGGCGCCGCAACGGCGATCCCTGCCAGCGTCGGGGCGGAGCGGGAGGCGCTCGGCCAGCTCATGCTCGAGCCGCCATTGTGACCGGGGCGGCCGCGACTTACATTGACCCTAAGTAAATCAGTCGAAGGAGATGTTCATGCCCGCACCCATCGTCGTCACGGCCCTCAGCTACGCCGCCGTTGCCGGGGCGGCCTATGCACTCTCCCGTCGACAGGCACGGGCGCAGCCGGAGCGCCATGAACGCACCCTCGATGACCTGCCTGAAGGTCTTGCCGCGGATGCGGGCAAGACCGCGGACGGCATGCGCGGCGACGGCCATGTCGCTTGGACGCGGGATGTCCGTTTCGGTGCCGATGGCCCGGGGTTCCGGGTCGACGCCAGGGCGCTCGGGCGGTTCCGGCTGACCAGACTGCCGCAGCGGGCCTGACATGAAACTTTACGACGGGGCGGCATCCCCTTTCTGCCGCAAGGTGAAACTTCTGATCGCAGAGCTCGAGAGGACCGAGCTGGTGGAGATCATCCCCGCGCTGGGCAATCCGGTCGCGCCCGGGTCCATGCCACTCGCCGAAAACCCGCTGGGAAAGATCCCCTGCCTTATCCAGGACTCCATGCCCGCGCTCTATGACAGCCGGGTCATCTGTCGGTATCTCAATGACTTGTGGGATGGCGGGCTCTATCCGACGGGTCCCGCGCTCTGGTCGACCTTGACGCTGGAGGCGACGGCGGACGGGATGATGGAGGCCGCCGTGCTCGTCATCTATGAGGGGCGCTGCCGGGAGGAAGGTGAACGCTCCGACGCCTGGGTTTCGGCGCAAAGGGACAAGATCTCCCGCGCGTTGCAGGCGCTGGAGGCGCGCTGGCTGTCCCATCTGGCCGGGCCAGTCGACATGGGTGTGCTCGGGGTTGCCGCGGCGCTCGGCTATCTTGACTTCCGTATGCCGGATTGGGACTGGCGGGGCGGCCATCCGGGCCTCGCAACTTGGTACGACGCGTTTGCCAAGCGCCCGGCGATGCTCAGCACCCAGCCGCAGTGACCCCTTGCCAAACGGACGGGGCGGCCCATGTCTCCGACCATGCTCGACACGACCAAAGCAACCGCCCCCTCCGCCGCCGCGCACTACCTGCGTGAAGCGATTGCCGCCATCGATGAGGAATTTGGTGACGGCTACGCTGCCGCACATCCGGAACTTATCGGTATGCTGGTGCAGGCAAGCGCGATCGAGAGTGCCGTGAATGCGGGGCGAATTGCGAGCCGGGAGACGTGCGAAACCCTTCTGAAGCTCAAGCCGCGCCTCTTCGGCTAGGCGGCTGGCGCGGTGGTGAGGCCGTAAGCCAACGCCGGCGAGACCGCATCTCCGAGGCCTTGAACTCGCCGGCGGTCCCTAAATCCGATGATCCCTCCGAACTGCCCGAAGCCGAGCGCCTACTCCCGACGTTCAGCGCGGGTGTTCATTCCGACGGCTTTCAGCACGTCGCGCGCCGCTCCGCATCTCGCAGATCCCGCCAACTCAAGGTCCCACAACCGGGCACAGTTTTCCCATCGGAAACCCGATCCGGCGCGAATTCGACCTCGCCGGTCGTTTCTCGAATTTCCCCAAACCCATGCGCATGGTTTAGTCTGCTGGTCGAATGATTGAGGACACAGCGTGCCATGGCCGACACAGTGAAGTTCACCCTCGATGGTCGCGAAGTCGAGGCGACCCCGGACGAGTCGATCTGGGAGGTGGCAAAGCGTGAGGGAACGCGCATCCCGCACCTGTGTCATGCGGACGAGCCGGGCTATCGTTCTGACGGGAACTGCCGGGCCTGCATGGTCGAAGTGGAAGGGGAGCGCACGCTCGCGGCCTCCTGCGTGCGCATGCCGACCGAAGGCATGGTTGTGCACACGGGTTCCGAGCGTGCTGACAAGGCGCGCAAGATGGTGATGGAACTGCTCGTCGCTGACCAGCCGGAGCGGGAGAGCGCCCACGACAAATCGTCCCAGTTCTGGGACATGGCGGACATGCAGGGTGTCTCCGACAGCCGCTTCCCTTCCGTCGAACCGGACCGGATCCCGCTGCTCGACGACAGCCACGTGGCGATGAAGGTCAATCTGGACGCCTGCATCCACTGCAACCTCTGCGTCCGGGCCTGCCGCGAAGTACAGGTGAACGACGTCATCGGCATGGCCGGGCGCGGACGCGATGCGGAGATCGTCTTCGATTTCAACGACCCCATGGGTGCCTCTTCCTGCGTTGCGTGCGGCGAATGTGTGCAGGCCTGCCCGACCGGCGCACTGATGCCTGCCGCCGCCGTCGATGAGGCGCAGGTCGGAGACAGCCAGGATTTCGACCGCGAGGTGAAGTCGGTCTGCCCCTACTGCGGCGTCGGTTGCCAGCTCAGCTTCAAGATCAAGGATGACAAGATCGCGTGGGTCGACGGCGTGGACGGTCCGGCGAACGAACAGCGTCTCTGCGTAAAGGGCCGCTTTGGGTTCGACTATATCGATCACAAGCACCGTCTGACCAAGCCGCTGATCCGCCGTGCGGACGCGCCGGAGAAGGGGCTGAACGTCGATCCGAACAATCCCTGGACCCATTTCCGCGAGGCGAGCTGGGACGAGGCGCTGGACGTTGCCGCCAAGGGGCTGGTGGACCTGCGCAGCTACTATGGCGGCAAGTCGGTGGCCGGTTTTGGCTCCGCGAAATGCTCCAACGAAGAGGCCTATCTTTTCCAGAAGCTGATCCGTCAGGGCTTCAAGCACAACAACGTGGACCATTGCACCCGGCTCTGCCACGCCTCCTCCGTCGCGGCGCTCATGGAGAATGTGGGCTCCGGCGCTGTCACCGCGACGTTCAACGAGATCGAAAATGCCGATGTGGCGATTGTCATCGGCTCCAACCCGACGGAGAACCACCCCGTCGCCGCGACCTACTTCAAGCAGTTCGCGAAGCGGGGCGGAGAGCTCATCGTAATGGACCCGCGGGGGCAGGGGCTTAAGCGTCACGCGACCCACATGCTCCAGTTCCGACCCGGGACGGACGTTGCCATGCTCAACGCGATCATGAACGTGATCGTGGAAGAGAAGCTCTACGACCGGCAGTATATCGAGGGCTTTACCGAAGGCTTCTTCGAGTTCCGCGAGCACATCCGCGCCTTCCCGCCGGAGCGTATGTCGGAGCTGTGCGGCATCGATGCGGAGACGCTGCGCACCGTGGCACGCACGTTCGCGCGGTCTACCGCGGGCATGATCTTCTGGGGCATGGGCGTCAGCCAGCATATCCATGGCACGGACAATGCGCGCTGTCTGATCTCCCTCGCGCTTCTTTGCGGTCATGTGGGGCGGCCGGGCACCGGGCTCCACCCGCTTCGCGGTCAGAACAACGTGCAGGGCGCGTCCGACGCGGGGCTCATCCCGCAGGTGCTGCCCGACTACCAGTCCGTCGCGGATCAGGAGGTGCGCGAGCTCTTCCGTCATATCTGGAAGGGGACGGAGATCGAGCCCCAGCCCGGCCTCACGGTGGTCGAGATCATCGACGCGATGTATCGGGGTGAGATCAAGGGGATGTATATCCTCGGTGAAAACCCGGCCATGTCGGACCCGGATGTGGAGCACGCGCGCAAGGCGCTTGCCCACCTCGACCATCTCGTGGTGCAGGACATCTTCCTGACGGAGACCGCGAATTTCGCCGACGTGATCCTGCCCGCCGCCGCGTGGCCGGAGAAGACGGGGACCGTCACCAACACCAACCGTCAGGTGCAGATGGGCCGCAAGGCTGTCGATGCACCGGGCGAGGCGCGGGAGGATTGGGCGATTATCGTCGATCTGGCGAACCGCGTAGGCCTCGACTGGGACTATGACGACCCGCGCGAAGTCTTCGACGAGATGAAGATGTCCATGCGCTCCCTCCACCACATCACGTGGAAGCGGCTTGAGAACGAGAACGCGGTGACCTATCCGTGCCTCAGCAATGACGATCCGGGGCAGGCGGTGGTGTTCGGCGACGGGTTTCCGCGCCGGGCGGGCCGGGCGAAGTTCACGCCAGCGCGGGTCACGCCACCGGCGGAGCTGCCTGACGAAACCTTCCCGATGATCCTGACGACCGGACGGCAGCTGGAACACTGGCATACGGGCTCCATGACCCGCCGGTCCGGCACGCTCGACGCGCTCGAACCGGAGGCGAACGCCTCGCTCCACCCGCGCACCCTGCGGGCCATGGGCGTCACCCCGGGCGACACGATCCGGGTGACGACCCGACGGGGGGAGATCGAGATCATGGCGCGCGCGGACCGTGCGGTGGCCGAGGATATGGTCTTCATCCCCTTTGCCTATGTGGAGGCGGCGGCAAACACGCTGACCAACCCGCAGCTCGACCCGTTCGGCAAGATCCCGGAATTCAAGTTCTCCGCCTGCCGGGTTGAACCCGCTGCCGGTGCATTGGCAGCGGAGTAACCTGTCGGGCGTCACCGGACGCTGAACCACCGAGCCTCCGGGGGACCCATGCGACGCTGGATCATCGGAGTGTTCGCATGCGTTCTTCTGGGGTTCGGGACCCAGTGGTTGCTCGACCGTCTCTCCGATCTCGAGATACCGGCGGGGCAGGGTGTCTCCGCCCACCAGTTCGGGGCGGACGGCGTAACCTATGCGGGGACGCTGATCCTGCCAAACGCGGTTGCTGACGGGCCGGTTGCCTTGATCGTCCATGGCGACGGGCCACAGGACAGGTGGGGAAACGCGGGCTATCTGCCGCTGATCAATGCGCTGGTGGACCGGGGAATCGGCGTCTTCACCTGGGACAAACCCGGTGTGGGTGGGAGCACGGGCAACTGGCTCGACCAGTCTTTCGACCGCCGCATTGCGGAGACAGTCGCGGCTCACAGCTACCTGCGCGACGAGGTCGGCATTGCTGCCGATCGGCTCGGATTTCTGGGCTTTTCTCAGGCGGGCTGGGTCGTCCCTGCGGCAACTCAGGCGACCACCCCGCGTTTCACGGTGCTCGTTGGCGTTGCCGTGAACCTGCGGGAGCAGGGTGCGTACTTCACGCGTCGGCGGCTGGAGCGGGAGGGGATGCCGCCCGCGCAGATCCCGGGCGCGGTCGCGGCAAACCTTGCCGAGAGTGACCGTGCCTTCGCCGGCGGAGCGACGGGAACCCTGCCCACGGACATGGAACCGGAGCGCGCGGCCTTCGTCCGCCGGATCTACGATGCGGACGCGTCAGCGGACGTTGAGGCGCTTCAGGGCCCGCTGCTGGCGCTCTGGGGGGCGGAGGACCTCAACGTGAATGCGGCGAAGAACGCGGCCCTCTATGGCACGCTCGCACCCCGCGGGGAGGTGGCGGTTCTGCCCCACGCCACCCACGCCCTGTTGCGCGCGGCCCATTTCAACTACCAACTGGTGGAACAGTGGCCCACGGCCGCCATGGTCCGTTTCGCGCTGATGGGGCGGGACGCTTATGCACCCGGAGCCATAGATCGTATGGCAAACTGGATCCGGGCACAGACTGAGGGGAGCCTGCCATGATCGTGCATTGCGTCTTTTGCCGTTTCCTGCCGGACGCGCCTCCGGATGACATCGTTGACGTGCTGGAGTCGCTCGCCCGCTTCGCCCAGGGGCTCTCCGGAGTTCAGTCGGTGGAGGTCGGTCCGAACCGCGATTTCGAGGGGAAGTCGGAAGGGTTTGGCCACGGTTTCATCATCCGGTTCCGGGATCGTGCGGCGCTTGAGGCCTATGCGGTTGATCCCACCCATGTGGCTCTTGGCGGGCGGCTTTGCGCGCTCTGCGTTGGAGGAGCCGACGGGATTATGGTGTTCGATCTGGAGGTGTCGTGACCTCCGGCGTCGCGAGCCGCTTCTCGAACCGCCAGATCGACATCTCGAAGGGTCCCTCGCTGGTGTCGACCGTTGCGGGCTCGGATCCTGCCAGCGACCATCCGGCCTTGCGATAGAAACCCGCTGCCCGTTCGTTCCCGATGGCGCAGTTGAGAAACGCGATGGTGTGACCCGCCGCCAGGATTCGCACCTCCGCATCCGCCATCAAGCGCCCTGCGAGGCCGGTCCCCCGCGCCTCCCGCGCGACGTAGAACTGGTAGAGCTCCGCCCCTTTTACCATGGAAAACCCGAGCACCGTTTCCCCGCGGACGGCCACACGGGTCAGCGCGCGGGCCTTCACGATCCGCGCGCGAAAGCTCTCCAGCGTCCGGAGCCGCGTGAGCGTTTCGGGCACGAGGCCCGCATGGCCATCGTGCCAGCCCGCGGACCATAGCGCGGCCACCGCGTCAATTTCCCCCTCTGCCATCGGGCGGATGGAGGTTTCGTGCGCGGCCTGCCCGCGTGTCACTGGATGATGCGGGTCTGCGCCGGTGCGTTTACCGCGGCGGGAAGCTGCTCGCTGGTCAGGATGCGCGCCGAGCCGTCATAGGCGGTCTGGATGCGGCAGGTCTCCCCGATGCTCGCGACCCGATCTCCATCGAGAAACTCCTGGGCGATCACCATCTCTTCCCCGTTGCCGCTGATCACCGAGTATTCAAGACCGGTGCGGGTTCCGCGGGCATCGTCGAACCGCTCACCGACCGCTGCGCCCAGCACAACCCCGGCAAGGATACCGAGCTGCACGGCGAGGTCCCGGCCTGCACCGCCGCCGATCTGGCTGCCTGCCGCGTTGCCGATCGCACCGCCGCCGACGGCGCCGACGATGGTCGAGATGCCGCCCTCCTCCTCGTCACGGATGGTGATCTCCCGCACGTCGAGGACGCGGCAGCGTTCGACCCGGGTCACCTGCCCGATCTCCCGGGAGGAATAGACGCTCTCGCTTCCCGTGCGGTTGGGGGAGCAGGCGGCGGTGAGGATGGTCGAGGCGATCAGGGCCCCGGTCACGAAGGTCTTCATGGTCGTGTCTCCGATGCTTTTTCCTGATCTTACCGTGGATTGATGCGGGACACACGCCCGTCAGGTCACGTCTTCGGCACCGTCACGCAGGGTTCCCCGGGTCATGTCGCGTTTGTGGGCGAAGCCGGGCACTTTGCGGACCGCGAAACCGGCGGCATCGAGCGCGCGGCGCACGTGACCCGCGGCGGTGTAGGTGGCGAAGCTGCCGACCGGCGCCGTGTGCTTGCCAACCTGCAGGAGGAGGTCGGCAGACCAGAGCTCCGGGTTGCGGGCGGGGCTGAAGCCGTCGAGGAACCATGCATCTGCGCGCCCCTCCCACCGCGGCAGCAGCTCCCGGGCGTCGCCAATCCGAAGGTCGAGATCCGCGGGGCCGACCGAGAGTTCCCCACCGGCGGGTCGATACGCGCGGGCCAGCATGTCCGCGAGGTCGGCAATCTCGGGCCAGGCGGTCAGCGCACGGGTCATGTCCTTCGGATCGAGCGGGAAGGCTTCGAAACTGGTGAACCGGAAGCGGCCCGTGCACCCTACGGCCTCCCACGCAGCGATGGTGGCCAGCAGATTGAGGCCGGTGCCAAAGCCGAGTTCGCCGATGCGAAAGCCGTCGGTCAGTCGCGCGGGCAGGTCGTTGCCAGCGAGGAACACATGGCGGCTCTCCGCCAGCCCGTCATGCAGCGAATAGTAGGGATCGTCGAAACGGGCGGAGACCGGCACAGCCCCGTCCCGCCAGGTCAGTCGCGCGTTTTGCATCCCCGGGTGATCCATGGTTAACCCTCCCGGTGTCTTCGTAAGCAAAGGGGCGGAGCTTGGCAAACCGGGTCGACGGGCAGGAGATCATCGTCGTGGGGGCGGGCATCATGGGGCTTTGGTGCGCATGGGCGGCCCTCGACCGGGGTCTGCGGGTGCGGGTTCTTGACAGGATGGTCCCCGGTGCGGGGGCGAGCGGCGGCGTGATCGGTGCCCTGAGCCCGCACACCCCGGACCGCTGGAACCCCAAGAAACAGTTTCAGCTCGAGGCTCTGTTGGCATTGGGCCCGGCGCTGGAGGAGGTTGCGGCGGTCTCGGGCCTGCCGACCGGATACGGTCGGGTCGGGCGGCTGCAACCGATCCGGGATCCCCATGGGGCGGCACTGGCGGACGAGCGGGTCTCCGGCGCCGCTGCCTTCTGGGGCGATGCGGCCAGGCTTGAGAGGGTGCCCGCGGATCTTGCACCCCGCTGGGCGGATCCGGATGCGGCTCCGCAAGGGTGGCTTCACGACACCCTGTCGGCCCGGCTTGACCCGCTGGCGACATGCCGGTCGCTCGCTGCTGGAATTGCCGCACGCGGAGGTGCGATCGCGGTGGCCGATGTGCGGGCGGTCGGCCCGTGTTGGGTTGAGGTAGACGGCGCGCGGCAGGGGGCAGACGCGGTCGTCGTGGCAAACGGTGTCGGGGCCTTCGACCTGCTCGCACCTCATCTGGGGGAGAGCGCCGGGCGGGGTGAAAAGGGGCAGGCCATGCTCCTCGACGCAGAGCTGCCCGCGGACACGCCGATCCTCTACGGCGATGGCACCTACGTGATCTCCCACGCGACCGGCGGGGTCGCGGTCGGTGCGACGAGCGAACGCCACTATGATGATCCAACCGGGACGGACGAGAAGCTGGACGAAGCCCGCGTCCGGGCGGAGCGGCTCTGTCCCGCGATCCGGAAGGCGCAGGTGCTCAAACGCTGGGCGGGGGTGCGCCCCCGGGCGAACGGGCGCGATCCGATGCTCGGTGCAGTTCCAGACGCGCCGGGCCTCTTTGCCGCGACGGGCGGGTTCAAGATCAGCTTTGGCATTGCGGAGAAGGCGGCCCGTCATGTGATCGAGGAGGTCGTCACCGGCGTGACGGACTTGCCTCCGAAGTTCCGGGTGGCAGCACATCTGGGGCAGTGACAGGTGAGCGGCCGACGAACGGTCCGGCGGGCGGTACGTGTGGTGAAAGGGTGGTCTAGCCCTGACGGGCGGTGGCCCCACCCACCCCCCTCCCGCGCCCGCGGCAGCGGGCGTGCTCAAGAGACGGACCGCAACATGTGTGGACGTGTGGCAGGGAAAAAGGCGCTGACCGCGGTCTTCTTAGTTCGGAGGATCAGGTTGCGGTCGCCCGCATCGCCAGCGCCCCGTCTCCTCGTGCGATCCAGAGATCGGCACCTTCGTCCGTCTTCCGCCCCCGCGCCTCGAACGGCTGGTCGTGGATGACGGGAGCGAGGGCGCGGAACCGGAACCGTGTCACGCTGCCCAGCATCTCCGTCCCCAGGTCAATCAAATGCTGGGCGAGGAGCGGGCCGTGCACCACGAGCCCGTCATAGCCTTCGACGGAGCGGGCATAGTCGAGATCATAGTGGATCCGGTGCCCGTTGAAGGTGAGGGCGGAATAGCGGAAAAGCTGCGTCGTGGTCGCTCTGTGCCGGCGGGTTTTGTCTGCCTGCTCCGGTGCCGGGTCCGGCGGGCGCGGCGGTCTGCCCGGTTCGGCCGCGGCAGGGGCTTCCTCGCGATAGACGAGATCCTGCACCTCCGTCACGCAGAGGGTGCCCTGCTGACGCAGCCGGTGGGTGAGTGTCACGAAGCCAAGCGGGCCGCTGCGCCCGGTCTTGCGGGTGACGGAGGTCACTTCGCTCTCCCGCTCCGCCCTCTCTCCGATCACGAGCGGTGTGTGAAACCGGACGTCGCCCCCCGCCCACATGCGCCGGGGCAAGCCCAGATCGGGGATCAGGCCGGTGCCTGTCCCGGGGTGCCCATCGCGGCCGAGGCTGTCCGGCGGCTGCGCGTCCCAGAACTGGATCCAGTGCCAGAAGGGCGGCAGGGGATCACCGGTGGAGGGTGAGGGCCCCTTTCGCCCAAGCGTGGCATGCAGGGCTGCCACGCGGGCGGCATCGATACGGTCCACCACCAGGACCGTGGGGTCAGAGGCTGTCCCGTGCATGCTCGAACCGGAGTTTCGCCACTTCCTCCTGCGCATCGACCCTGCGATGTTCCCGCATCGCCGTCTCGATATAGCTCAGATGTTCCTCTACCGCCTCCCGCGCCTCCCGCGGATTGCGGGCGAGGATCGCGTCGTGGATCCGCCGGTGATGGGAGAGGAGGAGGCTGCGCGTATCGCGCACGCCGAACAGGAGCTGACGGTTGTAGAAAACGCCCCGCTTCAGCAGATCAAACATGGACCGCATCGTGTGCAGCATGACGATGTTGTGCGCCGCCTCGACGATCGCCATGTGGAATTCCGCGTCGAGACCCGCCTCCGTTTCCGGATTACGCTTGGAATGGGCGGCTTCCATTTTCTCGAACACGGTGGTGATGACCTGCAGGTCCGTGGGCGTTCCGTACCGGGCCGCGCGCTCTGCGGCGAGCCCCTCGAGGTCCCGGCGGAACGTGAGATAGTCGAAGAGCGCCTCGTCATGGGTTGAGAAGAGCTCGATCAGCGGGGTCGAGAAGGCTGAGCCGAGGACATCTGCCACGAACGCGCCTGACCCTGCCCGGGTCACGAGCAGGCCTCGCTGCTCAAGCTCGGCGAGCGCCTCGCGGACGGAGGGACGGGAGGCACCGAGTTTAGTTGCCAGATCCCGCTCGGAGGGCAGCCGTTCCCCCGGGCGCAGCACGCCCCGCAGGATCAGCGCCTCGATCTGCCGGGTTATCGCATCGGACACACGCTCAGGTGTGATTTTCTGGAACGGCATTGGCCCTCACGCTGGATTGGTAAAGTGATATTACCAATGAGGGGCTGGGGCAACATGTCAGTAGCGGAGAGGCCGTCAGCCCTCCTCAGGTTGCATTCGTTCAAGGTCTGCGATGACCGACAGGATGAGCTGATCCATCGCGTCGAGCGACTCTGTCTTAAGCGATCCCACGGTGATCAGCCGCCACAGCTCGAGCTTGGCCAGCACATCCTCGGGTGTCTTCGCTTCGCAGCCGGTCATCACATTGAGATAGAGCTGCTGGTCGTGGCTAAGCGGGGGGATCTCCGTCCGGTGGATGCGCACCCGGTCGACGGGGACCGGGTCCCCGTCGCCGAGCCTCTGCCCCTCGGTCCAGATGCGTCTAAAGAAGGCGAGTATGCGATCGGGGGTCAAAGACTCCTCGGTCGGCGACTCCTGATCTTCTGGAATCCGCATGAAACTCGTCCATCTAACAAAGACAACCGGCCGGGGGCCAGCAGAGCGAACGCACAACTCATTTGAGTTTAAGGTTTGGTTGACCCTACGTCAACTTCCTCACGCGCTCCCGTGGATAAGGCCGGATCCGAGTCCCCGGATCGCGGCAGTGACACGCTCGTTAACGCCGAGCTTGGCGTAGATCCGGCGCATGTAGGCATCCACCGAATGGATGGACACTCCTATGATCTTGGCAATTGCGCTGTTCGACTTGCCCTTCGCGACCCATTCCAGCACCTCCCGCTCCCGCGCGGAAAGGGTGACGTCGGCGGAAACGGCTTTGACGAAGTCGCAGTAGCGGTGATGGGCGAGCTGGCAGACCCACTGTATCTCATGCAGGTCGAGAGGGTCGATTACCCGGGATTTCTGGGTGAAGGCGAGGCCGAAATAGCCGTTGAGCCCGCTGGGCCCGAACACCTGAACAGCGAGGCCGTTGCAGGCTTCGAAATCCATCATCTCCTCGATGTAGGACTTCTCCGGCTTGGTCAGTTCCGTGAGGCTCTCGATCTCCGACCAGAGGAAGGGTTTGGTCGACTGCAGCGCGAAGGCGGGGATCGGATCGACAAGGTGCAGCTGATCTTCAATGTAATGGCAGAGCCATTCGTCCGAAAAACCGTCAGTTGCGACAGTCATGTCGATGGCACCGCCAGTACTGAACGTCGGGATCACGTGATAGCTGATCTTCTCAAAGTCCAGAACATGCAGAAAATCGAATACGGCCGCCCAGATATCGTCAGGCTCGTCAGCCGTTGACAGCTTTTCGAGGTAGTTCCGGAGGGCTGACTCGTCCAAGGTCACGATCCGACGCGCTCACCTGCATTGTCACTTTCGTCGTGTCGAGAATAGACGCACGGGTATGAAACACAATATCGATCTCGGGGAACTCTCTCTCGTCACCCGGTCGTCCAGCCCCCATCGATTCGCAGCGACGTGCCGGTGACGAGTGCGCTCGCGTCGGACGCGAGGTAGACCACCGCGCCCATCACGTCCTCCACCTCGCCGATCCGGTCGAGATAGATCTTCGACCTGATCCAGGCGACTTTTTCCGGATCAGCGAAGGTCGGTTCGGTCAAGGGTGTGCGGATGAAGGTGGGGCAGACCGAGTTGATGCGGATGCCGCGCGGACCGAACTCCTGCGCCATAGCCTTGATCATGCCCTCCAGCCCGTGTTTCGAGGCGCAATAGACCGCGCGGTCGACACCGCCAACATGTCCCATCTGGCTGGATATGTGGATGATCGAGCCGCCCTCCTGCATTGCTTCTGCGCCCCACGCGGACAGGAAGTAGGCGGCCCGCAGATTGAGCCCCATCACGAGGTCGAAATCCTCGACCTTCGTGTCCCGGACCGGGCTGTGGCGGGCGACCCCGGCGGAGTTCACAATCACGTCGAAAGGGCCGTGCTGATCAAGAAACGCGCGCAGCGCGTCGAGGTCCGCCAGATCGAGGGAAATGCCGGTGACGTCCGTTCCCTCCGCTGAGAGCGCCGCGGCGGCAGCGTCAAGCTCGCTCTGGCTTCGCGCGACAATCGTGGTCCTCGCGCCCGCCCGTGCCACCGCCGCCGCACAGCCGAGCCCGATCCCGCGGGACCCGCCGGTCACGAGTGCACGCTTTCCGGCAAGGGAGAAGGAGACGGAGCGGGGCAGGTCAGTCATTGGGGCAATCCATCAAGGCGGCTTTTCGCCTTGTCGCCCATCACCCGGATTTGCACAAGCGCGGTCGCTCAGGTGCCTGGGATGCCGATCACTCTTAGACGGTCCTTCGGTGCCCCCTTCTCGAGGTCGATCTGCGCGATATGGTCGGAGCGCAGCAGGGTCTCGAAGTTGAAGCACACGCCCTCGATCTCAGTCTTGAAGGCGAGGAGCTGCCGATGCAGACGGTCAAGATCGCCGGTCGTGGCTGAGGCAAGGGCGCGGTCGATGGCCTCGCCGAAGTTTCGCAAGGGTAGGTAGACGTGCCGGGTGGCATCGTCGATTGCCTCATCGATCATGCGCTGGACCACCTGATCGGAAAAGAGCGCGGGACGGAACAGGCCGATCGCATTGCCCTTGAGCGCCATGAGCTCGACCCGGAGGGAGCCAGGCGCATCCCCTGGCACGACGGACACCCCGGTGGTCGAGACTTCCGATCCGATGAGCTGCAGGCCGGGAAAGCTGTGGGTTTCCTGCGATGGGCGGTCCGGGCGTGTCACCTCCCTGAGCAGTTCCTCCACCTCGGGCGGGAACACGCGGGAGATGTGCTTGGGCTGGTCGAAGCTCAGCGTCACGAGACCGCCATTGAGCGGAAACCTCGTCGCGAGGATCGTGTTCGACGGATGCGGCATGATCGTGATCGATACGGCTGCTGCGGTGAGCCCGGGATCGGGCTCGGCATCCATCCTGACCATATTCTGGGTTTGGGGCGTCACGGCCTGCACACCGATGACTGCGGGGTCACTACAGGTTCCGAAACTTGGTTTCGGAGCCGGTTCTGACTTTTGCAGCGCTCTGCTTGTGTGCATATGCCCAAAACGGCGCGACCATCTATTGTTCGTGTGGGAAACTTCTAACACTATATCACAGGCCACCCGTGCTTACGAGTGACAGCTTTCGAAAATTAGTTTCTTTTGAAGACGAATTTAGGGACATGGATGTATGCCTTTACATTTACGCGACGCTTTCGTTTTCAATACTTGAACATCATGAAAAATATAGAGAAATGAGCATTAACAAGTTCCAAAGAATATGTTGCATTCTCATCAAATTTAAAGCGCCGCGCAGCAAGGATAGACTGCGCGGCGTTTTCGACTCGCAAAAGTCTCAGTAATTTCAGGCCGCGGCGAGGGCCACCGCCGTGTCCGCCATGCGGTTAGAGAAGCCCCACTCATTGTCGTACCAGGTCAGGATCCGGCACATCGTCCCCTCCATCACCTTGGTCTGGTCCATGTGGAAGACCGACGAGTGGGGATTGTGGTTGAAGTCGATGGAAACGAGGCTTTCGTCCGTGTAGCCGAGAATACCCTTCAGCGGGCCGTCCGCGGCACTCCGGATCGCGGCGTTGATCTCGTCGATTGTCGTGCCCCGCTTGGCCTCAAACGTGAGATCGACGACGGACACGTTCGGTGTCGGGACGCGGATCGCGACACCGTCCAGTTTGCCAGCAAGTTCCGGCATCACGAGCCCGACGGCTTTCGCAGCCCCGGTGGAGGTGGGGATCATCGACATCGCCGCGGCGCGCGCCCGGTAAAGATCCTTATGCATCGTGTCCAGCGTTGGCTGGTCGCCCGTGTAGCTGTGGATCGTGGTCATGAAGCCCTTCTCGATCCCGATGGCATTGTTCAGCACGTAGGCCACGGGCGCGAGGCAGTTGGTCGTGCAGGAAGCGTTGGAGACCACCAGATCCTCGGGCGTCAGGCTGTCATGGTTCACGCCAAACACGATGGTCTTGTCAGCGCCCGCACCGGGGGCGGAGATCAGGACCTTCTTCGATCCGTTCTTGAGGTGTGCCGCCGCCTTTTCCTTCGCGGTGAAGATACCGGTGCATTCCAGTGCGACGTCCACATCGGACCAGGGCAGATCCTCGGGATTGCGGATCGCGGTCACCCGGATCGGGCCGGTACCGCAATCGAAGGTATCGCCGTCGATGGTGACGGTCGCGGGGAATTTTCCGTGGACGCTGTCATACTTGAGCAGGTGCACATTGGTCTCGATCGGCCCGAGATCGTTGATCGCGACCACCTGGATATCGGTGCGCCCGCTTTCGATGATGCCGCGCAGCACGTTACGTCCGATCCGTCCGAAGCCGTTGATCGCAACTTTGACCATGAAGTGTCCCTCTCTTGATGATCTGGGCGCCGGGATGCGCCACACCCGCGTGGGACAGGGGATGCCGCCACGTCACAAAACCTGCGCGCTTCCTACCAAACGGGCGCGAATTGTCCAGCACAGGCATGTGCCCTTACATGGGCGGATCAGCGCGGGTCAGGCGGCGTCGAAATCGAGGATGAGGCGGTCCGATGTGGGGCGGCTCTGGCAGGCGAGTACGAAGCCCACCTCGACCTCCCATGGCTCCAGCGCATAGTTCACGTCCATCGCAGCGCTTCCTTCCACGACCCGGCAGCGGCAGGTGCAGCACATGCCCCCGGCGCAGGAGAACGGAAGGTCGAGGCCTGCCTCCGTGGCCGCGGACAGGATCGTGTCAGATGCGCCGTCGACGGTGAGATTGCGCCGGGTTCCGTCGAGGATGACCTCAACCTGCGCGCCGTGTGCCGGTGGCGCAACCGCGGGCGGTAATTGCATGGGACGCGCACCGTCGGCAGAGAAACGCTCTGAACGGATCGCATGCGCGGGCAGTCCAGCCGCCGTCAGCGCATCGGTGACGTCGGAGATCATGCCACCCGGACCGCAGAGAAAAGCGGTGTCGATCGAGCGTGCATCCAGAATGCCGCCGGCGCAGAGGCGCTCGATCCGATCCCGGTCGATCCGACCGTGCAAAAGAGGCACATCCTGCGCCTCCCGGCTCAGCACATGGATCAGACGGAACCGGTCAGGGGCCGCGTCCTTCAGCGCCTCGACCTCCCGCTTGAACATCACATCCGCGGTGCTGCGGTTGCCGTAAAGGAGCGTGACCTGCCGGTCTGGCCTGCGCAAAGCCTCCGCAGCGATCGCAAGGCATGGCGTGATGCCCGAGCCTGCGGCGACAAGCAGAAGGGAGCGCCCCGCGTCTTGCGCGAGCACGAACCGGCCCTCCGGTGGCAAAACGTCGATCCGCGCGCCCGGGCGCAGATCCTGTGCCCAGGTCGAAAAACGCCCGTCGGGCACGCGCTTGATCCCGACGGTCAGCCGATCCGGACCTCCGGCGCAGATCGAGTAGGAGCGACGCGTGTCCGCTCCGGCAATGTCCGCACGCAGGGTCAGGTATTGTCCGGGTTGGAAGGCGAAAGTGTCTCTCGCCGCGTGAGGCACCGCGAAGCTCACCGCCATCGCGTCCCGACCGGTCGGGACGACGTCCGCAACCTCCAGAGTGTGAAACCGGGCCATGCCTAGCGCTGCCTCGGTCCCTGCCGGGGCCTCACCCGCACGGGGATCGGCTGCGGCGTCGGGCGGCCGGGCAGCAATGTGCCCAGCAGGTCCGCGAGCGTTCGGATCAACGAAGAGAGATGCGACATCGGGTGTCTCCACATCAGATGCACTTGAAGTAGTCGAAGGGCTCAAGGCAGGCCGTGCAGCGGTAGTGGGCCTTGCAGGCTGTCGAGCCAAACTCGGAGAGCTTCTCGGTCTCCCGCGCACCGCAGCGGGGGCAGGGCACCGACGTCTCCCCGAAAAGGGCCCGCTTGCCCCCCGCGCTCCCGACCGGGGGGGCGATGCCGTAGGCGCGCAGCTTCTCCCGTCCTTCCGCCGTGATCCAGTCGGTGGTCCAGGGCGGGGACATGACCCGCTCGACCCTTGCATCGAAGCCCGCGTCGAGAAGGGCGCCCTCCACCGCAAGCTCGATGGCAAGCACCGCCGGGCAGCCGCTGTAGGTCGGGCTGACGGAGGCGACCATCACGCCATCGACCTCGCGCACGGCCCGCAGGATGCCGAGGTCTGCGACGGTGACGCAAGGCACCTCCGGGTCCGGAACCGCGGCGGCAGCCGTCCACGCCCGCCGCTCCCTCAGGCTGACTTCGGCGACAAGGGTCATCGGGGGCACCGGCTACAGGTCGTTGCCGTCACCGGTCCGGTCCGACGTCCGGCCGAGGCTTGTGAAGACTGGCTCCTCATCTCGGTCACCAGCGGGCTCCCGGATGGGCGCGGGGCAGGTACTGCATCTGCGCCAGCATGTGGCCCAGCTCCTCTCCGTGCAGGCCCTGCCTGCCGCCGATCTGCGGATAGGGCAGGTCCGGAACGGTCAGACCCGCCTCGGAGAAGACCCGGGCGACCGTCTCCTCCCACTCGCGCTTAAGCGTGGTCCGCTCCGGGAAGACCTCTGTCGGCCCTTCCTGTTCGAAAAGATCGCCGGTGTAGGGATGCAAGCTGTCGACCGCATCGGCCATCCGCACCGCACTCTCCTCCGTTCCGTCGCCAAGTCGGATGACCCACTCGGCAGAGTGGCGGAGGTGGTAGGCAGTCTCCTTGCGTGCCTTTCCCGCAAGGGCGCGCAGCGTCTCGTCCGAAGAAGCCTGAGCGGCTGCCCAGTAGGGAGCCATGGCCGCTGCGAAGTAGAACTGCCGCAGCACCGTGTGCGCGAAATCGCCATTCTGCCGCTCCACAAGCAGACAATTGCGAAAGGCGCGCTCGTCACGCAGATAGGCGAGATCATCCTCCGTCCGGCCCGCGCCCTCGATTTCGCCCGCGTGGGCGTACAGCACCCGCGCCTGCCCGATCAGATCGAGCGCCATGTTGGCGAGCGACAGGTCCTCCTCCAGCATCGGCGCGTGGCCGCACCACTCCGAAAGGCGGTGCCCGAGGATCAGATGATCATCGGCGAGCGCAACAAACCCATCAAAGGTGGTTGGGTCAGGACGATCGAGCATGATCGCACCTTTCGCCAATCTTCGCACTGTAGTTGATCCGGACGTCCATCACATGTGCCCCACATCGTCGGGGATGTCGTAGAAGGATGGGTGGCGATAGACCTTGTCGGCGGCAGGATCGAAGGTTTCCTCCGCCGCGTCCGGATCTGACGCCACGATGTGGGTGGATCGGACGACCCATATCGAATTGCCCTCCTCCCGCCGGGTATAGACATCCCGCGCCGCCTGAAGCGCCAGCACCTCGTCCGCCGCGTGCAGGCTGCCCACATGCTTGTGGGCGAGACCGTTGCGGGGGCGGATGAACACCTCCCAGAGGGGCGTCGCTTCAGCCACAGCGTTTCTCCATCCACATCCGCAGGTTCGGCAGCGCCTCCCAGCCGAACACGGCCTCGGACGGCCCATCCCGGTTGATCTGGTCCAGCTTCGCCATCGCCTCGGCCACGTCCGGGCGGTGGCCGACGGGTACGCGCCACAAGGCGAAGTGGCGTTTTTCGAGCGCGGGAAACCACTCCTCGCGCCGCTTGTAGATCTGATGGTGGATCGTGCCGAAGGTGAACCGTTCGAGGTCTTCCACGGTTTCCCACACCGACAGGTTCACGATGAGCGTCGGATCGTCCGGGAGCGCTTCGAGCGCCTCACCCACGTCCGCATCGCTCTTCAGACGCCAGACGAACCCGCGGGACCGTTCGGCAAGACCGTTGATGCGGTCAAGATTGTCCATGAACCCGGCAAATCTGGGATCATCGACCTCGTACCGCCGCCGCGCCACATTGATTTCCGCGATCTGCATCAGCCGCGCCCCCGGTCGGAGCTCAGGCCCGGGCCGTTCGGGTTCGGCTCCATGGGATGGCCGAAGGCGATGGTGTGGCCGTCAAGGTCGTCGAAGGCGCTGTCGCGCATGCCCCAGGGTGAATCGTAGATCGGACCGTTGCGCGACACCCCGGCCTCCTCGAGCTCCGCGGCGAAGGCATCCGCGTCATCGACATAGATGTAGACGGCCCACCCGTTCTTCTTCGGAACCGGCCCTTCACCGGTCCAGCGTTCGAGCGCGATGGAGACGTCTCCCCGCTGCACGATGCAGAAGCCTGGTGGTTCTCCCCAGGTGCCGTGAGGGGCAAAGCCGATGCGCGCGTACCAGTCCCGCGCCGCGACCACGTCGCGGACTGCAATCACGGACATTGCACGGTTGAATGCCATATCAGACAACCTCCCTTTTCTGTGCCGTCGCCACCGGAGGCGAGGGACGCCCGGCGTGGCCAACTTTAAGTGCCGGATCATGAACGATTTGGATCCACGTCGTTGGAGTGGGGACAAAGGCAAAGTCGGTCAGACAAGGGTTGCGAAGACGTTCGCCCACACGGGAGAGCCGGGGTGAATTCCCAAAGGCCGGTTTCGCATGTGCCGCAGCAACCACTGGTGCTACCCCCTGCTGTTCCGGTGGGCTGTCGCCATCCTCGGCGGGCAGCTCTCGCTGATCCCCGACCGCTGAACCGTCGGCGCTGCAGCCCTGAAGTGCAGCGACTGTCCGGGGCAAGCCCATGTTATTCCGCGGCGATGGCGGCAGCGGCGCGTTTGGCCGCATGGGCACGGGCGGCCTCGCGTACCCATGCGCCATCCTCCCAGGCCTTGCGCCGCGCGGCGACCCGGTCGCGGTTCATCGGCCCGTGGCCCTTGACCACCCGCCAGAACTCGCTCCAGTCGATCTCGCCGTAGGCATATCCACCCTTGCCGCCATTCCTCTCCGCGTCCCAATGCAGATCCGGATCGGGTACCGTGAGGCCGATCCGTTCCGCCTGCGGCACGGTCGCATCGACAAACTTCTGACGAAGCTCGTCGTTGGTGAAGCGCTTGATCTTCCACTTCATGGATTGGTCGGAATGCTGGCTGTCGCTGTCCGGCGGGCCGAACATCATCAGGCTGGGCCACCACCAGCGGTTCAGCGCATCCTGCGCCATGTCGTGCTGACCCCCGGTGCCGCTCGCAAGCGTCATCATCAGCTCGTAGCCCTGGCGCTGGTGAAAGCTCTCCTCCTTGCAGACGCGGATCATCGCGCGGGCGTAGGGACCGTAGGAGCACCGGCAGAGCGGGACCTGGTTCATGATCGCAGCCCCGTCCACAAGCCATCCGATCGCGCCCATGTCAGCCCAGCTCAGCGTCGGATAGTTGAAGATCGAGGAGTACTTGGCGCGGCCGGAGAGCAGTTCCTCGGTCATCTCCTCCCGGCTTACGCCGAGGGTTTCGGCGGCGGAATAGAGGTAGAGCCCGTGCCCAGCCTCGTCCTGCACCTTGGCCAAAAGCGCCAGCTTGCGCCGGAGCGAGGGCGCGCGGGTGATCCAGTTGCCTTCCGGCAGCATGCCGACAATCTCCGAATGGGCGTGCTGGCCGATCTGCCGGACAAGGGTCTTGCGATAGCCGGCGGGCATCGGATCTTTCGGCTCGATTTTTTCCTCGGCGTCGATGCGGGCCTGAAACGCGGCGAGAAACTCCGGCGTTTCCTCCGTCTCGGTCTTCGCTCCGATCAGACCCTGCGCATACATCTCGATTCTCCCCTGTGCTTGGAAGATAATGCGTTACAGAATGAATTGAAGCAAACGAATTCTGTAACGCATTGCGACGGTGCAGCGGTGGCAAGTCAGGTGGCAACCATTGTGAGGAGCTCGTAACGCGCCACCTGCTCGTCGTTCTGATTGGTGAGGCGGACGTCCCATGCAACCTCCCCATAGTCCTGGACGCGCCGCGTCTTGCGCTTCACTGTGAGCTGCGCGCGCAGGGCGTCGCCGGGGCTCACAGGCTTCTGAAAGCTCAATCCGTTGAGCCCAGTGTTCGCGAGCACCGGGCCCGGGTCGGGATGAACGAACAGACCGGCGGCGAAGCTCAAAAGCAGGTAGCCGTGGGCGACACGTCCGGGGAAAAACGGGTTCGCCGCGGCCGCCTCTTCGTCCATGTGGGCGTAGAAGGTATCTCCGGTGAAGTGGGCGAAGTGCTCGATGTCCTGAAGGGAGATCGTGCGCGCCTCGGTCGTCAGCGTCTGTCCCCGATGCAGATCGCCAAACCTGCGTTCGAACGGATGGGATTGCGTTGTCGCCACCGGCGCGCCGGGCAGCCAGGTGTCCGCGATGGCGGAGATCATGCGCGGGCTGCCCTGTATCGCGGTGCGCTGCATGTAGTGCATCACGCCGCGGATGCCTCCCATCTCCTCCCCACCGCCCGCGCGGCCCGGCCCGCCGTGGATCATATGGGGCAGGGGGGAGCCGTGGCCCGTCGCCTCCGCCGCCGAGTCCCGGTCGTTCACATAGATCCGCCCGTGCCACGCAGCACTGCCAAGGGCGAGGGTCCGCGCGACATCGGGGTCGTGGGTGATCACCGAGGCGACCAGGCTGCCGCCCCCGCGGGCGAGAAGCGTGCAGGCGTGATCAAGGTCGCGGTAGGGCATCAGCGTCGCAACCGGGCCGAACGCCTCCACCCGGTGGACCGCGTCGGCCCCGTCCGGGTCGTCGCAGCAGTAAAGGTGCGGGCGCAGGAAGGCGCCCCGGTCCGGCACCCCGTCGCGTCCGCCGAGAAGCGTGCGCGCTTCGGCCCCGATCCGGTCCGCCGAGGCCAGAACATCGTTGAGCTGATCTGCAGAGACCAGCGCACCCATCTGCGTCTCCCGCATCGCCGGGTCACCGATACGGACCGTCGCAAGCCGCGCGTGCAGGGCGTCGCTCAACGGGTCAAGGAGCGCCGTAGGAGCCATGATCCGCCGTATCGCCGTGCATTTCTGCCCGGCCTTGGCCGTTATCTCCGTCGCGACCTCCTTGACGAAAAGGTCGAACTCGGGCGTTCCCGGCACCGCATCTGGCCCAAGGACGGAGGCATTGAGGCTATCCTGTTCCGCAATGAACCCGACGGCGTTCGACAGGATGTTCGGCGTGCTGCGCAGGGCGAGCGCCGTGGCGGCAGAACCGGTGAAGCTCACCACGTCCTGCGGACCCAGATGATCGAGCAGATCGCCGACACCGCCGGAGATGAGTTGCAGGGCGCCGTCCGGGAGGATGCCGCTTTCCACCATCATCCGGGCGCACGCCTCCGCGACGTAGGATGTGGCAGTTGCGGGTTTCACCACCATCGGCACGCCCGCGAGGAGCGTGGGTGCGAGCTTTTCCAGCATGCCCCAGACGGGGAAGTTGAAGGCGTTGATATGCACGGCCACGCCCCGTTTCGGCACAGCGATGTGCTGCCCGAGGAAGCTGCCCTCCCGGGACAGCATCTCCACATCCCCATCCAGATAAGTCTGTCCGTCGGGCAGCTCCCGCCGGCCCTTGGAGGCGAAGGCGAAGAGCGTGCCGATGCCGCCATCGATGTCGATCCAGCTGTCGCTGCGCGTCGCGCCGGTGAGCGTGGAGAGGGTGTAGAGTTCCTCCTTCCGCGTTGTCAGCAGTTGCGCGAGCGCCTTGAGCATCCGGGCCCGGTCGTGAAATCCGAATGCGCGCAGGGCGGGGCCGCCGGTCTCGAGCGCGTAGGTCCGGATCGCTTCCGTGTCCGGCGTCGTGCCGCCTGCGATGGCAATGGGATCGCCGCTGACGGCAGAGGCCACGGTGCGGCCCGCGTCGGTCGCCGGGATCCAGGCCCCCGCGAGGTAGCTGTGGACATTGATCAGGCTCATGGGGATCCTCCGGGCGATATGTTACAAGAATTGACCGTATGTCGAAATTATGCAACGCATTCCTCAGCCAAGCCGGGTGCCCCCATGTCAGACCTCTCCCCCCAGATGATCGCCGAACGCAGCGCCGCTGCGCTCTGGGCAGAGGATGCGGCGAGCCGGTCGCTGGGCCTCGACCTCATCTCGGTCGGCCCGGGCAGGGCGGAGATGGCGCTGAACGTCCAGCCCGTTCACGCAAACGGGCACGGGATCTGCCACGGAGGATATGTGTTCCTGCTCGCGGACTCCGCGTTTGCCTTTGCCTGCAACAGCTACAATCAGCGGGCTGTCGCCCAGTCGAACACCATCAGCTACCTCGCCCCTGGACGCGTCGGCACCCGGCTGGTGGCCGAGGCGCGAGAGGTTGAGCGGCGGGGGCGCACCGGGATCTATGACGTGGCTGTCCGCGGGGCGGAAGGAGAGGTTATCGCGCTATTCCGTGGACAGTGCAGGACGATTGCCGGGACGCTCTTT
>JBCBAP010000007.1:0-64959 GCA_038532435.1 Pseudomonadota bacterium | reverse complement strand
GAGCCGTGAGCCGTGAGCCGTGAGCCGTGAGCCGTGAGCCGTGAGCCGTGAGCCGTGAGCCGGTTACCTAGGTGCCAGATGCGACGGCGTTCCGGCATGAGGGCTCAGGCACGCTTAACGCGCCCTGGCTCAGCCGCAGGATCCGCGTCGCGAGCTTGCGCCGGAAATGCGGGTCATGGCTGACGATCACCATTGCCTGGGGCAGCCCGAGCAGGATCTCCGTCAACCGTTCTGCATTCTCCTCGTCGAGCGCGTTGGTCGGTTCGTCGAGCAGCAGAACCTCCGGGTCCATCGCGAGCACCGTGGCAAGCGCAATCAGCCGTTTCTCCCCGCCCGAAAGCTTGTGGGTCACCCGGTCCCGGAACGCGGTGAGCCCGAGCCGGGAAAGGGTCCGATCGACGATCTCGACCGCCTCATCGCGGGTGGCGCCGAGATTGAGCGGACCGAAGGCCACATCCTCCAGCACCGTGGGGCAGAAGAGCTGGTCGTCGGGATCCTGAAACACCAGACCGGCGCGGCGGCGGACCTCGTGAAAATCCGCCTCCTCAAGACGCGGTGTGCCGAAGGCTGTCACCGTGCCCGCGCTGGGCTGCGCCAGCCCCACCATGATCGACAACAGGGTCGACTTGCCCGCACCGTTCGCACCGGTGATGCAAAGCCGCTCCCCCGCATCGAGCGTCATCGATGCGTCGTGCAAAACCGGGGGGCGGGTCGGGTAGCCGAAGGATATGTCCCGGAGCTCAAACAGCAAGGGAGAGGTCCCACACCAGCAGTCCCGCGAGGCCGAACGCGAGGCCGGTCAGCGCCACCCAGTCCCCTGCCGTGGTGCGAAACGTCTCAAGCAGGGGCAACCGTCCGGCAAATCCCCGACACTTCATCGCATCCATGATCCGCTCGGACCGGTCGAGCGCACGGATCACCATCATGCCCACGAGGTAGCCGTAGCTCCGATACGTGTGCATGTTGGTGCCCGGTCGAAAGCCGCGCGCGCGCATCGCGGTTCTGAGCCGCCGGGACTCGGTTCCGAGCACATCGATGTAGCGCAGCGTGAACAGCATCAGGTGGACGAGGGCTGTGGGCACCCGCAGCGCGCGGAGCGCCTGGCCGAGCGTCGTCACCTCCATGGTCGTGAGCAGGGCAAGCGCCGCGATCATCACCGCGTTGGCCTTGAGTGTGATCACGATGGCCAGGTGCAGCCCCTCCCAACTCGCAGCGAAACCGAACAACGTGAGCATCGGGGTACCCGGGGTGGTGAGGGGCAGGAGGAAGATCATCAGGATCAGGAAACTGTCCATCGTCGCGACCTGTCGAAGGGTCCGCCGCATGGGCAGGCGGGATGCGCGCAGCATCCAGACAGCGATCGTCAGGGACACAAGCAGGGGCGGGATCTGCGCAAGGGAAACGGTCGCAACGGCGAAAAAGCCCGTCATCACGATCCGGATCCGCGGGTCGATGCCACCAATGGCGGGCAGACGCAGCCCGCGCCGCGGGGCGAACGCCGAGGTTCCGTGCACCATGGTCATGAGCCGTCCCCCTTCATGCGGTTGCGTGCTGCGATATAGAACCCGATGCCGAACAGGCCGAAGATGTAGCCGATCCCGCCGAGGATCGTTTGCATGTCGTTCTTTTCCTTGTAGGCCGCGATCTCCCGCCGAAGGGGGCGCAGCTCATCGCGGATCATCTTTGCCAGAGCGTCACTGTCCTGTCGCGGTGGTGCGGGCACGGGGGCGGAGACCGGCAGGCCGCCGCCCAGGATCTCCGCAACCTCGTGAGCCTCCATCGCGATCAGCGCCACGTGCCCCGCGCCCAGATCGGAACGGAAGAGGTGGGTCACCGGCTCGGTCGGCGTAAACAGGAAGAACCCTTCGGCGTCCGTTGTCGTTTGGCCCAGGGGAGCGCCAGTGTCGCTCGTTACCTCGACGCGCGCGCCCGCCGCAACGTCTCCGTTCGAGAAGCCGATCTCCCCCTCGATATCTGAGCCTGAGGGAAAGACGGAGGCGATGACCTTGTGCGCGAGGGCAGGCAGCGGTGCCGCGCAGAGCGCCAGGACAAAGAGCAGCCGGATCATCCGACGGTCCTTTCCGGGCGGATGAGAACCTCTGGCTTCACCTGCCAGATCAGGGCCACGGCCGCCGCGGTGAGCGCGGCCTCCACGGCCATCACGGGAAGGTGGGACAGCAGCACGAGCTGCGCCACAGGTGCAAACATGTCCCCGCTCAGCATCAGGACCGTCGCCACCGTCAATGCCGTCAGTGCGATGGAGAGCGCACCCCCCACCGCACCCCAGATCGCCGCAACCTCCCGCCGCGCGGCGCGGCGCAGGCCCGGTCCGCACAGGTAGTAGGTGGCAAGGGCTGGAAGGACCACGATGACCGTGTTCACCCCAAGGACCGTGACGCCGCCGAAGCCGAAGAACACCGCCTGCAACAACAATCCGACAAAGAGTGCAGGAATCACGGCCCAGCCGAGGACCAGACCCGCCAGTCCGTTCATCATCAGATGAACGGAGGATGGCCCGACGGATACGTGGATGGTCGAGGCGACAAAGAACACGGCCGAAAGCACGCCCGCCGACGGGATCCGCTCGATGGGCATGCTCCGCAATCCGATGCCGAGACCCGCCACTGTCATCGCGGCTCCGCCGATCAGGACTGGGGCGGAGAGGACACCGTCAACGATGTGCACGTCGGATCCTCTCAGTCGAAATCATGGGCCCGGATCCAGATGACCGCGTCCTGGGACAGTTCCTTGCCCTCATGCTCCGTGTCCGGTCCCACGCCGAGGGCGGCGAAGCCCCAGTATCCTGCGCGCGGAATGCCGAAGGTGAACACCCCGTTTGCGTCGCTCATGACGACGATGGTGCCCCCGGGGAGGGGGCTCGCGGTCGCGGGCTGGGGCGCGTTGAGGTCGAGATCCGGCTCCGCGGCCATGAACTCCACCTCGATCTCCACGCCGGACACCGGTTGCCCCTCGGACAGGACCTGACCGGTGAAGGTGGAGCCGACGACGACGTTCGTCGGCTTCGTCATCGGCATAATCTCGGCAGGCAGATCGAGGGACAGCATCCAGTCTGTCGGAATGGTGCTGCGGTTCAGGTATGCCGTCGTGATCTGCTGGATGTACACGTCCTCGCTCTCTTCGAAATAGGGCGCGGGCGTGAGGGCGAGCACATAGTCGCCGGACCGGCGGACGGGCAGCGTCGCGGAGTAGGCGGCTGCCGTGTTCTCCACCCCTGTGAAGGTGATCGGCGCGAGCCGATCCGTCAGGTCGATCCGATCCTCGCGATGCTGGACGAAGAATTCCTCGGGCACGCCCATGTCCATGACCGCCCCGTTTTCCATCGGGTGCCAGAAGATCAGGCGAAGGGGCACCTCTCCGGGCCGGTCGATGATTGGATCCGGCGTGTAGATGAGCTGAAAATGGGCCTGTGCCGGCATGGCCGCGACCATGGCAGAGAGCCCGATTGCAAGTGATGCAAAACGCACTGTTTTCATTGGCGTCTTCTCCTTCAAGACCAACCGCACGGCGGACGCCGCACAGCATTGCTGAAAGGACAGACGGGGTCAGATGGCTCAGAGGACCGGGGGCCCGCCGCGCCAGACGCGCACCCCGGCGTCCGGTGAATTCCGCACGCGGATTGCTCCACGATACGGGTCACAGGCAGGTCTCCTGACTCGCGGGTCCGGGTCTCGGCTGGCCTTCCCGGGCGTGGGGCCCAGTGGCATCGTCAGCGTCGACTCACCGCTTACAGTTGCGGGGGCAGTCACGGAATTGGTCCCTGATGGGTACGCCGCACCGTGTTCCCTTTTCATCCGGGCTTGGGTGTACCCGGAACCGATGACGCCCCTATGTGGCGCGCGTGCCCGAGAACTGTCAAGCGGGGAATACGATGGCTGGTGTTGCCCCTGCGTAACAGGCGTGACTCGCCTGCGTCAGGTGGCCGTCTGCACGACCGTGATGGGCTCTTCGAGGTAGGCATCGGGCAACTCTGCGGCGAGCTTGACCCGCTCCGCCTCCACCCCGTCATCGGGTGCAAGTGCTATCAGGTCTGTGAGCGCGCGAAGCAGCCACAGGCGGGCACCTTGCGCGCGGGCCGTTTCGACCGCGCGGCGCATCGCATCGATGGCCGCCGCCGTCGCGCCCTGCTGCGCGAGCACCCGGCCCCGGGTGCGTTGGATGTCCGCGAGCCAGCAACCGGAGCCGCAGGCAATCGCCATATCCTCCGCCTGCTGGGCAAGCGTGAGCGCGGCGGCATGCTCGCCGAGCGCGCTCTCCGCTCGGGCGAGGCGGGAGGACCAGTAGGGGATACCGATCCCGATGCCGAGCATCCGCTGCAGATCGAGCTCCGCGCGAAGGGCCTCCGCCCGCTCCCGCGTCACACCGCGGTCGAGATCCGCGACCGCGCGCCATGTCCGTCCGGTGATCTGCCAGAAAACCGCGCCCTGCTCCTCGGCCAGCGCGATGCCCTCGTCGATCCGGGCGATCGCCGCATCGTGTTGCCCCAGATAGAACATCGGCACGGCCCCCCAGACTGCCGCGTAGGGCTGCATGAGGGGGATGCCGAGCAGCTGCAGATGCGCATCGGCCTCGGCCACCAGCGGCGCGACCCGGTCGAAATCTCCGCAGATCGCCCGCGCATGGGGTTCGAAGAGCTGGGCGGTGGCGAAAAGATCCATACCGTAGCTCGGGATCAGCGGCGCGTGGGTCGCGACGTCGTAGCGTGCGCGCACTTCCGCGATGCGGTCAAACTGACGGGTGAAGTCACCGGTGTAGAAGCCCGACCCGTTGTCCACCACGATGCTGGCGAGCTCAACTTCGGCACTGTCCGGCGTATCCGCCGCGGTGTGGCGCAGGTCCTGCAGAAGGCGGTTCGTCCGTTCCGCATCCTCGACTTCGCCCTGAAGGATCTGAAAGGTGAAGATGCCAAAGAGCGCCCGCGTGATCACCACGTCGCCCGCATCGGTCCTCTGGGCCAGCACGTTTGCCTGGTCGTAGGCCTCCAGCACTGCGGCATCGGTAAAGCCGCGGGTCTGCATCAGAACCGCGCCGATGTTGGAGAAGACCGAGACGAGTTCGACCGCGTGATCGGGGTTTTGCGGGTCGAGCAGCCGTTTGGCCTTTTCCAGATGCGCCTCCGCATCGGTGAAGAAACCCTGGCTCGTGGCGCTGGCCGCAGCGGTGCGCAGGTGGCGGACCGCCTCGACGATGCGGCCCGCGCCCTCGCTGTGGATCGCCAGCAGTTCGGGTGTCACGATCACCCGGTTGGCAAAACTGGTGGTGAGCAGGTCGCTGATCTTGCCATGGATCGTCGTGCGCACCCGGTTGAGCACCGTCCCGTAGGCCGCGTCGCACAGGAGCGCGTGTTCGAACTGGAACTCATCGCCGGTGACGGGGGAGACGAGCCCGTTGCGTTCCAGATCCCGCAGGCCCGTTGCGACCGTCGCCGCATCGCTGTCGAGCAAGGTCGCCAGCAACGGAAGGGAGAAGCGCCGCCCGATGACCGATGCAACCTGGAGGAGCGGTTTGCCCGCGCCGGACCGGTCGATGCGGGACGTGAGCAGATCCTTCAGCGACGACGGCACCGCGGGCTCTCCGTCCCCTGACACCGTTGACCGGCTGAGCTGCTCGACAAAGAGGGGCACGCCGTCCGCCTTTGCGATGATATCGGCGACGATTTCTTCAGAAAGGGTGGTGCCGGTGACGCTCTGCACCAGCGCCTGACACTCCGCCGCCTGCATCTGACCGAGGATGGTAATGTCCATCCCGGCTTCCGTCATCCGCGTCTCGATCGCGTCGTTCCGGCGGCTCGTTGCGAGGATCTGGACCTGCTTGGCGTCGGCCTCGGTCGCGAGACGGGCGAGCAAGCTGAGGGAGGCTGCGTCCATCCAGTGAAGATCTTCCCACAGCAGCAACCTCGGGTGCCCCATCTCTGCATGGCCGAGAAGGGCAACGAGGGCACTTTCGATCCGCTCGCTCAGCACGGCCGGCATGAGCTGCGCCATCTTGGCGAACGCGGTGGGCCAGCCGAGGGCGAGCGCGATGTATTCCTCCGCGCCCTCTGGAAGGTGCGGGAAGGTCGCCCGCAACCGGTCCATATTCTCCTCGCGACCGCCGAGTTCCGTAACGATCCAGTCGATGATCGGGAAGTAACTGGTGTTCTGCTGGGAATCCGATCCCTGCAGCACGATCGTGTGGAGGCCAGCCTCCTGCCGGTAGGCGTTGGCGAGAACAGTCTTGCCCAGCCCTGGATCGGCGAACACAAGCGTGGGTGCGGGCGAAGATCCGGTCGGGCTGGCGCTGCGCAGACGGGCGATTTCCCGATCCCGCCCAATCAGACGGCGGGCGGCGGGGCCGTCCGCGTCCACGAGGTCGAGCACCTGATAGAGGGATGTCTCGCCGTCGAAGCCCTTGAGAGGACGGGGGGTCAACGGTTTGACCTGGACCCGGTCGCCGATGAGCTGCGTTGTGAGCGGGGAGGCGACGACCCGTCCGGGCTCCGCCTCTCCCTGCAGGCGGGCGGCAAGGGCCATGACGGAGCCTGTCAGTCGCGGTGCGGTGTCGGATTCGTGGCGGCTGCGGGTGACGACCTCGCCGGTAGCGACGCCGACGCGGGCCTGCAAGGGCTCGTCGTCGGAGACTGTCTCGACCTCCCGCACGATGTCGAGGGCCGCCGAAACCGCCTTGAGTGCTGCGTTTTCTGCGGCGACTGGAAAGCCGAAGAGCGCGACGACTCCGTCGCCGAGATACTCCTCCACGTGACCCCCGTGGGAGATCGCGATGTCGGCCACCCGGCGGTGATACTTGCTGATGAGGGTTTCGAGATCCTCCGGATCGAGCCGCGCCGCCAGCGGCGTGTACCCCACGATGTCGGAGAAGATCACGGTCACCTGCCGCCGTTCCCCGGTCAGGGTGGCGGCAGCAAGGTCTGTCTGAGCACTGAGGCTGGTTCCGCAAATACTGCAGAACCGGGCCCCGTCGGGCACCTCCGAATGCGTTTCGCATTTCGGGCAATAGCGTGTTGCCACGTTCTTATTCTCCGCCCCGCGGCATCCCCGTGCCGCTGTCCCCGACCGGTTGCGCTACCTCGTAAGAGCGCTCCTTTCGGCTGTTACCCGTTTCACGCGTCCGCTGTCCAACGGATTCGAGAGGGTCCAGTTGCACCACAATCGAAACGCTCCGGGAAGAGTTCCGTGTTGGGACCCTAGCGCCGGAGCGGTCAAGGTACCAGCGGGAATTCCCGATCCGTTCCCCTCTGACACCTCGATTTCGGCGGAAACCGGCGCAGCGTAACCTGCGCTGAGACCGAAATCGAAGGCCATATACTGCCATGTATTGAGCCGCCCGGGTGTCACGATGGGCTCCTCAAGCAGCGTCTGGATCCGGCCGAACTCCGCGAAATCGGCGATCGGCCGCGCAACGTCCTGCTGCGCATAGCGGGCCGACCAGACCGCGCCGCCCTTGTCGTTGCGCACCGCGTAATGGTCGTTCGACATCTCGATCTTGCCGGTCGTCTTGGCCAGATTGTAGAACACCCGGCCGGAGATCATCGCGCCCCAATTGTCGAGATACAGGATCGGCAGATAGCTGAACGTGCCCTGCACGCCCTCCATCACCACGTTGTTGATGGCGACGATGCTCTCCATGTAGCTGGGGAAACCGAGCAGACCCGGAAGCGCCGAGATCCGCACCTTCATCTGGTGATTGTTCAGCATGGTCACCGGATGGGTTCCCGCCGGGGTCAGCGTTTGCGGGGCGAGGTGCATCCCCTTGGGCAGCATCGCTGCAGCGTCCGCCTCCGGGATCTCGTGGAAGCTGAACCAGCCATCCATCTTGCCCATCAGGAACAGCGGCGTGAGTGGCCAGTTCGCATTCTGGGCGAACGGGGAGGCAAGCTTTGCCTCATCCCCCGGGCCCTGGTCCGGCGTGAGGTCACCCTCGCCGACGATCTGGAACTCATGCCCGGACACTTCCCGCGCCGCCATCAGCCCGGAGATCGTTGCCGCCTCAACGCAGCCCGCGTTGATGCCGCAGCGGGTCCAGTCGCCCGCCATCGTGAGGTTGAAGAACCCCGAATTGTCCGGTGCGATGCGGTGCTGCACCGTCTTAGGGGCCGACAGCACGTACCGTTCGGAGCCGTAGTAGTTCGTGCGGAAGTACTGCCCGTCCATCCGCTCGATGCCCGAGCGTCCGTGGATGTCGTGCAGCAGGTCGTAGTTGAACGTGCCATCCTCCAGCTTTGCCTTGGGCCAAAGCTGGGTGAGCTCGGAGTTCATCCACGCGATGGACCGTTCCTTCAGGCTCGGCTGGGGGAAATCTGCGTCGTGGGAGGGGGAGCAGAAGTAGGCGATGTTCACCGGACCCGGATCGGGCCACGCCTCCCGCGGGAGCAGGTCAGTCATGTCCGCCCAGGTGTCGAGCGGTTCGGCGAACGCCGTCATGACGGTCTTGAGCGGGCCCTTTGAGTGCGCGTTATGCTCCTTGACCAGTTCCGGCCATCCCAGATCGTCGGTTTTCACGTCGAGCCAGAGCTGCAGCGCCTGGGTCGCGACCGTTCCCACATGTTCGACCATGAGACGCCAGCGCGGGGAGGCTGCGATCAGTTCCTGCGCCATGTAGGGCATCGACCCGAGGGAGGCGCCGAGCACGACATCATCGAAATCGACACCTTTCTGGAGCGTGTAGGTCCTGCCTGTTGGGGCCTCCTTCTCGCATTCGAAGTCGATCCCCGAAGCCTTGAGCTTCTCTCCATCGACAAGCTGGTCCCAGTCGGGCTCGGAAGGCCAGCACGGCAGGTCCTGCACGTCCACCAGCGGCTGGTACTCGCCGTTCTTGATCGCGGCCTGCTCGACCATGTCGATCGTCGCAATGTGGGTCTTGTCCGCATCGAGGCCGAGGTTCACGGCGGCGTTGAAATACTTGAACGTCACGCCGCGCGCCTTGAGCACCTGGTAGTAGGGGCCGAAGATTGTGTCGCCCATGCCCGCGTTCATCTTGAAGAAGAGAGATCCCTTGTAGGTGAACGCAAGCCGCAGCAGGCCGCGCATCGCCGTACCTGCACCCACTTCCCGATCGTCGCTCACCCCGCCCGGATAGCCGAAGACATAGTCGTAGCAGCCGCGGAAGATGGCGGAGCCGACGGCCTCCTTGCTGGCGCCGTAGTGCAGCAGCCAGGCGGAGCACTCCCAATCGTCCAGCGCATCGAAACCGGTGCGGAACACGTTCGAATGGGCCATCCCCTTGATGAAGGCCGAGCCGAGGTCGACCATGTAGTAAAGCCGCCGCAGATCGTCGTTCTGGATCACGCCGTCGAAATCCTGTGCGCGGAACCAGTTCTGGAACGATGATGTCAGCCAGCCCAGCATTCCGGTTTCGTGCGTCTTGTGCTGGAAAGCGTCGTCGGGCAGCGCGCGGACATAGTCGAGCGCGTGGTGCAGGTGACTGTCCGCGGAGGTCGACACGCCACGGGACGAGAGGTGACGCAGAAACCGGTCCGGAACCGTCGCCGTGCTGTGGCTTCCGCCCGCGGCGCTGTTCGCGTCCATCAGGTTGCCGAGCTGCTGGACGATGAATTCGACGAACATCTCGAAGTAAGCAAGCGGTGTCGGGATCACGTCACCGGTGCCCGGCACGTCCGTGTTCGGTTCGAAATCGATCCGCCAGGGGCGCCACTCGGTCCCGTTCTCCGTCGGGATGTCCTCGGCGAGCATGAAGTGGTTCAGCCCGGTAAAGGCCGTGTCGAGCGTGCCCAGCGGGGCGGACGGATCGCGCAGGCCCATGATGTTGAGCTGATCGTAGCAATCGCGCATGAGGCGAAATGCGTTCTCATAGAACCCCGCCCAGATATGCAGCCCGTGCTCCTCGATCCGGCCACCTTCGGCCAGGTTGCGCCCGCTCGCGCCCTTACCGCCGAGACGCCAGCCAAGCTGGTAAACGGTAATGTCGAACTTGTTTTCCCAGTCTGGCACGGTGGTTAGCGCATAAGCCGCCGTCATTGCGCCGACACCGCCGCCAATAACGGCGACCTTTCGCTTTGAATTCGTTGCAATATCAGACATTCTGTCCCCCTGTTCTGGATGCCATTACGGCTATGAAGCGACAATGGCACAATTGTGGACGCACTCGCCATAGTTGTTCTTATTCAGAGGGGTTCGCTTGTCGATCCGATCCGGGCAGCTATTGGTTTGCCGCATCGGATGGCGGGGTGCGGGCTCTCAGGTCAGCCAATCACGCGGCCGTTTTAGGCGAGACGCCTGTGCTTACCGCAACCTAGAGACACCGCGCAGCTAGAGCCGCTGTAGGGCGCGTGAGTTGAAAGCGCGGACATGGGTGCTCTGCATTGAGAGGCTCCAATGGTCAGTGCCTGGACCGCCTACAACCCGCACTTTGGCTCGGGGGCGACATTCGCGGCGGTCGGTTCGTGATCAGGGTTCACCTTCGCGAACCGTCAGACCCGACTGCCATTGTGCCCTTTCTCCCTGCTGTTTCTGCCCTTTGTCGTGCCGATGTAGACGGAAGAGATGATGAGCGAGAGCGCGATGAGACGTTGCAGCGTGATGGCTTCGTTAAGCAGCACCGCGCCCAGAAGCGCACCGCCCACCGGAACCGCGAAATTCACCTGAGACATGCGTGTCGCGCCAAGCCGTGGCACGAGATAGAAATAGATGAGGTTGGCCCCAGCTGTCGAAAACAGCCCGAGATAGACGATCGCGCCGAGCGAGCCGAACGTGGGCTCGATCGTCCGCACGTCCGCTTCCGAAAAGAGAACAACCCCGCTCATGAAGAGCGTTCCGACGATCATCGAGCCCGCCGCCATTTCGAGGGCGGGGCGATTGACAAAACGGCGGATGTAGACGGTCGAGGCCGCGTAGCACAGCGTCGCTCCAACAATCGAAAGTTGACCGACAAGCTGCGCCCCTATGCCCGCGAGCGCAGTCGGCCCAACGAGCACGACAACGCCGCACAGACCGCCGAGAACGCCGAGCGTCGTGCGGAGGGTCAAGGCTTCTTCGGGCACCATCGCAGCTGCAAGCAGCAGAGTCGCCATCGGCGCGATGCCCATGAGGATGGAGGCAAGCGCGCTGTCCACCGTTTGCTCACCGAAGGTGATCAGAAGGAACGGCAAAGCAGAGCCCAGAAGTCCCGTGACCGTGTAAGACACCCAGTCGCGACCGTTTCTCGACAAGGCCATTCCGCACACCTTTAGCGCGGCGTAGATCACAAGGCTGCCGACAAGCATACGCCCGAGCACCAGGATCGCAGGGTCGAGAGTTCCTACCCCAACCTTGATGACGGCGTAGGACGAACTCCACATCGCTGCGAGCAGGAACCAGAGGAAGACATCAACCGAGCTTTGCTTGCGCATCAGATTGCCACCATGTTATGCTACGGAAATAGTAGCGAT
This sequence comes from Pseudomonadota bacterium, assembly GCA_038532435.1. Lineage (GTDB taxonomy): Bacteria > Pseudomonadota > Alphaproteobacteria > Rhodobacterales > Rhodobacteraceae > JBCBAP01. The sequence continues at coordinate 53,558 of JBCBAP010000007.1, read as the reverse complement.
AGGGCGCTACGAAAAAAGTAGCAAGGAAAAAATGGACACCGATGTTCCGAAACCTGTTCTGAAGGGTGGCAAACCCGTTCGGGGCTCCACGACTGGGCAGCCGATCATGGTCCTTTTTGACCTTCTGAGCCGCCGCTGGGCGATGGGCGTGCTCTGGAATCTGGCGGATGGCCCCAGAACGTTCCGGGACCTTCAGGCCCAATGCGGTTCCGCATCCCCCAGCGTGCTCAACACGCGACTGAAAGAGCTTCGCGACGTTGGGCTGATAGAGAATGGCAAGGGCGGATACGCCCTCACCGCGACCGGGCGTGACTTGTTCGAACGGCTCGAACCGCTCGGAGACTGGGCAATGGAGTGGGTGCCGACGCTCTAGGTCGCGTGTCTTGCCTCGGTGACCCGCGTCCTTCGCCGACGTTGCCGGTTCGTCCTGCAACGTCGGTTGCTGCGGATCGTCAGGTCCCGACGGTCAGGCACGATCGTTGAGCAGTCCGGAGTTGATCGCGATGGCAAGCGCCTGTTCGCGGGTTTTGGCGCCCACCCGGCGGCGGGCGCTCGCCAGATGAACCTCGACCGTGCGGTTGCTGATGCCCATCCTTTCCGCGATCCGGTCCACGCGATGCCCTTCGGCCAGCCATTGCAGCACGTCGCGTTCCCGGCTGGTCAGGGTCACTTCGGTCGGCAAGGTGCCGGAAAGTTGCATCATGCGCGCGTGTGCTGCGGCCGCCAGAAGGCGCAGCTTCGGGGCGCTTGCCTCGACCCACCGTTCGTAGCCGGCCCCCGGGGCATCGGTGATGAAGTTGACCATGGAGGTCACACCGGGCTGCGTCGTCGAGTGGGTCACGAAGAAGGAGCCGGTGGCGTGCAACTGGCGAATGTCCCCGTTCATCTGGGTCATCGCCTTGGTCCATATCTCGCCGGGCTTGGGCGTTTCGAAGGAATCCCCACCGGTTCCGCGTAAAAGGGAGGCGCGCCCCTTTCCCGGATCCAGCTTGTCGTACCCGGAGGCAAAATAGTGGTCGACCCATGCCTGCGGCATCGTCGTCACGCCGTGAGCAGTGCCGTCCACGTGGAGAACCCGATGAGACGCGTAGGCGACGTCGCATTTCGCTGCCGCAGCTGCGAGGACGTGGGCGATCTCCTGCGCGGACGGCGCAGCGGCAAGCTTGTCAATTGCATCGAACATGGTGCGACCGGCTAAGACTGCGGAAATCCCTTAATTGGGACAGCCCCTCAAATAGGTAATCCATGTCGCACATCAATAATGGGAGCCTACTATGGTTTGGTCTACGAAGTTCGATCTCGTCCTGGATACTCAAGAGATCGAAATTGCCACGTTCGATACGGGTATCGACTGGGGCATCGAACTGGAACTCGATCCGATCCAACCTGCGGACACCGACATCTTCGTTTTCGAGCCAACCGCAATCTCGACCACGGTTGCGGGCACCGGTTCGGCATCCGCGTCCTTCAGCGGATTTGCGTCGGGGTCGGGTGTCTCGTCCATCTCGGTGTCCGCAAGCTCGTTTGTCGCAAATGACGGGCAGAGCGGCTCCACGCTCGACGTGTCGGTCGAGGGCGACGTTGTCGGCGGCACCGGCACGGTGACCGCGGGCACAGAATACGAAACCATCGACTTCGGGATCTTCGAGATCGCCGATTTCGAACCGGTCGAGATCGATATCCTCGAGCCGATCCTGGTCTTTGAACCCTTCGAGTTCACGGACATCGACACGGCTCTGTGGCTATAGGTCAGAGACTGGATGGAGAGCGCGCACCGCGTTGTTCCGGGTACCTCGACATCGCGCGTGTTGCGGGATGAGCCGGCCATTGGTCGGTTCATCCTTGTGACAACAAGGCTGGGATGTCGCAAGTCAATCGGGCGTCGCCAGCAGTGTTGCTACGCTGGGGTCGCCCGTTCGTGCGTGTAGCTCTGGCGTGAATTGCCCATGCCTTCGCTGCGTGATGTGCGCGATTGGTCTTGCTGACCGCGTTCAGGTGGATCTCTCAGTGTCGGCGGACTGAAACAGAGCCCTATCGATCAGGTGCTCAGCCCCGCGAAGTTAGCTGACCTGCTCCACCTGACGCGCTTCAACGAAAGGTGGCAAGCCGGGTGAGAGCCGCCGTGAGGAAGAAAGTTTCGGGCCGCCCCTCACCGCGGTAGACGACATCAAGTGACCGCCAAGCCGGTGAATGATTGGCCGCGCTGAGCTAAAGCTCCCGTCATCCGGCACAACGGAGTTTCCTCCTGCATTGGCCTCGGACCGCACCGGCGGCCTCGTGCGCGCCCTCACGGTGCTCGCTGCGATGCTTCAGTCCGATCAGAGCAGGACGAGCTCACGCCATTTGCTGGAATAGGCTGATGCGCCGGTCAGCATGTCCGGGGTGTATCGTTGAGAAGGCCGGGTCTCCGGCAGCACCCCCGATCCCAGCGCGAGCAGCGCCGCGCCCTGGCTCGTTCCGGTGATCCCCTTGGCCGCCTCCACCGGGCAACCGGTCGCGGCAGCGAGCATGGTGCAGAAGCTTGCGTTGGCGGCGAACGGACCTTCGACGATGATCGGGCCCTGATGGGATGTGAGAGTGAGGCACTCCGCGCTCATCAGGGCCAGATAGAACCCGACGGCGACGGTACGCGCGGGGGTGCCGTGCAACGGCTCCTGATCGACCCAGCGGGTCGTTCGGCCCTGAAACGGGCCGCTGTCGGAAACAAGCGCGGGCAGGAGCCTTGGGCCGTCTCGGGCGACCTCGACCATGTCGGCCATGTGGAAGGGGGCAGGCGCGCGCCCGAGCGCCTCCTCATACTCCCGCCCGCCCATGAACCGCGCGGAGGGGACCGCGTCGCCGAAAGCGTTCACGTTCATCAGCGCGTCCCGCGTCGAGTCGAGCGACGGGTGCGCGCCGCCGACGGTCATCGCGATGACCCACGTGCCGGTCGAAACGACTGAGAACGGGGGACCTTGTCTGATCAGGTGCGGCAGAAGGGAGGCGTTTGAATCGTGAATGCCGCAGTGAACGGGGGTGTCGGAGGCAAGGCCGGTCCGCGCAGCGATCTCAGGTCGCAGCGTTCCGAGGATGTCCGCCGATCTCCGCGCCGGGGCGATCTTGTCGCCGATGCCCAGCCCATCGACCAGCGACGAAAACCGGGCCTCGAACGGGTTCCAAAGATCGGTATGACAGCCGAGAGAGCTCATGTCGCAGGCCAGCTCACCAGTGAGCCGATACCCCCAGTACTGCGGGTAGGTCACGATCGCCCTCGTGCGCGCGCGCAGGGTCGGATCGATCGAGAACTGCCAGTGCAGTTGCGCGCCGAGGTTCAGACCCTTGGGAAGCCGCGGTGAACCGGTCTCCTCAAACGATGGCCGGATCGCCTCATAGCTGTCGGCCTGCGTGTCAGGACCGTCGTGTTCATAGTCAAGGATCGGGGCGGCGAGGTCCGCACCGTCCCCGATAAGCGCTGCGCTCGCCCCATGCGTGGTCAGGGAGATCGCGTCGATGCCGTGGCTTGCGTGAAAGGCGGCGAGCCTTTCGAGCAGGAAGGCCCAATGCCCCTCGACGTCGAAGTGTGGCCAGGGCGGGCGGTCGATGACGGTGTTCGGACGCGTGGCGACGGCGACCTCATCCAGCGTGTCGCGGTGAACCAGAGCCAGCTTGGCGTTGGTCTTGCCGATGTCGATGACCGCGACGTGGCTCATCGCATGTGAAAGACCGGCAGCAGAGGGGTCGCGACGGGTTCGTTGTCTGGCTTCGTCTCCATGATGTCGGCCATGTGGGCCCACCAGCGACGCATGATCTCTTGGTCGGGCAGGGCGTCCATGGTGTGATTGTCCGTGCGCCAGAGAACCCCGAACAGGATGTTGGTGTCCTCGTCGAGATGGATCGAGTAGTCCGACACGCCCGCCTCCTTCAGCAGCGTGACGAGTTCGGGCCAGATCTCATCATGGCGCCTTTTGTACTCGTCGCGGGATCCCGGGTTGAGCTGCATCTTGAAAGCGTATTTTTCCATCACTTCCTCCCCATCTGCCATAGCCGTGGCAGTGCGATCACGCCGATCAGAAGCGCGCCGATCACGATGGACATGACGATGCCCGGTACGTTCAGAAGGCCCAGGCCGAACGTCACCAGCCCCATGACAAAGGCGGCGATCACGACGCCGAGGATGGAGCCGGAACCGCCGAGGATGTTGACCCCGCCCAGCACGACCATGGTCACGATCTCCAGCTCCCAGCCCGTGGCGATGGACGGGCGGGTCGAGCCGAGGCGCGAGGTCAGGCAGATCGCGGCAACACCGGACATGAGCCCGGTGAGCAGGAACAGCACGAACTTCACCCGGCCCACGCGGATCCCGGAAAACAGGGCTCCGGTCGCGTTGTTTCCGATGGCATAGACCGCGCGGCCGAAATTGGTCATGTGCAGAAGCACCGCGTATATCGCGGCGATGATCGCGAAGAGCACGAACTCGAACGAGATCACCCACCAGACATAACCCTGCCCGAAATAGGCAAAGTCCGGTGGATACCCGCGATAGGCCTGATCGCCGAGGATGATGAAGCTGATCCCGCGAAAAAGGCTCATCGTCCCGATTGTCACAACGATCGACGGAAGACCGAGCCCGGTGACGAGCAGCCCGTTGAACGCGCCGCACGCTAGCCCGACCGCGAGGCCGATCAGCACCAGACCCTCCGTACCCGCGCCCACCTGAGCGGCGGCGCCCATGGCCGTCGAGGCGAGTGCTATGATCGCGGCAACCGAAAGGTCGATCTCCCCCGAGATGATCAGAAGCGCCATGGCAAAGGCGATCATCGCCTTTTCCGTGAAGTTGAAGGTCGCGTCGCTGAGGTTCCAGGCGTTCAGGAAGTAGGGAGAGGCGAAGGAGTTGGCGACGAAGATGCCGATGGCAACCAGCAGCAACAGGCTTTCCCAGCTCTTCAGGTGCCGCTCCAGCGGGGAGTGCAGGCGGTCGGGGATGCTCCGGGTCGTGCTCACGTCGCATGCTCCGCGCGTTTGAGGATGATGCGGCCCGGCGTGCGGTTGGCCTGGGCATTGAGAATGACCGCGATGATGATTGCGCTGCCCGAGATTGCCATTTGCCAGAACGGAGAGATGTTCACCACCGGCAGGGCGTTTGCGATGATGCCGAGGAAGAGGGCACCAAGGAGGGCGCCGGGCACGGAACCGATGCCGCCCATGATCGACACGCCGCCGATGACGCAGGCCGCCACGACCGTCAGTTCGAACCCTCCAGCGACATCCACGTACGCCACGGCGAAGCGTGACACCCAGAGGTAGCCGGTCAAGCCGGCGATGGCACCGGAGATCGTGAACGCCCAGAACTGGGTCCGGCCCACGTTGATCCCGGCATAGGTTGCCGCGTGCGGGTTGCCCCCTGCTGCGTAGAAGGCGCGGCCCAGTGACGTGCGGGTCATGACGACCGAGAAGAGGATCACAGCGGCGATGGCTATCCAGCTCAACACGGGCAGTCCGAGAAGGTCCGAGCGTGGAACGGACTTGAAGGCGTCGCTCATCTCATGGCTGTTCACCCACTTCCCTTCCGTCAGCAGAAAGATCACGCCGCGAAAGATCGTCATGGTGCCGAGGGTCACGACAATCGGCGGGATGGCGAGTTTCCACACCAGAAGGCCGTTGAACATGCCCAGAAGGGTGCCGAAGCCGATAGCGATGGCGATGATCGCAATGATGGGCAGGCCCGGGGCCGTGATGTTGACAAGAGACACGACCATCCCAGTCAGCGCGAGGTTTGCGGCGACAGACAGGTCGATGCACCGCGTCAGGATCACGATCATCTGGCCGATGGCCAGCAGGATCAGCGGAGAGGTGTCGTTGAAAACCACGATGAGGTTGGCCGGAGCAACGAAGGCTGGAAAGCGAAAGGAGATCACCCCGAGAAGGACCGCGATCGCGATCATCAGGAACATCTCGCGGGAGGCAAGCAGCGTTCTCATCGCCGTGCCTCCATGATCCCGGCGGCATGGCTGACCAGCGTTTCGGGAGAGATGTGGTCGCGGTCGAGTTCCGCGGCGATCCGCCCCTCGCGCATCACGATCACCCGGTCGGACATGCCGACGATCTCCGGGATCTCCGAACTCACCATGATGACCGCCAGACCCTGACCTGCAAGCTCGGCCATGAACTCGTGGACCGCAGCTTTGGAGCCGATGTCGATGCCCTTCGTGGGTTCGTCGAGGATGATGACTTTCGGCTCCGTGGCGAGCCACTTGGCGATGACGACCTTTTGCTGGTTACCGCCAGACAGGTTGCCGACATGGGTGTCGAGGGATGCCGCACGCAGATCCAGCCGTTCGGTATAGTCGCGGGCAAGCCTGAATTCCTCGGCGAGCTTGAGAAAACCGCTGCGCGATGTCCGGGCGAGAGAGGGCAGGGTAACGTTCTGAAAGATGGGCAGGGCACCTATTGCGCCCTGCTTGCCCCTGTCCTCCGGCACATAGACGATGCCGTGGGCCACCGCATCCGCGGGCGAGCGGATCGTGACCTTTGCCCCGTCGATCCATACCTCGCCCGCCAAAGGCTTTGTCGTCCCGAAAAGGGCCTGCATGAACTCTGACCGTCCGGCCCCGACGAGACCGTAGAAGCCGAGGATCTCTCCGCGCTTGAGCGTGAAGCCGATGTCCGCGAACTCCGTCGGGTGCTCATAGCCGACGACGGTCAACACGTCCTCGCCCAGCCTGCGCTCCCGCGCGGGAAAGATCTGGCTGACATCGCGGCCGACCATCATCGTGATGAGCTCGGCCTCCGAGACGTCGGCGATGGCCCCATCTCCGATCATCTCGCCATCTCGAAAGACAGTGTAGAAGTCCGCAATCCGGAAGATCTCGTCGAACTTGTGGCTGATGAACAGGATCGCCTTGCCCTGTGCCTTCAACTCCTCGACCAGCTCATACAGCTCTTCGATCTCCGCATGGCTGAGCGCGGCGGTCGGCTCATCCATGATGACGACGCGGGCATCGATGGAGAGTGCGCGGGCGATGGCGACAAGGTGTTTCTTGGCGGTGCCGAGGTCCTTGAGCGTGACGCCCGGGTCGATCTTCGCCCCGAGGCCGGACAGTATCTCACCGGCGCGGCTGTACATGGTGGCGGTGTCGATGAGGCCAAGGCGGGTCTTTGGCGCGTGTCCCAAGAAGATGTTTTCGGCAACGCTCAACTCATCGAACAGGACCGTTTCCTGATGGATCGCGGTGACGCCCGCACTTTCCGCCGATTGCGGGGTCGGAAAATGCAGCGGTTGCCCGTCGATGCGGATCTCTCCTTCGTCCGGCTGATAGATCCCGGTGAGCACCTTCACCACCGTCGATTTGCCCGCACCGTTTTCGCCGACGAGTGCCGTGACCTTGCCTGGGTGCAGTTCCAGCGATACCTCCGACAAGGCACGCACACCGGGAAATGTCTTCGTCACACCGGTGAGAGACAGGACGGGAGCGGCATCGGTCGACACGTCGGGTCTCAACTCCAGGTGCATGGCGGCGTTCGACTCTGTGCAAAGAGCGGGATCCGGCGCGGACAGGGGGCCGCGCCGGTCCCCTCCGGCTCAGAAGATCGACTTGAACTGGTCGATGTTCGAGCTGTCATAGGTGAACGGGTCCGACATGGCAGCTGACGTCGCATCGTCTAACGTGACGGATCCCATCCGGCCCATCGGGATTTCCGCACCCGCCGCGGCCTCGGCACCGGTGGCGAGAGCATGTGCGATCATCGTGGCGGAGTAGCCCAGATCAATCGGATTCCAGATCGCGAAGCTCTCGGTCGCACCGGATGCCACGCACCCGGCCATCTCTGACGGTAGGCCGAGCCCGGTCACGTTGATCTCACCGATCTTGCCCTCGTCGGTTACCGCCTGACAGGCGGCAAGGATGCCCACGGTCGTGGGCGCGATGATCGCCTTGAGGTCCGGGTGGGACGCCATCAGGCCCTGCGCCTCACGGTAGGACTTGTCGGACAGGTCATCGCCATAGACCGTTGCGACGAGGTTGACGCCTGCATAGTTGGGCAGCGCCTCTTCCGCTGCCGCGATCCAGGCGTTCTGGTTGGTGGCCGTTGCCGAGGCGGACAGGATGGCGACATCCCCGCCATCCGGCATATGGTCAGCCGCAAGCTTGATGATCGTGTTGCCGATCAGCGCGGTGGAGGAAGGATTCAGGTGCATCATGCGCCCACCTTCGGACACGCCCGAATCCCAGCTGATGACCGTGATCCCCCGGTCCATTGCGCGCTTGAGGGCCGGCACAACCGCGTCCGGATCGTTCGCGGAGATCGCGATCGCGTCGACGCCCTGGGCGATCAGGCTGTTGATGACTTCGATCTGCCCCTCGGCAGTCGTGTCGGTTGGACCGGTGTAGATGATCTCTATGCCACCAAGCTCGGCCGCGGCCTCCTCGGCACCTTCGGCAGCGGCCTCGAAGAAACCGATGCCGAGCGCTTTGACGACCAGGGCGATGCGCATATTGTCCTGCGCCATCGCCGTGCTGCCCATCATCCCAGCCGCAAGGCTGAGGCCCGCGACAAGTGAAGTGAAGGTACGACGTTTCATGTTGGTTCCTCCCTGGAAGTCACGTTTGCTTTTCGTTTGAGATGGTTAGGAGGCCACCTCTTCCTCTGCCTGTTCCGCGCCGGACTGGGCGACGATCAGGGTAATTTCAGCGGCCTCCAGCATGGATGCGGCCTTGTCGGAGATCCCTTCATCCGTGATAAGAGTGTCGATCCGCGTCAGCGGGGCGAGCACGAGGCTGGAGCGTTGTTCGAACTTCGAACTGTCGACGAGGACCACCAGTTCGTCCGCCTGACCGATCAGTTTCTGTTCGGCCTGGATCAGAAGCGGGTCCGCTTCCATCAGCCCGAGCGGACCGATTCCCTGCGCACCCATGAACATGCGGCGGGCATAGAAATTGCGGGTCACGTCATTGTCGAACGGCGACAGGATGATGTTCTGCTCGCGATAGATCGTGCCACCGGAAAGCATGATCGTGTTCTTGGAGTATTTGAGCAGGTGCTCGGCAATGGGGAAGCTGTTGGTGAACACCTGGCACCGCCGCGAGGCGAGCGGGTGCACCATCTGGAAGGTGGTGGTGCCGCCGTTGATGATGATCGGGTCGCCATCCTGGCAGAGGTCCACCGCCGCCCGCGCAATGGCCTGCTTTTCGCGGATCCGCAGGGCTTCGTTGACGGCGAAGGGACGCCCGGCGAGGCCGACAAACTGTGGCGGCGTAATCGCCTCGGCACCTCCACGGACCCGGCGAAGCTTGTTCTGCATGTGAAGCGTTGAGATGTCGCGACGGATGGTCGCCTCGGACACACCCGTCAGGCCGCACAAGTCCACGACGGTGACGACCGGCCTGTCCTGCACTGCGGACAGAATGATCCTGTGGCGTTCCGTTTCGTGCATCTCGGTCTCCTTGATCTTCGAGACTGTGCAGATTCGCCACACCTGTCAATCAATATCAATCAAGTTCAATCATGTTGCGATGCAATATGATTGTTAGTGATCGTTATTGATTGACAAAGTGACGCGGCACCCGCAGCCTTGTGCGGACCTCAAAGAGGTGGAAACCCGCCCGCACGGGAGGAGAAGATGCTCAATACCGCTGAAAACCAGTTGCTTGAGAACCGGTGGTCCGAGGCGGACGTGAGCGGGAAAAGCGAATCGGAATTGCTGCTCTATCGCTCCAACATTCTCGGGGCGGACAAGCGCGTGACCAACTATGGCGGCGGCAACACGTCGGCCAAGGTGATGGAGGTCGACCCGCTCACCGGCGACGCGGTCGAGGTGCTTTGGGTCAAGGGTTCGGGCGGTGACATCGGCTCGATGAAACTCGACGGGTTCTCCACCCTCTACATGGACAAGCTGCGGGCGCTGAAGGCGCTCTACCGCGGCGTTGAGTACGAAGATGAGATGGTCGGCTACCTGCCGCACTGCACCTTTAACCTCAACCCGCGGGCCGCCTCGATCGACACGCCGCTGCACGCCTATGTGCCGCGCAGACATGTGGACCATGTGCATGCGGACGCGATCATCGCGATTGCAGCGTCCAAAAAATCGCAGGACCTAACCCGACAGGTGTTCGGCGACCGGATCGGCTGGCTGCCCTGGAAACGACCGGGATACGAACTGGGCCTCTGGCTTGAGAAGTTTTGCGTCGAGAACCCGGACGCCGATGGTGTCGTTCTGGCGAGCCACGGGCTGTTCACCTGGGGAGATACGGCGCGGGACTGCTACGACACTACCATCGACGTGATCAACGTCGCCACCGCGTGGCTGGATGCAGAAACGGGTCGCACACCGGCGTTCGGAGGCCCGAAGCACGAAAGCCTGGATGCGGACAGCCGGCGTGCGGTTGCCGCACGGCTCATGCCCGCGATCCGCGGATTTGTGAGCGGCAACCAGCACATGGTTGGCCACTTCAACGATGATGCGCCAGTTCTAGAGTTCGTGAATTCCGAAGACATGGCTCCTCTGGCAGCGCTCGGCACCTCCTGCCCGGATCATTTCCTGCGGACGAAGATCCGCCCGCTCGTGCTGGACTTTGATCCCGCCGCCAACAACATCGATGCGGTGCTGGCCGGGCTCCCTCAGCAGATCGCCGACTACCGCGACGACTATGCGGCCTACTACGACCGTTGCAAACATGATGACAGCCCGGCCCTGCGCGACCCGAACGCCGTGGTCTATCTGGTTCCGGGCGTCGGTATGATCACCTTCGCGAAGGACAAGGCGACGGCGCGGATCAGTGGCGAGTTCTATGTCAACGCGATCAACGTGATGCGCGGGGCGTCTGCGGTCAGCGCGTATCAGGGCCTGCCGGAGCAGGAGGCCTTCGACATCGAGTACTGGCTTCTGGAAGAGGCCAAGTTGCAGCGGATGCCCAAGCCCAAATCGATGGCCGGTCGCGTCGCCCTTGTGACCGGCGGCGCAGGGGGTATCGGGTCGGCCACGGCGGCGCGCTACCTGCGCGAAGGGGCTTGCGTGATGCTCGCCGACATCAATGGAGAGGCCCTCACGACCACCGCTGAGACCCTGTCGAGATCGTTCGGCACGGACGTCATTCGCACGGTCACGATGAACGTCACCGACGAGGAAGCTGTCGCCGCCGCCTATGCCGACCTGGCCGTGGACTTCGGTGGTCTGGACATACTCGTGTCGAACGCGGGCATCGCGTCCTCTGCCCCGGTTGAGGATACGACGCTCGAGCTCTGGAACCACAATATGGAGATCCTCAGTACCGGGTACTTTCTGGTCAGCCGGGAGGCGTTCAGGCTGATGCGGGCGCAGGACATGGGCGGGTCGATCATCTTCGTGGCCTCCAAGAACGGGCTTGCAGCCTCACCCAACGCGTCCGCCTACTGCACCGCGAAGGCAAGCGAGGTCCACCTTGCACGGTGCCTTGCGCTCGAGGGGGCAGGGGCAGGCATTCGGGTCAATGTGGTCAATCCCGACGCGGTCCTGCGCGGATCGAAGATCTGGGAGGGCGACTGGCTCGAACAGCGTGCGGGCACCTACGGGACCGACAAGGACGGGTTGGAGGAGATGTATCGCCAACGCTCCCTGCTCAAACGGTCCGTTCTGCCGGAGGACGTGGCTGAAGCGGCCTATTTCTTTGCCTCCGAACACTCCTCGAAATCCACGGGCAACATCATCAACGTGGATGCGGGCAATGTGCAGTCGTTCACGCGCTAGGGGGCAATCATGAGCTATGAAAGCGCGAAGGCACGATTTGCGGACTGGGGTGTCGATGCTGAAGTGGCAATCACCCGGCTCGCAACGATCCCGATTTCGATGCACTGCTGGCAGGGTGACGATGTCGTCGGCTTTGAGCAGAAGTCAGGGTTGTCCGGTGGAGGGATACAGGCCACCGGCAACCATCCCGGGCGCGCACGGACGCCGGATGAGCTCCGCGCGGATGTCGAGTTTGCGTTCTCGATGATCCCGGGCCGCCATCGGATGAACCTCCATGCGATGTATCTCGACACTGACGAGACGCCGGACCGGGATCAGATCGAGTACCGCCATTTCGCCTCGTGGGTGGACTGGGCGAGGGATCAGGGGATCGGGCTCGACTTCAACCCGACCTTCTTTGCCCACGCCAAGGCTGACGACAATCTGACCTTGTCCCATCCCGACGAGGGCATCCGTGACTTCTGGATCGAACATGGCAGGCGGACCCGGGAAATTGCCGCCCGCATGGGGCAGGAGCTTGCGAGCCCTTGCATCAACAACATCTGGGTGCCTGACGGCTACAAGGACATTCCGGTTGACAGGATGGCGGCCCGCCGCCGCCTCGAAAACTCAATCGACGAGATGCTTGCCCCGGCGCACGACCGGGCCCATTTGCGCGACGCGGTCGAAAGCAAGCTGTTCGGTATCGGGGTCGAGGCCTGCACGGTCGGAAGCCATGAATTCTACTTGGGTTACGCGATCCGCAAGGGCACTGTGCTCTGCCTCGACATGGGGCACTTCCATCCGACCGAAAACATCGCCGACAAGATGAGTGCCATTGCGCTGTCGGTGGAGGAGGTGCTGCTTCACGTCTCCCGACCCATGCGGTGGGACAGCGACCATGTGATCCTGCTGAATGACGACATCCTGCAGATGGGCCAGGAACTGATTGCGTCGGACCTGCTCGACCGCACCTACATCGGGCTCGATTTCTTCGATGCCACGATCAGCCGAACTGCGGCCTGGGTCATCGGCACGCGAAACATGCAGAAATCACTGCTGCGCGCACTCCTCCTCCCGTGGGAAAAGCTCCGCACGGTCGAAAACGCTCTCGACTTCACATCGCGCCTCGTCATCACCGAAGAACTGAAGGATCTGCCGTTCGGGGCAGTCTGGGAGGATTTCTGCGACCGTCACGATTGTCCGACGGGTCAGACCTTGCTCGGGCACCTCGACGGCTATCAATCGTCGGTTGCGGGCCGCGGATAGCCTGCATCCATGTACTGACAACGACCGTGCACGTGTGTGCCCGTCGAAAGCGCTGTGCGAAGACAATGCAGTCCCGAACGAACGTTCACGTCACTGTGGTCTTCGAGGATTGCAAACCTTCGACAACTTCTTGCTCGAAGGCTCTGATCGCTTTAGAGGATCCGAACAGGCATTGCCCCTTCGATCCAAGGGGCGGCTCTGGAGGGCTCCAACGCTTGGTGGACCAGCCTTGATGTGATCTTCCCGTCGGTGTTGAGGCAATCAGCGTTCGTGGGCCCGATCAGCAGAAATGCATGCCCTGAGTGTTTCCTGTCCTCGATCTGTGCGCTCCCGAGCAACGGCCAGACGACCCGTCCACATTCGGTACCGGTCTCTGATCGATGAACAGCTTTTCCGAAACGGATACCGAACGGAACCGCCTCCGTCGGCTCGTTTACGCAGGCCGTGCATCTGCGATCACGTGAGCGTTGACAGGAACCGTTCCGCGATCGGACTGAGCGATCCCTTTGCCAATCGGATCGACCCCAGGGGTCGGTGAAACTGCGGATGGTCGAAGTCGAGAAAGACGAGCTTGTCCTCAAGATATGATGCGGTTGTCGCCCTTGGCATCGTGGTGATCAGGTCGGTGTCGCTTATGATTTCCAGCACGGACCGGATCGAGTCCGTTTCGCAGACGATGTGGATGGATTTGACCCCCGAAGCGGTCATTGCAGCCTCGGTCTGTTGACGCAGCAGGCTGCCGCGGGAATGCGCGAGCCAGACCTGTGCCTCCAGGTCCGAGGGCATCACCTGCTGGCGCCGCGTCAGCGGGTGCCCGGACCGACACAGGATCCCGACCCTGTCGTCGATCAGTGGTTCGAACTCCAGACCGCCCACCGGGTCCGCGAGGCTTTGAGGCCCGAAGACCACGTCCACCTGACCGCGTTCCAGCATGGTGCGGAGTTCGTGCACGAGCCCGGTGCGCATCTCGACAACGCAGTTCGGGTTCTGCCGAATGAACCTGGCCATGGCGCTGCTGAGGAAGCGGCCCGCCACGATCGGGGGGGCTCCGATCCGCAGCTCTCCGACAGCACCCTGTGCGGATTGCTCCGCAAGAATGCTCGCCTGCTCCTCGGCCAAGCGGATGGCCTGCCCGTTGCGGGACAGGCGGAGACCGAGCGCGTTCGGCACAGACTTGCGACCGTCCCGGTTGAAGAGGGTCGCACCCAGTCTCGCCTCCAGTGCCTTCATGTTTCGGCTCAGCGCTGGCTGCGTCAGACCCAGCCGATCCGCCGCTGTCTGAAACGATCCGGCCTCCACAATGACCGACAGTTGGGCGAGATGCTTTGGGTCGAGTTTCATAGCGATCCTTTATGCGATCAGTCGGATCTTTGATTATATTAGATACAATGACGCTGCTAGGCTCCCTCGCAAAATCAAGGGAGGACTCCGTGTACAACTTCAGAAAAATCGTTGCGGCCGCCGCGATCGTGGCAGTAGCAGCCTCTGCACCGGCTGTTGCCACAGCGCAGATATTCAAGGGCGAAACGGCCGGCGTGGGCGATCCGGTTCACACCATGTTCGTGACCTTCGCCAATCAGGCGGGCAAGGGCGGCGTCGAGGTTCAGGTCAACGCAGGCCAGACATTGACGAAATCCATGCTCAAGGGTGGACGACAGGAGATCGACTTTTTCTCGACCGTGCCCTCGCTCGTCAACCTGATGAAAGACCAGGCGCGCATGTACGGAAGCGTGTCCGACGCGCCCGAGGCTGCCGGTCAGTTGAGGTCCATCCTGGGCTTCAAGGCTGGGGCCTACCATCCCGTGACCCTGGCCGGATCGGGTATAGAGACGTGGGAGGACTTGAAGGGCAAGACCATCTTCACCGGCCCGCCCGCCGGATCCGCGTCGGCCACCTCGGAGGCGCTGATCAAGATCATCACCGGGTTTGAAGCGGGCACGGACTATGAAGCCGTGCGCCTAAGCTGGGGCGAGGGCTACGCGGCGCTTGCTGATCGGAAGATCGACATGATGGTGCGCCCGGCGGAGATCGGTTCGTCCAAGATCGAACAGTTCGGGCTCTCCGGCGAGTTCCGGGTTCTGTCGATCCCCGACGAGGTGATCGCATCGGAAGAGATGCAGGCGCTCTTCGGACGTCCGGGCCGGGGTATGCTCGCGTTCGACGGAGGGGTCTACAAGGGTCAGCTTACCGGAGGCGAGATCACCGCGCTCGGCTTCACGCAGTTCATCGGCACCCATGCCGGTGTCGATGAGGAGGTCGTCTATAACGCGACCAAGGCCTTCTGGGAGAACCTCGACGAAGTGCACGCCACCGCGTTCTTCCTCAAGGATGTCACACCGGAGACGGCCTTCACCTCGGTCAACGTACCGCTGCACCCTGGTGCGGCGCGGTACTACGAGGAGGCTGCAATCACGATCCCGGACGAGCTTCGCCCCTGACCCGGCCCGCGAGACGATCGCGTCCGCGGTCCTCTCTCCTTTGACCGTCAATCGAGGCTCATGTGATGACCGCAGAGGCAAATCCGTCCAGCGGAACTGGCAAGCTTTACCTTCTTGTATCGGCGCTCGCCTGTTTCGCGCTGGGCGTGATTGCCCTGTACAGTTCCGGCATCGGGCTTGTTGAACCGAAGTTTCACCGGGCCGCGGGGTTCGCACTGGCTCTCGTGGTCGGCATCGCGGCGTCCCGTGCGCGCCGGGAAGCAAGGGGTCCGGTCGCTGGCCCGAGGGCCAGTCTTCATCTGGCCATCGATTTGGCAATGCTCGCAGCCGGGCTTTGGTCGATCTGGTCCTTCTTCTTCGTCCAGACCCAGATGGAGACCGCTCTCTATGACGTGACGCAGGCGGATGCCTGGCCCGCACTGGCCGGTCTCATCGTGTTCCTTGAGCTGTGCCGAAGGTTGTGGGGCTGGGGGCTCTTCGGGGTTGGAGCCTTCGGCGTCTTGTATCTGCTCTATGGTCAGGATCTGCCGGGCATCCTGGCGCATTCGGGCTTCTCGCTGAAAGAGGTCGCCGAGGCGCTGTGGTACAACACCAACAAGGGTGTCTTCGGATCGATCACCAACATCGTCCTTTCGACGGTCTTTATTTTCATCGTCTTCGGGGTGCTGCTTGAGGGCACGGGGGCGGGTGATACGCTGTTGAAGTTCGCGTTCCTCGCCACGCGCCGCACCCGGGGCGGCCCCGCGCATGCGGCCATTCTCGCCTCCTCCATGTTCGGGACCATGTCAGGCTCGACGGTCGCTAACATTGTCGGCACCGGGACGTTTACGATCCCGATGATCAAGAAGCGCGGCTTCTCGCCGACATTTGCCGCAGGGATCGAGGCCACGGCATCCTCCGGCGGACAGATCATGCCGCCCATCATGGGGGCGGCAGCGCTCGTGATGGCGGACCTGACAGGGGTGGGCTACCTCAATATCATTGCCGCAGCCCTATTCCCCGCACTCTTCTACTACTTCAGCCTGTTTTCGGCGGTAACGGTCGAGGCACGGCGGCAGGGGATCGAGGTGCAGCCCATGTCCGTGGATGACCGGATCACGCGCGTCGACCTGATCAATTCGGTGCTCTTCCTCGGACCCATTCTGACGATCATCGGCTGCCTGATTGCAGGATTTTCGACGTCTGCCGCCGGCTTCTACGCCGTTGTGGTCCTGCTGGGCCTGTCGGTGATCAATCCGGACGTACGGTCCGATCCGCTTCGCGTCTGGCGTTCGTTCCTCAAAGGTGCGCAATCGGGTGCGACGCTGCTCATTGCGATCGCTGCCATCGGGATCCTGGTCGGATCGCTCGACTCCACCGGTCTGGGACTGAAGCTTGCGAACGTGATCGCCACCATCCGGGGGGAGAGCCTTTTCTCCGCGCTGCTGGTTGCGATGGTGGGTGCATTGGTTCTGGGCATGGGCATGCCGACCCTTCCCGCCTACCTGATCATCATCCTCGTGATGGGACCGGCCATCCAGCAGCTGGGTGTCTCGATGCTGACGGCGCACATGTTTGTCTTCTACTACGGAGTCGCTTCGTCTCTGACCCCGCCTGTCGCCATCGCGGCCTATGCAGCGGCGCCCATTGCCGGAGCCAACCCGCTCATGACGGCCTTTATGTCGTTCCGCCTTGGAATGGCGAAGTTCATCATCCCGTTTGTCTTTGCCTTCTACCCGACGATCCTGATCATCGAGGAATTCAGCCTTCTGCCCTTCCTCTGGATCGTAGTGCGGACCTGCTTCTGCATCTGGCTCTTTTCGTCCGCCCTTTCCGGATTTGACCGTCGAAAGCTGAGCGTGTCGGAGATCGTCGTGCGGTTTGTGGTGGCGTTCACAATGCTGGCCCCCGACCCCGTCATTCACGTCCCCGCCATTCTGATCGGTGTCGCGCTCATCATGTGGGACCGGCACGCGGCACAGGCGGTCGCACCGACCGCGGGGGAGGGCTCATGACGAGGCGTCCGAACTTTCTCTTCATCATCACAGATCAGCATCGCGCAGATCATTTGGGATGCGGCGGCAACGGGATCGTGCGCACGCCCAACATCGACGGGATCGCGGCCAAGGGCACGATGTGGGACCGGTTCTATGTCGCCAACCCGATCTGTATGCCGAACCGTGCGTCGATCATGACCGGGCGGATGTGTTCCGCCCACGGGGCGCGGCACAACGGTATTCCGCTTTCGAAGGACCACACGACATTTGTTGAGCTGCTGCGGGATGCCGGATACCGAACGGGACTGATCGGAAAATCCCACCTGCAAAGCTTCACCGGGCTGCCCGCCACCAACCGGTTCGAACCCACCGAGGGCCTGCGCACCCCCAGCCCTCACCTGCGCGATGCCATCAAGAACAACCGGCACACAGCGGATTACGACCTCGAAGTCGTGCCCTCGTGGGACAGACCGCTTGCAGATCGGATCGGCGGGGACTTCTACGGTTTCGAACATGTCGAGGTCGCAGCAGACCACGGCGATCAGGCGTCCGGTGACTACCTCTTATGGGCGCGGGAACAGAGGTCGGACTTTGACCGGTTGGTGGGCCCTGAGAACGCTTTGCCGGACAACCGGATCAGCGCCCCGCAGGCGTGGCGCACGGCGGTCCCGGAGGAACTCTACTCAACCAGTTGGATCTCAGAACGCAGCGCGGTCTGGCTGGAGGACCGTGCACGGGACGACGCCCCCTTCTTCCTGCAGATGTCGTTCCCCGACCCGCATCACCCTTTCACGCCGCCGGGCCGCTATTGGGACATGTATGACCCCGAAGGGATCGAGTTGCCCGAAACCTTCGGCAAGGGTGACCTGCCTCCCATACGGGCGATGAAGGAGGCTTTGGTGAACGGCTCTGACCCCCGGAACAACCAGAACCCCTTCGCGGTCACCGGGGACGAGGCGCGGTCCATCATCGCCTTGACCTACGGCATGATCACGATGATCGATGATGCTATCGGCCGGGTCCTGAAACGGCTGGAGGAGCTGGATCTCGCCGAGGACACGATCGTGATCTTCACCTCCGATCACGGTGACTACATGGGCGATCACGGCCTCATGCTGAAGCTCCTGCTGCACTACCAGAGTATCATCCGGGTCCCTTTCATCTGGCACGACCCCAAGGCGCCAGCGCAGGGACGCACCGATCCGGGCCTCGCATCATCCATCGACATTGCCCCCACGATCCTCGCCCGCGCCGGGATCCAGACCTACAACGGCATCCAGGGCCGGGACCTGCACGCGACCCCGCCACCGCAGGCGGTGATCGTGGAGGAGGACAGTCAAAGGCTTATGACCGGCTTCGACCGTCCTCAGCGTGTGCGAACGGTGGTCACGGATCGGTACCGGATGTCGCTGCGGGAGGGGGAAGACTGGAACGAGCTTTATGACCTGTCCTCCGATCCCGGAGAGACGGAGAACCTCTACGATCATCCTTCCGGGCAATCAGCCCGGCAGGCGCTTTCGGAAATCATGCTGAGACGCATGATCTCCCTGCAGGATCGATCCCCGCTGCCCGCATACAGGGCGTAGCTGCCTTTTCGATCGGGGACGGTCCTCAGGGATGCCTCATCATCGCATTGGCTGCTTTTCGCACGGTCTTTGGCCTCTGATCAAAACGGCACCAAGCCTCCGACCCCTGTCGGTCATGTAGGGTCGCGGTTGTTGCTCAGTTTGGTAGCAGATGCGGCGCAGTGGCTTGAGGTCTCGGTCGTGACCCGATGCAACCGTCAAAGAGCAGTCCTGTCCCTGAACACTGGTATCGGCTGAGGGACGCCTTCTCGGGACCTGCGGGCCTACGTGGCGCGCTGCTCATCTCGCCTGCTTCAACCAGTCCGTTGGACTTTTTCCGGTGACGCGCAGGAACTCCCGGTTGAAGTTCGATTTGGTGTTGAAGCCGGACGACAACATGGCGCCGGTGACGGACTCACCGTTCAGCATCGCGGTTTGTGCCGCGTCGATCCGGGCCTCGTTGATGAACCTTGAGACGTTGCCACCTGTCGTCAGGTTGATCGTCGAGGACAGCGTTTTGGCCGGGATGCCCAGCTTGCGGGACAGCCGCGTCAAGGTGAGGTCCGGATCAAGATAGGGCTTGTGCTCAGACATGTATGTCTGAACCCGATCCCAAATGTGAGCATCCGCCACTCGGCCGTCGGGGGACCGGCGGTCGGGGCCTTCAGTGCCCCTGTCGTCCCGGGTGGTTTGCAGGTGCGGCGAAAGCCCCAGCGCCCCGATCAGCAGGAGGTTCCCGACGGAAAACACGCTGATGATCCACGGACGCAGCTCCGGGTATCCCGAGATCTGCGACGCTATGATCAGCAGATCACTGAACGCGGACCCGATCAGGGCTGCACCGATCACTACCCAGATCCGCGACGGCAGATCACCGCTCGACAACAACGCATCCGGCTGCGCGTCACCTCCCTGTTTCGCCTGCGAGAGGATTGCGCCGCCATAGAGGACAAAAAGACCCGGCAAGAGGACATCGACAAACTCCGGCGCGACCAGAAGGGCTGCCAGGACCGTCACCGGACCCAGGGCGTGCATCCCATCGCTCCGTGACAGGCCGTCCCTGAAGGCGAACCACGCGGCGGGCGGGATGAAGGCCGCCATGGCCGGTTGCACAAGCCGCATGCCCGCGACTTCGTAATGCTGGGTGAGCGCGATGATCAGGGACTGCGCCGCGCAGAGTGCGAGGAGCAGCACCAAAGGGCTCACACGACGATGCTTGAGCCAGAGCTGCACCGCCGCAAAGGCCAGCAAGATCGAAGCGAAGACGGGGATGGGAAAGGTCGGCATTCACTCTACCAGGGACGAACTTCGCCAACGCTAGTCCTCAAACCGGATGATGACGACCTAAATCCGGATAAAGGACGCGAAAAGAAGCGCTTGGCGGCATCCAGACGGCATCAGGTTTGATTTTCCCGAAGGAGCCAACGATGAAAACCCTGCTTGTCACAGCGACGTTGTCGCTGATCGCGGCCAACGCCTCGGCCCAGGATGCCGGTCTGCGGATCGCGGAGATCTTCCTGCCGCATCATGATCAGTCCGCGCGGGTCGCCATCTGGTACCCCAGCAGCGCGGCGGAGGCGCCGACCCTTTATGCGGACAACCCGGTCTTTCAGGGTGTCGCCGCGCACATGGACGGGCCCGTCGTCAGCGGCCAGCACCCGGTCGTGCTCTTCAGCCATGGCATGGGTGGCACGGATCGCGCGCAGGCCTGGCTCGGGGCTGCACTGGCCGAACGCGGTGTGATCACGGTGATGGTGAACCACCCGAACACGACCTGGGGTGACTTTGACATGCGCGAGGGCGTGGCGCACTGGACGCGCGCGCGGGACATGAGCGTCGTCATGGATACACTTGAGGCCGATCCCTCCTTTTCGGATCACCTCGATACCTCACGCATCATGGCGGCTGGGTTCTCCTTCGGGGGATGGACGGCGCTGTCTCTAGGCGGCGCGACCGGGAACCATGCAGGGATCGTGAGTGCCTGCGAAACGCGTCCGGAGATGGAGGCCTGCGGCGTCCTCATGTCTGAGCGCGTGAACATGCCGGGGATCGACCCGGCCACATGGGATGCGAGCTATGCCGACGACCGCGTGACACATGTCGCCGCACTCGACCCGGGCTTTGTCTGGGGGTTGGAGGCCTCGAACGTGAAGCAGCTGCTTCCCTCGACCCTCATGATCGGGTTCGGAGGAGCGGATGACAGAATGCTCGCAACCGACTTCGACAGAAGCGGCCTTGCGGACCATTTTGCGGACCGGCGGATCGAACGGCTTGCACTCGCCTACCACTTCAGCGCGATGCCCCTCTGCAAGCCCGCCGGTGTAGCGATCCTCGCCGAGGAGAGCGACGATCCCGTGTGCACTGATCCTATCGGGTCCAACCGAGCCGACATCCACGCCACGATTGTCTCAATGATTGTCGAGGAACTGGGGAAGTAGGACGGCCACGCTTGCTGCATGACGCAGCAGGCGTTTCCGTTGGCGTCACCGGGCATAGCAGCGAACACATCGAACTGCCGTGATGTGCCTATCGGATGAGGCACTGGGCGCGCAGGGCACTGGCAAGTGCGACCGGGTCGCGTTGACCACTCATTGCCGACAATTTTAAGTCGCGCGGACGGGTGTGAGCCGCTTTGCAGTGAAGAGCTCACGCATGGTTTGTTTTAACCGGCTACTTGCGCCCGATCTCTCACGGCTACCCGGGAAAGATACGGGTTGTCCTCCAACCAACTCTCAGAATCCCGCCTTGCCTCGCCTCCACAAGCGACGTGTTCTTAATGCCAGAATGGACAAGTAACGGCGGACCGTGCCTCGGGCGAAGCGGGGAGGGAGCGGTTTGCAGGGTGGCAGCGCAGTCTGCCATCCGGTCAAAATCCAAATTCGGCCACGCCTGCAACGGGCACCGGATTGCCGAGGGACATGTCCAAACTGATCGGCTCGCTGAAGGTCGAGATCCCAACAGCACGCGCGCCCGCCAATCTTCTCAACTGCACCGATTGCCCTGCTGAGTGTTTCCACAGGCGTAGGGTCGGCCAGCCTGCGCGGTGAAGAAGAACGTCAGCACGAGGTGAGCAGCACGTCCGCGTGGCGAGCGCCGCAATGCTCGAACGGCCTCCGCCTCCCAGAGGCAAAATCAGACCGTGCGTTACGCCGCACCACTCTCTGCCATCAGCGATCGGAGCGTTCTGACGCAGGCTGAAGCGGTCTGCGCACGAAAACGGTGTGCGCACGCGGACCAAAAAACAGTCCAGGGAGGACACAATGCGAATGAAGTATCTTTCCACACTTTCCGTTGCTGCGTTGATGACCGCGGGTGGTGCGCTCGCGGATGGCCATGGCCCGCTCAAGATCGGCGTGCTCGCGACGCTCGAGGGCACCTACACAGCACTCGGCGAGGACGGTGTGCGGGGCCTCAAGACCGCGATGGCGGTCATGGGTGAGGAGGCGGGCGGCAAGGCCGTTGAGATCATCTACCAGTCCACCGACGCATCCCCCGACAGCGCGGTACGCGGCGCACGGAAGCTTGTCGAGCAGGATGGCGTCGATATCGTGATCGGGCCGCTCTCCGGCTCCGAGGGGATCGCGATCCGCGACTATTCCAAGACCCAGCCGGGCACGACCTTCATCAACGGCATTTCCGGCGCGATGGAGACGACCTATGTGACGCCGTCCGACAATTTCTTCCGCTTCAACATGGACGGTGCGCAGTGGTCCGCGGGTCTCGGCCAGTATGTTTTCAACGAAAAGGGCTACGAGACCGTGGCCACGATCGGTGAGGATTACTCGTTCATCTACACCCAGGTCTTCGGTTTCGTGACCGAGTTCTGCGGCGCGGGCGGTGAAGTGACCGAGCGCTTCTGGGTGCCGCTCGGCACGAAGGATTTCGGCTCCATCATCGCGGCACTGCCGGACGATGTGGACGCGATCTATCTGGGCCTTGGCGGTGGTGACGCCGTGAACTTCCTCAACCAGTACCAGCAGGCCGGCGGTGACGCGAACCTGATCGGCGGCACGATCATGGTGGACGGCACTGTTCTGTCTTCCAAGGGTACGGCGAAGGAGGCGCTGATCGGCGTGCCATCCTCCGGCCCGCAGGCGGATACCTGGGATGACGCGAACTGGCAGGCCTTCGTTGCGTCCTACCAGGACACGTTCCCGGCGGACCAGCGGTTCCCGAGCCCGTCGCTGATGGCGACCGGGTACTACAACGCCTTCACCGCCATGAAGTCCTGCATGGACGAGGTTGGCGGTGATCTCAGCGACGGTCACGCCGCGTTCCGCGGATGCCTGTCGACCCTCGAGCTCGACGCGCCAAACGGCAAGATTTCGCTGGACGGCAACCGTCAGGCGATCGGCACCAATTTCGTCACCGAAGTGGTCGAGCTCGGCGATGGCACCCTTGCCAACCAGCTTGTGCAGGTTGTGTCCGACGTGCCGCAGACCCTGGGCCTGAGCGATGATGCGTTCGCGGCCGTGGGTCTGCCGAGCCGGGAAAACCCGGTCTGCAAGTCCGACTACTGATGCCCTGAACCGGACCCTCCGGGCGCCTCGGCGCCCGGAGCCCCGCGACCCAAACCCGCGCTGGAGGCCTGCGCGGGACGGAGAGGTCATGACCCTGATCACCTACCTCACCCGCGTGCACTTCGCCGATGGCGTGCTCGAAGAGGCGTTGTGGTCCGAGCTCAAGGCCATGGGAAAGCGGACGCCGGTGCTGGTCACCGATGCGGAACATGCTGCGGGACCTCTCTTCGAACGATTGCGCTCGGGCTTTCCGACCCGGTGTGTGCCTGCGCTTTTCACCGACATTCCAGCAACGCCGAACGAGGCCGCTGCCGCCCGCCTCGCCGCGTTTTACAGGGAGGTGAACGCGGACCTGCTCGTCGCGTTCGGTCCGTCCGCCGCGATCGACCTTGCAAAGGTCGCGCGCATTGCGATCACCCATCCCGACATGCCTCTGATCACCTATTCCTACGCGCAGGGAGGGTCGCGGCGGATCGGGGCCGACCTGCCGGACCTCTTCGCCATCCAGAGCATCGTCGGCTTCGGATCGGCGGTCGCCGCCCATGCCCCCGCAACCCTGACCGGGGGGGAGCGGGCGCTGATGATGTGCCGAAAGCTGATCCCGACAGTCACGATCTGCGACCCGACCGTCACGCTGGGCGCATCGCCCGAACTGTCAGCCTCCGCCGGGGCTGACGCGATCACCCGCTGTATCGAGGCGTTCCTCTCGCGCAGCTACAACCCGCCCGCCGACGGCATCGCGCTCGACGGACTGCGGCGGGCGGTTGCCAACATCGGGCGGGTGCTGGCGGACAGCGAAGACCTCGCCGCGCGCCGCGAGATGATGGCCGCGACGCTGAACGGGGCGCTGGCGCTCCAAAAGGGGCTTGGCGCTTCCCACGCCATGACGAATGCCCTGCGGGCTGTGGCGGAGCATCCGCTCGATCAGGGCGCGCTCAGCCGGATCCTGTTGCCCGAGGTGATGCGCTTCAACCGTGACGCGGTGCCGGAGAAGGCGACCGCTCTCGCAGGCGTCCTCGGCGGGGCGGATCGGGATGATATCGTGGCCGAGGTCGAGGCGCTCTTTGCTCCCTTACCCTTGCCGACCCGCCTGTCTGAGCTCGAAATCTCGGCCCGGATGCTGCGCCCTGCAGCACAGGTTGCCGCCCATGACCTCGCGACCGATACCAATCCGCGCCGGGCTGAGGCGGACGACTACCTCGCCCTCATGCAATCCGTTCAGTGAGGGCGCGCCGGTGAAACCTGTCCTGATCGGTGGACGCTGGAGCACGACCAGCCACGGCACCGACAACATCAACCCGTCCGATACCAGCGACGTGATCGACAGCTACGCCCACGCCGGTGTCGCGGAAACGCAGGCCGCGATTGCCGCCGCAACGGAGGCCGCCCCGGCCTGGGCCGCGAGCACCCCGCAGACCCGATACGACCTCCTGCGCCGCACCGCCGAGGAATTGCGGAGCCGACGGGACGAGATCGGGCGGCTCCTGAGCCGGGAGGAGGGCAAGACCCTGCCGGAGGGGATCGCGGAGACCGCCCGCGCGGTGCAGATCTTCGACTTCTTCGCTGGGGAGGCGTTGCGCCAGACCGGTGACCTTCTGCCCTCCGTCCGTCCGGGCGTGACCGTCGAGGTGACGCGAGAGCCGGTCGGCGTGGTCGGGATCATCGCGCCATGGAACTACCCCATCGCGATCCCCGCCTGGAAGATCGCGCCCGCCCTCGCTTTTGGCAATCCGGTGGTGTTCAAGCCCGCCGAACTCGTGCCCGGCTGCGCCTGGGCGCTCGTGGACATCCTGCACCGGGCGGGTGCGCCGCCGGGTGTGGTCAACCTCGTGACCGGGCGCGGCTCCGTCGTCGGACAGGCGATGCTGGACGATCCCGGGGTGCGCGCCCTCAGCTTTACCGGATCGGTGGGCACCGGCGCCCGGGTCGCCGCGGCGAGCCTGCCGCACGGGCGGAAGATCCAGCTTGAGATGGGGGGCAAGAACCCCCTCGTCGTGCTCGACGATGCCGACCTCGATGTGGCCGTGGAGGCCGCGATCAACGGCGCGTTCTACTCCACCGGCCAGCGGTGCACCGCCTCCTCCCGTCTCATCGTGACGGAGGGGATCCACGGGCGGTTCGTCGAGGCGATGGTCTCCCGGCTTCAATCCCTGACCGTCGGGCACGCGCTGGAACAGGGAACGGACATCGGACCGGTTGTCAGCGCGGACCAGCTTCAGCAGGATCTCGACTATGTGGAGATCGCCCGGCGGGAAGGGGGCAACCTGCGCACTGGCGGAGAGCCTGTGCGCCGCGCGACCGACGGATATTTCATGTCGCCCGCGCTCTTCACCGATACGACACCGGCCATGCGGATCAATCGGGAGGAGGTGTTCGGCCCCGTCGCCTCCGTCCTGCGGGCTCGGGACTACGAGGAGGCCCTGCACATGGCGAACGATACCGAGTTCGGCCTCAGCGCCGGGATCTGCACATCGAGCCTGAAATTCGCGAGCCATTTCAAGCGACACGCCCAGGCCGGGATGGTGATGGTCAACCTGCCGACGGCAGGTGTGGACTATCACGTCCCCTTCGGCGGGACGAAGGCATCAAGCCACGGATCGCGGGAGCAGGGCAGCTATGCAAGGGAGTTTTTCACCACCGTCAAGACCGCTTACACAGCCCCCTAAGGCGATATTGCGCCCGCGAACGGCATACCTCACCGTCTTTTTTTGTCCCGTGGAATATTGCGCGGGGCCGTCCCGGCTTCTGATAGTGTTCGCCTGACGGGGCAAAAAACTCAGCAAAACGCCCCGCATCCTCAGGGGAGGACAAGCGATGAGCGATGCGATCTCTGTCCATCATGGCGCGTTCGGACGTGCTGCACTCTATCAGTTGGACAAACCGATCATCACCCATGCCCACCGGGAAGGGCACCTGATCTTCTACATCGACGGCTCCGAGGCCGAGGTCTCCGTCGGCGATACGGTCGTGCGCTGCGACACGGGCACGGCCGCGGCCGTGAGCCCGTGGGAGCCGCACAGCTTCGATGTGGTCACGCAGGAGGAGGCCTGTCTGTGCCTCGTTCTTTACATCAAGCCCATGTGGTTTCTGGAGGCGGGGCAGTCCGTCGACTTCGCCCTCAGCTTCGGCCAGCAGCGCGTCGAACTGACGCCGAAGATCCAGTCCTGGGTCATGCGGCTCACCTCGATGCTGTTGGAGACGCCGAGCTCCGATCTCTTCGATGGGTATCTATTTGAAACGACGCGGCTTTGCTACGAGCAGTCCTGGCGGGGTCTGTCGACGTTGACGCCGATCCTCGAGGCCCGCAGCCGCTTTACCGATTTCAGGGTGCGGCGGTCGCTGCGCCTGATGCAGGAGAACTTCACCGAATCCGTGGAGATGGAGTGGCTTGCGCGGGAGGCGGGGCTCAGCCGTCCGCATTTCTTCAAGCTGTTCAAGAAGCAGATGGGGATCACCCCCAATCTCTACCTCAACACCCTGCGCGCGGAGCAGGCAATCGAGGACCTGATGAGCACGCCGAAGTCGGTGACGGAGATTGCCTATGACCTCGGATTTTCCAGCCAGGCGAGCTTTACCCGCTTCTTCACCTCAAACGTCGGGATTCCGCCAAGCGACTATCGTCGGGTCGCCCATGTGAGCTGACCTTTTGGCGATGATCGGCCACCCGAGAAGACGGAAAGGTACGCGGCTTTCGGTCATCCATTCCTAGAGTGATCCCACCACGCTCCCGGCCAATGAGGGGCGGGCACGTTCAGGGAGGATCCTCGACCGATGCATGTCGGTGACCGTTTCGCATTCTTGGTGCGGGTGAACCGGTGAGACGGTTTGCCGAACGGCATCCGGTGTGGACCGTGATCCTCCTTGCGGTTGCCGTCATCCTTCTGTGGATGACCTTCGCGATCTGGCCGGAATGGCTCGTGGATGCCATCGGGCGGAAGAAGGTCTTCCTCAACGCGCTCTTCAACGGGATCACGCTGGGCGGGCTCTATTTCCTCGTCGCGAGCGGCTTCACCCTGATCTTCGGCCTGATGCGGAACGTGAACCTTGCGCACGGGTCGCTCTACCTGCTGGGCGGGTACATCGGATACTATTTCGCGACCTGGACGGGGTACTGGCTGATCGCGTTTCCGGCAGCATTCATCATCGTCGGTGCGCTGGGCGTTCTTCTACAGATCTTCGTCTTTCGCCGGATGGAGGGGCAGGATCTGCGCCAGACCCTCGTCACCATCGGCATTTCTATAGTTATGGCCGATCTCATGCTGTGGGGGTTCGGCGGAGACTTCTACAACATCACACCACCAAGCTGGCTGAGCGGACCCATCGAGACAGGGCTCGTGTCCTCGGTCAAACGCTCCGGTGATCTGGTCTATCTGAAGTATCCGTTCGTGCGGATCGTGATCTTTGCCGCTGCGGTGGCCATCGGGATCGGCATGTGGCTGCTTCTGAACAGGACGCAGATCGGCATGCTCATCCGCGCCGGTGTCGACGACCGGGACATGCTGTCCGCGACCGGCGCGCGCATCCAGCTTGTCTTCGTGGGGGTGTTCGCCTTCGGCGCCGGGCTTGCGGGCATTGCCGGGGTCGTCGGAGGAACATTCCAGTCCGTCGCGCCCGGGGAGGATATCCGGTTCCTGCTTGCCTCCCTCGTGGTGGTCATCGTGGGCGGCATGGGGTCGATCCCGGGGGCGGCGATCGGTGCTCTGCTGATCGGCCTCGCGGAGCAGTTCGGCTCCGTCTACTTCCCGACCTACGCGGTCGTTCTGACCTTCCTGATCATGGTGCTCGTGCTGGCGTTCCGCCCGCAGGGCCTGCTTGGGAGGTCCTGACATGGCGCTGGTGGAGGAACGCCCGAAGGAGCGCGGCGGTACACTGGTGGAACGTGTCCCGCCATCCTACTGGGTGCTGGCCGTCCTGCTCCTGATCATGCCGGCCTTCGCGTCGGACTTCACGCTCTTCCAGATTTTCGGCTGGACCTTCATCCTCGGCATGATCGCGCTCAGCCTGATGTTCCTCGCGGGCTATGGCGGGATGGTAAGCCTGGTCCAGATGACCATTGCCGGGCTCGCGGGCTACATGGTCGCGATCCTGGGCAGTTCGGCCATCGACATCTCCATGGGCTGGCCCTGGTACATCAACATCCCGCTCGCGATCATGATCGCGGCCCTGTTCGGCACCATCGTCGGTGCGCTCGCGGTCCGGACAGACGGGATCTACACGATCATGATCACGCTCGCCATCGCGTCTGCCTTCTTCTACTTCACCCGGCAGAATTATGTGATCTTCAACGGGTTCTCCGGGTTCAACGGCGTGCTTCCGCCCCAGCTCTTTGGCGTGGACTGGCGCGGCGCGACCGCGTTCTACTACCTCACGCTTTTCTGGGCGGTGCTGAGCTTTCTGGTGGTTCTTTATGTCAGCCGGGCACCGTTCGGCCTCGCGCTGCAGGGTGTTCGGGACAACCCGCGCCGCATGGCGGCGCTTGGGTTCAACGTGAACGCACACCGGATCGCAGCCTATACCTTCGCCTCCGTCATCGCGGCCATCGGGGGGATCCTGCTGACCTGGCAATCAGCGCAGATCTCCCCGGGGACCGCGGGGATCGGGCCGGTCATCGACATTCTTGTCATCGCGGTCATCGGCGGCATGCGGCGGCCCATCGGCCCCTTCATCGGCGCGTTTATCTACGTGCTCCTCAAGACCTTCGCCATCGACGTGCTGATCGCGCTAGGGCTGAGCGGAGACCGGTTCCAGCTTCTGATCGGTTTGAGCTTCCTTGTCATCGTCTTCTGGTCCCCGGACGGGATCCTCGGCCTGTGGGACCGCTGGCAGGAAAACCGGGGTAAGGACCCGCTCACGGGGGATCGGTCATGAACGCACCGGTTTCGATCACCGACCGCATGAACGCCTCCGGCACGGACAACGCGCTGGAGCTGCGGGGGGTGAGCAAGTATTTCGGTGCCCTCGCAGCCATGGCCGACATCACCCTGTCCGTGCGGCCGGGGGAGCGGCGGGCGGTGCTCGGCTCCAATGGGGCGGGCAAGACGACGCTCTTCAACTGCATCACCGGGGACTTCCTGCCCACCGAGGGCACGATCCGGTTCTTCGGCGAGGATGTCACCGAGTTTCCCGCGCAGGAGCGGATCCGGAGGGGGCTCCGGCGGACCTACCAGATTTCACTCCTGTTCACCGGGCTGTCGGTGCTCGACAATCTCTACCTCGCCTGCGTTGGCGTGAGCCGGAAGCGCTATTCGTTCTTGCGCGCCCGTCGCAACGACGCGCTGATGGCCGCGGCGGAGGATCTGGTGCACATGGTGCATCTCGACGACGTGCGCGACACGCTGGTGGCGGAGCTCAGCTACGGCCAGCAGCGACAGCTTGAGATTGCCATGGCACTCTCCGGCGCGCCCCGTTTCATCCTGTTCGATGAGCCCGCTGCGGGCCTCAGCCCGACGGAGCGTCGGGAGCTGATCGAGATCCTGACCGGGCTGCCCGGGCACATGGGCTACATCATCATCGAGCACGATATGGATGTCGCCCTGCGTGTGAGCGAGTCCGTCACGATGATGCACAACGGGCGCATCTTCAAAGAGGGCAAACCGGCGGAGATCGAGGACGATCCGGAAGTGCAGGCGCTCTATCTCGGCGGGGAGGACAGCCTCGGCCATGGTTGAGCGCAGCGGAGCCCCCACGCTTGAGGTCCGCGACCTCAACGTCTTTTATGGCCAGAGCCACGCCCTGCAAGGTGTGACACTCACGCTGGACCATGGCGTGCTGAGCGTCGTAGGCCGGAACGGCATGGGCAAGACGACGCTTTGCAAGGCGATCATGGGGCTTGAACCCACCGCCTCCGGCTCCATCAGTTTTCGCGGACAGAGCCTGGCGGGAAAGAGCCCCGCGGAGATCGCCCGCCTCGGCATCGGCTACGTGCCCCAGGGGCGACGGCTCTGGCGGTCGCTCACAGTGGATGAACACCTGAAACTGGTTGCCAAACGCGGCGGGCCCTGGACCGTCGAGCGGATCTACTCCACGTTCCCGCGCCTTGCGGAGCGGCGGTCGAACGGTGGCGGCGCCCTGTCTGGTGGGGAGCAGCAGATGCTCGCCATTTCCCGCGCGCTCTTGCTCAACCCCAGACTGCTGGTGATGGACGAGCCGACCGAGGGCCTCGCCCCCGTCATCGTCAACCAGGTGGCCGAGATGCTCGTCAGGCTCGGGCGGGAAGGCGACATCGACGTCCTCGTCATCGAGCAGAATATCGGCGTTGCGTGCG
The DNA here is from genome assembly GCA_038532435.1 of Pseudomonadota bacterium. GTDB lineage: Bacteria > Pseudomonadota > Alphaproteobacteria > Rhodobacterales > Rhodobacteraceae > JBCBAP01. The sequence goes on along the minus strand of JBCBAP010000007.1, from coordinate 22,849 downwards.
CCGTGGCCGAAGACGTGGCCATCATGGTCAACGGGAAGATCAACCGCCGGATGGACAGTGGTATGCTGGCAGCGGACCGGGACCTTCAGCAGGCGCTTCTTGGTGTCGGGCGCCACGCCCACGACGACACGGACGCGGTTGAGGAGGACCGGACTGAGACGGAGGCGGCACCGCAGGCCGCACCGGCGAAAATCTACGTCTCCAACCCCACCGTTCCCACCCGCTGGTCCCAGCCTGTTCCCGTCCATGTGATCGAACAGGCGGCCCGGACCGTGACCGAAGCCGCCAACGGTCGGTCGGAGCCCGTGCGCCCGCTCACCTCCCAAGGGCCGGGCACCCGGGTGCTGGTGGCCGGCACGCTCGACACCAAGGGCGAAGAGCTCCGCTTCATCCGCGATCTGCTGAAGGGGGAGGGGGTGACGGCGAGCCTCGTGGACCTCTCCACCTCTGGCAAGCCGTCGGGTGCGGACATCCCGCCCCATGCGATCGCGGCATTCCACCCGCGGGGCACGTCCGGTGTGTTCACAGGCGACCGGGGAACGGCCGTTGCAGGCATGACCCTCGCTTTCGAGCGCTGGATGGCCGCACAGGGCAACGTCGCCGGGATCATCTCCGCCGGTGGCTCCGGCGGGACAGCCCTTGCCACCCCCGCGATGCGGGTGCTGCCCGTCGGCGTACCCAAGGTGATGATCTCCACGGTCGCCTCCAGCGATGTGGAGAAGTATGTGGGCCCGTCCGACATGCTGATGCTGCACTCCGTCGCTGACGTGCAGGGGATCAACTCGATCACACGGGAGGTGCTCGGCAACGGCGCGCAGGCGCTCGCGGGCATGGTCACGGCGCGCATGCGCCCGAAGGCACCAATTCAGGATCGCCCGGCGGTCGGTCTCACGATGTTTGGCGTAACAACGCCGTGCGTGCAGCAGGTCACTGCCGCGCTCGAAAAAGACTATGACTGCCTCGTCTTCCACGCCACGGGCGTTGGCGGCCGGTCCATGGAGAAGCTGCTCGACTCAGGCATGCTTTCCGCGGTCCTCGACCTCACCACCACGGAGGTGTGCGACCTCCTGATGGGCGGGGTATTCGCGGCGACCGAGGACCGGTTCGGCGCCTCCATCCGCGCGGGCCTTCCCTACATCGGGTCCTGCGGCGCGCTCGACATGGTCAACTTCGGACCGCCGGATACGGTGCCGGAACGGTATGCGGGGCGGCTCTTCTACGAGCACAATCCGCAGGTCACACTGATGCGGACCACGGCGGAGGAAAACGACCGGATGGGCCGCTGGATCGGCGAGCGGCTGAACCAGATGACCGGCCCGGTGCGGTTCTTCCTGCCCGAGGGCGGCGTCAGCATGCTCGACGCGCCCGGCATGGCGTTCCACGACCCCGCAGCGGACACAGCGCTTTTCAAGGCGCTGGAGGAGACCGTGCGCACCTCGACCACGCGCCAGCTCATCCGCACACCCCACAACATCAATGATCCGGAGTTCGCGGCCCTCGTGATCTCGACCTTCCGGTCCTTCAACGCCGCGCCGCGGCGCACTGCTTGAGGAGTTTCCATGTTCGATCGTTCCGAATTGATGAAGAAGTACAGGGACATGGTGGCCCGGGGCGAACCGATTGTCGGCGGTGGTGCGGGCACAGGGCTGAGTGCAAAGTGCGAGGAAGCGGGCGGTATCGACCTCATCGTCATCTACAATTCCGGGCGCTACCGGATGGCCGGGCGCGGTTCTCTCGCCGGTCTGATGCCCTATGGCGACGCGAACGGCGTGGTCATGGAAATGGCGGGAGAGGTCCTGCCGGTGGTCAAGAACACTCCCGTTCTCGCGGGTGTCTGCGCCTCCGATCCGTTCCGGCTCATGGACAAGTTCCTCGACGAGGTGAAGGCGGCGGGTTTCTCGGGCGTGCAGAACTTCCCCACCGTTGGCCTCATCGACGGCACATTCCGCCAGAACCTGGAAGAGACCGGCATGTCCTACCAGCTCGAGATCGACATGATCGAGATGGCCGCAGAGAAGGACATGCTGACCACGCCTTACGTCTTCAGCGAGGCGGATGCGGCGGCGATGGCGAAGGCGGGGGCCGATATCATAGTGGTGCATCTGGGCCTTACGACCGGTGGCTCAATCGGTGCGGACACCGCCGTGACGCTGGAACAGTCGCCGGAGTTGACGGACCGCTGGGCGGCTGCGGCGCTCGAGGTCAATCCGGACGCCGTCATCCTCGTTCATGGCGGCCCCGTCGCCATGCCCGAGGATGCCGAGTTCGTGCTCAAGAACACCAAGAACTGTCACGGCTTCTACGGCGCCTCCTCAATGGAGCGGCTGCCGACAGAGGTCGCGCTCACCGAACAGACCCGCAAGTTCAAGCGGATCGGGCGTTAAGGGAGGCTATCCATGACCGGCCAACTCATCGGACAACTGATCCTCTGGCTGATCGTCGCGGTCATCGTGATCTTCATCACCTACTGGGTGATGTACTGGCTCTACCGCCGCTCGACGAAGGAAGTCGCGTTCGTGCGGACCGGTTTCCTGGGCGAGCGGGTGGTGATCGACGGCGGCGCGTTCGTCTGGCCGATCATCCATGACATCACGCCGGTCAATATGAACTCGCTCCAGCTCGCCGTGACGCGGGAGAAGGAGGAGGCGCTGATCACCAAGGACCGGCTGCGCATCGATGTGGATGCGGAGTTCTATGTGCGGGTCAAGCAGACCAAGGATGCGGTGAGCCTCGCCGCGGCGACGCTCGGCCGCCGCACGCTGGAGCCCGAACGGATCCACGCGCTTCTGGAAGGCAAGTTCGTCTCTGCGCTCCGCACGGTTGCGTCGGAAATGACGATGGAGGAGCTGCACGAGAGCCGGCACACCTACGTGGATCGTGTGCTCGCGGCGGCGCAGGCGGGGCTCGATAAAAACGGGCTGGAGCTTGAGAGCGTCGCGATTACGGATATCGACCAGACCGACATCCAGTTCTTCAATCCCTCCAACCGCTTCGACGCCGAAGGCCTCACGACCGTCATCCACGATATCGAAGCCCGGCGGAAACTGCGCAACGACATCGAGCAGGATGCGATGATAAAGATCCGCACCCGCAATCTGGAGGCGGAGAAAGAGTCGCTCGAAATCGAGAAGCAGTCCGAGGAAGCACGGCTGGAGCAGGAGCGCGAGATTGAGTTCCGCCGCGCCCAGCAGCGTGCCGAACTGGTCCGCGAACGGGCGGAGCGGGAGAAGGAGGCGGAGCAGGCGGCCTTGCTGTCCAAGGAGGCCATCGAGACCGCCCGGATCACCAACGATCGCCAGATCTCCGAGGCGCGGATCGCCTCCGAAAGGGACATCCGTCAGCAGGAGATCGAGCGGGGTCGGGTGATCGACGAGGCGGAGATTGCAACCCGCGAGACGATCGAGAAAGCGCGGATCGCGCAGGAGAAGGTCCTGACCGAGGAGCGTATCCGCACCCAGCAGGAGACCGACGCGGCGGATATCGCTGCGAAGGAGACCATCGAGAAGGCCCGTATCGCGCAGGAGCGTGCGGTTACCGAAGCCCGCATCGCCAAGGAGCAGGACACCCAGTCAAAGGAGATCGAGCGCCAGAGGGTTGTCGACGAGGCCGACATTTCCGCCCGCGAGGTGGTCGAACGGGCCCGGATTGCCCAGGAACGCGCTGTGACCGAGGCGCGGATCGCGCTCGAACAGTCGACCCGCGAAAAGGAAATCGCCCGCAACCTCGCGGTTCAGGAAGCCGAGATCGCATCCCGGGAGGCATCGGAGAAGCTGCGCATCGCCCAGGAAACCACCGTGAATGCGGAGCGTATCGCGTCCGACAAGGCGACCCGGTCGCTGGAGATCGAACGACAGAAAGCGCTCGATGAGGCGGAGATCGCCTCCCAGCAGGCGACGGAAGCTGCTCGCATTGCGCGTGAAAAGGCGCTGAGCGCGGAGCGGATCGCGGCGGAGCAGGCGACCCGTGCGCTGGAGATCGAGCGTCAGCGGGTGCTGGAGGAAGCACAGATCGACGCCCGCGAGGCCACGGACAAGATCCGGATTGCGCAGGAGGAGCGTGTCCGCGCGCTCGAGATCGCGCGCAATCAGGCCGTCGATGAGGCGGAGATCGCGTCCCGCGAGGCGGTCGAAAAGGCCCGTATCGCCCAGGACCGGCAGATCAGTCTGGAGCGGATCGAGGCGCGGGAGGTCACCGACGAGCGGGAGGTTGCCCGCAACGCAGCCCTTCAGGCAGCGGAGATCGCCGCCAAGGAGGCCACCGAGGCCCGCCGCATCGCCCAGGAAAAGGCGACCGCCGCGGAACGGATCGCGTTCGAGAAGGAAACACGGGAGCTCGAGATCCAGCGCAACCAGGCCATCGACGAGGCGGATGTGGCGTCCCGCGAGGCCGTTGAAGCCGCCCGGATCGCGCAGGAGGCCGCCCTCGCAGTCAAGCGCATCGAGACGGAGGAGGCGACCAAGGCCCGCGATCTGGACCGTGCCAAGGCCATCGAAACCGCCGAGATCGCGAAGATCGAGGCGACGGAGGCGGCCCGCATCGCCCGGGAGAAAAAGCTCGCCGCCGAACGCATCGCCTACGAACAGGACATGCGCGAGCGTGAGATCAGTCGCGACCGGATGGTGGAGAGTGCGGCCATCGCCAAAACCTCCGAGATCCGCGCCCGGGAGATCGAGCGCAACGAGGCCATCGAGAGCGCGGAGATCTCCTCCCGCAGGCTTGTTGAACAACTGCGTATCGAAAAGGAGCAGCAGACGAGCGCGGAAAAGATCGCCCGCGACGAGACCGTCCGCAATCTGGAGATCGCGCGGAACAGGGCGCTCGACGCGGCCCAGATCGCCGCGGACGAGGCCATCGAGGCGGCCCGCGTGGCCAAGGAGAAGACGGTGGATGCGGAACGCATCCGTGCCGAACAGGACATTGACACGGTCAAGATCGAGCGCAAAAAGGCGCTCGAACAGCTCGAGATCGCCCGCGTCCAGGCCCTCCGCGAGGCGGAGATCGCCTCTCAGGAGGAGGTGGAGCGGGCGCAGATCGCCTCCGAACGGGGGCTCGACGATGCCCGGATCGGACACCAGACCGAACGGCGCAAGCTTGAGATCGCGCGCGAACGGGCGGTCGAGGAAGCCTCGATGGAAAAGGCCATCGAGCTCTACAAAAAGTCCCTTGATGAGAGCGCGGCAGCCGCGGAGGCTGACGAGGCGCGCGCCCGCGCGGCCGAGGCGGCGGAGCGAGTCAAAACCGCCCAGGCCACCGAGGAGGCCGCCCGCCGCAAATCCGTCGATGTGGTCATGGCCGAGAAGGCTGCGGAGGAAAAGCGTATCGCCGCGGAAGCCGAGCGGATCCGCGCCGCGGTGGAGGCCGAGGCCGCAAAGCTCATCAACGAGGCGGAAAACGTCCTCACGGACGAGGCGCGTCACTCGCTTTTCAAACGCAAGATGCTGGAGCATGTCGAGGGCATCGTGAGCGCATCCGCAAAGCCGCTGGAAAAAGTGTCCGACATCAAGATCATGCAGCTCGGCGGATCCGGCACCCAGGGCCTCGACTGGGCGAACGGGGATCAGGTGAACGGCTCGGGCGGGGGTGGCGGAGGTGGCGGCTCGCCCACGGACGAGGTGATGAACTCCGCCTTGCGCTACCGGGTGCAGGCACCCTTCGTCGACAATCTGATGAAGGAGATCGGCATCGACGGGTCGAACGTGGCGAAGTCCGACATCTTCCGTAACGCCTCCGACATGACCCGCGCAACCTCTGAGATCGCGCGGGCGGAGGCGGCAAAGAAGAAACCGGACGACGGCAAGGGAAAGGCCTGAGATGGCACGTGTCTACGTCTCTTCCGTCGTTCCGGCACCGGCCGCGAAGGTCTGGGATCGGGTGCGCGACTTCAACGGACTGCCCAAGTGGCATCCGCGCGTTCGGGACAGCCGGATCGAGGACGCCCTGCCAAGCGACAAGGTCGGCTGCGTCCGCAACTTCAATCTGCAGAACGGGGACAACCTGCGCGAACAGCTCCTGGGCCTGAGCGACTACGACATGTTCTGCACCTACTCGATCCTCGAGAGCCCGATGCCCCTGACTGACTATGTCGCGACGCTGCGCCTCACACCGGTGACGGAGGGGGACCGGACCTTCATCGAATGGTCCGCAGAGTTTTCGTGCGACCCCGCGGACGAGGACGATCTGGTCGGCGGCATCGGCACCAACGTCTTTCAGGGCGGTTTCGACGCCCTCAAACGGCACTACGGAGGGTGATCCGGGTCAACCGGGCACCGACAAAAGGAAGGGAGTGAGACGATGAAGACATTGCTTGTTCTATCGACCCTGCTTCTGGCCGGTCCGGCGGTTGCGGACGGACATGCCCGAGCCCTGCCACCGCTTGCCCTTCAACCCAACGCGGAGATGGTGACGTTCGAGCATATCGAGGCGCTCAACGCCTGCGACTGGGACCGGCTGATGGCCCAGTATCCGGAGGAAGTGCTTTTCATCCTTCCCGGTGGCGTTTGGATCGAGGGGCGCGCTGCGATCGGCGATGTCTTCGCCGGGTTTTGTACCCCGCGCAGCGATGGCGGCTTTCTCGGTGCAACCTTCATCGCGGAGAAGGTGAAGACCGTCGGTGACACGGTCAACGTGTCCTGGCGGGTCGAGGCGGACTGGCTTGCGGAGCCCTACAAGGGCGCGGACGCCTACGTCACCCGTGACGGACTGATGTACGCCCAGGTCACGACGTTCGACCCCGCCGACATGGTCTTCAAGGACGAGTGAGCGCCCGATGGTGAAGGTGTTGCGCAGCACGGTTCTTCCTGCCCCCGCGGACGCGGTGTGGGAGGTGCTGCGCGATTTCAACGGCCACGACCGCTGGCATCCGGCGGTGGCCGAAAGCCGGGTGGAGCGGGGCGAGTCCTCCGACCGGGTCGGCTGTGTGCGCGCCTTCCGGCTCGCCGATGGCGGCCAGTTGCGCGAGCAGCTTCTGACCCTGTCGGACATGGAGCAGAGCTTCAGCTACTGCCTGCTCGACACACCGATCCCGCTCTTCAACTACGTCGCCCATGTGAGGCTCTTTCCGGTCACGGACGGGGATGAGACCTTCTGGGAGTGGGAGAGCCGCTTCGACACGCCCCGGGGGCAGGAGGCGGAGCTTGGCGCGCTGGTCGGTGACGGGATCTACCAGGCCGGGTTCGACGCGATCCGGGCGCACATGGAACTGGAGGGCGCGTGAGATGATCGAGGTGCAGCGCTGCACGACGCTGTCCGAGGCGGCCGGATATATGGGGCCGCGGGCGCGCTTTCTGGCTGGTGGTACGCTGGTCATGCGCGCGGTGAACGATGGCGATCAGGGGGTTGACCGCATCGTGCGTGCGGCCGACCCCGCGCTCGGCCGCATCGCCGCGGCGGGGGAGCGGATCGAAATCGGCGCTGGCGTAACGATGGCGGATGTTCTCGCGGCCCGCGAACTTTCCTTCCTGCACCCGGTGGCCCGCCGCGTCGGTGGCCCCGCGGTCCGCGCCATGGCGACCGTGGGCGGCAACCTCTTCGCCGCACACCCCTACGGCGACATGGCAACCGCCCTTCTGGCCCTCGACGGGCGGATCAGCACCGCGGACGGTCGCCAGATGGCGCTCGACCAGCTCATGGCCGAGCGGGACGGCTTTGGCGGTCTCGTCGCCAGCATCTCCATCGCCCGTCCCCGGGACCGGGAGTTCCGTTTCCACAAGGTGAGCCGCGTGAAGCCGAAGGGGGTCTCGGTCATGTGCATGGCCGCTTGGCTCCCTGGCGGCGGGCGGATCACCGGGGCCCGCGTGGCGTACGGTGCTATGGGCCCCGCACCGCAGCGGGTCCCCGCTGTCGAACGCGCGCTCGAGGGCGCAAGCCTCACGGAGGCTGGCATTGCACCGGCTCTCGCCGCAGCGACGGAAGGCGTGAGCCCCCCGGACGATGCGCTCGCTTCCGCCTGGTACCGGCGGGAGGTCGCCCCCGTCCATCTCAAGCGCATGCTGCTCGACGGAGGTGCTCCATGACCAAGACCCCGGTCCAGTTCCGCCTCAACGGCGCCGACAAGGCCGTCTTCGTCGAGGACGGCCAGAACCTTCTCGACATGCTGCGCCGGGGCGTTGGGGATCTCACTCCCAAATACGGGTGCGGCCAGGGCACCTGCGGCACCTGCACGGTGCTCATCGACGGAACCCCCCACCTGAGCTGCCTCACGTTGGCGGAAACGGTGGCAGGCCGTGAGATCACGACCACCGCGGGCCTCGCTCAGGGAGCAGCCCTCCACCCCCTTCAGAACGCCTTCATGGAGGGGTTCGCCGCCCAGTGCGGGTATTGCACCCCGGGCATGCTCATGGCCGCCAAGGCCCTGCTCGACGCGAACCCCCGCCCGACCCGGGACGAGATTGTCGAGGCCATCTCCGGCAATATCTGCCGCTGCACCGGCTATGAGCCCATCATCGATGCCATCGAGACCGCATCCCGCCAGATGCAGGGAAGGGTCGCCTGATGAGTGCCAACTTCCCCGATGACCGGACGAGGATCCCGTCCCCCTCCTTCTCTTGGCTCCAAATATCCCCGCCGGAGGCTCCGCACCCGGCCTCAGGCGCCTCGCGCTCCCACTTCGTGCCGCGCTCTGTCATCGCGGAGCGTGCCGACCTCTCAGCCCGCGCACCGTCCCGACCCGACACACGGCGGACGCACCGCGCGCGGGAGGGGGGCGGGTGGGGCCACCGCCCGTCAGGGCAAATCCGCGATCTCGATCCTTCACGCCCGTCCGCCGGACCGACCCCGCCGCCAGCCACAGGAGCAGCCCATGTCGAGCATTGAGTTTCGCAAGGATCTCTTCGCCGATGAGCGGGACGACACGCTGCTCGAGGTCGGCAAGCCCACGATCCGGCAGGATGCGCTCGGTCATGTGACGGGCCGGTCCCCCTACTATGACGACCATCTCTTCGAGGGGCTGTTGCACATGCGCGCCGTGCGCTCTCCCCACCACCACGCGCGTATCCGCTCCGTCGACAGCTCCGCCGCGGAACGGATGCCCGGCGTCGTCCGCGTGGTGCGGCCCGCGGATGTGCCCAACAACCTCAACACCCTCCTGTCCATGATCGGGTTCGGACGGGATGATGAGGCGCTGCTGCAGCCCACCAAGTGCGCCTACCGCGGGGAGCCCGTGCTCGCGATCATAGCGGAGACCGAGGCTCAGGCCCGCGCCGCCTGCGCCGCGGTGCGCGTAGACTGGGAAGTGCTGCCCCACGTGCTCGACGTGGAGGAGGCGCTTGCGCCCGGCGCGCCGGAGGTCAACCCGACCTATCCCAACAACACCTTCGATTATCACGACCTCTACGATCATCAGAAGCTCCGCTTCGGGGACGTGGATGCGGGCTTTGCCCAGGCCGATCACATCGTCGAGGGCCGCTACCAGATGTCGCCGATCGAGCAGGCCCCGACGGAGACCTCCGGCGCCATCGCGGCCCCCGAGACCAACGACCGTTTCGTCTGCCACACCTGCACCCAGGGGCTCTTCTTCTCCCTCGGGACAACCGCCAAGCTTCTCGATATCGCCTCCTCCCGCCTCCATTTCATCGGCGGTACCGTCGGCGGTGGCTTCGGCGGCAAGGTCGACAGCATCGTCGAGCCGATGGCCGTTCTGGGCGCCTTCCTCACCGGCCGCCCCGTCAAGTTCATGTGGGATCGGGCGGAGGAGATGCAGGTCGGCGCGCCGCGGGGGGGAGAACGCTGGTATATCAAGGACGGGGTGATGGCAGACGGGCGCATCGTCGCCCGCAGCTTCACCGGCTACTTTGACAGCGGCGCCTACACCCGTCTCTCCTCCTACGCGATCATCAAGGGGACGGGGCACCTGCCCGGACCCTATACGATCCCGAACGTGGCCTCGAACGTCTTTTGCGTCTTCACCAACCGTACCCCCGCCACGGCCATGCGCGGTTTCGGCATCACCGGGGTCGACTTCGCCATCGAGGCGCACATGGACAGGGTCGCGGAGACCGTGGGCATGGATCCGATCGAATTGCGCATCCTCAACGCCTACCGCGACGGAGACATGAAGGCGCACCGGCGCGGGGCGAAGAACACCGCGCTCATCGAATGCTGTCAGGTGGCCGCGGGCAAGGCCGGATGGCGGCTCTCCCCGGAGGCGATGGCACAGTCGAGCCTGACCGGGGGCGGTGGTGACCGGGCTGAAGTGCCCGAAACGGCAACGGACGCGGTGGGAAGGATCGGTGAGCGCCGTCGGGGAAACGTCCCGTCAGCACCGCTCGAAGGTGCCGCGCAGAAGGGCAGGGTCGCTGCGGGCACCAGGGGCGTTCACATCCATGCCGCACCGCCCCAGAATCCGGACATGCAGATCGAGGCGGAGCGTGTCGGCCACCGCGTGACCACACCCACGCAGGTGCCTGAAATGGCCGCACCCGTCGCCCCGCCCGCCGCCTTCTCCGAACCTGCCGCGGTTGAGCCTGCCGCACCGGCTCACGGACAGATGCACCGACCCGCCGAGCCCAGCGCACCTCAACCGTCGGTCTCTCCCCCGACCGACCGCACGCCATCCGGTCCTGCGCCGGATGCGCAACCGGAACCCTACCGGCCCGAAAAGCCCTTCCAGCGCGGCGTGTCCCGGCCCGGCGCGTCGCGGTTCCTGTCCGGCACGCGGAGGCGCTGAGATGACGGTTCATTCGGGACGCGGCTTTGCCTGCATCAACTACCCCATCGGCATGAACCTCGGCGGCGATCCTAGCCAGGCGCTGGTGCATTCGACGCCGGACGGCAAGTTCATGGTGACGCTTTCGGCCATCGATCTGGGGCAGGGGATGAAATCCGTCACCCGCCAGATCGCAGCCGAGACCCTCGGCGTACCGATTGCGGACGTCTACGTGGATACTGCGGACAGCGATACGGGCCCCCACGACATGGGCAGCTTCGCCTCCCGCGGCACGCACCGGGTCGGCAACGCCGTCATCCGGGCCGCGAACGAGGCGCGGCGGCAGATGCTGGAGGCGGCAGCGGATGAGCTCGAGGTTGCAGCCGGCGACCTCGAGACAGATGGTGCTGGAAACATTCAGGTTAAGGGGGCGCCCGGACGCTCCATCACCGTCGCCGACACCGCCATCGCGGCGCAGTTCAAGCAGGGGCGCACCCTGTCGGGCCGGGGTATCTTTCTCATCCCGCCATCGGATGTGGATCCGGATACGGGCGAGATGACGCCGGTCAGCTGCTATGCCCACGCGGCCCTGATCGTCGATCTTGAGGTGGATGACGAGACCGGAGAGGTCACGGTGACGGCAATCAACTCCGCCTACGAGGTGGGCCGCGCACTCAACCCGAAGATGGTCGAGCAGCAGCTGATCGGGGGCGCGTGGATGGGTGTCAGCCACGCGCTCTACGAGACCACGGAGCCCTACTACCCGGAACGGGATCACGGGCCGGAGGATTTCAACACCTACCTGATGCCGGGACCGGGGGAGGTCGTCCCGCACGATATCGCGGTCTTGGAACGGCCCGCGGAAGACGCGCCTTATGGCGGGAAGGGGCCGGGCGAGATGTGCGCCAATCCGGTACTGCCCGCGGTTGCGAACGCGGTCTATAACGCGGTCGGCGTGCGGGTGGACAGCCTGCCGATCACCCCGGAAAAGATCCTCCGCGGGTTGCGGGCCCAGGGTGGGGCTCAGCCAAAGGGCCGCCCAGGATGATCAGTGCGTCCGAAAGAACGGCCCTGCCCGCGCCCGGACGCCGTCCGGAGCGCCCACCCGCCCGCCCCGCCCGGACGTCGTCCGGGCGCGGGCAGGGCCTGAACCGTGTCTCCCTCAAGCAGCCCCGTCCGGCACGCCGTCTCCGCCGCGGCGGGGAGGGTGGGCGGGCGACTGCGGCGGAGACGGTGAGCCGGACGGGGCCCGGCGCCGTCTGATGGCCGTTCGTCCGCGCATATCCGGCATCGGCTCGCCCGGCGATCTGCAAGCTGCCCTCGTGGCCGCCCAGTATCTTGCGAGCGAGGGGTTGGCGACGGCCGGCTACCTTGCGCTCGCGCTTGGCAAGCCGCTCCTGCTCGAGGGCGCACCGGGCGTCGGCAAGACGGAGGCCGCGAAGGCCATCGGTTCCGTCCTCGGGCGGCGCGTCGTCCGGCTGCAATGCTTCGAAGGCATCGATGCCAGTGCCGCGATCTATGAGTGGAACTATCCCCGGCAGCTTCTCGCCATCCGTCAGGCGGGCGACAGCTACGTCAACATCTATGGAGACGACTACCTCCTCGAGCGGCCCTTGCTCGAGGCCTTGCGCGCGCCAGACGATGCGGTGCTGCTGATCGACGAAATCGACCGGGCGGATCCAGAGTTCGAGGCGTTCCTGCTGGAGTTCCTGTCGGACTTTTCGATTTCGATCCCGGAGACGGGCACGGTCCGGGCGGAACGTGCGCCCGTGGTCCTGCTCACCTCGAACCGGACCCGGGATCTGCACGAGGCCCTGCGGCGGCGCTGTGTCTATCACTGGATTGACTATCCCGAGCCCGCGCTGGAGGCGGAGATCGTGATGGCCCGAGCCTCCTCCGTCGCGCGGGCAACCGCGGAGGCGGTGGTGGCCGCGGTCGGCGGGCTGCGGGCCCAGCCGCTCTCAAAGCCTCCGGGTGTGGCGGAGACTGTGGAGTGGGCGGAAGCCGCGACGCTGCTGCACGCCCAGGGCCGGGCCTGGCCGGAGGCCTACCGGGCGGCGATCGGCGTCGCGCTGAAGGATCAGGACGACGTGGCCTACGTCGCACCCCACCTCGACAGGATCCTGCCGGGAGCCGCCGCATGAGCCTGCCCCGCGCCCTCGATCCGTTCCTGAAGCTGCCCGCTGCCTTGCGGGACTTCGGCTTCGCCATTGCCCCGGATCAGACGATGGGGTTCGTGGAGGCGGTGGGCCTGCTCGGCCCCCGCTCCGTCGACGATATCCGGCGCGCGGCTGGTGCGCTATTTGCCATCCCGCCGGAGCAGCGCGAGGAGTTCGACGGGATTTTCGATGCGATCTTCCTCGGCAAATCCCTAGAAGCGGTCCCCTCCGCACCCGATGACAGCGTCGATGCGGTAGAGCCCCAGCCGGGCACGCAGGATGCGGTCGAAATGGCTGACCCGGACGAAAGCGGGCAGGAGGCGACGACCTCCGAGGTGCTCCACAGCCGGAGCTTTGCGCCACGCGATCCTGAGCGCGCCCTGCGCGACTTTGCTCGACGCGCGTCCGGGCGTTTGCCCCGGCGGATATCCCGTGCCGAGCGGCCCGCCCGCACCGGACGCCGCCCGGACCTGCGCCGATCCCTGCGCGAGGCCGTGCGGCGGGACGGGGAAATCGTCGTGCTGCGGATGAACGAACGGCGCACCCGGCCACGCCGGATCGTGCTTCTGATCGACATCTCCGGGTCAATGCGCGCGCAGACCGACATGTCTCTCCGGTTCGCCCACGCGCTTGTCCAGGCAGGCGAACGGGTGGAGGTCTTCACCCTCGGCACCCGTCTCACACGGGTGACGAGTGCGCTGCGCCTGCGCAACAGGGATCAGGCGATGGCCCGGGCGTCGGCGGCGGTCGCGGACATCGACGGGGGAACGCGCCTGGGCGAGGCGCTGGAGGCATACTTGTCGGTGCCCCGCTACGCCGGCTTTGCCCGGGGCGCTGCGGTTGTCGTCCTGTCCGACGGGCTCGACCGGGGTGCGCCGGAGACTATGGAGCGGGCGGTCGCGCGCCTTGCGCGCCGTGCATGGCGGCTCGATTGGCTGACGCCGCTGATGGCGGACGCGGGCTACGCACCGCGCACGGCGGCGCTGCGGGCGGCACTGCCCCATATCGACACACTCGCGCCGGGTCAGGACATCGCCGCGCTTTGCGATCACGTGCTCAACATGGGAGGGCGGCGATGATCGACGCCCATCATCACATCTGGCGGCAGCACGATCTGCCCTGGTTGCTCGGTCCGGAGCGGCCGCGCATCTTCGGCCCTTACGCGGCGATCAAGCGGGACTACCCGATCGCTGAGTTCCTGCACGACCTGCGGGGCACCGGGATCGAGAAGTCCGTCTACGTGCAGGCGAACTGGGCACCGAACTGGTTCGAGGACGAGGTCTCCTGGGTTTCGTCTGTTGCCGGGGAGCATGGCTGGCCCCATGGCATCGTCGGCTTTGCGGATTTCACCTCCGGGGATGTGCGTCCCCAACTTGACCGGCTGAGCAAATATCCCCTGATGCGCGGGGTGCGCCAGCAGCTGCACTGGCACGAGAACCCGCTCTACAGGTTCGCCGCGCGCGACGATCTTGGCTCTGATGCGGTTGTGCAGAAAAATATAGCGTTTTTGGGCGAGTACGGATGGTCCTTCGACCTTCAGCTCTTTGCCGGGCAGATGCAGCATGGTGTCCACCTTGCGCAAGCATGTCCAAATGTGACCTTCGTCCTGCAACATGCTGGAATGCTTGCGGATACCTCTGAAGAGGGATGGGGGGAATGGCGGCAGGGCATGAAGGCGCTCGCCAAATGCCCGAACGTGGTCACGAAGCTGAGCGCGTTCGGCACCTTCATCCATCAAAATAACGCGAGCTTCATCGCGCAAATCATTGCAGAAACAGTGAAAATCTTTGGCGCCAAGCGCTGCATGTTCGGGTCGAACTTCCCCATCGAGAAGCTCTGGACGGACTATGGCAGCCTCTTTGATGCCTTCCGCGCAGCGACAACGGACCTGCCCAAAACCCAGAAAACCGCAATCTTCAACGACACGGCAGCGCGGGTCTACCGCCTGTGACCGACAGTAAGGGAGTGTGACCCATGGCCTTGACCATCCATGTGCTTGACTACGGCGACATCGAGCTTGAGACGAGTTTCCTCGTGCTCGGCCATGAATGCGGGCGGGTGCGCCGGGTGCCGGTCTACGGTTTTCTGATCCTGGGCGGGACCTACCCGATCGTGGTCGACACGGGTTACCGGGACAATGCGATCATGGAATCTTTGGGCATGCGGGGGCTCCAGTTCCACGACAACATGATCGAGAACCAGCTCGCCAAGCACGGGGTGAAGCCCGGGGATGTGCGCTATGTCCTGCACACCCATCTACACATCGATCACGCGGGCAAGGACGATCATTTTCCCATGAACACCACGGTGGTGATCAACCGGCGGGAGATGGAGTTCAGCGTCTCCGGCATCATGTACCCCCAGTACCCCAAGCCCGACATCCAGCACCTAGTGGAGCGGATCTACGAACCCTCCGCCATGCGGTTCCTCGATCTGGAGATCACCCAGGCCGAGGAGATCATTCCGGGCGTCTGGTGCGAGGCGGCGGGCGCACACACGGAAGGGTCAATGAACGTGATCGTGGAGACCGCGGAGGGTCTCGCCTGCATCTGTGGCGATGTGATCTACGACTTCAACGACCAGATCGTGAACCATGTCTACACCAACATGGACATGGAGCCCCGGGTCACCGGCAACCATTCGGGCTCAAAGCGGGAGGAGAAGGGAGCGATCAAGAAGCTCCTGAACAACTACACCTTCCTGCTGCCGGTTCACGACCGCCCGGCGAAGATCGAGAACAGCCAGGTGGTCGGTCGGCTCGGCATAACCGTGCCCGGCCCGATGACGGAGACGGTGCCCGCGAAGAACTGGTTCCCGGCCTGAGACGTGTCGGATGCCCTCCGGCCCGGATGCGTGCCCCATCGAACGACGCGGTGGCGCGCGGTGCGGATGGCGGAGCCTCCGGCGGGGATATTTGGGGCCAGAAGAAGGGGATGAGGTGAGCGATGGGACATGACGCGGTGGATCCGAGGTTCCGGGACTTGATCGACGAACACGCGCCGGTGGTGCAACTCGGCTCGGGCTTTACGTTTACGGAAGGGCCGATCTGGCATCCCGTCGAGGGGCATCTTCTGTTTTCCGACATGCCCGGCGATTTGCGGCGAAAGTGGACGCCGGACGGCCGGATCACGGAGGTCATGCGCCCGTCCAACAAGGGCAACGGCATGACCTACGATGCCGATCTCAATCTCATCGTCTGCGAGCATGCGACCTCCTCCGTCGCGCGGTTCATGCCCGACGGAAGCCGCGAGGTGCTCTGTTCCCATTTTGAGGGGCGGGAGCTGAACTCTCCCAACGACGTCATCGTCCGGTCCTGCGGGTCGCTCTACTTCACCGACCCGACATATGGACGGATGGAGCATTTCGGGGTGCCGCGGCCGACGCAGCTCGGCTTTCAGGGGGTGTACCGGCTGCCTCCGGGGCACCGGCCCGGGGACGAGCCGCAGCTGGTTTCGGACCGCTACCTGTTCACCCAGCCGAACGGACTGTGCCTGAGCCCCTGCGAAAAATTCATGTGGGTCAACGACACGGAGCAGGCCTGCATCCGCAAGTTCGATGTGGCCGATGACGGGCGGCTGGTGAACGGGCGGCTCTTTGCCAGCGGGATCAGGGACAGCCTGCTGCCCGGGGTGCCGGACGGCATGAAGGCGGACCGGGACGGCAATGTCTGGGTGACCGCGCCCGGCGGCG
Source organism: Pseudomonadota bacterium (assembly GCA_038532435.1). Lineage (GTDB taxonomy): Bacteria > Pseudomonadota > Alphaproteobacteria > Rhodobacterales > Rhodobacteraceae > JBCBAP01. The sequence continues at coordinate 6,358 of JBCBAP010000007.1, read as the reverse complement.
TCTGGGTGTATGACTTCCACGGGATGCTTCTGGGCAAGGTCGCGGTGCCGGAGCTGGTTGCGAACCTGCATTGGGGAGGGGAGGACTGGGGCACGCTCTTCCTGCCGTCGACAACGTCGCTCTATGCGGTGAAGACGAAGGCGCGGCCGCACCACGAACCTTTCATGAGTGCCCGGCCTGCTGCGTCGGCGGGAGCATCGCAACCGGGGGCGGCGGCGTCCGGTGCGACCATGATCGACGGCATCGACGCAAGGCGTGCCGTCATGATCATCCAGGACATGCAGAACGATGTGATGATGCCCGGCGGTGCGTTTGAGGAAACCGGCTCGCCCGATCACGCGCGTGAGCAGAACGTGGTCGCCAACATCGCCCGCCTCGCGGCGGCAGTCCGGGCAAAGGGGGGGCTCGTAATCCATGTCTGGCTCGTGTGCGAGCCCGGGCATCCGGCGATGGCGCAGAACTCGCCGCTCATGGAAGGGCTCGTGGGCAACAACGCGCTTGTCCGCGGTACATGGGGCGTGGCACCGGCGCCCGGGCTCGAGCCCCAGTCGGGCGACCTTGTGGTGGAAAAGATCACAATGAGCGCGTGGGAGAGCGGACGGCTTGAGAATTACATCAAGGGGGCCCGGCGCGATACGATCATCAACACCGGATCCTGGACCAACATGAGTGTGGAGCACACCGCGCGCACGGGGGCTGATAAGGGCTACACCATCGTGGTGCCGGAGGATGCCTGTTCAACCATGAACGCGGACTGGCACCGTGCGTCCATCGACTATGCATTGACCAACGTATCCGTTGTGACGAATGTCGACGCCGTGATCGCAGCACTGAGGTAGATCGATGAAGACGATGAAGGGGCCGGGGATCTTCCTCGCGCAGTTTGCAGGTGATGCGCCGCCGTTCAACACGCTGGACGGGATGATCGGCTGGGCGGCGAGCCATGGCTACAAGGGCATCCAGATCCCGACCTTCGACACCCGCCTTTTTGATCTCGATACCGCGGCGGACAGCTACGACTATTGCGACGAGATCGTGGGCAAGTGCCGCGATGCGGGGATTGAGATCACGGAGCTTTCGACGCACATGCAGGGCCAGCTTGTGGCCGTGCATCCCGCCTTTGACGCGATGTTCGAAGGGATCGCGCCGGACCGGTTCCGGGGGGATGCGGCGGGGCGGCAGGCCTGGGCGGTCGATCAGATGATGAAGGCCGCGCGGGTGAGCCAGCGCATGAAGCTCGACGCCTGCGTGAGCTTCACCGGTGCGCTTGCCTGGCCTTATGTCTATCCCTACCCGCAGCGGCCCGCGGGGCTGATAGAGGAGGCGTTCGAGGAGCTCGGGCGACGCTGGCGGCCCATACTGGACGCCTATGATGCGGCGGGAGTTGACCTCTGCTACGAGATCCACCCGAGCGAGGATGTGTTCGACGGAACCACGTTCGAGATGTTTCTCGATACGGTCGGTGGGCACGGTCGGGCGATGATAAACTACGACCCCAGCCACTTCGTGCTGCAATGCCTTGACTATCTGGGCTTCATCGACGCCTATCACGAGCGCATCGGGGCGTTTCACGTCAAGGATGCGGAATTCAACCCGACAGCGAAGCAGGGCGTGTATTCGGGCTATGCGCCATGGGTCGAGCGGGCTGGACGGTTTCGGTCGCTGGGCGACGGGCAGGTAGACTTTGCGGGGATTTTCTCCAAGCTCGCGGCCTACGACTACGATCGCTGGGCGGTGCTGGAGTGGGAGTGCGCGCTTAAGCATCCGGAGGTCGGCGCGGCTGAGGGTGCGCCCTTCATCACCGAGCATATCATTCAGGTCACAGACCGTGCCTTCGATGATTTTGCGGACACCGGCGCGGATCGGGCAGCGAACCGGCGGATGCTGGGGATCGACCGATGAGCGCGCCGGCACCGCGGCTGCGGCTGGGCATGGTCGGGGGCGGGCAGGGCGCCTTCATCGGTGCTGTTCACCTCATGGCCTCCCGCCTTGACGGGCAGTTCGAATTCGTCGCCGGGGCGCTGAGCTCAACGCCGGAGCGGGCGCGGGCTTCAGGCGAGGATGCGGGTCTGGCACCAGACCGCATCTACACAGGCTGGGCAGAAATGGCGGAGCGGGAGGCCGCACGTCCGGACGGGATCGAGGCCGTTGCCATCGTCACGCCAAACCATGCCCATTTCGAGCCCGCCATGGGGTTTCTCGACAAAGGCATCCACGTCATCTGCGAAAAGCCGATGACGGCGACGCTTGTCGAGGCGCAGCGGCTTCACGAGGCTGCGGAGCGATCCTCCTGTGCGTTCATCCTCACCCACAACTATTCCGGCTATCCGATGATCCGGCACGCTCGGGAGATGGTTCTGGGGGGCAAGATCGGCGACATTCGTGTGGTGCAGGCGGAGTATCCGCAAGGATGGCTTAGCTCCCGGCAGGAGGAGGCGGGGACCAAGCAGGCGGAGTGGCGGACGGACCCGGCGCGGGCCGGGGCAGGCGGCTGCATCGGTGACATCGCCACCCACGCCTATCATCTCGCCGCGTTCGTAACGGGCATGTATGCCGAGAGCCTCGCGGCGGATCTTACGAGTTTCGTACCCGGCCGGGCGCTCGACGACAACGCGCACATCCTGCTGCGCTACCCTGGTGGGGCGAAGGGAATGATCTGGTCGAGCCAGGTGGCCATCGGTCACGAGAACGGCCTGCGCCTGCGCATCTACGGCACCAAGGGCTCGCTGGCGTGGAGCCAGGAGGAGCCCAACACGCTCACCCATTGTGCGGATGGGGAGGCACCCCGGACGATCACCCGGGGAAGCCCCGTCGCAGGCGCCGCCGCCAGCCGGGTTACCCGCATTCCCGCGGGCCATCCGGAGGGCTATCTGGAAGGGTTCGCCACGATCTACCGGGAGGCGGCGGAGATCATCCGCGCCGCCCAGCGGGGCGTCTCTCCACCCACCGAGGTCATGGCGCCCACGAGCGCGGACGGGCTGGAGGGACTGAAGTTCATTGATGCGTGCGTCCGTTCAAACGGGCAGAACGCGGGGTGGGTGCGCCTCTGACCTGTTCACATGCAGTCTGGAACGCTGTCCGGCCCGTCATCAGCGTGGCGATGCATCATCCTCGATTGCCCCGAACATCCTAAGCGTGTAGCACCGGATCGAAGGGGCCGGTCCTAAGCGCCCCGGGGGAACCGAGGAAACAGCATGCAACCGGCCCACATCACGGATTGGGACGACGCCTACGCCAACGGCGCGCATATTCCCGGTGCGGACGCGTTTCCGCCCCGTTGGAATGACCATGCCGCGGCCTTTCGCGACACTCTCGCGGCGCACAAACGTGCCCGGCTCGACATCGGGTACGGCAGTGGGGAGCGCGAGGTGCTTGACCTCTTCATGCCGGAGGGTGCGGCACGGGGTCTTCTGGTGTTTGTGCATGGTGGCTACTGGCGGGCCTTCGACAAATCGACCTGGTCCCACTTCGCCGCCGGCGGGCTTGCCGCTGGGTATGCTGTCGCGTTGCCGAGCTACAGCCTCTGCCCGACTGTCAAGATCAGCGATATCACCGTTCAGATCGCCCGGGCGATCAATCAGGTCGCGGCATCCGTTTCCGGGCCGATCCTGCTCGCGGGGCACTCCGCCGGTGGGCATCTGGTGACGCGCATGGTTTGCGCGTCCTCGCCCCTGTCGCAGGGGGTCGTGGGGCGCGTCGAACGGGTGCTGTCGATCAGCGGCCTTCACGATTTACGTCCCCTGCTGAAGACGGAGATCAACCGGGACCTGCGCCTTGATTTCGAAGAAGCGACGCGGGAAAGCCCGGCGCTGACCGCCCCGCGGGAGGGGATCGAGGTGATCTGTGCTGTCGGCGGGGACGAGCGGCCCGAGTTCATCCGTCAGACCGAGCTTCTGGCGAGCATCTGGTCCGGCTGCGGGGGCGTGATGACGTCACGGATCCTGCCCGGTCTGCACCATTTCGACGTGATCGACGGGCTGGCCGACTCGGATTCGGCGCTCCTGTCTCCGCTTCTGTCCTGAGGTCCTCCCATGATCCCCAAGATCCACATTCTGAACGGACCCAATCTGAACCTGCTCGGGCAGCGGGAGCCGGAGATCTATGGCTCCACCACGCTGGCGGAGATCGAGGCCGCCTGCAGAACCCTCGGTGCGGAGCTTGGCATCGCGACCGTCTTCACCCAGACCAACAGCGAAGGTGGGCTCGTCGACCTGATCCATGCGGCCAGGACCGAAGGGCAAGGGATCTTGATCAATGCGGCTGCCTACACCCACACATCCGTCGCCGTTCTTGACGCGCTCAAGACGTGCGACGGCATCCCGGTGATCGAGGTGCATCTGTCGAACCCCCACAGGCGGGAGGAGTTCCGGCACACATCCTTCGTCTCTTTCGCCGCCAACGGGATCGTCGCGGGCTTCGGTCCGACGAGCTATCAGCTTGCGTTGCGGGGCATCGTCGAACTGCTCTAGGCGTCCGGTGGCCTGTTTGAGGTCCCCTGTGCAGGCAAACCGTCCGGCAGATCGTCCGCTTCGGCTGTCACCGACCTTTCTCACATATTGAAACGGTCCCCCATTGCGCCCGTCTCAAAAACGTTGCTAGGCTTTCGTCCAACCAAGGGACAGAACGGGCTCAGCCCGTCAGCAACAGCGGAGAGGCCCACGTGCCATTGGACATGCGCAGCGACGCATTCGTTAAGTTCGACCGTGTGCAAAAGAGCTATGACGGGGAAATCCTCGTCGTCAAAGACCTCAACCTCGAAATCGGCAAGGGCGAGTTCCTCACCATGCTGGGTCCGTCAGGGTCCGGAAAGACCACCTGCCTCATGATGCTGGCAGGGTTCGAGACCGCGACCCATGGCGAGATCATGCTCGACGGGCGGCCCATCAACAACATCCCTCCGCACAAGCGCGGCATCGGGATGGTGTTCCAGAACTACGCGCTTTTCCCACACATGACCGTGGCGGAGAACCTCGCCTTCCCGCTCGAAGTCCGCAAGATGGGCAAGGATGAGCGGGAGGCAAAGGTCAAGCGCGCGCTCGACATGGTCCAGATGGGAGCCTTCGGCAACCGCCGCCCGGCCCAGCTTTCCGGTGGTCAGCAGCAGCGCATCGCACTTGCCCGGGCGCTGGTGTTCGACGCGGAGCTGGTCCTGATGGATGAACCGCTCGGTGCGCTCGACAAGCAGCTTCGTGAACATATGCAGTTCGAAATCAAGCACTTGCATGAGAATCTTGGCATTACCGTCGTGTATGTCACCCACGACCAGACCGAGGCGTTGACGATGTCGGATAGGGTCGCGGTCTTCAACGACGGGCGGATCCAGCAGCTCGCGCCGCCGGAAGTTCTCTATGAGCGGCCAGACAACAGCTTCGTTGCGCAATTCATTGGTGAAAACAATACGTTACACGGCTCTGTTGAGGATATTCAGGGCGGCGTTGCGGCGATCCGGCTCGACAATGGAGAACTGATCGACGCGGACCCGGTGAACATCGACCGGAAGGGAGAGCGCACGCTCGTGTCGATACGGCCCGAGCGGGTTGAGGTGGACACGGCCCGCCTGCCAGAGAATGCGCATACCATCGACGCGGAAGTGCTTGAATTCATTTACATGGGCGATGTCTACCGCACCCGCCTGCGGGTCGCGGGCAACGACGAGTTCGTCATCAAATCCAGAAACTCCGGCAATCAGATCAAGCTGACGCCAGGGGAGAAGATCAAGATAGGCTGGGCGCCTGCGGATGCACGCGCGCTCGACGCGCCAGCCGCGTGAGGTGTACCGCAGCGCCCGGGGAGGGTGCTGTGACAGGTGTCCGGGCCGAGCCCGCGGTTCGGGACACAGCAACTGACGACGGGCAAACAGGGAAGCAACTATGAAACTCAAATCAGTTCTGATCGGCGCGACGAGCCTTGTCGCCGTGGGGACCATTGCAAACGCCGCTGAAGTGACCGTTATGTCCTGGGGTGGCGCCTACACCAAGTCTCAGGTCGAGGCCTATCACAAGCCCTTCACCGCCGAGACCGGCATCAAGGTGAACTCCGTGGATGCGGACAACCCGGCGACGCCGATCAAGGCGCAGGTCGAAGCGGGCAACGTGACCATCGACGTGGCCGATGTGGAGTATTCCGACGCGATCCGCCTCTGCGACGAGGGCCTGCTGGAAGAGATCGATTCTTCGATCCTCACCCCCGCACCGGACGGTACGTCCGCGGAGGATGACTTCATCGAGGGTGCAATCACAGATTGCGCGGTGGCCAACATCGTCTGGTCCACGGTCTACGCCTACAACACCGAGAACAACGCAAGTTCGCCTTCGACCATTGGCGACTTCTTCGATCTCGACGCGTTCCCGGGCAAGCG
>JBCBAP010000006.1:0-94962 GCA_038532435.1 Pseudomonadota bacterium | reverse complement strand
AGACCAGGCGAGCGACAGCGAATAGGTCTGCCACGATCCTTCAATTGCCATGGCGATCTGGTTGTCCGCCACCCGGTCGAAGTCCCAGGAATTGTGGGTCGCAAGGGTTTCAACAATATCGATTGGATCTGCGTCTTCGCCGGTCAGGTACTGCTCTAAAGTTTCCATGCCGCGCTCCTTTTGCTGAGATGCGCCTTGCAGGGATGCCCCCGCAAGGGCTCGTCAGTAATCCTAGGGATCGTGGGATATAGCCCCGCCCCTACGAGATATCGTGTGGGCAAAAACCCGCCGTGTAAAGTCAGAATTTTTGACCATTCTGTGTCGTCGTTTTTCATTCGGATTTTGTGTATTTTGAAGAGAGTGTGAAAGTAAAAATACTGATAACGCGGTGACCTAAATATTCTTTATGCGTCTCACGCCATCTTTATAGATATATCTATTTTTACGAATATTTCGGCTTTAGATCTCGTTCAAATATCCTTCTCAACAATCCATCTCCCACGGACGGAGGGCACAGCGTCCTGAAACACAAGCATCGAGAGTATTTCCACCTTCGACCCTGACGGCGATGGGGCGCTGACCTGGAACCACACCTAGTGGGACGGGTGAGCCGTGAACCGCTTAGCGTGCTATGGTCTGGTTGACGGTTCGACCTCTGCGGTCGATCAGGGCGGCGGCGCGGCCGGTTTCTTTGGCAACGGCGGGGTATGGCGTGACCATCGTGACTGCGACCGCTGCGGAGGAACGAGGCATGGCATCGACCACTCGGCTGCCAACAACCGCTTGAATGCTCATTGCCGGGGTTGCGGGGCCCCGCGTTGCACGTCGCCACGTGTGAGACTGCCACACAACGAAGGGGGCGCTGGGGCGGTGCTCTGTCTCAGGCTTTCCGCCAAAGCGGCCGGATCTTTAGAAACCCTGCGTAGAGAAGATCGAGGACCGCGATGAACGGTTGCCGGTCCAGGATCAGAGCGAGCCAGCGCAGGCTCTTCATCTGACGCCAGACTGCCAGGAACGCCCGTGCGCCGGAGACGACTTCCCCATCCTCACGCCGGGCGTGGAAGCGGGCCAGAAGCGTTTCCCGATCCAGACCCTCGGGCAACGGCTCCTCATCGGCGACATTTGTCCATGTCACCGACCCGTCCGCGACCATCCCGCGGTACTGGTCGATCTCTGCCCGGCAGAGCGGGCAGGCGCCATCGTAGAAGACTTCCCGGGCCGCGGCTTGATCGGTCACTTGCCTTCCAGCGCCTCGATGCGGGCCTTGAGCGCCTCGTTTTCCTCGCGAGCCTTCTGGGCCATCGCGCGCACGGCGTCAAACTCCTCGCGCGTGACGAAGTCGCGGTCGGCGAGCCAGCGGTCGACGACGGATTTCATCGCGGTTTCAGCCTCCTCCCGCGCGCCCTGGGCCACACCCATCGCGTTGGTCATGAGCTGGCTGAGATCGTCGAACACCTTGTTGCGGGTCTGCATCGTGCTTTGTCCTTGTCCCGTCGCGCAGTCACTTCACCGCGCCTCACGATGAATATGGGTCGGTGCCGCCCACCCCGCAAGCGATGGGTTGACACACCCTCCGCCCCTTGGGACACCGCGGGCATCAGCGAGGTAAGGAGCGCCGGATGCCATTCCCCGACATCAGCCCGGAGATCTTCAGCATCGAGCTTTTCGGTGTGACGCTGGCCCTGCGCTGGTACGCGCTGGCCTACATCGCCGGTCTGGTGTTCGCGTGGCGCTTTGTGGTCTGGATGGTGCGACGCCCTTCGCTCTGGCCGAACAACACCGCGCCGATGACCGACAAGCAGCCCGAGGATCTGCTGACCTGGATGATCGTCGGGGTCGTCGTGGGTGGCAGGCTCGGTTTCGTGTTTTTCTATCAGCCCGCCTACTATCTCTCAAACCCGGTCGAGATCGCCTATGTGTGGGAGGGGGGCATGTCCTTCCACGGCGGGTTTCTCGGCGTGATCGTGGGCGTATGGCTTTACTGCCTGCGTCTGGGCTTGCCGGTGCTCAGCGTGGGGGACGCGGTAGCGGCCTCCGCACCCATGGGTATACTGCTGGGGCGGCTGGCAAACTTCATCAATGGGGAGCTCTGGGGCCGCCCGACGGAGGTGCCGTGGGGCGTGCTCTTTCCCGATCCCCGCGCCCAGACCTGCCCGGACTGGTGGACAGAGGCGGTTTGCACCCGGCATCCCTCGCAGCTCTACGAGGCGGCACTGGAGGGCGCGGTCCTGTTCGCCGTGATGGCGTGGCTCATCTGGCGGAGAGGTGGGCTGAAGGTGCCGGGGCTGATGATCGGGATCTTCTTCCTCGGCTACGGTGCCGCCCGCGCCTTCGTCGAGGGATTCCGGCAGGGGGATCCGCAGTTCACCGAACCGGACAACCCGTGGGGCCATGTGATCCGCCTCGGGGAGACAGCGACCTCGTTCGGCCTCACGATGGGGCAGGTCCTGTCGCTGCCCATGGTCGCAATCGGCGTGCTCATCATCGCGGCGACCTGGCGGCGCCATGCCACCGCTTGAGGCGCTGATCCGACGCCAGATCGCTGCGTCCGGCCCCATAAGCATCGCGGATTACATGGCGCTTTGCCTCCAGCATCCGGAGCATGGCTACTACCGCACGCGCGACCCCCTCGGCGCCGCAGGTGATTTCACGACGGCGCCCGAGATCCATCAGATGTTCGGTGAGCTGGTCGGCCTCTGGCTCGCACAGGCCTGGCAGGACCGGGGGGCGCCGGAACGCTTCACGCTCGCGGAACTCGGCCCGGGCCGGGGCACGCTCATGGTCGACATCCTCCGCGCGACGTCCCGGGTGGCCGGATTTGTGGACGCAGCGCAGGTGGTGCTGCTCGAAACCTCGGAAGCTCTGATGGCGGCTCAGAAAGGACGGCTTGAGGGTCACAGCCCCCGATGGATCCGGGACATCGGCGATCTGCCCGACTTGCCCCTCTTTCTGGTTGCCAACGAGTTTTTTGACGCGCTCCCGATCCGACAGTTCCAGCGGGAACGCAGGCGCTGGCGGGAGCGGCGGGTCGGTCTTGATGGAGGAAAACTCGCGATCGGGCTATCGCCTGCCATTGACGTCGCAGCGCTCGATCAACTCGAACCCGACGCACCGCACGGGGCAATCGTCGAGCATTGCCCGACGGCGGAGCCGGTGATGGCTACCATCGGCGGGCTGATACGCGCGCACGGAGGGGCGGCGCTCATCATCGATTACGGTGGATGGCGTGGGACCGGGGACACCTTCCAGGCCCTGCGCGCGCACCGGATGGTAGACCCGCTCGATGATCCGGGCTCCGCGGACCTGACCGCCCATGTGCGATTTGCGGATCTTGCGGTCTGGTCCGGCCTTCCCGATGTCGGATTCGTGGGGCAGGGGGCGTTTCTTGAAACGCTCGGGATTACCGCGCGGGCGCAGGCGCTGCTGCGCGCTGGTGCCCCGGCGGACCCCCTGATCGCGGCGCATCGGCGCTTGACCCATCCTGAGGAAATGGGGACGCTCTTCAAGGTATTGGGGCTGACGGGCCCTGGTGAGCCGCCGCTTCCTGGATTTGAGGATGTGCCAGATGGGTAACCCGACCGCGCCGACAAAGGCATTCCTCCCACTCCGGTTCGGCGTCGTTTGCGGGGTATCCCGGCCATGATCGAGCCCCTCCGGTCCGACAGTCTGCGAGGTATACGCCACGGTTTTTTCACCCGTGCCGGAGGTGTGTCGGACGGTGTCTATGCGGGGCTCAACTGCGGTCCCGGGTCCGGCGACCGGCCCGAAAACGTGCTGGAGAACCGGGCGCGGGTTGCGGGGTGGTTCGGAACCTCGCCCGATCACCTGAAGTCCCTGGCGCAGGTCCATTCCGCCGATGTGGTGACGGTCACCGAAACCACAGAAACCCGCCCGCGGGGTGACGCGATGGTGACGGGGACACCGGGCATTGTCCTCGGCATCCTGACAGCGGACTGCGCCCCGGTCCTCTTTGCGGACGCAGAGGCTCGCGTCGTGGGTGCTGCTCACGCGGGGTGGAAGGGCGCGCTGGGCGGCGTCCTCGACGCGACCGTCGACGCGATGGTCACGCTGGGGGCCGCCCGGGACCGGATCCGGGCGACGGTCGGGCCAACGATTGCGCAAGGTTCCTACGAAGTCGGCGAGGAGTTCATGGACCGGTTCCTCGATGAGGATGCCGACCATCACCGCTTCTTTGCGGGAGGCGCACCGGGCAAGGCACAGTTCGACCTGCCGGGCTATGTCCTCCACAGGTGTCGGGACGCCGGTATTTCTGCCGACTGGATCGGGCGGGACACATATCCGGACGCGGAACGTTTCTATTCCTTCCGCCGCGCGACACACCGGGGGGAGGTGGACTATGGCCGCCTCATCTCCGCAATCAGGGTCTGACCATGCTGCATTTCACGTCAGAGGAATTCGCCCGGCGGAAGGCTGCTCTCCACGCCGAAATGGCAGTGCGGGGGTTGGACGCAATGCTGCTTTTCGCGCCCGAAAGCCAGTTCTGGCTGACCGGGTTCGACACGTTCGGCTATTGCTTCTTCCAGTGTTTGGTGGTGACCCCGACCGGGGCGCACCTGCTGACCCGGTCCGCGGATCTGCGTCAGGCGGAGATCACTTCGACCCTCACGGACATCCGCGTCTGGCGCGACGGGACGGCGCCCGAAGACAGCCTTGCAGAGATGCTTGCGGATCTCGGCCTGAGCTCCGGGCGGATGGGGATCGAGACCGACACCCACGGGCTGACCGCGCGCAACTATCAGCGGGTGATCGCCGTCACGGCGGCGTTCGACCTCGTAGAGGCGTCGGATCTCGTCCCGGGCCTGCGCCTGACCAAGAGCGCCGAGGAAATCGCCTATGTGCGGGAGGCTGCGCGTCTTGGCGATGCGGCATTCGAAGCGGCCTTGCCCCTGATGAAACCCGGTGGCGATGAGGCGGCGATCCTTGCCGCAATGCAGGGCGCGGTCTTTGCCGGGGGAGGCGACTATCCGGGCAATGAGTTTATCATCGGGTCGGGCGCACACGCGCTTATGTGCCGCTACGCGACCGGGCGAAGGCGGCTTGATGCGAACGACCAGCTCACCCTTGAATGGGCCGGGGCCTACCGTCATTACCACGCGGCACTGATGCGGACCGTTGTGATCGGGGAGCCGCGCCCTGACCATGCCCGTTACCACGCCGCAGCACGAGAGGCGCTGCTGGCCTGCGAGGCGCGGCTCATACCGGGCACGCGCCTGCAGGATGTCTTTGCGGCTCATGCGGAGGTGCTGGATGCCCACGGTCTTGCCGCACACAGGCTCAACGCCTGCGGCTACGCGCTCGGCGCCCGCTTCTCGCCCAGCTGGATGGAACCGCAGATGTTCCACGCCGGGGGAACGGATGAGATCGGGGCCGATCAGGTCTACTTCCTGCACATGATCATCATGGACAGTGACACGGGAACGGCGATGAGCCTCGGGCGCACATCGCTTGTCACCGGGGCCGGGGCCGAACCGCTGTCCGCTTTGCCGCTGGAGATGACTGTCCGGTGACACGGCGGGGCGCGCTTCTGATGCTGACGCTCGCAGGATGCGTCGCGCCGGTCGCGCCACCGCAGGGTGACGCGCGGCTGGTGAAGCTGCCCGGTGCTGCAGTCGTCCAGATCGTGGTCGACAGCGAACGGTACGCCGCGCTCAATGATGAGATCGCCGAGGCATTGGCGGAGGTGCTCGGTCCGCCCGCAAACGCCCTCGAACAGTTCGAGGCGCCGGTGACCTTCCTGCTCAGCGGCTCCGCCCGGCCATCCTCACCGGACCAGGATCTGATCTTCGTCGACTGGGTCGTTGCGACGGTCACGGAGGGAGAGATCGACAGATACCGGATCACGGCACGCCCCGGCGGCGGGCTGTTCCGCAGCATCACCGAGGATGATCTGCGCGGCGTCGGTTGGCTGAGTGCGGATGAGTTCATCCGCCGACCGGGCGTGCAGGAACGGCTCAGACCTCGTCGGTGATCCGGCTTTCGAGCACGTCGAAGGGTACCCCCGGTTCGTCCTTGCCGTTGCGGATCACGAGCGAGGTTTTCACACTCGCCACGTTTTCCGCCGCGGTGAGCTCCTCGGTCAGGAACGTCTGGAAGCTCGACAGGTCCGGTGCGACGCACTTGAGGATGAAGTCGATCTCGCCATTCAGCATGTGGCACTCGCGGACGAGCGGCCAGCTGCGGGCCGCCTCCTCAAACGCGCTCAGATCCTTCTCCGCCTGGCTCTTCAGGCTGACCATGGCAAAGACGGCAACCTCGAAGCCGAGCTCCCGCGCGTTTACTTTCGCATGGTAGGAGGTGATGAACCCGGTTTCCTCAAGCGCACGAACCCGGCGCAGGCACGGGGGGGCGGAGATCCCGACGCGCCGGCTCAACTCGACATTTGTCATGCGACCATCCCCCTGCAATTCGGCAAGAATCTTTCGGTCGATCGGGTCGAGCTTGATGCTGGGCATGGGTCCCTGTAAGTCTGGTGGCCGTGGGAGGCGTTTGTGCCTGATTACGCAATCGAGCCGCCGAGCGCAATAATGTTTCAGGACCGCGCAACGTTTCGCGCAGCAGCGTCGGAACCGCGAAAGTCGCACCGGGGGTGGGATCAGATGCTCAGGATGCCTGACCACGCCACGGTCTTTTCCCCGTCCCGCGCCAACTCCCCGCACCCATGACCGAGGACGGGCCGCTCGACATCGCCCTTGTTACCGACGGGCGGCCGGGAAACCTCGTTCAGGCGCAGGGACTGGCCGAAGCGATCGGACGGCAGCGCCCGGTGCACATCGCGCCCTATGAGACGCCGCGGGACGGGACGTTCTTCCGCCCGCCTGACATTGGTCTCGCCACGCTTGTCATTGGTGCGGGGCGCAAGGGCAACATCGTCGCCGCGCGCCTGCGCGCGCCGCGCCGCAAGGCGGTCGCGATCCTGCGCCCTCCGGTTCCCGGGTTGCGGTTCGATGCGGTGGTGACCCCGTCCCACGACGTCTACCGCGGCGCGATCGAGACTGTGGGGGCGATGAACACGCTGACGCCAGACCGCGTCGCGCGGGCAGGTAAGGGCTTCACGCTTCCCCCCAGGACGCTTGTTGTGATGGCTGGAGGTCCTTCGCGGTCCGCCACGTTCGATGGGCAGAGCATCGCGAGGCTGGAGCAGGACATCGCGCCGTTCCGCGCGGCGGGGTTCCGGATCGCGGCGACGGCGAGCCGCCGCACCCCACCCGACGCGCTCAAGATGCTGGAGAGCTGCGCCGATGCGGGGTTCTGGCGGGGCGAAGGGCCGAACCCCTATCCGGGCTGGCTCGACCACGCTGCGGCGGCCCTGGTGACGGAGGACAGCGTGAACATGGCATCGGAGGTCGCGACCGTTGGCCTGCCGCTCTACATCTCCGGGACGGGCCGCATCTCCGCGAAGTTTCAGCGGTTCCACCGGGACCTTTCGGAGCGGGGGATCACCCGTCCGGCCGCGAAGGGACCGCAGGAGTGGAGCTATGCCCCCTTGCGCGAAGCGGATCGCATTGCCACGCTGCTTTTGCAGAGCGGGATTGCGTGACGGGAAGGCTTCCCTCAGACGCAACGATCTCCTATATCCCGAGGCCGACCTGATGAGGAATGTCCCATGACCGAGACCCGCCACACCAAACTGCTGATCGTCGGCTCCGGCCCTGCGGGCTACACCGCCGGGGTCTATGGTGCGCGGGCGATGCTCGATCCCATCCTGATCCAGGGCATTCAGCCCGGTGGCCAGCTCACCATCACCACGGAAGTGGAAAATTGGCCGGGCGATACGAAAGTGCAGGGCCCTGACCTGATGGTCCGCATGGAGGCGCATGCCAAGGCAATGGGGACCGAGATCATCTCCGACCACATCAACAGCCTCGATCTCGACAACCGCCCGTTTAAGGCGATCGCCGACAGCGGCACGGTCTACACCGCGGACGCTCTGGTGCTCGCGACCGGCGCGCAGGCACGGTGGCTGGGTCTGCCATCGGAGGAGAAGTTCAAGGGCTTCGGCGTTTCCGCGTGTGCAACCTGCGACGGGTTCTTCTATCGCGGCAAGGAAGTCGTGGTGATCGGCGGCGGCAACACGGCGGTCGAGGAGGCTCTTTTCCTGACCAACTTCGCCTCCAAGGTTACCCTGGTGCACCGGCGTGACGAGCTGCGGGCGGAAAAGATTCTGCAGAATCGCCTCTTCAAGAACCCGAAGATCGAGACGCGCTGGTTCCAGCAACTCGACGAAGTGCTGGGGGATGAATCCCCGCTCGGCGTCACCGGTGTGCGGCTGCGGAACACCCAGACCGGAGAGATGACCGAGCTTGACTGCGCAGGTGTTTTCGTTGCGATCGGGCATGCGCCGGCGTCCGAGCTCGTCAAGGACAAGCTGAAGCTCCATTCGGGCAACTATGTCTGGACCAAGCCCGACTCGACGGAAACGTCGATCCCCGGTGTCTTCGCTGCAGGAGACCTGACCGACCATGTCTACCGCCAGGCCGTGACGAGCGCCGGAATGGGCTGCATGGCTGCGCTGGAAGCGGAGCGCTACCTCGCGGAGAAGGACGAGGCGATCGCCGCGGAATAGTGCCGCCCCGTTGACCGATGGAGCAAGCCTGCCGGCTTGTTCCGATACGCTCAGTCGTCCCTCGCCTGCTATTTTCGCCACGCCGTCATTGTGCCGCGCAGAGCGTGCATGATGACGCGACACCACTGCATTCGGTCTTTGCTCTTGGTATCTGACAGGCTCCCGGGCGCTACGTGCATGGCTGGCTCCCATTTGCGCATCTTGCGCCTGCGCGGGTTGCCGGTTTATACCGCAGCCGCGAAATAACGTCCCGTTCGGCCCGCCGAAGCCCTCTCACACCAGTTGGACAATCTCATGACGTTCACAAATCATGCTCCCGTTCCAGAACTCTACGTATCGTCCGACAGCGCGGCGAAACTGAAGACCGATGCCGGGGAACTGCCCTCCTGGGACCTGACGCCACGCCAGATCTGCGATTTGGAACTGCTGATGAATGGCGGCTTCAACCCGCTGAAGGGCTTTCTGGGTGAGGAAGACTACGACAGCGTCGTTGACAACATGCGGCTCGCGGACGGATCGCTCTGGCCGATGCCGATCACCCTCGACGTCTCCGATGCCTTCGCCGAGAAGGTTGAGGCGGGGCAGGACATCGCGCTGCGCGATCAGGAGGGCGTGATCCTCGCGATCCTCTCGGTCTCTGACAAATGGGTGCCGAACAAGGCCAAGGAAGCCGAAATGGTCTTTGGCGCGGATGATCTGGCGCATCCGGCGGTCAACTACCTGCACAACCATGCAGGCAACGTTTACCTGGGTGGGCCGATCACCGGCATCCAACAGCCGATTCACTATGATTATCGCGCCCGCCGGGACACGCCGAACGAGCTGCGCGCCTACTTCCGGAAAATGGGCTGGCGCCGGGTTGTCGCGTTCCAGACCCGCAACCCGCTCCACCGGGCCCACCAGGAGCTTACATTCCGGGCGGCCAAGGAAGCGCAGGCCAACCTGCTCATCCATCCGATCGTGGGCATGACGAAGCCGGGCGACATCGATCATTTCACCCGCGTGCGCTGCTACGAGGCGGTGCTCGACAAGTACCCTTCCGCCACCACATCCATGTCGCTCCTGAACCTTGCCATGCGCATGGCGGGCCCGCGGGAGGCCGTGTGGCACGGGATCATCCGGAAGAACCACGGCTGTACCCACTTCATCGTGGGGCGGGACCATGCCGGCCCGGGCAAGAACTCCGCCGGTGAGGACTTTTACGGCCCCTACGATGCGCAAGACCTGTTTTTGGAGCATCAGGAGGAGATCGGCATCGAGATGGTGCCCTTCAAGCACATGGTCTACGTGCAGGAACGTGCCCAGTACTTCCCTGCCGACGAGGTGGAAGAGGGGCTGACGGTCCTCAACATCTCCGGCACCGAGCTGCGGCGGCGTCTGGCCGAGGGGCTCGACATCCCCGAATGGTTCTCCTTCCCGGAGGTGGTGGAGGAGCTGCGCCGGACGAAGCCGCCCCGGTCCAAGCAGGGCTTCACCGTGTTCTTCACGGGCTTCTCCGGCTCCGGTAAATCGACCATCGCGAACGCGGTGATGGTCAAGCTGATGGAGATGGGTGGACGCCCGGTGACGCTGCTCGACGGGGACATCGTGCGGAAAAACCTCAGCTCCGAGCTTGGCTTTTCCAAGGAGCACCGGGATCTCAACATCCGCCGCATCGGTTATGTCGCCTCGGAAATCACCAAGAACGGCGGCATCGCGATCTGTGCGCCCATCGCGCCCTACACCGCAACCCGGCGGGCGGTGCGTGAGGATATCGAAAGCTTCGGCGCCTTCGTCGAGGTGCATGTCGCGACAAGCATCGAGGAATGCGAGCGTCGCGACCGCAAGGGCCTCTACAAGCTTGCGCGGGAAGGCAAGATCAAGGAATTCACCGGGATCTCAGACCCTTACGAGGTGCCCGATAGCCCCGAACTGCGCCTCGACACCGAAGGTACGGACGTCGATTTCTGCGCCCAGCAGGTGATCCTGAAGCTGGAGGCGATGGGTCTGATCGCAGCCTGATTGTTTCTCGCGCTAGACAAAGGGCTCCGCACGCGGGGCCCTTTTTTGTGGAAACCCCTCTCGGAAGGGTCGCCCGCGGGCTTTGAGGTGTCTGCTCACCTAGCGTGTCGGCTGTTGTGCCACGATCCTGATTTCAACGAGCGCGCCGGGACGTCGGAGGCCTGCCACCTCGACCGCTGTCCAGGCGGGATATGGCGCTTCGAAGATCTCCAGTCGCACCGTGTCGAAGAGCGGGAAGTGATCCCGCAGGGACAAGTGATAGCTCGTCATCTCCACCACCGCGTCGAAGTCGAGGCCCGCCTCCCGCAACACCGCGCCGATCTTGCGAAACGCGGCGCGAAACTGCGCCTCCGGTTCCTCCGGCATGGCGCCGTCGGGGCCGCTGCCGGTCACGCCCGTCAGGTAGATGTGATCGCCCGCGACAACGGCCGGGGACATCTTCAGCTCACGCACCGCGGCCTCGGACCCTTTCGGGATGATCACGCGCTTTGCCATCGGGCTCACTCCACCATCAACTCGGTGCGCAGGGTCTGGAGGAAATCCTGCAGGACCCGCGCACGCTCCAGCGCCATGCGGCGACCCGATGCGGTCTGGAACTTCTCCGGCAGTTTGAGAAGCTTGCTCTGGAAATGGTCGAGCGAGTAGGCGACCTCGTCGAGCGGACGGCGGCGGGCGAACGGATCCTCCCCATCGAGCAGGCCGCGCCCAAGCACCCCGCCCACATGGAACGCCCGGGCGAGACCGAGTGCACCGAGGGACTCCAGACGGTCCGCGTCCTGGACAATCCGCGCCTCCGGTGTCTCGGGCGGGATACCGGCGGAGTAGCTGTGCGAGCGGATCGCATGGCGGGCACCCTCGATCTCCTCCTCCGAAAACCCGAGCTCCGCAAGCACCCGGGAGGCCTTCGCCCCGGATTGGGCAGAGGCGCGGTGTCGGTCGGGCGCATCCTTACGCAGGTTGACAAGATCGTGGAGGTAGGCGGCAGCAGCAATGATGCGCAGGTCCCCGGTTCCCTCCTCCTCCGCGATGCGGCGGGCGTTGGTCCAGACCCTGCGCGCATGGTGCACGTCGTGGGCCCCGTCGGGGCCTTCCGCATGCTCCAGATAGGCCGCTTCAAGCGCCTCGGTCAGGTGGTCGACCGCGTCCTTCATCGTCGCAGATCCTCGGTTTCGCCCCACCCCAGAGTATAGGGGCACCGGGCGAAGAAAAGGGGGTGGGGCTCAGTTTGACTGGGTCAAACCGTCCCGAGATCAGCGCCACCGGGCTGTCACATCTCCGGCACGAGAATTTCGCGCTTGCCCACCTTATTGGCGGGGGTGACGACGCCGTTCTCCTCCATCTGCTCCACGAGGCGTGCTGCCTTGTTATAGCCGATGGCAAGCTTGCGCTGGATGTAGGAGGTGGAGCACTTGCGATCCCGCGCCACGATGGCAACGGCTTGATCGTAGAGTGCATCCTCGGAACCGGTGTTTCCGCCAAGGCCCAGGACAAGGTCGATGTCGCTTTCGGTATCGTCATCCGGCCCGTCGGTCACGCCGGCAACATACTCGGGCGCGCCAAGTGCCTTGAGGTGGTTCACGATCTCCTCCACCTCCTCGTCAGAGACGAAGGGGCCGTGGACCCGGGTGATCCGGCCGCCGCCCGCCATATGGAGCATGTCGCCCATGCCGAGGAGTTGTTCCGCGCCCATCTCGCCCAGGATCGTCCGGCTGTCGACCTTGGATGTCACCTGGAACGAAATGCGGGTCGGGAAGTTCGCCTTGATCGTCCCGGTGATCACGTCAACGGACGGGCGCTGGGTCGCCATGATGAGGTGGATGCCGGAGGCGCGGGCCATCTGCGCGAGGCGCTGGATGCAGGCCTCGATCTCCTTGCCCGCGACCATCATCAGATCCGCCATCTCGTCGACGATCACCACGATGAACGGCATCTTTTCCGGTGCGAATTCCTCGGTTTCGAACATCGGCTCGCCGGTGTCCTCGTCGAAGCCTGTCTGCACCGTGCGGGTGAAGGCCTCCCCCTTCGCGAGCGCGTCGGCCACTCGACTGTTGTAGCCGTCGATGTTGCGCACGCCCATCTTGGACATCTTGCGGTAGCGCTCTTCCATCTCCGCGACGACCCACTTAAGGGCGACGACTGCCTTCTTCGGATCGGTGACGACGGGGGAGAGCAGGTGCGGGATGCCGTCATAGACGCTGAGCTCCAGCATCTTTGGATCGATCATGATCAGGCGGCACTCCTCCGGCGTCAGGCGGTAAAGGAGGCTCAGGATCATCGTGTTGATGGCCACCGACTTACCGGAGCCGGTCGTCCCCGCGATGAGCAGGTGGGGCATCCGGGCGAGGTTCGCGACCACCGGCTCCCCGCCGATATCCTTGCCAAGCGCGAGGGGCAGGGAGTGGTTGCTGTCGCCGTAGCCCTTCGCGGACAGGATCTCACGCAGGAGGACTTTTTCCCGCGCGTCGTTCGGCAGCTCGATCCCGATGATCGAACGGCCCGGCACGGTCGAGACACGGGCGGCGAGCGCGGACATCGAACGTGCGATATCGTCTGCGAGGCCGATCACGCGGGACGCCTTGAGGCCCGGCGCCGGTTCCAGCTCGTACATCGTGACAACCGGACCGGGCCGGACGGAAACGATCTCTCCCCGGATGCCGTAATCGTCGAGCACGTTTTCGAGCAGCCGCGCATTGGCCTCGAGCGCGTCATCGCTGAGATAGCTGCGCTCGATATTGATCGGGTTGGCGAGCAGCGAAAGGGGTGGCAGTTCGAATTCACCCTGCGCATCACCGAAGAGCTGGGGCTGCTCCTCCGCCCTCGCGCGCTGGCTTTTCTGCGGGGCGCGGCGCGGAGGGTGGGCGACGATAGGCTTTGGCTGCCGTTCGATGCTTTCGACTGGGTCGTGCAGATCGTCCGGCAACGGTTGCGGCGCGAGCGTCTGCTCGGGCGTGTCGAAGGACGGGGGCGCGGGTGGCTCGTCGAGCGGCGGCAGGTCCGGATCCGGCAGGGGCTCGGACACTGGCGGTTCGGATCGGGCCTGCACGGCGGCAGTGATCCGTGCCATCAGGCGATCGCTGCTTGGCTCCGGCGCCTCGCCATTGTCCGCTTCGGCCACCTTCCGTGCGACGCGGTTGGCGAAGCCGGGATCGACCCGGGATGCACGGGTCTCGGTCGGTTCCGCCCGGGGTGCCCGCTTCAGCTTTTTCAGCGCGCCGCGACCGGACCAGGCAAGGGCGAGGAGCGCAAGAAGACCCAGTGCCACCCGCTTGAGTCCGTGCCAGAACTGGCCCCACAGCCACCCCGCCTCCCGCCCGTCGACGCCCAACGCCAACGCACCGAGGAGGAGCGTGCCGAGCGCGAGGCCGACGGAAAGGACCAGCATCGCCAGCCCCAGATCGAGGGGCACGAGGCGGAAGAGCCCGAGCAGGGCCTGATCGCCGAACACCCCGCCAAGCCCGGTGTCCGGCAGCCATGTCGTCGGCGGCAGGTGGGTGGAGGCAAAGATCGCGCCCACCGCGATGGCAAGCGGCGCGAGAACGAGGCGGGTCACGACCCGTTCCTCCCCCCGCAGCACCGTCAGCCGAGCGCCCCAGACCAGCAGGGTCGCGGGGATGCCCCAGGCGGCCCAGCCGATGAACCGGGTGAGCAGCTCCGCCAGTGCGGCCCCAGGGCCGCCCATCAGGTTCGTCGGCGCGCGGTCAACCGCGTTGAACGGGGACGGGTCGTTGGGGTTGTAAGTCCACAAGACCCCGAACGCGAGCAGGCCAAGAAGGAACGTTGCCACCCCGATCGCCTGCGTCCCACGCTTCCCGATGAAGCTGCGGGTCGTCTGTTCCATCAGGGGATCGTGGCTTTTGCTGCTTGAGAAGAAGGCCATGCGGTTATCCTTGGCTGAGGGCGAGGCAGTCCCGCATTGCCTCGAGCCCGCGCGCAACCTCGGTCTTTTCGGCGACCAGCGCTGCGCGAATGAATGTGGTTCCCGGATTGCCGCCGCCCAGCCGGGCATCGTTCTCCCTGCTCAGATAACTCCCGGGAAGGACCCGCACGCCGTGGTCCGACCAGAGCATCCGGGTCATCGCCTCGCCATCAGGAACTTTGATCCAGAGGAAGAAGCCCGCCTGTGGGGGCGTGTACCCTTCTGTTTGCCCCAGGATGCGATCGGCGAGCGCGAACTTTTCCTGATAGAGCGCGCGGTTGGCGATCACATGATCCTCGTCGGACCAAGCGGCTGCAGCGGCGTGCTGCGCGGGGATGGGCAACGGCGCGCCCGCATAGGACCGCAGCTGCTTCATCGCTGCGATGTTCTCCGCACCCGAGGCGGCAAAGCCGGACCGCAATCCCGCAAGGTTCGACCGTTTGGAGAGGGAGTGGAAGGCAACCACCCGGTTGGGGTCCGCGCCGGAGGCCTGCGCGACCGCGGCCAGTGCCCCCGGGGGGGGCGCATCGCGATAGATCTCCGAGTAACATTCGTCGGCAAAGATGCGAAAGTCGTGCCGCTCCGCCAGTGCGATCAGTTCGGCCCAGTAGGCCGCACTCGCCACCGCGCCCTGCGGGTTGGATGGGGAGCACATGTAGACGACGGTCGTGCGCTCTAGCAGGTCCAGAGGAACCGTACTGAAGTCTGGAAGGAACCCGGTCGATTCAGCCGCGGGCACATAGACCGGCTCCGCCCCTGCGGTCAGGGCTGCGACCGCGTAGCACTGGTAAAACGGGTTGGGCAGTAGAACGACGGGGCGCTTGCCCTGCTTGGTCTCCGGGCTCAGCGCGATGCAGGCGTTGAAAAGGCCCTCGCGCGTGCCATTGAGCGGCAGGACGTGCCGGTCCGGGTCGGGCATGGGAACATCGTAGCGGCGGGCGATCCAGGCGGCGATGGCAGCGCGCAGCTCCGGCAGACCCTCGTTCGGCGGATACTTCGACAGGGTCGCGCTGTGGCGGCCCATCACCTCCGGCACGAAAGGCGGTATCGCGTGTTGCGGCTCCCCCAGCGACATCGCAAGCGGCGCCCCCCCGGCCGGGATCGGCTCAAGGAGCGCGCGCAGGCGGGGAAAGGCGTATTCCGGAAGGTCGGAAAACCGCGTTGGAAACTGCATATGTGCCTCGTCTTGCGGGAACTGTCGCCCCGATTGAACGGAAGATACCCCGCCCCGCGGTCACGGGTCCAGCAAAACCGGGCATTTCGGCCGCTTCGGACGGTGGGGGTGTGGCCCTCCCACAACCCTCCACCGGGTCCCTAGGCGGCGAGCGCTGCCTCCGCCGCCGCCCCGAGCCGCAGGAGGCGAGCCTCGTGCAACGGAGGCGCCATGAGCGAAAGCCCGACATGGCGCGTGCCCGTCGGCAGGGTCAGGACGCAGAGGTCGAGCAGATTGCCGATCCGGGTGTTCCGCAGGGCCATGAGGTTGCGGGCGGCGTAAACCTCCGCATCCTCCGCCACTTCGGCGATGGTCGGGGGCAGCGTCGGTGCGGTGGGCACCAGCACCGCATCGAAACCCGAGGTTGCCTGGAGGTAATCTGCCCGCGCTGTCCGCAGCCGATCCCACGCGCGCAGGTAGGCCACCGCGCTCACGTCCCGCCCGCCGCGGAACCGCTCAAGCACGTTGGGGAACATCTTCTCGGGTGCGGTCTCGATCAGCTCCCCGCACGTCGCGTAGGCTTCGGTGGAGAATACCGTGCCCGATGTGTCCATCGCGTCTGTGACGGCAGGGAGGGCCCGCTCGGTAATACTGGCGCCCGCGGCCGCGAGCTTCTCGATGGCGGCCTGCACACCGTCTGCAACGGCGCCGTCGAGCCCGTCCCGGGCAATGGTGTCGAGCACCAGAAGCCGGGTACCTTGGAGTGTCGCCTGCGCAAGATCGGGGGCGGGCGTGTTGGAGAGAACCCCGTGGATCAGGGCCGCGTCCTCGACGGTCCGCACAAGCGGCCCGACGGTGTCAAAGCGCGGACAGAGCTTCACGACGCCGTCGAGCGGCAACAGCCCCGAACTCGTCTTGAGCCCGATTAGATCGTTCCAGGCGGAGGGTACGCGCACCGACCCGCCGGTGTCCGACCCGATGCCTATCGCTGCAAGCCCGTAGCCGACGGAGGTTGCGGCCCCCGAAGAAGATCCGCCCGGCAGCAGGTCCGCATCGTAGCGATTTGGCGGTGTTGCTGTGATCGGGTTGTACCCCAGCCCGGCGAACGCAAGCTCCGTCATGTGGGTCTTGCCCAGGCAGACAAGACCTGCGCGCGACGCCCGGGACAGCACCTCCGCATCCGCATCGGGGGTCCGCCCGGCGAGGAGCGCGGATCCCGCCTCCGTCGGGGTTCCTGCGGTGTCAAAGAGGTCTTTCCAGGAGATCGGGACGCCATCGAGGGGCCCGCGACGCACACCGTCTCGCGCCCGGTGCGCAGCCGCCTGCGCCTCCGCCCGCGCGCGGTCCGCAGTCAGGCGGGCAAAGATGCGGGACCCGTGCGGATGGGTTTCGATCGCCGCAAGAAACGCATCCGTCAGGGTGACGGGATCGATCTTGCCCGCGCCGATGCCCCGGCCCAGTTCGGCCGCACTCATTTCCCGGTACTCGCTCATACACAAACCCTCCCGCGTGGATGAGCCGCACCGTATCCGCTGCTCCCGGTTTGGACAATCGCGCCGGCCGTCACTAGGTTCAGGTCATGTCGTTTGATGTGGATATCATCGTTGTGGGCGGGGGGCTTACGGGCCCGGCGCTCGCTCTGGCCTGTAGCCTCGCCGGTGCCACGGCCATCGTGCTCGATGCGGGACCGGAGCCGACGGACGATGCGCCGCCCTTCGATGGGCGATCCTACGCGGTCGCGCTGGGCTCGCGGAACCTGCTGGGCGCGCTCGGCGTCTGGCCGCAGCTTGCGGAGGTCGCCGAACCGATCCTCGACATCGTTGTGAGCGATGGGCGCGCAGGGCAGGGTGTCTCCCCGATGTTTGCCCATTTCGACCATCGGGAGATCGAGGAGGGACCCTTCGGCGCGCTCGTCGAGGACAGGCACCTGCGGCTTGCCTTGCACCGGGCTGCGCGGGACAATCCGCACGTCGACCTGCGCCACGGGGTGACGGTCACCGGTCAGACGGTGGGCCCGGCTTTTGCGGAGGTGACGCTCTCCGATGGCGGCACGGTCCGTGGCAAGGTGATCGTTGGGTGCGACGGGCGGCGCAGCGGTGTTGCGGAACGGGCGGGGATCCGGCGTCACGGGTGGGACTACGATCAGACCAGCCTGGTGTGCGCTATCGCCCACAGCCTGCCCCACGAGGGCACCGCCCATCAGATCTTTCTGCCGCCCGGACCGCTTGCCATCCTGCCCCTCCGGGATCGTCAGTCGGCAATCGTGTGGACCGAGAGTCGCGCCCGGGCCGAGGCGATCATGACGCTCGACGATGCGGGCTACATCGCGGAGCTTCGGCCCCGATTTGGCGACTTCCTCGGGGATATCTCTCTCGTTGGGCAGCGCTACGCCTATCCTCTGGGCTTGACCCTTGCGGAGCGGTTCGTCAAACCCCGGATTGCCCTCGTCGGGGATGCCGCCCACGGCATCCATCCCATTGCGGGACAGGGGCTCAACCTTGGTTTTCGGGACATCGCTGCGTTTGCAGAAGTGATCAGCGAGGCGCACAAGCGGGGGGAGGACATCGGAACCTTGCCCGTGCTCGACCGCTATCAGACGTGGCGGCGGTTCGACACGTCCCTGCTTGCGGTCGCGACGGACGGGTTCAATCGATTGTTCTCGAACGACAACCCGGTTCTGCGCCACCTCCGCGACGTCGGTCTCGGGGCCGTCAACCGTGTCGCGCCGTTGCGCCGGACCTTCATGAGGGAGGCCGCCGGGCTCACCGGCGACGTGCCGAAACTCATGTCCGGACGGCCGCTCTGACAGCTTCCGACGCTTTCTGAAAGTGGTGTGGCCATGCGCTAGAGGGGGGGGGAAGCGCATGGCCATTAGTGCTTCGGCGGGGGGGTGCCGAAGAGCAGCGGAGTGCCGAGAGGGGATCATGGCATCGCCCCCGCTGCCTGCACACAACTTAAGCGGGTTTCCGCTCAGTCACTACACACGGCTTCACACAGTATCGTTACTAAAAAGTTAACAAACGAAACCAACGCGGGTCACTCCTCGAGAGTGCGCGCCTCGTCCGCCAGCAGGATCGGCACACCGGAGCGGATGGGAAACGCCAGGCCAGCGCTCCGCGAGACAAGCTCGCATCGATCCTTGTCATAGGTCAGCAGACCCCGCGTAACCGGGCAGACGAGGGATTCCAGAAGCTTCCGGTCGATGGTTTCGCTGTCGCTCATTGAAGCGGCACGTCATCGTCGCCGGCACGCAGGGCGAACTCCATCAGCGTGACCAGCGTCTCCCGCCGGTTCGACAGGGCCGGAGCCTCAAGCAGGGCCTGCTTTTCCTCCGGTTCAAACGGACAAAGTATGGACAAAGAGTTAATGAGCAGCTCCGCATCCGCCTCCTTGAGGCTGTCCCAGTCGGATGAGAGCTGAGCGCTTTCGAAGAACCGCGCGAGGATGTCGAGGAAGTCGTCCCGCTTCAGCCCCGGATCAGCCTCAGACTCGCCCAGGTCCCGCTCGAAGCTCGTCCAGTCCGCATCGATCCGGCGATAGGGGGTGAAACCCTCAACCTCCGCCACTGTGCGGAAGCGGCTGACGCCGGTCAGCGTGATCACGTAGCGCCCGTCGTCGGTCTCCGCGAAGTTGGTCACCCGACCGGCGCAGCCGATCTGATGCAGGCGGCTCTTGCTCGCACCCTCCGGCGTCTCCATGGGCTGTATCATCCCGATCAACCGGTCCGGCGTCTTCAGCACATCTTCCAGCATCGCAAGGTAGCGCGGCTCGAACAGGTTGAGCGGCAATCTCGCTCGGGGCAGCAGAAGCGCACCGGGCAAGGGAAACACGGGGATGACGTCAGGCAGATCGGCGGGATTGAAACGGCGCATCAGGGACGGAGGCTCAGGCGAAGATCAGCGAGGAAAGCCGCCGCCGACCCGTGGCTGTGAGCGGATCCTTGGGTCCCATCGCATCGAAGAGCTTGAAGAGCTGCTCCTTCGCCGCGCCGTCGTTCCACTCCCGGTCCTGACGGAAGAGCTCCAGCAGATGGTCGATCGCTCCCGCATTGTCTCCGGATCCGATCAGGGCGAGCGCAAGGTCGAGCCGGGCCTGATGGTTCGCCGGATCGGCAGCAACTGCAGCCTCGAGCGATGCCGCCTCACCGGCACCCGCGGTTGCGGCCGCAAGCTCGATCTGGGCGCGGACCGCGGCAATCTCCGGCGCATCCTGGGATGCTTCGGGCACGTTCGCCAGCAGCGCCTCCGCCTGATCCGCCTGGTCGAGCGCAAGGTAGCTGCGGGCAAGACCCGCAATGGCGCGCAGGTTGTCCGGCACCTCGCCCAGGATCGCGGCGAAGGTTTGCGCGGCGTCGCCGACCGCGCCCTCCTCCAGCATTTCCTCAGCGGCGGTGATCGCCTCTTCGATGCCGCCATCGGCAGGACCGCCACCCATCTGGGCAATCTTCTGAATGAATGCCTTGATCTCTGCCGGACCTTGCGCGCCCATGAAGCCGTCAACGGGCTGTCCGCCGACAAATGCGAAGACCGCAGGAATTGACTGCACGCGCATCTGGGCGGCGATCATCTGGTTCTCGTCCACATTGACCTTGACCAGCTTCACCGCGCCCTTTTGCGCCTGCACCTCCGCCTCCAGCGCCGGTGTCAGGGCCTTGCACGGGCCGCACCAGGGCGCCCAGAAATCGACGATCACGGGAACGGTCTGCGACGCCTCGACCACATCGGCCATGAACGTCGCCTCCGACGAGTCCTTGATAAGGTCTGTGGCGGCGGGGCTTCCTGCACCCAGTTCCAGCATGCTGGTCTTCCTTTGTATCAAGCCGCGCGGGCTGCGCGGGCTCCTCTATGCGCCCGCCGCCCCGAGCGGGTCAAGCGATGGCGGCGTTCTTGGCTTCGAGCCGGTCGAAATCCACGATCCGGGCGTCATGCCCCGTCGCTGCGATGAAACGCAGCAGATCATCGGGGGAGATGGCGATGGTCGCCGCGTTGTGCAACGGGTGATAGTTCAGCGGGTCCTGATCGAGCATCTGGGCATCGAGCACCACCTGCACCGAACGCACCGCCCGATCCGAGTAGATTGCGAACGGGGAGACCGCACCAGGCACGACGCCGAGCACCTCCATCAGCAGGTCCGGCTTGCCGAAGCTCAGCCGGCGCAGGCCGATCTCCTTTTCCAGATCGCGGATGCGGATCTGTCGGTCCTCCAGACATGTGACCAGCACCCGCTCCCCTGACTTCGCCTTGAGGAACATGTTCTTGCAGTGTCCGCCGACCATCCCGTCCCGGTGCGCCTTGCTGTCCTCGACCGTGAAAAGTGGGGGATGGACATGGTATGACCAGACGATTCCGAGGGTCCGGAGATAGTCCAGCAACTCCGCTTCCCGTTCGACCCCCGACACGTCACACCTCCTGTTTTTCACGGGTGTGAGGGTAATGCGGTGACGCCGCGTGACAAGCCGGGAGGGGTCCAGAGGCCCCAGTTTTAGCCCTTGCGCTCCCCCCTCGAATCTCTATAACTCCGCCTCACCCAAGGATGCGGGCGTAGCTCAGGGGTAGAGCGCAACCTTGCCAAGGTTGAAGTCGTGAGTTCGAATCTCATCGCCCGCTCCAAACTTCATGAACACTGCTGATCAGAACGCCGTAAGCCTTTTGATTTTTCAGGGTTTCATGAGCGGTCTGATGGGCGGGCTGAACATACCAGACCAACGTTTCACCACACACTGTTGGACAAATGCTGGACAGGGGCGGGGCTTCTCCAACACGATGTTGGAAAGGAACCCAAGTCGATGGCGCTCACAGATAAACAAGTCCGATCCTTCAAACCGGAAGTGAAACGCGTTCGTCACTCCGACGGCCATGGCCTCGTCATCGAGGTGATGCCGTCCGGCAAGAAGGTGTTTCGGTTTAACTACCGGTTCGGTGGAAAGCAGCGAACGATTGGCCTTGGAGACTACCCGGAGACCAGCTTAGCAGAGGCGCGGATCGCAGTCGCCGATCTCAAGAAGCTGTTGAGAGACGGTCAAGATCCAAAGACCGTTGCCGAGAAGCAAACAGTCGAAGAGGTCGATGCGACCTCAGCGCAGCCCACCTGGAAAGAGGTTGCGCATGACTACTTAATGCTGCGGCAACGTAGTGGGGCAGCGCCTCGCACGATGCAAAAACTGATCCGCCAGGTCGAGGTGACGATCGACGCCTACGGTGACCGATCGGTTACAGCTATCTCCGCGGAGGATGTCTTGGCTGTCGTCAATCCAATCGCCGAAGGCGGGCACGTCGAAAACGCCCACGAGATCCGTTCACGCTTCTCGCAGATTTTCCGATATGCAGGTGCGCGCGGCCTGATCGAACACGATCCGGCCGCGATGACGATTGGTGCGATGGTCAAGCGGCAGCGGGGCGAGTTCGCGGGGGTCACCAAGCCCACGGAAGTGGGGAAACTCATGCGGGCGCTACAGTTCTACCAATCCAAAAACGTCATTATCGGCTCCGCACTCCTGCTTTCCGCATATGTCTTTGCACGAAACTCTGAGCTGCGTGGCATGTGCTGGGATGAGATTGACTTTGACGCAGCAGTTTGGAGCATTCCAGGCGACCGGATGAAGATGCGTCGGGATCATCTGGTACCACTCGCAAAGCAAGCAGTCTCGTTGCTAAAGTCCGTTCGTAGGTTCGACTTCGGATCGCAGCTTGTGTTTCCGTCGCCACGCGACCCGCGCCGCCAGATGTCTGAGGTTACGCTCAACCACGCCCTGCGCCGTCTCGGCTATGGACGGGACCAACACGTCCATCACGGTTTCCGAACCACGGCTAGCACCAATCTGAACGAAATGGGCTGGAACTCCGATTGGATAGAGGCCCAGCTCGCGCACGTCTCAACGAACAAGGTGCGCGCTAGTTACAACAAAGCCCAGTATCTGGATGGGCGGCGAAAGATGATGCAGGTCTATGCTGACTGGCTCGATGCGCAAGCAACGGAGGACTAGACTGAAAATGACTGAAGTCTTACTCTTTCGTGGCCTAGGTCTTCGTAACCCTAGGGCATCGCGATGCTCTTCAATCAAGGAGAGATCGTGATGCGGATACTATCGAAGCGCCAATTGAAAGAGCTGGTTTTGTACTCGCCTCAACACATTGCTCGCCTGGAGAAGGCTGGGAAGTTTCCTAAACGAATACAACTTGGCCCGAACCGGGTTGGCTGGGTTGAACGTGAAGTGTTGGACTGGCTCGAAGAACGAATGGCCACCCGCTAGACCCGAACGACACTCCTTACGGGAGCAAGGTGGCCGGGTCTGCAGAACCCGGTCACCGATAGTATGAATGGGTGAAAATCTAGGAGCAATTGTGATCAAGCAGAACATTTTACGCGAGACAAGATTTGGTCAGCGAATTGCCGAGGAAGAGTTAAACCAACTCGAAACATACTTCGTCGCAACAGATCAGTGGCAGCGTGTTTTTTCCGGAGAGGTAGACATAGTCTATGGATCGAAAGGATCTGGGAAGAGTGCAATCTACGCTCTCATAGACAAGAGAAAGACTGAACTATTCGATCGAAATATCATTGTATCTAATGCTGAGAACGTAAGGGGAAATACAGCATTTTCAGAAATAATTTCAAGTCCACCCCCAACTGAGCGCGACTTCATTGACTTATGGAAGTTATATTTACTTATAATTGTTGCATCATCGATCCGAGACTATGGTATTAGAAATGAAAATACTGATAGGATTGTATCTGTGCTAGAAGAAGCTAAACTTCTTCCAAACGAAGCTTCAATTTCTCAGCTTTTCAGGCTGGCACGCGGCTTTATATGGAAACAGCTATTTCCCGACATAGACAGTGTTGAAACAACCATATCTTTTGATCCAACTACAGGACTTCCAATTTTTGTAAGAAACACAAAGAGGAGGGCAGAAAGCGCTGGTCAGCCCATTCGAATGCCGCTGGATGATTTGCTGGGCGCAGCTAATCGCGCCTTATCTCAGAGCGACTTCACTGTTTGGGTTTTGTTCGATCGGCTGGATGTCGCATTTAACGACAATCCTGAACTAGAGAAAAATGCACTGAGAGCTCTTTTTCGAACCTACAATGACATCAAGGGCTTTGACTATGTTTGCCTGAAGATATTCGTTCGAGATGATATTTGGGATCGAATTACAGAGGGCGGGTTTTCTGAGGCTAGTCATATCACGAAAACTACAAAAATAGATTGGAGCTACGAAAACCTTGTCAACTTGTTCATCCGGCGGCTTCTAAGCAATCAATCCGTTGTAGATTTTCTAAAAATTGAGCCTAAAGATATTGTGGAGGACTTTGAAATGCAAGAAATCATTTTGAAGAGAGTGCTCCCAGACAAAGTCGAAACCGGTAATAATCCGCTAACTTTTCGATGGATGATCAATCGAATACAGGATGCTACAGGGAAACCAGCGCCGCGCGAATTAATTCACTTATCGGAGATGATAAGAGAAAAACAAGTGGAGCGACTTGAGCGAGGGGAGGACGAGCCAGAACAGGATCAGCTGTTTGAAAGAAGCGTATTTAAGCTTGCGTTGAAAGACGTGAGCAAAGTTAGATATGAGCAAACCTTCAAAGCAGAGAACCCGTCTCTATCGGAGTATACCGATAAGCTTAAGGGTGGAAAAACAGAGCATAGCATAGTGTCACTTTGCATCGCGTGGAGTTGCAGCAGCGACATCGCTCAAAAAACCTGCGATAGGCTAGTTAAAAGTGGCTTTTTTGAGCGCCGGTCACAGTCGGGAAGCGATACATATTGGGTGCCATTTTTGTACAGAGACGCGCTTGAGCTGACGCAGGGGCGAGCAGCAGAGGAGTGAAGCTACAACAACTCGGTAATGCGTCTAACGGTTTGCTTGCTCACACCAAATAGCTTCGCAATTTCACCTAGAGAGCGTTGCTCGTCATTTCGCATTCTGCGTACCTCGGCTCGTTGCTCAGTCGACAGCTTGGGTCGCCTTCCGCCAATGCGCCCGCGCTTGCGCGCGGCTGCCAGACCTTCACGCGTGCGTTCAACGATCCGCTCCCGCTCAAACTCGGCGATGGAGCCAAAGACATGAAAGATGAGCCGCCCGGTTGGAGTGGTTGTGTCGATGTCTTCGCCGAGGGATCGGAACCCGGCACCTCGCGCACGGATGGTTTCCACGATGTCGATCAGATCACGAAGCGATCGCGCTAGCCGGTCATACTTGGTCACGACCACCACATCACCGTCTCGTAGATGTTAAAGCATCCGTTCAAGCTCCGCCCGCTGACGGATCTTCCCGGTTCTCTTCTCTTTGAAAATCTGTTCGACACCAGTGGCTTCGAGCGCATCAATTTGCGCATCAAGGGTCTGGTCGTCCTTGGATACCCTCGCATAGCCAAAAATCATCTCACCAGTGTAACACAAACCGTTCCAAAACCGCGCCCATCTGGAACGGGTTTGTGGAATGATTTCAGCGTGTTGTCACCGTAGTTGGATCAGGTGTTCCAAAAACGACCGTTTGTGGTGAACCTCTGCCGAGCCGATCTGGCCTAGTCTGCCAGGAACGTACCCGAAAGGGAGAGTGCTCCGACTGTTGTGTCGTCAATCACCACCACCCCTCCAGCTTCATCTCCCAATGGACCGAAGAAGCCGCCCGCCGTGACCACAGTTTGGCTTCCTGATAGCGAGGTGGCCAGGCTCGTGCTCGATATGGCAGCAGTGCCGCCAGAAAACCGATTGCCTGCGATCCCAACGTTAGAAAGGGTGACTGTAGCAACGTTCGCAACTGACGTAGCAGGTGCAGTTCCGGAAGCCCGCGTTCCATTGAGGTTTTCGAGCGTAACCGTCATGAGGCCCGTTGCGAAGTCTGCCGTTAGTGTGGAGGCGCCTTCCAGATCGAACAGTGCCGTGCTGTCATTGATTTGAAGCGCCGTGGTTCCCGTGTAAGACGCGGTTCCAGTTAGAGTGCTTGGATCACTCGGAATACCGACAACACCGCGCTCAGCGTCACCGCTCAATGGTTGAGTTGAGAACGTCGCGGAGAAGCTGTTGCTGCCCGGGTCTACCGTAGCGATCCCACCGCCGGTGAGCGTCACGCTCGTACCACTCCAGATGCCATCAAGGCTGGTAATCGAAAAACGCGAAGCGCTACGGTCGATGGTTCCGGTGTTGCTCGCCACCGCTTGGGTGCTGTTGTTAATCGAAAACAACGCGAGGTCGCTGACTTGCGCCGACGACGTGTCGAGTAAAGATGCAAGCCCTGAGCCAGTTGTTCCAGTGGGTTGCGTGCTGGGACTACCCCCACCGCCACCACCACAGGCAGACATCAGACATACGAAACCAACCTGTACCAGCACCCTCATAGCACGCTCACTCAAAACACAAGGATATCGGAGGGTACCAGTTCTTCCTTCGCAACACCAAACAGCAACACAGAAGCTCCCTGATCAGAGAAGCGTACACCCTCTGCTGTGTCTGAAAACCGCTCCAACGCGTCACTTGCCGACGTGTATCCGAAGCCATTGAGCTCGAGTTGATCGAGACCAATCTGAAAGTCTTGACCCACAACTTGACTGCTCGCGACATCTGCATAGTCAATCTCAATCCGTCCAATCGTGTCGGATTGAGCATTCGGCGCGAAGACGAATGTATCTGCACCTAGTCCGCCACTGAGGAGATCGTCCCCGAAACCACCAGCTAGTCGGTCTGCGCCAAACACGAGGTCGCTTAGATCGCCAAGCAGCACATCATTACCTGCTCCACCGTCAATGTCGTCTGCGCCTGTACCCCCGACAATCAGGTCGGCATCGTCGCCACCAAAGAGGGTGTTTGACCCTTCGAAGACAGAGAGCAGATCTCGTCCGCTACCGCCGCTTAGTTGGTTGGAGCCAAACGCATCTGTCAGGCGGTCGTCGCCTTGACCGCCAAAGATCTCATCGTCGCCCTGTCTTCCACTCAAGAGATTTCGAGCAGAATTACCCATGATCACGTTAGCAAGCTGATTTCCGTATCCGTTTAGCTCGGCGTCCCCCGATAGCTCCAACCGCTCGACATTTTCGCCCTCCACGCCCATGTCGAAATGCCGCTGTGACACGACAGTGTCAAAGCCACCGTCAGCCAGTTCCTCGACGGTATCTGCCAGATCATCCACAATGTAGGTGTCGTCTCCTCGGCCGCCGCGGAGAAGATGTGGCTCACCCGTCCCATCTAGCATGTCTGGGTCAGGAGAGCCCTCTTCTAGTTCCTTGTCACCCGCGGCGGTGTTCGACGCATCCTTGAGGGTTTGGGCATAGCCAAGGTCGGTATAGATCACAGTCTCAGACACAGCGTCGATGTTCAGGCCACCGCTCGATACATCAGTCCCAACCACGCTGATCTTGAGGCGAAACTCCTGATTTCGCTCTAGTTGAGAGAGATCAAGCTGCAAGTCATCCACGTCGAAGCTGTGGGTGCTGCCGCCATCCGCAATGCCCCCAAGCCCGGGAACCAGGATTTGTTGGAGTAGAAACACCGTTGCGCCGTCGAGTGAGACTGCCTCGATGTTCAACTCAAATGCTGTAGAGTACGCTTCGATACCAGCATTGCGAAGCGAGACCGAAATGACAGCGCTATTTACGTCGGTTTGTTCGACATTGAGCTGGGTGATCTGGACGTTCGCGGCTAGCATCTCTTGCCGCTGTGCCTCTGTTCCGATGAAGATCCGTATCGAACTACTGGTGTTGTTTTCGAGATAGTCCGCGCTTTCAGTCTCGTGTGCAATTGCCCTCAAAAATGCATCATAGAAACCCGGATCAAGGTCTTCCTTAAAGGTCCTGCTTCCTTTGATTGGCGTATCAAAACCCCGGCCATACATTCCTTCGTCCGAGAATGCCCCGCCATATATCGTCTCGCTACCATCTTGAACTGATCTCAGTATTAGCTGGGAGAATGCTCCAAATATAGTGTCATCAATCGTACCTCGGTTTCGCATGTTTCCACCGAAGAAAACCCGATCCTCGGCTTCAATGACTGTGTCTGAAATCCAGAAGTCAGTCACCTCGTGATCAACAACACCCTCAGCTAGCTCAAGCTGATCAGCGATCGCAAAGCGAAGGGACCTGACGTTGTTTGAACGATCGGCGTCTGGGATATCGGCGTCTTCATCGATTACGAGAAGTAGATTGAGCCGCGTCGGATCCGTATCGCCTCTTACCCGCTCAACATCATCAGCAGAAATCTTGAATGATTGAGTTTCGCGATCACGGCCACCGGCTGGGACACCAGAATTGTCGCTCTGTCGGCCAAAAAAATCACCTCCAAGCTCAATATCGTTGTCGTCCAACCGTGTATTCTTCGACAGATACAAAGCCACATCAGATCGACCAGAAGCGGTCGCTCCGATGTTGGTGACATAGTACTCAACTTCTACTGTCTGCCCGAAGGTGAGCCGGTTCTGCTCCATAGCGCTATAGCCAATGGTCAGATCAGCCGCTCCTGCGAGGCTCTGCACCACAATGCTAGCCGTGGCGACATTGTTGTCCTCACGGTTCTCCGTTGACACGCGATCTTCCGGGTCCGCCTTGACGATCAGCTGATACTCACCAAGCGCATCGTCCGGCAGGTTAAATCGAAGGGTAACGTCGTCGCTTTCGCCCGCATCGATCCTATCTGCGTTCTTTACGGCGACGAGTTCACGATCTTGTGGAACCCCGTCACGGGACAGGTAGAGGGCGACGTCCCGCGTTATGATTGCGTCCTTCTGGCCAACGTTAGAAAGTTCCACACTGACCGACACTTCACCGCCAGCGGTCGGATTGGGTATGTCGACGTTCAAAATGCGCGGGAGAAAGTCTATCCCGCCGCCGGATGTTTCGGCTTTCCTTGGGTTGACTATGTCGAACGGTCCTAAAGGTGGGTCAGCCGACGGGCCATCTCCTTCTGGTTGATCACTTGCTTCTCCAGACCCCGTGCCTCCGCCGTCTCCCGGGATGTTGACTGGTGTGCTGGGGAAGCCGTTAATGAGCAGGCCGTAGTCTCCGACGAGATCGCGTGTCGACCGAGCGGAGATGTATGTAATGTCAGATTGGGCGACGAAGGAGACCCCGTAAAAGCCGTAGTTAGCTAGTCCAGTCGATGCAGCCAGGTTGTCACTGGTCTCATCGAATGCCGTGAACGTTGGAAACAAAGTGCCCGAAAGTGAGGTCAGCGCAGCTGTGTACGTGGTCCCTACGACGGTCGGGAGCACGAATAAATCGACATCATCGCCAGTTTCAAATCGTCCATTGATGGCCACTACGCCGCCAGAAGGCGACAAAGATGTTGCAGCATCCGTGTCATCGCCATGATCGTCCGGAAAACCGAGATGAGTGTCGTCGATGTAGACTGTTTCGAGTGCCAGTGCCCCAGCTCGCTGATTGAGCGTGTCTCCACGCAACATCAACTGAAACGCTTCCATACCCTCCAGCTCATCGTCGCTGTTTATGACGATGGTCCGTGTCTGAGTACCAGCCTGACCTTCTTCCCATTCGATTACATCTTCGGTCGGACCGTCTTTTCCGAGGTAGTCCCCCGTGCCATCGGTACGTGAGAATGCCGCGGGAAACTGATCACCAATGGTCCCATACAAGGTGGAAAGGTATGTGGTTGTTGCTTCAAGATTGGATCCAGAGCGTGTAATTAGAACATCAAATGCGGCTGTGCCAAATTCCGGCTCCTTCACCAATCTAAGACCATCCGTGACTTGCACAGATATAATGTATCTTGGGCTGCTGTCTGCGGGAGGTTCAACGAGATTTTCAGGCTGTCTGAAAACTACTGTACCTACTTCGTCGCGAACAACCACCCCTCCCCGCTCAAATTTGGTATCATTAAGCTTTGGGTCGATCAGATCCAAAACTACGTCAACGTCGACAATGCTCCCGTCATTGATTATTTTGTTGATGTCATCTACAAGCTCTTTAGTAATCGCGGAGCCGACAGATCCGCCTAAGTAGCCTCCTAGCAGAGCTCCAGTCAAAATCATGGCTGCGCCGACCGGTGCCCCGACACCAGTTAGTGAAATCGCAAAACCTGCCGCCGCAATCCCAGCCGCCGCACCTACAGCACCACCCGCGAGTTCACCGAAGTACGACGCCCAAAGCAAGTCCGCTTCCTCGGCCTGTCCCCTTTTGTTTAGCTCATGTGCTTGGGACGCAACTAGCGCCAAACCCACCACATCACCTGCCGTACCTAGATGGCGAACGGCCTGGAGGGCGCCCAATACAGTGGTTCATTTGACCCCGAGAACACTAAAACCGCTAGCTTCTAAACCAGCTTCCAGCTGTGGGCTTAGCTCTGTCCAGTAGCGAACCTCTTCTGGTGACAGGGCTAGACTTCTGTATTCTTTCGGATAGTTGTGTTCGATCCTACCTGAAGCATACAGACCCTCAACCAAGTCATTATACTGATCGCCGGTTATATAATGAGCATAGAGACTTTCGTTATAGAGGCCTAGTGGAGTAAGAAACGCGCCATCAAAACGATCGCTTTCTGAAATTTTGTTAGCCCAATTTATAAGTCCGCGCTCTTGCGAGAGTAATCGCGCGTCTCCAGCGGCCAAGATACCATACTTTTCTTCTGTCCAGCGTATAGAAGCATCACCAGCTTGCGAACCAGGAGCTGCCACTTGAGGCGTCTTTTGATACCTAAACTTATTTGACGAGTTCACCCAATTATCAAAGTCTGGCTTAAATTGAGAAGGCAGTTCGTCAATTACTGTACTAGTGACAAGAACTCGCTGTGTTTGTGCTTCAAGCGCCTGAATTGCGCTAGGGCCACCGCGTAGTATATCTACAAGGGAGCCATTGTCTAAGATTACGAACTCAAGCAACGCTTCGTTCTCCAGTCAGGCACACTGGTGATTACTCGGGGAAGCATCGCATTTTGGAGCGGAAAGGCAAGGCACTTTTGGCCTTATCTTCAGTGATGTATTGTCTAATTGCAGTTGCACACGCCTTTGGGTGGCCGGATGCGACAAGTCTCGCCTTTATTGCCTTAGAAAGTTGAGCAGCTAATATACTGGCAGCGTTAGTGTTGCCATCTCTAACTAGCTGAGCCTCCTTCGCTACTAAATGCATGATTTTCTTGTCGGTTGACATCCATTTCAAAATTTTTTTAATTTCAGAAGGCTTGGGTTTCCTTTTTTGTTTGTATTCAATCGTGTCTACATCAAGTTTTAAGGCTAAGTATTTAGAATTCGATTTCATTTAAAATATTCTATGACAATCTGTCTTTTTTGAAGTGGATAATTTTTATATTTTTGAATTTCGGCTTCAAAAAATTTATAAAGTTACTCAATCTGGGACCTATGTGACCTCAATGTTACCAAAGTCTTGACTAATGTCTATAGTGAGCGTGATTTTGGGTGGCTGGATGCGGCAAGCTTGAGAAGCGGATTGGCCGATTTATTGAGTGTTTCCCTTACTGATGCGGTGTTGGCCGCCCTTGATGCAATCTGTCGCTATCGCTACCTGACCATCAACCAGGTAGCCGTTATATCGGAGTTGAGACCAAAGTCCGCTTCCGACCTGCTGCTGCGTTTGGAACGGCGGAAACTGCTCGCGTCATTCGGCAACGTTGGTATCCGCGGGTACGGCAAGACGCCCAAGCTCTACTACCTCACCAAGCGCGGATACGGCCTGCTAGCAGAGGAACTCGAAGCCCAAGATCGCCCGGTGCCGCCTTACCGAGAGATCAACATCACCTCCCGCTGGTCGCCGATTATGTTCCATCGGATCGACACGCTCGATGTGCTCGCCGCGGCGGAACGGGATGTGAGGCGGCTCTCGGCATATCGCCTCGTAGGAACGCTCGTCGAGCACCGGAGAGAGAAGATCGCGGGGCGCTGGCAGCGTGAGACGACAGACTATGTAGCGGAGCCGTTCTGCGCCGAGACAAAGATTGTTCCGGACGCTGGCTTTGCCATTGAGCATTCGGCAAGCGGCAAGCGCGCACTCTTCCTTGTTGAGCTCGATCGGGCAACGACGCGGCTCACGACAGGGCAGCTTGATCCGGACGTAGCAACGTTTAACGCCAAGCTAGCTCAGTACGACCGATACCTCGGCAGTGGCCGGGTAAAGGACCGGTATCCCGAGCTCGGATCATTCAACGGATTTCGGCTGCTGGTCGTTACCACCACGGCAAAGCACATTGATAACATGCGGCGCGCGGCAGCGTCGCTCGCTCCAGATTTTCACCAGTTTTACCGCTTCTCTACTCTCACTCCGGTGCGCCAAAACCTTCTGCATGACGGCTGGCTGAGTAGGGATCATGCAGACCACACTAATTATGCTTTGATCAAAGGGAGTTAAGCCATGAAGGTGTCAATCAATCACACACAAAAGACGAGCGGTATGATCCGCAAAACCACCTATCACGGGGTCGCCGTTCAGGTCGAATTTAACACCGAAGAGATGGCGGTTATTCGCGAGCGCCAGCTCGAAAAAGACATCATCCTACAGCGCGATCCACCTGCCGATATGTCCGATGCCGCCATTGAGAAGCGGGAGAACCGCGGTTTGGGCCGCAAGCTCCTCACCGCTGCGGTGAGCGGTGCGGATGCCCTTCACGACGACCTCACTGTCCGCAAGCTGATGCAGGGCGTGGATCTCTACTTCCTCGGCACACCGATGGAAGCCAAAGCGTACGAGGCGGAGCTCAAGGAAGCGCTTGTAAAGCTCAAGAACTGGATTGTGGGCAACGCTGAGGTTGAGACCGAAACGGCCAGCTTCGAACTCTGATGGTCGATGAGATCGCTGAAATGCTCGGGGGCTTTATAGCCCTCGCGCTCTTGCTCCTTGTGGTGATCGCAGTCGCATTCACCGTGGGCTTAGTCGTGATACCTGCTGGTTTGGCTGGAGCCGGTGTCCTCTACTACATCCACAACATCCACCTTCCCGAGAAACGGCGGCGAGAGAGTTTGACCCGTACAGAAGCGTTGTACGCAGAGGCCCAGAAGCTCTCACCCGAATGGGAACACCTACGGTCCACGCTCTTCCGGGCAGGGATCAACCGGGTAGATCTGCACCGCATTGCCCGGGTCCTTTATGATCAAGAGGGCTTGCGGCCACCGGTATTGCCACCGGTGGGAAATGATCAGATCAAGCTCGCCCGATACCAAGATACCTTAGAACGCTTCATCAACGCGGCTCAGCCGGACCACTATCGCCGGTTCGAAGAGCATCTTGTTTCAGTTCTCGCCGAGTACCAAGTCGATCTTGATGAGGACGCCATGTTTTGGTCGGAGCGAGCGCGGACCCGTGCCGAGATTGATCGCCTCATACGCCGCTTTCTGAACGATGATGGCCTGTTTGAGCCGCTAATCGCCCAGCTGAACGCCAACTTCTTCAATGAAGGCGAGGTGATGCCCTCGGCCTCAAAGCACGACGACTATGCGTGGCGCTATCTGAAGGACACACCGCTTCTGGCGCTCGCCGACGTCGAAGAGCCAGTCAGCCTGTCGGATCGGATGTACCACACTTACCTGCTCGGCTCGTCCGGCTCGGGTAAGACGGTGCTCCTTGAAAACATCATTGCCCACGATCTTCGGAGTGACGAAGACTGCTGTGTGGTGGTGATCGACAGCCAAACGCAGCTCACGGAGAAGCTCGCCTGCCTCGACGTTCCCGACACGACGTACATCACCCCAAAGTTTGATCTTTCCCTCAACCTGTTTGACGTCGGATACGACGATATGAAGGCCCGCGGGATTGAGGGCGAGACGTTAATCAACAAGACGGTCGGTCTCCTCAGCTTTGTGCTTGAAGGGATGATGGGGGCGGAGTTCACCAACCCACAGCGCACGATCTTTCAATACGCGATCCAACTCGTGATCAGGATCAAGGGTGGCAATATCTTCACCTTCATGGATGTGCTGGCTGAAGGCGGGCATGAAACCTTCGCTGCCGAGATCGCTCAGCTTGACGACAACCTGCAACGCTTCTTCACCGTCGATTTCCCGTCCCCTGAGTACAAGCGTACCCGGGAGGCCATTCGCCGGAAGCTTGATGGTCTCCTCCTTAACCCGACCTTCCGCCGACTTTTCTCAGCCACCGAGAACGCCTTTGACATGTTTGAGGAGCTCGCGGAGCGGAAGCTGATCCTGATCGATACAAACAAGCCGATGCTCGATGATGCGGCCTCCGCCTTCTTTGGACGGCTCTTCATCGCGATGATCTTGCGCGCCTCGCATATGCGGTTTGAGAAGGGACGGTCGATGCGTCCGGTGTACCTCATTGTTGATGAGGCCCACGAGTATTTTGACCGCTCGGTCTCAGACATGTTGGAGCAAGCTCGGAAGGCCAACATCGGGCTCATCGTCGCTCACCAGAGCCTCTCCCAATCCCGCGGCGGAGGCAAAGGCGGCAGCAACATCGCCGATCCGCTCATGGTCAACACGGCGACCAAGATCATCTGGACGGCCTTCCGGGAGGATGCGGCGAGGTTCGCGGGCAGTATGCAGGTGAAGCCAGAAGAGATCCTCGGCCTTCCCCAGTTCACCTTCGGCATGCACACCCGCAAGCGGGGCTTCACGCCAATCCGCGGCGAAGCTGATCCGTTCGAAGGGTTCCCGCTGCGAGACGATAAGGATGCGCTCCAGGCCGCCATGGAGGCCGCGTATGGACCCTCTACTCCCCCACCGGCTGAAGATGATGCTGGCTGTGTAGGAGAAGAGTTTGAAGCCCGTGGAGAAGATGCTGAAACCGAAAGCCGCAAAACTGAAGGCGACGAGAGCAAAAAGACACCGCCTGACGTGGAGATGATTTGAGGCAGAGACCGTGAGGTCAGCGATCCGGTGAGCGACAAAAAAGGTTATGCTCCTGCATCACCTATTTCGGACTGCAATTCTTCTGTTAAGACGAGGCCATAAAACGGATTTTTCTGGTGCTCAGTTCTGTACGAAATCCGGTACGAAAACCGGCGCAGTCTATGACCCGGTAAAGAGGATCACGTGTTGGCTAGTGCTGTTTAGGCTACCGACGCCGTAGTCTCCTTCGCCACATCGCCGAAGCACACTGTCATGCGTCTGTCACTTAATGGGACGAAACTAGAACGGCGGGAAACCGCTTATCGCAACCGAAGAGGAGGTAGCCATGTTGAAGGCTATCGGGTTGGCGGTGATCTTCGCTCTAGTCGCAGCATACACGGCTGATCAAGCGGTGATGCATATAAGAGAGGCCCTCGCTCTGGCGAGCAAGGGCCGCAATGTAGACGACAAAGAGTGAAGATCATCCGGGAGGGGTGGTAGCGCACCTCTCCCGCCCTCTTCAATTCTCAAAATACCACACTTCGGAAATTGCGCAACTCGAGTTTCTGGTGATACCGCATCTCCAGTAATCGAAATTTTGCGAACCCCACTTCCCTGAAATCTAAAATTTCCGTATTTCTGCAATTTGGAACTTGCGAAAACTTGTCCGTATGCTAAGGGCTCTGTGACAGTATTGTGGCGGTAGGCATGGCGCAGATAGGTTTCGTAAATCCGATCGGTAGGCTCTTCTTAGAGCACGGAATTTCTGTGCATGAAAGGTCCCCTAGTCAAGAGGCCGCGGACGTGTTCAAAGCGTTGCTAGTGAATGGGCTCGATCTCGTTGAGGCAAGAGGAGTAATTCAGCGTCACCAGCGTAAGGCTCTACGCCTCAATACTAAATACAGTAAACTACCAAACCCTGATACAACAACAATTACCTACAGTTCGGATGATGATTTCGAGCGCAGAGTTGCCCAGGTTGGCACTAGAACTACCTTGAATGGAAAGCTTAAAGTACTTCGTGAAGCAATTGTTGAAGTTCTTGAGGCCGAAGAAATACAAATCGACTACAGCTAGGTCTCTTTCACCAGACTGGTAGTTGCATGGCGCGATTATCACCCCGCAGCCACGATACGGCAGATACGTCGTCTCCTGCTGCCTGATGCGTTTGGCGATCAATGAAATAGAAGCGGGCAGGGTTCACCTCCCGCGGTAAGGTCTCTATCATGGTTTGGATGCGCTTGCGGGATGAAGCTCGGGTGCGCTTCTTTCCGTTCACGATAAAGGTGTAAAGGCGTGGCCCCCACCCGAGCTGGTCTAGTTTGCCGCTCGCTTCCACGGCCTCATAGACGAGGGCCTTTCGGGCAATTGTGTTGTCCCGAATGATGTGACCTAGGCTCACCTGCTCTTCCCCTTGGTCGTGTTCGTGAACGAGATGGTAGCCGCCGACAATCAGCGTCTTGTCCGGACGGGGACGGAGCGTGTGCGTGTGCTGACCGTCGGTCACCATCACTTTGGGAAAGAGCGGCGCGCCCTCAGCGTCGAAGTGGGTCTGGTGCCCAAAGGGCAGGTTGAGCGCGCAGGCGGTGAGCTCAAACGAGATGATGTCGTCGGACAGAGTGGCGTCATGCTCGAGGAAACGCCAGTCACGGGACGGTGGCTCGGGCGGGCGACGAAACGGAACGCCAAACACCTGCTCAATGCGCCTGCGAGAGGCCCAGGTGTCGAGGTATACGTAAGGGAGAGACCGGATCGGTTGCTCGATATCGGTTGGTTTGATGCGTTGGAGCAGACGGTCTTCACCGGTCGAGAGCCTGAGCAAGAGCGCACGCATCTGCCGGTCGGTCGAAATCTCCTCTCGATGGACGCGGTAAAGCTGTTCTGCCGTTACTTTGCCGAGCAGGTGGCAAGACAAAAGCACGCGATCAGCCATGTCTGGCCTGAACAGGCCGGGCTTTGGTGGCGCGCTTGGATTGATAGCGGTCGTGGGCACACGTTCATTGTACCGCAGCGCGCGGTCTCTTCCCCACCGCTACTCAATCGTGGGCAATGCGTGACACAGAAGTACGTCCGCCACCTCATCTTGCTGCTCCGGGGGCAGTGTGCCCAGGGTCAGCAGCGCTCCAATTAGCTTTCCAGTCATAGCGATATCGTACCATTTTTGCGGTAGTGCGTCAGCTTTCCGGATCGGCGCAAAACCGATCCAGCATGACTGCTCCGAGGGGGCGGAACTGGTGTGGTTGACCCTTTCCAGGCTTGCGTTGTTGTCTTGGTCTGGTGGCGGGTTGCTTTGGCTCGGTGCGCTTCCCTGCCTTGACGATGCCAACAAAGCGACGGTCAGCCAAGGTTTCGTAGGCAGTGTCGATCTCAGTGATCGGTGTCCCTACGTCCGCCTTCATCCGTCGGATAATGGACGCGCCGTAGCCGTGGCGGGGTGCGTCCGGCAACACTGTGGTTGCGCGCATGCGCTTCATAGCTCGGCCCTGCTTGAGGTAGGCAATGAAGTTGTAGTCGGGCAGCTCGGTTAGGTGTTTGGGCTCGGCCACTTCAAGCGCACGAAAGAGCTCGTCCGCGTCATTACCGCCGATCCGAAACACGATCTTTGTGCCAACGTTGCCAACTACCGCGTCGAAGACCTGACGGCCCGGCGTCGTCGCGGTGAGTTGCCGGGTGAACTGATGGACGGCGCTGATGCCCATGCGGAATTTGCGGCCCTCCGAAAAGGCGATTGTGGTGGCGGAGGACATCACCGAGTGAAACTCGTCGATATGGAAAAAGAAAGGTTTCAGCGCGCCCGTGAACACCTCGCCGTCAATGGTTGGTTGCGGGCGGGTCATCGCCTCGTGGATCAGTCGCGAGAGGAAGAGCGCACCCATCACACTCGCGTTCACCTCTCCCATCTGAGGCTTGTTGAAGTCGAAGATGATCAGCTTGCCCGCCTCGACGGCGTGACGCAGGTTGATGCGGGAGCGCACCTGGCCAAACGTCCGGCGCAGCAGCGGCACCGCCTCAAATCGGCGTATCTTGTTGAGCGTTGAATTCACGTTGGCATTTTGGTCGCTCTTCGTCCAATTCGCGAACTCACGCTCCCAGAAGTCGGTCACGGCCCGCTCGCGGCAGTGCTTCAAAACCCACACGCGATAGGTTGGATCATTAAGCATGCGGATGGCAGCGAGCAGCGTCGTTTTCCGCTCATATGGGAGGTGGAAAAGGGGCCGGACGGCGTTCGTTAGGATATCGTCCATCCGCCCGCCCCAACTGTCCGCGAAAATGTGTTTGAGGCTTGCCACGATCGCAGCGGTAGCCTGCTCGTCCTGGCCCTCTCGCACTCCGTCAAAGGGGTTGAAGCCAATGACGGCGGTTGGGTCGAGCGGGTTTACGTAGATGACATCATCGAGCCGATTGCGTGGGATGCGGTCGAGGAGCCAGCGGGCGTCCTGCCCGTGAAAGTCGAAGTAGCAGGCCCCAAAGCCGCTGTAGACGTCCTGGAGGAAGCCATGTTTCAAGAATGTGCTTTTGCCCGTGCCGGTCTGCCCTATCGCGTACACGCTCTGAAAGCGCTGCTCTAAAGGGATGGTGAGTGGCTGATGGTTGGCTTTAAGGGTACCGAGTTGGTGCATAGGAAAAAACGCTCACGCGCTCGCACCACCAGCCCACCCGAATGAGAACGCCCTGGGCTGAGGGGCGCGCCACCGTGGCTCGTCTCC
Source organism: Pseudomonadota bacterium (assembly GCA_038532435.1). Lineage (GTDB taxonomy): Bacteria > Pseudomonadota > Alphaproteobacteria > Rhodobacterales > Rhodobacteraceae > JBCBAP01. The sequence goes on along the minus strand of JBCBAP010000006.1, from coordinate 56,858 downwards.
GACCTCCACCACCCCGCTGCGCTCATACGGAAAGGCGCGGGGAGGGTCGTCGGGCGTGTTTTGGCTCCCGGCTACTGCTTCCCTTGCGCCCGTTGTACGTATCCCGATCGCGACTGAGGTGCGGTGCAAGCTAGTGGTGCGAAGGTACGACGCGAGGAGTATAGCATCTGTGGGTGATGAAAAGATGATCGCTAGAGCACCTGTTCAAACCGCCTAAGCCAACTGAAGACCCGCTCTTTTTCTTTGAAAGCGCAACGCTCACTCTCACCACCGGCAAACTCCACCAGAACCTCAATGTAATCAAGCCTCACTCCCTCTTCGCGCACTCTGCGGTCGATGTCATGGACGGCGGCAGCGGCATCCTCGACGCTTGTGTATTCGTACTTCCACATACCGACGCCAATCACGAAAATCTTCTCGATTGCCAGGGGAGGAAGCTTGGGTGTTGGAGCAATCATATGCGTTAGCAGGGCGACGGTTTGCCTTAGCCGAGAACACCAGACGCGAAGAGCAGTCCCAGGCTCGCGACCTGCAATCCGACCATCCAAATGATTAGTCGGTTCTCGGTTCTGACGAGATCAGCCTTTGTGGCCAGTATCTCCTTGGCCTCTGACCGGCTCAAGATCTCCTTCGCGAGGGGCTGCGCCTTGTCTTCCGCGATGCCTGCATTGACCAGGAGGTTGTAGATGTCGAGGGTTGTTGTTGTCATAAGATACAGAAATATAACATAAATTTTTCCCCCTGTCAGCTCCCGCACTCTCCCCTCACCCGTAAACTTCTCTTCCGGACGACCTTTCCCAACTCTCGGAGGATCTGATGGGTAAACTGATCAAGTTTGACCATGTGAACACGCATGGCGACTTTGAAGCACTCTTGGGCCACTTTGGCCTCGACTACGACAAACGAGGCGCACAGCTGCGGCTCTGCTGTCCCTTCCACGACGATACGAACCCTTCGTTCTCGATCACGCTTGAGGCAACCAGTGAAGCCAAGGCCAACACTTGGCATTGCTTTGGCTGTCGTGAGAGTGGATCGATCATCGACTTTGCCGCTCGGATGTTGGAGGCGGACTTGCGCGCCGGGGCCGAGCTGGTCGCAGAGGTTTCTGGCTGCGGTCTCGCCCCCAGCCGCACCGCAAAACCCAAGAGGCCACAGGAGCGCCGTAGCGGGGCGAAAAAGCCAACAACGAGGAAATCTGCACGTACGGTCGCAAAAGCGCGTAGCGCGGATCCTGTGGCTTCTGAGAGCCCATCTCAGCCCAATCCACCCCTCAAATTCACGTTGCCCGTTGATGAAGCGCATGAGGCTGTCTCTGAGCGGGTGCCAGCCGGTCTTGCCCTCACCTTTGGCCTTGGGGTCTGTGATCCCAAGAGCCGCAGCATGATGGCGGGGCGGCTGTGCGTGCCGATCCACGATGAAGACGGTGCGCTCATCGCCTATGCTGGGCGATACCTCGGCGCTGATCCGCACGAGCGCAAGTGGCTCCTTCCGAAGGGGTTCGAGAAGCAGCGGGTGCTCTTCAACGCGCACCGGGTGCGAGGAGCCGGGACGGTCGTGTTAGTCGAGGGGTTCTTTGACGCGATCCGGCTGCACGGTCTCGGCACTCCAGCGGTGGCCTGTATGGGCACCGCTGTATCAACGGGCCAAGCGACGCTGCTCGCCCGGCTGGGGGTCAAGCGTGTTGTTGTGCTGTTCGATGGGGACGAGGAAGGGCAGTCCGCAGTGCCGGACGCGGTGGTGACCCTGAGTAACGTGGCTTTCGTGCGCGCCGGAGCGTTGCCCGTTGGCGACGATCCGGGCTCTGCCAGGGAAGACGACCTGCGCGGGATGCTCAGCGAACTGTTCTTCTAACGGGCACCGAACCGGTTCCCGCATACCGTCGGGAGACCCGGCCAATCCCCCCTTCCCCATTTGGGATGGGGGGATTTTGTATGGCCGGGTCGGCGCGGTAGCGCCCGACTTCCCAGGGTGGGCTGACGCTTGTCTTTGAGAAGCGACACGCCGTTGTTTGACCTTTGGAAAAACACGCTGGGAAGTCGGGCGCTAGCCCGGACGGTATGCGGAACCTTTATCGTTGGTTTGCAACGTGCTTCCACGCGCCGCTCGTGACTGCGGGTGGCGCAATAAGTTTGGGTACGTGTCAAGACTTCCCTTCATTTGAATGAAGGCGGGTTACTTTTTCCAAGGTGGTCAATTGATCCTGTCTTGCCGGTGTAAATCGATTGAAAAGGTCTTTGCTAGATTTTCAGTATCTACAAATTTCATTCTAATATCATATAAATATAGAGGGCTGACAGACTGTCATAGATGCGCTGACACAATGGCGTGTTCGGTGTGTCAAAGTGTCATAGATTTTGTGACGTTTTGTCATGGGTGCGGTCGTTGATAAGCCGCACAGAAAAAGTTGAATTCACCCGGTATGACAAATTGTCAGCGTGTATGACACGACCGCACTAGCGGTCGGACTTGATATCGAAGATTTCGACTGTCTTGATCCATTTTTCAGAGGCGCGCAGTCCACCTTCGTGCCGCTCAATCAAACCATTTTTCTCGGCTTCGTTGAGGCAGCGAAAGACCGTCCGTGCTGTAATCCCAAGAAACTCGCCCATCTCGGATTTTGACATAACGCAGTACGGGAAGTTTGGATTGCTGCTCGAGAGCTTATGAATGCTGTCCACTACGATGTAAGTGTTGATCGATATCTCGAGCTTCTCCCGCACGTTGTGCAGGATCATCGTGTAGCGAGGTCGGCGTCTGAATTTGCTCTTATCGATAAGGTTTCCGAGGTGTTGCATACGTCTTCGAATTATACCCTATCGTTTGGATGTTCCCGATAGACCGCAGGCACTGGATCCGGGGATTGCTGAGGATTGTCAGTAGGGTCTTGGGGTCGTTTTAACCGCCCTCCGATTGCCATGGTTTCGAGCGCCTCCAGCATACGGTTGGAGATCTGGACGACGTCTCCCCTCTGGTCTCGGCCATGGCGAACTTCCTCTTTGAGAAAGTCGATCTGCTTGTCGCGATCTTGCAGTTGTGCACGCAGGCCTTCTACTTCAGCTGAGAGCCTAGCGACATCCCCTCTCGATGGCTTTGCGTCAGCTTCAGCTGCATGCAGCTGCGAAAATGGTTGTACGTCGCTGCGCGCAGCTGCATCTGCCGGTGCATGCTCCGGCATATCGGTGTACGTACGAGCGTTCAAAGCTGCATGCAGCTGCTCCTCACGCTGAGTTGCGGCAACAGCACTCCGGCTCTCTGCGATCATGTCCGGAAGGAGCTTGTGCTCTAACGCGAGAAGAGAGGCTTCGGTCGTGAAGTACCGCCCAAAGACGCCTTGTTTTTGACAGGTGAGTTCGCCCGTGCGACACCAACGCTGGACTGTGTCCTTCGACTTGCTCAGGCCCTTGCGCTTAAGATGTTCGCGAACCTGCTCCACCGAGATCGTAAAGTCTTCCGGGGCATCAGCTGTATTCAGCTGTACCTCGGTGGATGTACCTTCATTTTGCTGAAAACCCTTTGTTTGAGCTGTATCGTTCGAAGGAGTTGCAGCTGCATAGTCAGGTACGGCCCGGCGTTGCGGAAAATACTCGTTGGTCATATCAGCTAGTTTAGCACGAAGCCGAACAGGGGATGACCTGAGCTTACATCTGGCCTCGGTGACTATTTGTTTTCCTCGTGCATCATGGCTGAACATGGTAGAAGCGCTCATAACGATCTCAATCAAGTCGCTGAGATTGTTGGAAAATTGTTGGAACTTCCAACAATTGAGAACCTAACTTGTTGGAAGATTTTCCTCCCTTGTTCGCATCGCCCGCTCCAAACACTCTCCAAATCACTAGTGAACGAGCAACAGACGTTCCATATTTTTCTGTGGTGTTTCGGTGAGACTGACCGTGCGTCGTCAGTGTCAGTACGCCCGTTCAGGGGCGTGATGAGCAGCGGCTCAAACGCTCAACCTGCAGAACGTGATGGTGTTTTTGACCGGGATAGATGGCCAGGTCGATTTCCAGAGTATCGGCTTCACGGGTGCCCTTGACCGGCTCCCTTCCGGTCACGCTGCTCGGCTTCATCGGTCTTGGCGGAACGGCGTTGCGCAAGCGCGCCAGCCCATCCAGTCCTTGCTGCAAACGGCGCATCGATCCTGACCGGTGAGGTTGAGATCGGTGCGTTCCGACAGATGTCATCCCCGACCCATCTGCAACGCAGGCCACCCGGCCGCCCGCGCGCTGTGGAGCGGGGTTCGTGCGAGGCTTCGTCGATCACGCGCGGAGTGTGTGAAGCTGCGGGCGGCAATCCATGTGATTTGACCGCCAACGGCGCCCCCGTACACCTCAAAATTGCTATGCGTGCGCATCTGGGGTGCAGCTCGCCCTTAGGTAGAATTGGTTGCAGTGTGAGACCCACTACAACGGCAGATTGTGTTCCGCACGCCACTGCGTCAGCGGGTTTTCGCCGGCGAATCTCTCCCTGAGGGCGTGTCAAAGTATAAATCGACAATTTTCCTGATGACTAAAAAGTGAACACGCGCATACGATTCAAAAGCCTGCATTTTTGCCCACCTCATTCTGGAAGAGCGCACATGACCACAGAGACCGCCGAAGCGACGCCTGAACAAGAGGCCGCTTCGCCCGAAGTTTCCGCCGAAGTCCTCGAAAAAGTCGCCCGCGTGCGCGCACAGGTCAGGGAAAGCTTCGGCAAGGTCGTCATGGCGATGATGGCGCTGCCCCGCTACCGCAATCAGAGCCTGTCCGACCTCCAGCATCTGGTGCTGGAACCGCTCATCCGGGACCGGATTGCCATCGCATACCCGGCAACGAAGGAGCGCGGTCCGCTGACAGACATCTCCGGCCTCGCGATCTGGGCGAGCGTGTCTGATGAGGTCGATGCGAAGATCCGCGAACAGATCAAGGCTGGAACATTTCCGGTCAAGCTCAAGGCGGAAGACTGGACGAGCGGCGAGAACAACTGGCTCCTCGACGTGATTGCGCCGGATCAGAAGAGCACCGTTTCGGTCCTCTCGAATTTCAAGCAGATCGTTCAGAAGGGTGACCTAAGCCTGCACCCGGTCATCGCCCGTCTCGTCGATCGCGAGACGCTCGAAAAGATGGGCGCGAAGGCCTGACGCCTTCGCCCTGACCTGCCCCGGTCCCGCCCGCACCCCCTCAGACTGCCCCCAAGGACTTCCCCATGCCCGATCTGACGAAAGACCTACTGCTCTCTGTCCTTGCGAGCGATACGTACAATCAAGGGGTTACGGCGAGCACCACCGCGACTCAGAGTGTCATCGGCCCGGCTACACTTCGTGAGGGGTTCGAGGGGGAAGGCAGTGCGGCCTGGATCGACGCCAGCTTCTCAGCCTCGACCTACGAACTGACCGAAAGTGTCGGTGATCTCGAAGCGGGAACGATCATCATTTCCTACAGGGGCACGGACGATCCGACCGGCGGTTCCTTCTCACGCTTTTTCAACGGTGACATCTGGAACGGCTGGTTGGTTGGGGGCGGCTTTCTCCAGGCACAAGCCGAACTGGCGGGTGAATATTACGGGGCGGTGCTCAATCAGGTTAAGGGCGAAACCGGGGTCGCGCCGAAGATCGTTCTGACCGGACACTCCCTCGGCGGTGGCCTTGCCGGCATGATCGGCATCGTGAACGACATCGAAGCTGTGATCTTCGACAACATGCCGTTCCAGCTTTCGGCAAGCCGAATCTATGATCGCGCCAAGGAAGCGTCCGGCAAGACGAACGCGGAGGTTCGGGCCGAGGTCTTCAACAGGTTCTTCCCCACCCCACTCAGCGGAACCGAACTCGACGACGCCAACGCATTCATCGACACGCTGATGGCCGAGGAGTTCGCGAAGCATGACGAATACCTCATGCGGTACTACGGGTGGGATCCGGAGCTCGACGAGAACGGAATTCCGACCGCAACGCGGCCAGTCATCTCACCACCCGATCCGGATCTTGGTGTCATCCAAGGATACTACCTTCCCGGTGAAGTGAACGAGATCCTCCGATTCAGGTCGAGCAGCTACAAGCCCGATGAGGTTGGTGAGGCGACCGACGCTGAAAACATCGCGGACATGCCGCTTCCGACGGGAACGCCGTTTTCTGAAGGAAGAGCTCGTGGGCTGCACAGTCAGGGTCATCTTATCCTTCGGTTCTTCTCCGACATGGAGAATCTCCTGGACGACAAGTCGGCAAGCGAGGTCTGGGAACCCGAGGTTCGCAAGCATGTCATGAAGGCGATCTTCGACAGTGAGGTCGCCCGTCAGTTGGAGTACGGCGGTGACCGACCATACTCCGAAATGCTGACCGAAATGGGGTACACCGCGCTCGGCAAGGACGACGGCAGCCACAGCTATGCCACCGTCTACGGTGACACGGGACTGCGCGCGCTGACGAACGACCTCGTGGAGTTCGGGCGCTTGATGGCCGCTAACCAGCTCTCCAGGCTTTCAACCGAGCAGCTTGAAGAATTCAGCCGGATCCTCGTGCACTTCGCTGGCCAGATGACGAAGGGCAAGGTCGAGTTCAAGAAGGGCAAGAACGACGATTTCGATCCTGAGAAGGGTGTTGTCGACATCCTCACCTATGACGGTGAGGAGCTTGATGCGAACGTCGACGCCAACCGGGCGGAAATCCTGCGGATCAAGACCGACAATGAGCTCTGGCAGCTTGAAGCGGACGGGACCTCACCGGACACGCCCGCGCCAGGTCAAAAGATCATCGGTCTGACCGATGTGATCGAGGGCATGAGCTTCGGCGAGTCGGACTGGATGCGCAAAGCGCTCGCAGCGCCGGAGGAGTTTTTCTCCAGCGCCGGTGGCGAGAACTTCATCCCGATCCTCGATCTGATGCGCCTACAGTATGATCAGATCAATCCGGGCCCTGACGGTGAGGGGAAGGCGGCGGGCGCCGAAAAAGGTGTTCTCGACTACATCGACGCGGTGCTGATGCCGCTCGCCAACGATGGGCCCGATCGGGTGATCGTCGGTGATCCGGAGGGGTCCTATTCCAAGGAGAACACCGCAAACCTCTACCTCGCCGCAGGTGGCGAGACGGAGATCGTCGGAGATGACGGTCACAACGTGATCTTCGTCGAGCATAATGCAGAGATCTGGGGGCAGTACGGCCGGGACACGTTGATCGGAAAGATTGCGCCGGTCACGTTCGTCGACTCCATGACGGTGATGCCGAAGCATCATGAGGTTTCGGACGGGCGGGACAACGACGTCTATATCGGCAATATCGACCGGCTGACCCGGACGGAGTGGGAACAGTATTACGAAGGCCGCAAGGGCAAGGATGACGAGCCGAAGTCGGTTCTGCGGTACACGACCCATGAGAACCCGGACGATGACCGGGAGGAGCGGGGCCTCATCCTCAGTTCGATCCTGTTCCTCGATGAGGTGACGCCTGAGGTAGACCTCGACCCGGCGCTGCAGAGCCTCGCGCTGATGGAAGTCACCGTCACCGATCCCGGCAGCGGCGGACGGACGAGCAAGGACCTCATCCTCGGCATCGACGAGATCCGGCTCACGAGCTACGCGGACTACGTGCGGGCGGATGTCGAGAATTTCGGCAAGCCGGTCCATGTGATCTCCGACGATTTCGATGTGGGCGGCACGAGCGCCCGGGAGTACGACACGATCGACTTCCGCCCCCTGGGCGAGGCGGACGACGATACCGCCCATGGCCTGAACTATGTCAACGGCGTTGCGAGCCTCCGCGATGCAACGGACGATCGGGCGAGCCTCGGCGATCTGTTCAAGGTCGGATTCTACGCGCTTGAGACCGCGCAGACCGCACTGGGCAGCATCGACCCGGAAGAGGTGATGACGATCGACGGTGTCGAGCAGATCGTCGGCACCGAACATGCGGACGTCATCATCACCGGTGAAATTCCCTACATTGACGACCTCTTCGGTGTGCAACTGAGGGGCGAGCCGACCCAGATCGGTGAGATCCAGTCCGGTGACGGTGAAGACATCATCATGGTGTTCCAGCCCAGGCTGATCGAAAGCGGCGACACGGTGCCGGTCGAACTCGGCGGTTACGAGGGACCGGACGGCGACACCACCGCAGACCGTGATCTGCGCATGATCATCGATGGCGGTGCGGACGATGACTACATCTTCGCCGCGGGCGGCGAAGGGGCGATCACCATCGGCGGCACCGGCCGCGACTGGATCTTCAACGCCTCCCGCGGCGGTCTGATCATCGGCGACACCCGCGACGGGGTGGATCCGGACAATCCCGGTGACAGCAACCCCTTCAACAAGGCCGACAAGGACGGCGACGAAGTCTACGATCATTCCGACCTGATCTGGTTCTGGGGATCGACCGTGATGCTCGATCCGAAGAACGATGACGTGCTGTCCTTCTTCGGCTACCGCCTCGCGGGCGGGTCCAACGAGCTACCCTTCATCTTCGGCACCAAGGCGCTCAAGGGCGTCGGTGGCGCCAGCTTCGGCGTCGCGTTGGCGGAGGCGTTCAGTCCCATCTTCTGGGACCCGTTCATGCCCTTCATCACCTACTGGCTCGAGCAGAAGGACCGAACGCTCTACGTCACCAACATCTTCGAGAAGCTGTTCGCACGCTTCATCGATCCGAAGTTCGCGAAGCCGGGCATCGGTGGGGTGATGACGTTCGTCAACTATGATGGGCAGAAGTTCCTCGAGGACACTGACATCTTCGGTCTGCCTGGCGGCCCGCCTGCGGATGACGAGGAGCCGGTCACCGACCTCGGCATCATCCTGGAGGTCGAGAACCCGCTCGATGAGCTCTTCGCGATGATCCCGGGCTTCCCCGGTGGTCTGAACCGGTTCAGCTCCCTCGTCAGCTCGGTCATCACGCTCGCACAGCAGGCTGCGCGACTGTCCAAGGTCAACGACTGGTTCGACGGTAAGGACCCGCTGGTCATCGACCTCGACGGGGACGGGATCGAGACGCTCGCCCTCGATGAGTTCGACGTCTACTTCGACATAGACGGCGACTTCTTCCGGGAGCGGAGCGGATGGCTCGATCCGGATGACGGGTTCGTGGTGCTCGACCGCAACGGCAACGGCGAGATCGACGATATCTCCGAGATGTTCGGGGGCCGGACGGGACGGGGTCTCGAAGACCTTGCCGCTTTCGACGAAAACGGTGACGGCGTCATAGATGTGGCCGATGCGATCTATTCCGAGCTGCGCATCTGGCAGGATTTCGACAGCGATGGCGAGACCGACGAGGGCGAGCTTTCGACGCTCGCGGACCTTGGCATTGCGAGCATCTCCCTCGACGGGACGGAGATGGACATCACCACGCCCCAGGGCGCGAACCTGATCGGAACCGGTCAGGTCACGCTCTTCAGCGGGGAGATGCGCAACAGTTTCGAGGCGATCTTCGACGCGAGCGATCTGCTGACCCAGTATGCGGGAGAGACCGGCACCGCTGTCTGGCTGCTCGAGAACGCCCTCGATGCGACTGGATATGGCAATATGGCTGACCTTTCTGTGGTCATGTCCAACGACTTCGAGCTTGCCGAAACGGCCCGTACCGCCGCGGCGGAAATGACCGATCCGGACCTGCGCACGCTCGTTCAGCAGGCGGGCGATACGCTCGGCAAGTGGGCCTTCAGCCTTGACCGGACGCAGGAGCTTACGGCGGTCCTCCTCGACACGTCAGGCACCGACATCACGCTCGCGGACCGCGCGATCTACACAGAAGATGCGGACGGCGGATACTGGGTACTGGAGAGTGGCGCGCCGGTCGTCGATGAGCTCGGCGCGACCATCGACCGGCCCACCATCGAAGACATCATGGCCCAGCCCGCCGCGGCGGAGCAGATGTGGCAGATCGAACAGGTCTGGTCCCCCTCCAGCCGCAGCGAGGCGCTGACCCACCGGGAAGAGGCCCCGTATCTCGCGACCGTCGTCAACGGCCGTGTTCTGGTGCTCGACTACGGCATCCAGCTCGAGGATGGCAGCTGGAAGCTTGCCTCCGGCACGCCGATCGTTGACGCGGACGATGCGGTTATCCCGTTCCCGACGAAGGACGACATTCTGGCGCTTGCGGTCGGCGAGGGTCAGGAATGGCGCGTGGAATCCCTCGGATTTAATCCCTATGGCAACATCGATGTGGAGCGCATTGGCGTCAACTTCATCGACGGGATCGCGGTCGACTACACGGTTCAGGTGACCGACGCGGAGGGCAGCTTCCATGTTTGGGCGCGCAACCTCGACCGTGCGCTCGAAATCCAGTTCTACGGCGGCGATGCCCGCGAGTTCGACCTGCGCTCCTACGCGATCGACTTCGACACGCTGGACGAGGTGAACTCCACCGACGACAGCACCTTCCGCGTCGAGATGATGACGCCGGGCCAGTACCACTACGCGGTGTCGCTCTACGGCATCGACTTCGTGCCGAACATGCTGAGTGCCACGATCGATGCGGGCGGCGTGATCGACTACTCGACCAATGCCACCCCCGGCTACAGCCTGTCGGAGACGGAGTTCGTCAGCGGCGTCGACGCTATGATCGAGCTCACCGGCTTTGCCATGGAGCAGTACATCGTCACGAGCCGGGCCTTCGCCGTGAAGCTCGCCGCCCAGGGTGGGCTCAGCGACTTCTTCCGCGACGTGGCCTACGATCTGGAAACGGATTCATTCGGGCCGACGTCGGACCGCGAAATGGCGCCGATGTTCAAGGCGATCTTCGAGGCGGCACCGGCGGGTGCTGACGCGGCCTACGACTATCTGGATCAGTGGAGCCTGATCCTGCAGGAGTTCTACGCGGACTATCAGCCGAGCGGCGAGGGCAACGATTTCGGCGCCACCGTCGGCGTGGATCAGAAGTTTATCTTCCAGATGCTGCTTCCCGCGTTCGAGGATGTGGGCATCGATACGGATCTGCCCGCGGTGCTCAACGCGCTGAAGGTCGATGAAACGCGCCTGCGGACCCATACGGTCGACGATACCGAGCTCGTGGGCACGCGGGGCATTGACTACATCTATGTCAGCGAGGGCGATCAGACCTATCGCGGCGGTTTGGGTAGCGATTTCTACTTTATCGGCAAGGACTTCGGCAACGACGTCATTGATGATGTGGACTTCGGCAAGGGCGACGAGATCCGCTTCTCACACCTCCGCTCCTCCGACGTTGAGGCGGTGCGGGACGGGGAGGATCTGATCCTGACCGCTCTCGACGGGTCCGGCACGCTTGTGGTGCGCAACCACTTCCTCGGGGAACTCAATCCAAAGATCGGCAACCGGACGCAGGAAACCGGGGTTGCCGCGATCATCTTCGCCGATGGCGTTGTGTGGGATGTGAACCGCATCCCGTTCGAGGTGGTGAACCCGCTCGACACAGATCAGGTGATCACGGGCTCCGGCAGCCTCGACGTGCTTTATGGCGGCAAGGGCAATGACGTCCTGCTCGGGGGTGTCGGTGGCGACATATACGTGTTCCAGGTTGGCGACGGCCAGGACACGATCCGCGACGACAACCCAACCTCCTACGACAAATCCTCCAGCGCCCCGGACTTCGTGAAAATCCTCGGCGGTGTCGACAAGAACGATCTGCGGCTGGAGCGGGATGGCGAAAGCGACGATCTGGAGATCTACTTCCTCGACGAGGATGGCAACGAGACCGGCGATAAGCTGACCATCGAGGGACAGTTCGGCGGCGTTCGCCTGAACCTCGAGGCGTTCGGGGTGATCGATCCGAGCCTTGAGATCGAATACGCCGCCCCGAACCTCATCGAGCGGTTCGTCTTCGACAATGGCGACGTGCTGATGTTCAACGACGTCGTTGATCTCTACCTGAAGTCTGCGCGGACGGACGGTGATGACGCGATCTACGGCACGCTTCTGGGCGAACGTCTCGACGGTGGCGCTGGCGACGACTTCCTCGTCGGTCGCGAAGGGGGCGACACCTATGTCTATGGCCGCAACTACGGCCTCGACCAAATCGAGGATGGCGACACCAGCCTGAAGATCTTCGGCTCCGCTGACCCGGACACGCTGCGGTTCATCGACAATCTGCGCTGGACCGATTTCGACTTCCTGCGGGAAGGTGCGTCGGACACGCTGACGCTGCAGGTTTCGGGCACGACGGACGGGGTCATCCTTACCGAACAGCTCAAGACCCAGTTCCTCGCCGGGTACATCAACCGGATCGAGACCCTCGTCTTCGCCGATGGGACGGAGTGGAGCTACACCAAGCTCTTCCAGCATTTCATCGACCTTGCGAAGACCGATGGCGACGATGTCATCTACGGCTTTGACCTTGCCGACGTGATCGACGGCGGAGCGGGCAACGACCAGTTGATAGGCTTCGGCGGATCGGACACTTACAAGTTCGCGCGCGGCTATGGCGAGGACACGATCCTCGATGCAGGTGGTTTCGAGACGCTGGTCCTCGAAGGCATCAGCTCCGAGGCGGTGACGATCTCGCGCACCGACCTCGATCTGATCTTCACCGTCAACGATACCGGCGACCGGATCGTGATGGAAAACCAGTATGTCCGTGCGGGCGCTCAGGCCTATGCGGTGGAATCCTTCGCCTTCGCCGACCGGACGGTCGACTGGACCGACCTCAACCCGGAAGATGTCGACCTGATCGGCACGTCCGGCGACGACACCCTGCGCGGATCGAACTTCCGCGAGGTGCTCGACGGGCGCGCCGGTGACGATCTGCTCGAAGGGGGCAGCGACGGCGACACCTACATGTTCGACGTGGGCTACGGCTCCGATACCATCATCGATGTGCAGGTCGCGACGGTCTGGGAAGGCCGCCGGGGCCGCGAGGTCGAAGTGGACGACCGCATCCGTTTCGGTGCGGACATCACGGTGGACAATGTCCGATTTGCGGTCGCGGGCGACGATCTGATCATCACCGTGCAGGACCGCAGCGATACGCTGACGGTCAAGAACCAGTTCCGCAACGTGACCGACGGGATCGAGCTCTTCGAGTTCTACGACGGCACGATCATGACCATCGCGGATGTCGAGGCACAGCTCGACATCGTCGGCGGCAATCGCGGCGATAACATCATCGATGCGACGCCGGATGTGCCTTCCACGCTCGACGGGCGGCAGGGTGATGACATCCTGAATGGCGGCAGCGCCGGCGACACCTATGCCTTTGGGATCGGGTACGATTTCGACACGATCAATGAGGTGTTCGACCGCACGGGCGTGATCGACAAGGTCATCTTCGGCTCCTCCGTCACCGTCGCTTCGGTCGTGCTGCGGCGGGACGAGGACGATCTGCTCATCGATCTGGGCAACGGCGAGGATGTGCTCCGCATTGTCGGCGGTCTGGGGTCCAACAAGGTTGAGGAGTTCTCGTTCGCCGACGGGACCGTCTGGACCGTCGAGGACGTTCGCAACGAACTGACCCGCGGCACGGACGCAAACGACAAGCTTGTCGGTTTCGACGGACGCAACGATGACCTGTCCGGCGGTGCCGGATCGGATGAGCTGATCGGGCGGAGCGGCAACGACACCTACCGGTTCGGCATCGGCGACGGGCGGGACTCCGTCGAAGAGTCGAGCGGTGTGGACCGTGTCGTCTTCGGCACCGGCGTGACCTCTGACGCTGTCGCCTTCTCCGAGGTTGGCGACACGCTGGTGATCACGTTGACCCTCACCGGTGAGACGCTGGCTGTCCTTGGCGGACTGTCGACCGCCACCACCGCGACCCATGTTGAGAGCTTCGAGTTCGACGATGGGATCACGCTCAGCCTTACCGACATCCGCGGCATCCTCCTCGACGAGGCGTCTAACGCGTCTACGGATCTGATCGACGCGCGCACGATCGACCCGGACTTCGAGGTTGCGGGCGGCTACGGCTACGATACGATCATCATGGGCCGGGACACCCGGGTCCTTTTCGCCGAGGGCGATGGGATCGATCGAATCGAGCTGGAGGCGATCGCGATGCGCGACGCCGTCATCAGCTTCACCGACTACGGCTCGACGGAGGCTGTGGTGCGCCGCGCCGGCCTGGAAAGCGACGATCTGCTGATCGTGTTCCCCGATGTGGGGGATCAGGTGCGGATCGTGGGGGCGCTCGCCCGAACGACGCTGCCGGTCATCGAGTTCGCCGACGGCATCACTTGGGATGCAAACGAACTCAAGGCGCAGGAGCTCAGGGGACAGGAAACCGACGGAGACGACCTGATCTTCGATTCCCGCGGCGACGACGTGATCGAAGCCGGTCTGGGCAACGACGATATCCGCGGCGCGCGGGGCAACGATACCTACATCTTCACCCGGGGCGATGGGCGCGATGTCATTGTCGAGGAAACGTCAGGCGACGATTTCGACAACGCCTCCGCAGACATTAACTATGTCGACCGGCTCGAAATCCGCGGCTACGTCGCGGAGGACCTGCGCTTCTCCCGCGTTTCGCCGGACAGCCAGGACGTCGTGCTCAGCTTTGACGGTACGGACGACGAGATCGTGCTGCGGTACCGGGAGACGACTGTCACGGTAAACGGCAAGCCGCTCATCCACGGGATCGAGATCGTCGCGTTCAGCGACGGCACCGAGCTGACCCGGGACGAGATTTTTGCCGAGCTGGCTGGTCAGGGCACCCCGCTCGACGATCAGATCTTCGCCGTCGATACCCCCCGGACAATCGAGCCCGGTAAGGGTGATGACTATGTCGAGGGCGGTACGGAGAACGATCTGTACATCTACCGCCGGGGAGACGGGGCCGACTACATCTCCGACACCGGGTACGACACCGGCTATCCGGATCCGCTCCCCAATCAGGGCAACGTGCTGAAAATCTTCGGCTACACCCCGGATCAGGCAGAGGTCGTGCAGATCGTCGACCGGCCCGGGGAGATGATCATCCGGTTCAGCGAGACCGATCAGATCACCATCGCGCGGGCGCTCAACGACAGCAGCAGCACCCGCAACACCGTGCGGACCGTGATGTTCGAAAACGGGGTGACCTGGGTCTTCAACAATTACCCGGACATCGCGGAAACCCCGCCGAGCGACCAGATCATCACCGGAACCCGCTACAACGACATCCTCCGCAGCGGCCCGGGCAATGACATCCTGTCCGGGGACCGTGGGTCGGACACATATGTGTTCGAGCGGGGCGACGGTATGGACGTCTTCCGCCACAGCACGTCCACCTTCTCCAGCAACGAGTTTCAGGCGAGCGTGGTTCAGCTTGTCGGCTACACGATGGCCGAGGCGATCTTCGAGTTCTCCCATCGACAGGAGTACTCCTTCTCCGACGAGCTTGAGGATCTGGTGCTGCGGTTCGTCGGTACGACGGACCGGATCTATCTGGAAGAGGCGCTCATCGAGCGTCCGGTTGAGCTGTTCACGCGCTATGAGTTCGATGACGGGACCATCACCGGCGCTGAAGTCCGCGCGATGCTGCTCGCCACGCAGGTGAGCGCTGGCGACGATTTCGTCACCGGCACGCCGGGCGACGACACGATTGAGGCGGGAACGGGCAACGATTTCTATCTGCTCGAAGAGGGTGACGACACCGTAGTGTTCACCCGGGGCGATGGCATCGATCACATCTTCGCCCTCTCCGCGACCTACACGCTCGACCTGCGCGGCTACGATCCGTCGGAGGTCACGGTCACGGCCATCCCGGTCCAGGACGCAGGCTTCGTGCTGACGTTCGACGGCACGGGCGACAAGATCTTCATGCCCGCCAATTCCGACACCACGACGATCCCACGGGTGCAGCAGATCACGTTCGACGATGCGGCTGGGACGGTCTGGTCCACAGATGACATCATCGCTGAAGCTGCGGCGACCGCAGCAGCAGGTGGCAGCGGCGCGACCGAGGATGCGGACACGCTCTCCGGCACGCCGGGCGACGATGCGATCGAGGGGCTTGGCGGTGACGACATCATCAGCCTCGGCGACGGGAGCGACACGGTCACCTATTCCGTTGGCGACGGGCGCGACATTCTCGCCGACACGTTCGGCAACAGCGACCAGAACGACACGATCGTTCTGACGGATCTCAACCCCGCGGATATCGAGATCATCCGCTACACCATGGGCAACGATACCGGAGGCTACCAGTCGAAGTACGAACTGCGCGTCGCGGGCACGTCCGACGGCATATGGCTCGGCGGCATCGACTTCCTCGGCGAGATCCGGTTCGCGGACAGCACGGTCTGGGGTACGGCTGACATCGCCGCGGCGATTGTCGAGACGCCGCCCGCCCCGGGTGCGCCCACGACCATCTTCGGCACGGATGCGAACAACAGCTATGTGTCCACCTCCGCCGACGAGTTCTTCGACGAACAGTATGACGACGGCAACGACACGTACACGTTCGATCGCCTGTCCGGCAACGACGTAATCCGGGAAGGGACCTACACCTTCTACGGCACCAACGATCGGGTGGTGTTCACCGATGTGGCGAGCACCGAGATCACGGTGCAGGTCCTGCCCTTCGGAACCAGCGACTACGACACCGACACCGACCTCCTGCTCACCTGGGATGAGCCGGGCAACAGCCTGCGCATCAAGGACTTCATGCGCGGGGACGGAACGGGCCACGGCATCAACACCTTCGTGTTCTCCGACGGTGTGTCCTACACCGGCCCGCAGATGAAGGTTCTGGCCGAGCAGGCGCTCCTCGCGGACACCCGCAGCTTCAAGGGCACCTTCACCTACGACCGCGCCGTGCAGAGCGGCGATTATGTCGGTGGCTACGATTTCGACGCGAGCCCCTACTTCAAGGAGCTGTCGATCACCCTCGTCGATGTGGCGGCGGATGAGCTCTCCATCTCCCCCCGTGGAGATGATGTGATCATCGAGATCGCGCCGCGTCCTGCGGACGGTATCGAAGGCGGGTCGATCTGGGTGGGCGAGTTCGGTCAGGCTGACAGCTTCGAGATCACGCTCGACGGCGGTGTCGTCATCGACAAGGCGCAGATCGAAGCGGATCTGCTGGCCGCGCAGATCACCGATGGCGACGATGTCATCCGGGCCGGATCCAGCAGTTCCGAGGATTTCGACTTCGACGCGCCGCCGCTAACCGTTTCCGGCGGACAGGGCAACGATTTCGTCGATGTCGCTTCGACGAATGTCACCTTCGCCTACACCCGCGGTGACGGCTACGACATCATGCGGGCCAATGTGGAAACCTTCTTCGAGGGGGCGGGCGTCAACCAGCTCGAACTCACGGGGATCACCGCGGACCAGCTGACGATCCGCAAGGTCGGATTTGACCTCCTGATCGACATAGCTGAAAGCGCGCCGGGTGCGGGTGACGCGGGCAGGATCCACCTGATCGATGGGCACAAGCTGCGTGTCGAGTATGACGGTTTCTACGAAGAGGATGCGCTGAGCCTGAGCCGCATCGTCCTCCTCAACGACCCCGAGCCGCCGACGATCCTGACCTCGTCCGACATCTCCGCCCTGCTGGGCGGTTCGGTCGAGCCGACGGAAGGTGACGACTGGGTGTCGACGGAACGCACGGACGGCTCCTACGAGATGCTGGGCGGCGACGACTATGTCCGGACGTTCCAGAGCAACGACATCTACATCTACCGGTCCGGCGACGGCCACGACATCTACGCGGATCAGGGCAACGGGTCGGGCTTCGACGGTGGCGAGGATCCCTTCCCCCGTGACGAACCCTTCCCCGGCGATGAACCGTTCCCCGGCGATGAACCGTTTCCGGGTGATGAGCCCTTCCCGGGCGAGGATCCGTTCCCCGGTGGTGACACCGGCGCCCCGGGTGACCGGCTCGAGTTCCCGGACCTTCTGCAGGAGGATGTGCGGTTCGAACGCTCCGGCTTCGACCTGATGATCCGGATCGACGAGAACATGGACAAGGGGATCGAGGCGGGCTCGATCCGTCTGCGCAACGCCTTTAACAGCGATCGCGTGACCGAAGATTACATCATCGAAGAGATCGTCTTTGCCGATGCGTCGACCGTCGAAATGATCACCATCGCGCAGTCGATCGTTGCGTCTGATGGCACGGACGGGGATGACCTGATCCGCGGAACCTACCTTGGTGACACGATCGAGGGTGGCCTCGGTGACGATGCCTTGCTCGGCGGCGAAGGTGGCGACACCTACATCTATTCCCGCGGTGATGGGCACGATTCCATCTTCAAGGAAAGCGACACAAGCGGGGTTGATGTGCTGGAGCTGCGCGGCATCTCCCCGGATGATCTGACGCTGGAGGAGACGCGCACGGATCTCGTGATCCTCGTGGCGGAATCTGCGCCGGGCGCAGGCGATGCGGGCTCGATCTTCATCCTCGAACAGACCGAGGGCGAAGGGATCGAGATCATCCGCTTCGACGACGGGACGGAGTGGAACCGCACCCAGATCGAGGAGGTGCTGCGCGCGCCGAACTTCACCGATGGCAATGACGTTGCCACGACCAGCGACGCGGACGAAACGCTTGAGGCCGGTCAGGGCTATGATCAAGTCGATGGCCGGGGCGGCATGGACACCTACGTCTATTCCCGCGGCGATGGCGTCGACATCCTGCGCGACACGGTGGCGGGCGCGGGCGACGTGCTCGACCTGCGCGGCATCGCGCCGGGCGACATAACGCTCAAGCGGCCTTACGGCACCGACGATGCCGTGCTGATCATCGCCGAAAGCACTCCGGGCGCGGGCGATGGCGGGCGGATCACCCTGCGCAACACCCTCGGCGGCGACACGATCGGTGTCGATGTGGTGCGGTTCGAGGACGGGACCGAGTGGGATGAGGCGGCGATGCTTGCCCTGCTCACCGCCGCCGGTGCAACGGACGGCCCGGACCTCATCGCGGGCACGGACGGTCCGGATACCTTGGCCGGTCTGGGTGGAGACGATGTCATCGAAGGCCAGCTCGGCGACGACACCTACCTTTACACCCGCGGCGACGGCACGGACGTGATCAGCGATACCGGAGGCTCTGCCGACCGGATCGAGATCTCCGGCTATGCGGTCGAGGAGGTCGTGTTCGAACGGCGCGGCTATGACGGCACCGATCTGGTGATCCGCCTCGACGATCTGGGTGACGAGATCGTGGTGCGCAACGCGTTCAGCAACAGCCGCTACAGCTCCGCCCAAGGGCGGATCGAAGAGATTGTGCTGACTGACAGCGCGACGACCTTCACACCGTCCCAGATCGCGGCACAGATCCTCGCGAACGCCGGAAGTGTCGAGGATGACATCATCGTTGGCGATAACACGGCCAACATCCTTGAGGGCAAGGAGGGCAATGACCTTCTCGTCGGCCTCTCCGGCAACGACATCTACCGCTACGGCGCGGGTGACGGCGACGACCGGATCTCCGACACCGGGTCGGACATCGGCGACGTGCTTGAGCTGTCGCTGACCCCGGCGGAGGTACTCTTTGCCCAGCGGTCCGGGCCGCAGGGCCTCGACCTCATCATCGCGTTCACCACCGGGCGTGACCGGATCACGCTGGAAGGCGCGCTGACCAACGGCCGCGATGGCGTCGATCTCATCCGCTTCTCCGACGGAACCGAGTGGGACCGCGCGCAGATGCGGGCGGAGGCACTCAAGGATGCGGAAGGTGACGGTGACGACCGGGTCTGGGGCTTTGACAGCGATGACACGTTCGATGGCACCACCGGCGACGACATCCTGATCGGCGACCTCGGCAGCGACACCTACCGGTACTCCCGCGGAGAGGGCAACGACACGATCATCGAGGACCTCGATGATGCGAGCTTCGACACGGTCGAGTTCGACAGCTTCGTCTCCTCCGAAGTGTCGCTGACCCAGCTCTACAAGGGCTCGGACGCGGTCGTCTTCCACTTTGCCACGGCGCCCGACCAGACGCTGACCGTGCACGGCGCCATCGCCAGCGACAGCTCCGGCATCGAACAGTATGTGTTCACCGACGGGGTTATCTGGACCAAGGCGAAGCTTCTGGAATTGTTGGATAATACCGCTGCGGTCGCCACCGATGACGGCTACTTCGCAGTGCGGGAGACCGAGCCGCTGACGATTTCAGCCGACGTCCTGCTGCGCAACGACTACGACCCGGATGGGGACGATCTGCGGATCATCGCCGTTGATGGCGGTGCGAACGGGTTCGCGGAGCTCAACGCGGCGGGTGATGTCGTATACACCGCGAACGAGGGCTTCACAGGCCCGACCCAGCTGACCTACACGATCACCGACGGGCGCAACGGCCTGTCGACGGCAAATGTCGATCTTAGGGTCCGGCCGCTTGCCGAGGCGCTCGACGACCGGGGTTTCACGGTCGACGAAGATGGCACGCTCATCATCGAGGTGGAGCGGCTTCTGTCCAACGATATCGACGGCGACCGCCTCATCATCGGTCAGGTGCGGGACGCGCTCAACGGGGCGGTGAGCCTGTCGACGGATGGCAACATCACGTTCACTCCGAACGACGACTTCAACGGTCAGGCGTCCTTCACCTACGTGGCCAACACGCCCGAAGGCGGCGTCGCCGACGCGGTTGTCTATATCGAGGTCACGCCCGGGAACGATGCGCCGACCGTGCGCAACAACACCGTGCCGCAGACGCTGGAGAATGTCGGCTTCGAACTCGACCCGGCGACCCTGCTTGCCAACGACTTCGACATCGATGGCGATACGCTTCTGATCGACGCGGTCTTCGGCAATGAGAACGTCCGGGTCGAGCTGACTTCCGACGGGGCGATCCTGGTGGAGCCGCGAGACTTCTACTGGGGCAGCGCCAGCTTCGACTACCGGGTCAGCGACGGAAACGGCGGCACCGCCATCGGCACCGTCTACTTCTACGTTGAGCCGGTGAACAACGATCCGGAGCCGCAGGCAGACGTGGTCGCGCCGGTCGAGGAAGACCAGTTCGCGATCATCAACACCGCGGACCTGCTGGCCAACGACATCGAATGGGATGGCGAGGCGCTGACCGTCACCTCCGTGCGCAGCAGCGCGGGCGGAACCGTCCGTCTGCTCGACAATGACACGATCGAGTTCCAGCCAGCGGCCAACTTCGACGGAACCGCGCGGTTCTTCTACACAGTGACCGACGGTCAGGGCGGCTTCGTGTCCGCGCGGGTCGAGATCCCGATGATCCCGGAGAACGACGAGCCGATCGCGCGGGCCGACTCCTACCAGACGAACCCGGATCTCATCGCTGATGAGGATACGGTGCTTGAGATCGACATCTTCGATCTGCTCGCCAACGATTACGACATCGAGGATGGAGACCTTATCGAGTTTGTCGATGTGTTCGACGGCCGGAACGGCGATGCGGTGCGCGATGGCACCATCATCCGCTTCACGCCCGACGAGAATTTCTGGGGTGAGACCACCTTCTTCTACAACGTGCGGGACAGCGAAGGTCTGACCGGTGCGGGCGAGGTTACGGTCTACTTCAACAACGTGGCCGATGCGCCGCCGGAGGCGAACCCGGACAGCTTCACGCTCGACGAGGACACGTCCATCGTGATCCCGGTCGCGGCGATCCTCGCAAACGATGTGGACATCGACCGCGATCCGCTGACGCTTCTCGGGCTGCGGTTCCCCGGGCCCGCGGACTTCCCGCAGCTTAACGGAACGCTCGCGTTCAATGACGATGGGGACATCGTCTACACGCCCAACCTGAACTTCAACGGGAACGCCCAGTTCTTCTACCAGATCACCGACAATGTGAGCATCGACGGTGCCGCCCCTGCGGTGGTCGAAGGGCAGGTGAGCCTGTCGGTCCGTCCGATCCCGGATGAGCCTGTTGTTGTGGATGACCTCCTCGGTCTCACACCGCTCGGTGTGCCGATGGTGCTGCGCATCTCCGACATGCTGTCGAACGACACGGACGCGGATCGGGACGATGTGCTCAGCTTCGTCGGTCTTGGCGACGGCGTCACGCTGCCGGACAATGCCTATGTCTATGAGAACGAATTCGTCGTCATCACAAACGCGCCCGACTTCACCGGAGAGACGCGGACGATCTACCGGATCTCCGACACAAGCGGTCTGGTCGACCAGGGCTTCGCCGGTGGTCTGGTCCTCGGCAGCTACAGCGGCACGCTGACCGGCACGAACGAGCGGGACCTTCTGATCGGAACCGAGGCGGGCGAGCGGATCGAAGGGCTCGACGGCGACGATGACCTCCTTGGCGAGGGCGGTGACGACATCTTCGACGCGGGCGCTGGGGACGACGACATCTTCGGCGGTGCGGGCAACGACATCATCCTCGCAAGCGCCGGTCGCGACACGATCGACGGTGGCGATGACTACGACATCGTCGACTACACCGCCTCCAACATCGGTATCCGTGCGGATCTGGAGACCCGGGTCGGTCAGGCCGGCTACGCGGACGGCGATGTGTATCTGCGCGTTGAGGAGCTGATTGGGTCCACCTACGCGGACATCCTCGGTGGATCCGATCTCGTGGGCGACACCCTGCGCGGTGGCCTCGGTGATGACCGGATCGAAGGGCGCGGCGGTGCCGACCTGCTCGAAGGGGGTGCGGACGATGACCGGCTCGACGGCGGTGCGGACGGCGACACGCTCGACGGTGGAGAGGGCAGCGATACCGCGGACTACTTCTTCTCCGACGGCGCGGTTCAGGTCTCCCTCGCGGACGGTACGGCCTTCGGCGGGCATGCGGAGGGCGATACCCTCATCTCCATCGAGAACCTGATCGGGTCCGACTTCGCGGATATGCTGACCGGCGATGACGGGGCAAACCTGCTGTCCGGCGGTCGGGAGAACGACATACTCGATGGAGGTGACGGCGATGATACCCTGATCGGCGGCCGCGGCGCGGATGCGCTCATCGGCGGCCTCGGCATCGACATCGCGGACTACACCCTCTCTGCCGAGGGTGTGACCATCGACATGAGCGGGGCCACCGCGGGTGGTGGCGATGCGGAAGGCGACACATTCTCCGGCATCGAGATCATTCAGGGCTCCTACCACGACGACACGATCACGGGCGATGCGGAGGACAACACGATCCGCGGCGGCCGGGGTGCCGACAGCATCGACGGTGGTGACGGGTTCGATACGGCGGACTACTCCACTGCGGACGAAGGCGTGACTGTTGACCTGGGCACTGGTTTGGGCAGCGAAGGCGAGGCCGCAGGCGACACACTGACCGGCATCGAGGCGCTGATCGGATCCAACTACGTCGATACGCTGATCGGCGGTGCGGGCGATGAGACCTTCGATGGCGGCTTTGATGACGACAGCATCGCGGGCAACGCTGGCAGCGACACATACCTCTTCGGCTATGACAGCGCGAACGATGTGGTGACCGAGGCCGGCGTCGCCGGTGACGTCGACCGCGTCCAGCTCAAGCCGGGCATTGCGCCGAAGGACCTCTCCGTCATCCGCGACGGCGATGATCTGCTGCTCGAGCTTGAGCGCGATGCGGGCTTTCTCATCGACACGCTGCGGGTGACCAACCACTTCGTCGGCGAAGACGAGGGGATCGAGGAGGTCGTGTTCGAGGATGGCACGGTCTGGGATCGGGCAACCATCGAGAGCCTGATCCGCGCCGGCCGCTTCAACGCCGCGGACGATGTCTACCGCTTCGGGACCGAGGACGAGGTCGCAACGATCGATCCGCTCCTGCTCGTGGCGAACGACACGTCCGATGCGGGCGTGGGGCTGGAGCTGGTCTCCGTCGGCAACCCGGTCAACGGGACCGTCTGGATCAACGCCGAAGGCGACATCAACTTCCTGCCGTTCGAGAACTTCAACGATGATGCAGGGCGTGGTCGCGCATTCTTCGACTACACCGTCCGGGATGATTTCGGGCGGGAAAGCACCGCCCGGGTGGAGGTTCAGGTCCGCCCAGTCAATGACGTGCCCGTTCCGGTCGATGACGGCCCTTGGGAGGGGGATGAGGACACGACCTTCATCATCCCGTTCGACTTCATCCTCGGCAACGACACGGACGTGGACGGCGACACGCTCTCCATCGTCGATCTGTCCGCGATCCTCGATGAGGATGGCAACGAGCTCTACAGCAGCTTCAATTTCCCTCTCACCAACGGGAAGGGAAGCCTCGTTGCGGGCGGCGTGGAATTCACGCCACGGCCGGATGTGTTCGGTTTTGCAGGGTTCACCTACACGGTCAGCGACGGGAACGGCGGCTTTGCCACCGGTGTCGTCGAGGTCTATCTGAACCCGATCAACGACGCGCCCCGCTCCAGCCTTGACCGGCTGACTGTCCGTCTCGACACCGTCAACGTGATCTCGTTCAGCGATTTCTTCGGCGACGACTACGACATCGAGGATGATGCCTTCACGCTCGAGGGCATTCACTCCGCGGTTGGCGGAACGCTCGAGGTTGATGAGGCGGCGGGCACCGTCAGCTTCGTTGCAGACGCGCTCGGGAGTGCGTCGTTCCAGTATGATGTGCGCGATGCGCGCGGGGCGGAGGCGACCCATACGGTTCAGCTCAACGTCATCCCGTTCTTCGTGAACACCGCGCCGAACGCGCGCAATGACGGGCCCTATGACATCCTCGAAGACGAGGTTCTGTTCATCGATCCGGCGGAGCTGCTGGCGAACGACAGCGATTTCGACGGCCATCCGATCGAACTCGTCGCGCTCGAGCGCTTCCCGCTCAACGGTAAGGTCGCGTTCACCGACGATGGTCAGATCCGCTTCACACCCAAGGCCGACTTCAATGGCAACGCCGGGTTCACCTACACGATTTCCGATGGGGAGGGCGGGTTCGACACCGCTTTCGTCTCCATCCAGATCGAACCGCGCAACGACGCACCGGTGGTCCGCGGGGATGTGGTGAGCGGCATCGAAGATACGCCGCTGACGATCATTCCGGGCCTTGTGTTCGGCAACGACTATGACCCGGACGGGGACGTGGTCTTCTACGAAAGCGTCGGGTTCCTCGGCGAACTGACCGGCGACTACTCCGCCCGGGATCCGTTCGCGACCCAGCGCACGCTGACGCCTGAGACGCTGGACGAGGCGGTCGTCGTGACCGCCGCGCTTGCGGACGGAATGCCGCTGCCCGCATGGCTCACCTTCGATGCGGAGACGCTCACCTTCTCCGGCACCATGCCCGTCGATGTTGTAGATCCGATCGATGTCGCGGTTACCTTCGACCTCGCCGGGGAAACCTTCGTTGAGGAAATGACACTTCCCGCGGATGCGGATGCGTTGCTGACCGGTATCGTCGTCGGACCGGAGATCGCGGTTCTGTCCACGGGCCCCGGCACGTTCACCGCGCAGCTTGCGGACAACCGTGCGCTGCCGGACTGGCTGGACTTCGATGCGGAGACGGGCACGCTCCTGCGCACCTCCATCGATCCGCCTGCGGATGCGGAGCCTCTGCGGGTCCAGATCGTCTTCACCCCCGAGTATGAGGATCTGCCAGATGGCACGTTCCGCAGCACGGATCGGGGTTTCTCCCTCGAATACGTGATCGATCCGGCGGCGGAGATCCCGGCGGCTGTCAACGAGGCGTTGGCACAGCCCGCGTTCTTCAGCGGGCAGGAGCTCTTCACGCTCGATCTGAGCGATGTCGTCTCCGCGACGGTGACGAAGGAAAGCGGCGCACCGCTGCCTTCCTGGATCGACTTCGACCCGGAGACGCTCAGCTTCACCGGCACCCCGCCGGCGGCATTTGTCGGCGCGATCCCGGTTCGGATCGCGATCAGCCACACTGCGGAAAGCGGTCTGCCGGACTATGTGCTGGAGACGGAGATCGTCGTCGACGAGACCTTCTCGGTCACGTCTCTCACAGGCATCACCGGTCAGATCATCGGCAGCGACCAGATCAATGTGCAACTGCCCGAGGACTTCAACGGCGCCCTTGCGATGAGCTATGTGGCGCGGGATGACAAGGATGGCGTGGCTGAGCCGAGCTGGATCGTCGTCAACGTGGCCAACACGCCGGAGCTTCCGGATGCGGTGACCGACACGCTCGCCACCGACGAGGATGTTGCGCTGACTTTCGCGTTGACGGACCTGCTCTCCAACGATTTCGACGAGGATGGCGACGCGATCCGCATTCTTGACGTGAGCCAGCCGACGAACGGTATGGTGACCGTGGAGATCGTGCCGGTCGTGATCGATGCACCGGCGGAGCTTGCCTCGGAGACCGGGGATTATGCGGTGACACTGGCCGATGGAAGCGCCGCGCCGGACTGGATCGAGATCGATCCCGCGACGGGTGCGCTCACGGCGAAGGTCCCGTTTGCCTTCGTCGAGACGCTCGATCTGCTGGTCACCCGTGGTGTGGCCAGCGCCGCGCTGAGCCAGGCGTTTGACGGCAACGCGGGCGTGCAGCTCACTTACACGCCGGACGCAGGCTTCTTCGGGCCGGATGTGTTCGACTACACCCTCACCGATGACGCGCAGGGCGAGAGCACCGGCATTGTCCGCATCGACGTTGCTCCGCTCAACGATCTGCCCGTCGCGGTCAGCGACAGGTTCGACGCGTTCGAGGACACGCCGTTCACCTTCACAACAGCGGACCTTCTGAGCAACGACTTCGACGAGGATGGCGATCCGCTTACGGTGGTCGACCTCTTTGACGTCAGCGTCGGCGAGATCGTGCAGGACGGAAACACTTTCACCTTCACGCCGCCGTTGAACTTCGACGGGCTGGTCTCCTTCCGCTACCGGGTCGAGGATGGCCAGGGTGGCGCGGGCGTCGGGCAGGGCCGGATCGATGTGGCCTCCACCAACGCTGCACCGGTCGCGACCATCGATCGCTACACGGTCGAGGAAGACACGCCGCTGACCCTGAACCTCTCGGAGTTCATGGCCAACGACTTCGATCCTGATCCGGAGGACACGATCACCCTGGTGAACGTGCGGGCACCGTCCAACGCGACGCTGTTCGATCTGCCCGGCGGAGACTATCAGTTCGTTCCCGACGAGAACGTGACGGGTGTGGTCGCATACACCTATACGATCACCGACGGGCGGATCGAGACGACCGGCACGATCGAGGTGACCTATACACCCGTCAACGACGCGCCGACTGGCCTGCCGACGGACCTCTTCACGGGTACCGAGGACATACCTCTTGTGATCGATCTTGCCGCGCTCGAGGCGGAGATGGTAGATGTGGAGGGCGATGACTTCGCCATCACGTCGGTCTTCGACGGCGACAACGGTACGGTCGAGATGGTGGGACGTACTGCCGTCTTCACCGGACGGGCGGACTATTTCGGCAATGCGGGCTTCTCCTACTTCGTGACTGATGAGTTCGGGGCGGAGCGGATCGGCTATGTCCGCATCAGCCTCGCACCCGCTGACGACCTTCCGGTTGCGGTCGGCGACAGCGGCTACGAGATGATCGAAGGCGGGTTCGTGATCATCGACCCGGCGGACCTCATCGCGAACGATGTGGATCCGGACGCGGGCGACACCATATCCTTCCTCGGCATGCTGCCGCAGGCGGGGCTGGAGGAGCTGGCTGACGGAACCTTCCGCTTCACGCCGGATGAGGACTTCTTCGGCCGAGCGACGCTGAGCTACCAGATCGCCGACAATAGCGGGATCCCGGTAACCGGTAGCGTCTTTGTGGACGTGACCGGTACGCCGGACGCGCCGACGGCTGTGGATGACGATCTCACCGGCTTCGAAGATCAGGTGCTCGTGCTCGAGCCGTCGGACTTCACCGGCAACGATTTCGATGTGGACGAGGAAGGTATCTTCTTCGTCGAAGCGGTGGCCGGTGAGCGTATCTCCATCGAGATCGACGATACGGGCCGGTTGCTGGTCACGCCGGAGGCCGACTTCACCGGCGAGGCGACATTCGACTACACGATCCGCGACACAGGCGGCCTGACCGACACAGGCCGGGTCACCGTGACCTTCACTAACGTCAACGACGCGCCCGTTATCGGTGCCCTTCCGGCTCTTGAAGGGGTCGAGGAAACCGCGTTCCGCGTGGTCCTTCCCGGGGAAGCGTTCACGGACGTGGATGGCGACATCCTAACCTACGCGGTCCGTGCCGAGGGCGGTGGTGATCTGCCAGACTGGCTTGAGTTCAATCCGTTCACCCTCGTCCTTGAGGGCACACCGCCGGAGAATTTCTTCGGTGACATCGCGCTTGAGGTCGCTGTGGATGATGGGCGGATCGAGACCGTGCAACCCATAACCCTGTCGATTGCCAACGTGAACGATGCGCCGGTTGCGGCCAGCGACGTGTTCAACGCGGGCACAGCAACTGTGATCACGATCCCGCTGGATCTGCTCCTGAGCAACGACACGGATGTGGATGGCGACATGCTCACGGTCGTCTCCGCCACGGACGGTGCAGGCTTCACCACGGCACTCGACGGTCTTGGCAACCTCGTCGTCACCCGCGATGCGGCGCTGAGCGGAGAGATCGAGGTCACCTACACGGTGAGCGATGGCACCACCACCGCGACCGCCGCCGTCGCCATCGACCTGGTGGCGACCAACAACGCACCGATAATTACGGGCCTCGGTGATCTGGAGATCGACGAGGATACGGAGCTTGCCATCACCTTCCCGGACGGCTTTGTCACCGATCCGGAGGGCGATCCGGTGTCGATCACGGTTACCCGCGCTGGCGGCAGCACGCTGCCCACCTGGATGACCTGGGATGAGGCGACGCGTAGCCTGTCCGGGACACCACCGGAGAATTTCAACGGCACCATCGATCTGCAGATGGAGGCGAGCGATGGTCGTGTCAGCACGATCCAGACCTTCAACCTCCTCATCGCTCCAGTGAACGATGTGCCGATCCTGCTCGCACCGTTCTCCGACCGGAGCTCGGTGGAGGATACGGAGGTCAACGTCCTGCTGCAGCAGGACCTCGTGGAGGATGTGGACGGTGATGCGATCACCTACGGGCTCACGCTCGCGGATGGATCGGATATTCCCGCATGGCTCGGCTTCGATGCGGACGCGCTGCTGCTGACGGGCCTGCCGCCGGAGGACTTCGCCGGGGATGTCGAGCTGATGCTGAGCATCAGCGATGGAACCGCGACGATCACCGACGACTTCACGTTGACGGTCACGGGCGTTAACGATGCGCCGGAGCTTCTCACGCCGCTCGCGGACGTGTCGACCGACACCGATGGCAACGCGCTGACGACTGGGCAGCCCTTCATCGTGGACGCGCAGACGGATCTCTTCGCAGATCCGGATGCGGATCCGCTGATCTTCGCGGCTCGGCTTGCGGATGGCAGCGCGCTGCCCGATTGGCTCTCCTTCGACGGACTGACGTTTGCCGGGACCGCGCCGCGCACGGCGGCGGGCGCGATCGAGGTGGAGATCCTCGCGTCCGACGGACTGGAGGAGGTTTCCGACAGCCTCACCCTCACCTTCGTGGAGGGCAATGCCGACCCGGTGGCCAACAACGATGTCTACTCCGCCTCCGTTCCTGCGGGCATCCTGATCCGCGAGGAGGTGCTGACCGCGAACGACACGGACGCGGACGGGGACACTCTCACGGTCACCTCCGTCTCCGCCGCTGGAAACGGCACGGTCACGCTCGAAGACGGGAACGTCACTTACATCCCGGAATTGGATTTCGAGGGGCCGGACAGCTTCACCTACACCGTGGATGACGGCTATGGCGGCACGGCTGAGGCGACGGTGACAGTGAACGTCACCAACCCGTTCGACGATGTGTACGAGGATGGCGACGGCAACGGCGTCGGCTTCGGCGGACGGGGCGACGACCTGCTCAGCGGCGGTGGCGGTAACGACATCCTGTTCGGCGGCCGCGGCAACGACTACGTGCTCGGCGGCACCGGACGGGATGCGCTCTTCGGCGGGGCCGGGGATGACATCCTCAATGGCGGCGCGGGCAACGACCTCATCTTCGGCGGTCGCGGTGCGGACACCATCTTCGGCGGTGAAGGCAACGACCTCATCTTCGCTGGAGGCGGCGGCGGGCTGGTGGATGGCGGAGCGGGCAACGACCGCATCTTCGCCGGGCGCGGGCTCGACACGTTCTACTTCGGTTCCGGCAGCGGGCGGGACACCATCTACGGCTTCAGCACCGGCGGGCGGAGGTCCTTCATCGAAGGGGACGAGATCCGCATCGGTGTCGAGGGTGTGGAGAACTATTCCGACCTTCTGACCTTCGCCAGCGAGGAGCGGGGAGGGGTGCTGTTCGACTTCGGCGACGGCGATGAGCTGTTCCTTGCCGGAACCCGCCTTGCGGCCCTCGACGAGGACAAGTTCTCCTTCTATTGAGGGGGACCTTGTCCGGGCTGAACGGTTGAAACTGGCCGCCCGATGGGGTGGCCGGTTCCAAACGGCGGATACAGTTTCGCCTTAAACCTGAGTTACGTCTGCGCAATGCACCCGAACGACGCTGAAAAGAACCTCTATCGCCTCGCCCTCCGCCCGCTCAGGCGGACGTTTTTGATCGTGGGTCTGCTCAGCGCAGCGGTGAACCTGCTGATGCTGACCGGGCCGATGTTCATGCTGCAGGTCTATGACCGGGTGTTGGCGAGCGGGTCGTTCGCCACCCTGCAGGGACTCTTTATCATCGTCGTGGTGCTCTACGTTTTTCTCGGCCTCTACGATTTCCTGCGGGCACGGATGCTGTCCCGGGCGGCCTACCGGCTCGACCAGACTGTCGGCAAGGATGTGTTCGACCGCTGGGTCCGTTCCGGCCTCGATGGTGCGCAGGCGTCCCGCAGGCCTCTCAATGACCTTGCGGTGGTGCGCGGGTTCCTGTCGAGCCCTGCGATGATGGGGATCTTCGATCTGCCCTGGATGCCGTTCTACCTGGTCATTGTCTTCCTCATTCACCCGTGGTTGGGGTTCCTCGCCCTTGCGGGCGCCGGCGTGGTGACGGTGCTGGCACTTCTGAACCAGTTTACGACGCGCAAACACTTCGCCCGGGCGATGGCGATGGACGCGGTCGAGAGCGGTTTTGTCGAACAGAGCCGCCGGAACGCGGACGCGATCCTGCCGCTTGGGATGCTCGACAACGTAAAGTCGCGCTGGGCGGGGATGCACGGCGACGGGCTTGCCACCGGTCAGGACGGTGGGGAGCGGGCGGAGGGCTACACCGCCGCCTCCAAGGCATTTCGTCTGCTCCTGCAAAGCGCGCTCCTGGCCCTGGGCGGTTACCTCGCCCTGCAGGCGGAGATCTCGCCGGGCATGATCGTCGCCGCTTCGATCATCGCAGGGCGCGCGCTCGCGCCCGTCGATCAGGTGATCGGCCAGTGGCGTAGCGTCGTCCGGGCGCGGGAGGCGCACAGCCGGATCCGGGATGCTATGGAGAACACCGCACAGATCGACATGCCCATCGCGCTGCCCGATCCCAAAGGGTTCGTCGATGTGGTCGACCTCACGCGTTATGCGCCCGGCGGGCGCCCGGGCGCGGAGCGCAAGCCGATCCTCGACCGAGTGACGTTCCACCTCAAACCGGGAGACGGGCTCGGGGTCATCGGCCCCAGCGCGTCGGGCAAATCGACGCTCGCACGCCTGCTTGTCGGTGGCTGGCAGCCCGAGGCCGGGAGCGTCCGGCTCGACGGTGCCACGCTTGAGAAATGGGCGACGAGTGATCTCGGCTGCCATATCGGCTATCTGCCGCAGGCGCTTGAACTCATGCCCGGATCGGTGCGCGAGAACATCGCCCGCTTCCGCCCGGATGTGGAGGATGAGGACGTGATCGCGGCAGCAACGCTTGCCGGGGTCCACGAGATGATCCTCGCGCTGCCGGAAGGGTACGAAACCCGCTGTGGCCCGGGCTTCCACGTGCTCTCCGGCGGTCAGGTCCAGCGGATCGGTCTTGCCCGCGCGCTCTTCGGATCACCGGCGCTGGTGGTGCTGGACGAGCCCAACGCCCACCTAGACGCGGTGGGCGATGAGGCACTCTCCCGCGCGATCATGCACATGCGTGAGGCTGGCCGCACGGTGATCGTCATGGCGCACAGGCCGAGCGCGATTGCCGCCGTCAACAAGGTTCTGGTTCTGCAGGAAGGCCGCATGGTCCAGTTCGGCGACAAGGCCGAAGTGCTCAAGGCTGTCACGACGAAACCCCGCGTGGCGGAGCCTGCCGCATGATGGCGCCGCCGCCCCGCACCCCGCGCACGGGGCTGAAGCGCGCAGGCATCGTCGCCGTTCTCGCCTCGCTTGCCCTGTTCGGAGGGCTGATCGCCTGGTCGGTCATCACCCAGATCAGCGGAGCCGTGATCGCGACAGGAACGGTCGTCACCGACGGGAACACGCGATCCATCCAGCATATCGACGGCGGCATCGTTTCGGAGATCCTTGTCGAGAACGGGGACCGGGTCGGGCAGGGGGACGTTCTGATCCGGCTTGAGGACACGCTCCTGCGTGCCAACGCGGAGATCTACCGGACGCGCCTGTCCGACGCCCTCGCGCAGCGATCCCGCCTGCGGGCAGAACAACTTGGCCTGCCAAAGCCGGAACCGGCGACATCCGATCTGATCGAGCCCGCGCGCCTCGCTGAATCCCATCTTGGCGAGCTTGAGATCTTCGCCGCCCGCCAGTCCATGCAGGCGGGACGGGTCGAACAGCTCGAGGAACGCATCCGGCAGTTTCGCAATCAGATCGTCGGAGTGGATGGCCTGCTCGCCTCAAAGCAGGAACAGCTGACATTCGTCGGGCAGGAGCTCGCCGCATCCGTGTCCCTCAACGAACGCGGTCTTGCGATCGACAGCCAGGTGCTCGGCCTGCAGCGCAGCCGGTCCGACCTGCTCGGCCAGGTTGCCGAGCACATCTCCGAACGGGCACGTATCGAGAACTCGATCCGGGATGCGGAGCTGGAGATCCTCCAGATCGCGCGGCAGTTCCGGGAACAGGTCGTGTCCGACATTCAGGAGGTCGACAACACGGTTCAGGAGCTCATCCAGCAGCTCGTCTCCACCGACCGGCAGCTTGCGCGGACCGAGATCCGCGCACCGGACTCCGGCATCGTGCACGAACTGCAGATCTTCACCATCGGCGGTGTCATCCCTCCCGGAGGTACGATTGTGCAGATCGTCCCGACGGAGGAGGCGATGACCTTCGACATGCGCATCGATCCGTCCGCGATCGATCAGGTCTATCCGGGGCAGACCGCCCGCGTCCGCTTCCCCGCCTTCAACGCGCGCACCACGCCGGAGCTTGCCGCGCGGGTCGCCGGTGTGTCGCCGACGACGGTCGTCGATGAAGCGACGGGAATGAGCTATTTCCGGGCGGAGCTGAGCATCGGCACGGAGGAGCTCGCCCGCCTTGGCGAGGTGATCCTGTTGCCCGGGATGCCCGTCGAAGGCTACCTGCAAACGACGGAGCGGAGCGTCATCAGCTATCTCATGCGCCCGATCACGGACCAGTTCGTCCGCGCGTTTCGCGAAGAATAACGCACAGAACGCGAGCGACAGTGCCTCGATTGAGGGATGGTGGTGGCGGGGGGGAGACTTGAACTCCCGACCTCACGATTATGAGTCGTGCGCTCTAACCAGCTGAGCTACCCAGCCGCCTGAGCGCGCTGTGTAGGCGCTGCCCCCGGGGACGTCAAGCGGCATTCTCTCGGTGCAGCGGGGATTTGGCGAACGGCGGCTTGGCGCATCCCGGCTCGGTGCCGCCTAGGTCCCGCCAGCGACCCAACGCGGCGGGCGCTTGTCGAAGAATGCCGCGATCCCTTCACGCGCCTCATCTGTTTCCCAGGTGTCCGCGAGAGCCTCGATGGTCCGTTCGACAACCTCCGGAGAGATCTCGGCGCCTAGGGTTCGGGCAAGCCTCTTCGATGCAGCGACCGCACCCGGTGCCGCCTTGAGGTAGGGTGTGACTTCCGCCTCCACCGCTTCGTCGAGCGCGGCTAGATCCGGCACTGCCCTCGCCAGCAGATCGAGGGACACTGCCTCCTCCGCCCCGAAAAGTCGGGCGCTCATGAAGACCCGGCGCGCGCGTCCCTCTCCCATCCGCCCAAGCACGTAGGGAGAGATCGTCGCGGGGATCAGGCCCAGCCGCGTTTCGGTCAGGCCGAACCGGGAGCCTGTCACGCCGATGGCCACGTCGCACACTGACATCATGCCTACACCGCCCCCGAAGGCCTGCCCGTTGATCCGCCCGATCAGCGGTTTGGGCAGCATGTTCAGCGCCCCGAGCATGTCCGCAAGCGCGCGCGCTTCTGCCATGCGCTCGGTTCGAGTGGAGTCCATCTGGCTGCGCATCCAGCCCAGATCCCCCCCGGCGCAGAAGCTCGCACCCCTGCCCGTGAGGATCACGACCCGCGTGCCCGCATCAGCCGCCAGATGCGCTGTTGCGGTGGTCAGCTCGTTAATCATCTGGCGGGAGAGGGCATTGTGCTTCTCCTCCCGCTCCAGGGTGAGCGTCGCCACCCCGCGGTCGTCGCGGGCGAGTGACAAGGTCTCGAAGGTCATGTCAGCCATGTGGAGCCTCCTGACGTGTTCTCGGCATGGCGGGATGAGCAGTAACCACCCATCCGTCACATCGATCCCTCACGCTGCCGCCCCCGTCGATCGGAGGCCCTTTGCGAAACCTGCAGCGTGCGCAAGGGCGGTAGGGTTCACCCCGGTCTCGAAGCCCAGGTCGGTCACCCGCTTCAGCACCGCCTCCGTCGCGACGTTGCCCGCGGCACCTGGCGCGTAGGGGCAGCCGCCGAGCCCACCGACGGAGGCGTCAAAAACCCGAAGCCCGCGGTCGATGCTGAGCTCGATGTTGTCGAGGGCGCGGCCACCTGTATCGTGAAAGTGCCCGGCAAGCTCCTCGGCAGGCACCACCTCCAGCACCGCGTCGAGGACCGGTGCCAGCCGCTCCGGTACCGCCTTGCCCAGCGTGTCGCCGAGGCTGATTTCGGCGCAGCCCATCCCGCGCAATGCCGCAGACACCCGCGCGGCCGCGTCAGGTTCGACGGACCCGTCATAGGGGCAGTCGGTGATGCAGGAGACGTAGCCGCGCACCCGCAATCCCGCGCGGCGCCCCGCCTTGACCAGCGGTTCGGCCCGGGCGATGCTTTCAGCGATGGTTGCGTTGACGTTCGCCTTTGAAAACCCTTCGGATGCGGAGAGGAACACCGCGGCCTCCGTCGCGCCGGCGTCGATGGCCGCATCGAGCCCCCGCTGGTTGGGGGTCAGGACCGCATAGTCCACTCCCGGTTCGCGGGTGATCCCCGCCATTACATCCGCCGCGTCCGCCATCTGAGGCACCCATTTGTGGGACACGAAGGATGTCGCCTCGATCTTCCTCAGGCCGGTCTGCGAGAGCATGTCGATCAGCGCGATCTTGTCTGCAGCCGGGATCATCCGCGCCTCGTTCTGGAGACCGTCCCTCGGCCCGACTTCGTATAGCGTGATCCGATCAGCCATCCTCGGGCTCCAGTTCCAGAAGAACCGATCCGTCCTCCACCTGATCCCCTTCGGTCACGTGGAGCGCGGCGATGCGGCCCGCACGGGGGGCCTTGAGCGTATGTTCCATCTTCATCGCCTCGAGGACGAAGAGCGTGTCGCCCGCGGTGACCTCTCCCGCGGCCGTGACGCTCACCTGTTTCACCAGGCCAGGCATCGGGGCGATGACCGTGTCGCTTCCCACGGCAGCTTCTCCATCGCGGAGGAGCGGGTCGAGCCGGTTGAAGGTGTGAGATGTGGCACCGTCGAAGACGGTGATCTCGGCACCCGCCACCGCGAGCCCGTAGGTCGTGCCCGACGCGTGCAGCTCCAGCCCATCGCGGCGGATACCGGACAGCGCCACCGTTTCCTCGCCCAGATCGACCGTGAAGCGTCCCCTGGTCTCGACAGTGACGTGCGCGGTGCGGGGCTCACCCGCCATGTCCAGCATCACCTGCCAGCTGAGCGGGTGCCAGAGGGAGAAGCCTTGATGCCCGGACGCAGTCTCCGCAAGCCCAAGGGCGGCCAGAGCCGCAATCGCGACGACCTCGCTTGGCGCAACGGCTTCCGCGGTCAAATCGTCAATGTTGCGCTCGATGAGGCCCGTATCCACGTCGCCTTGTGCGAAGTCCGGGTCCCGGCAGAGCTGCGCGAGGAAGGCAAGGTTGGTCACCGACCCGGCGATCCGGGTGCCCGAAAGGGCGCGGTGGAGCATGTTTAGTGCCGCCCCCCGCGTTGGGCCGTGAACGATGAGCTTTGCGATCATCGGATCGTAGTAGGGAGAGATCGTGTCACCGGCCCGCACCCCGCTGTCGGCCCGGGCATCGTCGGGGAAGCTCAGGTGCGTGAGGGTGCCGATGGCGGGCAGGAACCCTTTCGGCACATCCTCCGCATAGATGCGCGCCTCGAATGCATGTCCGCTCAGCGATACATCATCCTGCGCGAGCGGAAGCTTTTCGCCGGAGGCGACACGCAGCTGCAGTTCGACGAGGTCGAGGCCCGTGACCATCTCCGTCACCGGGTGTTCGACCTGAAGCCGCGTGTTCATCTCCATGAACCAGAACCGGTCCGGGTGCAGTCCGTCCGAGCCGTCGACGATGAACTCCACGGTTCCGGCACCGGAATAGCCGATGGCCTCCGCCGCGCGGACGGCGGCGGCACCCATCGCCGCCCGCATCTCGTGGGTCATGCCGGGGGCGGGTGCTTCCTCGATCACCTTCTGGTGGCGCCGCTGGAGCGAACAGTCCCGCTCGCCCAGATGAATGGCGTGGGTGCCGTCGCCGAAGACCTGGATCTCGATGTGCCGTGGTCCGGTGATCCACTTCTCGATCAGAACTGCCGGATCGCCGAAGGCCGCCTGACCCTCGCGCTGCGCACCGACGAGGGCCGAGGCAAAGTCCGCCGGGTCATCGACTTTCCGCATTCCCTTTCCGCCACCGCCCGCGCGCGCCTTGATGAGCACGGGATAGCCGATCTTCGCGGCCTCGCCCGCGAGGAGGTCCGGGTCCTGCTCCGCGCCGTGATAGCCGGGCACGACCGGGACACCTGCCTCGTCCATCAGTCTCTTGGCCGCGTCCTTAAGGCCCATGGCCCGTATCGCGCGTGCCGACGGGCCGATGAAGGTGAGGCCTGCGGCCTCCACCGCGTCCACGAAGTCCGGGTTCTCGCTGAGAAACCCGTAGCCCGGATGGATTCCCTGCGCGCCCGTCGTCTGCGCCGCTGCAATGATCAGATCACCACGCAGGTAGCTCTCCGCCGCTGGAGCGGGCCCGAGTCGCACCGCCTCGTCAGCCATCGCCACATGCTTGGCCGCCGCATCCGCATCCGAATAGACGGCCACCGTCGTGACACCGAGCCGGTGGCAGCTTTCGATCACACGACAGGCGATCTCCCCGCGGTTGGCGATGAGGACCTTATGAAACATCACCTGATCTCCGTGATGGGGATGGGATCGAACCCTGCGCCAGATGCGTCGAGCGCGGCGCACCAGTCCTGACGCGGGCCGCCATCGTAGACGACTGCATGGCCCCCATCGATCATACGATCCGCGATGAAGGAGTTGTCCACGGCAATAACCGCAAGCAGCCTACCGAAGCGGTCCTGCCCGTTAAGTTTCACACGTACCCGGTTCGCGGATCGTAGCTCATCAATCAGTGCAGCGCGGGCCGCAAAACCGGCAGAGGCCTCCGCGTCGCAGCGAGGGCGGGAGATCTCGGGCGTGTCGAAGCCCTGCAACCGGGCGGAGCGAGGTTCGAACCCGTCGCATTTTATGTCCACCGTGTCGCCGTCGATAACCCGGTCAATCTCGCACGCGATCTCTCCGGTGTATTCCTCTGGGTCTGGTTGGCTCCCGGAAGTGCAACCGACGATGGCGGCAAGCGGCAGCCACATCTTGAGACATCGGGGCGGCATCACATGCGGAACACGCCGAAGCGTGTCTCCTCGATGGGCGCGTTGAGGACTGCGCGGAGGGAAAGGGCGAGCACTGTGCGGGTGTCGCGCGGGTCGATGATACCGTCGTCCCACAGGCGCGCAGAGGCGTAGAGCGGGTGGGCCTGCTCCTCGAACTGGTCGATCACCGGCTGTTTGAAGGCGGCTTCTTCCTCCGCCGACCAGGTGTCGCCCTTCCGTTCGATCCCGTCCCGGCGGACGGTCGCAAGAACGCCCGCGGCCTGCTCCCCTCCCATCACGGAGATCCGGCTGTTCGGCCAGGTCCAGAGGAAATGGGGGCTGTAGGCGCGACCGGCCATCCCGTAGTTCCCCGCGCCGAAGGAGCCGCCGACGAGGACGGTGATCTTCGGCACCTTGGTTGTGGCAACCGCGGTCACGAGCTTCGCCCCATGCCGCGCGATGCCTTCGTTCTCGTACTTCTTTCCGACCATGAAGCCGGTGATGTTCTGCAGGAAGATGAGCGGGATTCGTCGCTGAGAACAAAGCTCGACGAAATGCGCCCCCTTCTGCGCGGCTTCGGAAAACAGCACACCGTTGTTGGCGATGATCCCCACTGGGCAGCCGTCGATATGGGCGAAGCCGCACACGAGCGTGGGGCCGAAGCGCGCCTTGAATTCATCGAGCCGGGAGGCGTCCACGATCCGCCGGATGACCTCTCGAATGTCGTAGGGTGTGCGCAGATCAGCGGGCACTATGTCGAGCAGTGTGCCCGGATCCTCCGTCGGTGCGACCGGTGCATCCCAGACGACCGTGTCGGGACGGCTTCTGTTCAGCCCACGCACGGCCTCTCGGGCGAGCGCCAGGGCGTGGGCGTCATCCTCGGCGAGATAGTCCGCCACACCGGAAAGGCGGGTGTGCACGTCTCCTCCGCCGAGATCTTCTGCGCTGACCACCTCTCCGGTGGCTGCCTTTACCAAGGGGGGGCCGGCAAGGAATATCGTTCCCTGCTCCTTCACGATGATGGAGACATCAGCCATCGCTGGCACATAGGCTCCACCCGCCGTGCAGGAGCCCATGACAACGGCGATCTGCGGGATGCCTTTCGCGGACATCTGGGCCTGATTGTAGAAGATCCGGCCAAAGTGATCGCGGTCGGGAAATACCTCGTCCTGATTGGGCAGGTTGGCGCCACCGGAATCCACCAGATAGATGCAGGGCAGGTGGCACGCCTCCGCGATCTCCTGCGCGCGGAGGTGTTTTTTGACCGTCATGGGATAGTAGGTGCCGCCCTTCACGGTCGCATCGTTGCAGACGACCATGACGTCCTGCCCGTGCACCTGGCCGACGCCCGCAACGACGCCAGCGCACGGCGCCGCCCCGTCATACATTCTGTGCGCGGCGGTCGCGCCGACCTCCAGAAACGGAGACCCCGGATCGAGCAGGTTCGCCACCCGCTCCCGCGGGAGCATCTTGCCCCGCGCCACATGTCGTTCCCGGGCCCGCAAACCGCCGCCGGCGGCGGCGAGGGTCGCGGCCTCTGCGATGTCCTGTAACGCGGCGAGATGCGCCGATCGGCCTGTTTCCATCATGAAGGAACCCGCCCCATCGATTGATGCTTGCATGGTGCACCCGTGCCGGAGTACTGACTGCCCCTTCGACAGTGAAGGGGATGCCCCGATGAGTAAGCACATCTAGACCACGTTAAAGCGCACGACCCGCAGCCAGTCTGCCGGTACGAGCGCGACTTCCGCGATGTACTCAAACTCTGTCGAGGACGCGCCGAGCGAAGGCTTGGCGCGGTGACCATATGCATTTCCGATTTGTTGTGCCGCGCTGGTGCCCGTGGGCACGGGCAGAGATCGGCATCTTCACATGTGCGACGCCCGATAGCCTGATCGAAGGGGATGGCCCGGACTGGTTGTGGGATGAGATCTGCGAACAGCGCCGCTGGTTTGACGACAACCTTGCGGCACCCGACCGGCTCGGCCTCCAATTCAAGCGTCGCCGGTCGATCTGGGGTGTGTGCTGGTTCCGGCATCGGGCCACGGAGCATATCAGCCGTGCGCGCTATCTGGGCTGGTTGCTCACCGAAGCCGGGCTTCCGGTGCTGGAGCTGCGCCGGGAGGATCCGGGGCAGATTCTGTGGTCCGACGCTCATCAGGTGGTGGCGAAGGTTGCTGCGGACCATCCAAGGGCGTTCGGACGACTGCCGGTCTGTCATCGCTAAAATCCCTGCATGTCACGCAGCGCGATGGTGCGCTCTGCAGTGAAGGTGAGCAGACAGTTGGCAGCGACGATGGTGCGCAGGCTTCCCTGACCGTAGAGGCTGTAGCGCAGATCGCATTCGGCGTCGCGGTAGGCGATCCACGCGCGCTGGGCGGCGCGGAGCGAGGGGACGCGGCGCGTCTCCTTGGTAAGCACGTCACCGGTGGCGTCGCGATCCTCCAGCGTGACAAGCGTCTCTTGGTAGGTCTCGTTGAGCAGCACGTCCCAGGCCGTCACCTCCGCGGAGATGCAATCGACCATGGCAATCGTCGTGTCGTTGCCATCGGCGGAGGTGCACTGCCTGATATAGCGTCCGATGCAGTCCTCCGGACGGTCCACATTGTCGAGGCAGACGCGGATGGTGCGGGCGATCTCACTGTGGGAGATCTCCGCTACCGCAGGTGCGGCGAGCAGAAGGAGCGGCGCGATCCAGCGGATCACGCGGTCACCTTCATCAGCTCCCGTCCGCAGAGCATGCGGCGGATCTCCTGCGTGCCCGCGCCGATCTCCATCAGTTTCGCGTCGCGGAAGATCCGGGCGACCGGGTTGTCGTTGAGATAGCCAGCGCCGCCGAAGGCCTGAACCGCCTCGACCGCCTGCTGCATTGCCTTCTCCGAGCAGTAGAGCACGCAGGCCGCTGCGTCCTGACGGGTCACCTCACCCCGGTCGCAGGAGGCGGCGACGGCGTAGAGATAGGCACGCGCGGTATTCATCGCGGTGTACATGTCCGCGATCTTGCCCTGCATGAGCTGGAAGTCCCCGATGGGTTTTCCGAACTGTTTCCGCTCGTGCATGTAGGGCATTACGTGGTCGAGCATGCCGTGGATGAGGCCGACCCCGATGCCGGAGAGCACGACACGTTCATAGTCGAGACCGGACATGAGCACGTTGACACCCTTGCCCTCCTCGCCCAGCACATTCTCGAACGGCACCTCGACATCCTCGAACACGAGCTCCGCGGTGTTGGATCCGCGCATACCGAGCTTGTCGAAGTGAGGAGAGGTAGAGAACCCTTTCATGGATTTTTCGATGAGGAACGCGGTAATGCCCTTGGCCCCCGCCTCCGCATCGGTCTTGGCATAGACGACGAGGGTGGCGGCGTCGGGCCCGTTGGTGATCCAGTACTTCGCGCCGTTGAGGCGATAGTAGCCGTTCCGCTTTTCCGCTTTCAGGGTCATGGAGACGACGTCGGAGCCTGCGGAGGGTTCGGACATCGCCAGCGCGCCAACATGCTCGCCGGAGATCAGCTTGGGCAGATACTGTGCCTTTTGCTCCGCGGTCCCGTTGAGCGCGATCTGGTTCACGCAGAGGTTCGAATGTGCTCCGTAGGAGAGCGAAACGGAGGCCGAAGCTCGCGCGATCTCCTCCACCGCGATGGAATGGGCGAGATAGCCCATGCCTGCGCCCCCGTCCTCCTCCGACACCGTGATGCCAAGAAGGCCGAGATCCCCCATTTCCGTCCAGAGATGCGCCGGAAACTCGTTGGACCGGTCGATGTCTGCGGCGAGAGGTGCCACACGCTCCTGCGCCCAGCGATGCACCATCTCACGCAGCGCCTCGACCTCCTCCCCCAGACCGAAGGACATGGAAGCATGGAACATGATGTCTCCTCCCGTGTTTGAAAGGAATTGAACATATGTTCAGTTGAAAGGCAAGTACGCCGTCTGAGTTTACGTGCGTCGCAGCGGAGTTCCGAATGGGAGCGAACAGGATGCTCGTTGACCCAACAGGAAATGCTCACGTGTGAAAGTCTCTGGACGTGGTGCCTGCGGTCGATCGCGCGCGATTGTTCAACGACCGACCTGTTCGGGCTGGATTGAAGCCGTCCGACCGGGAGATGCCATTGTCGCATGCACTGCAGAAACTTTGAATTGAACCGATGTCGGTCAGACAGAATGAAACACGCAGTGGCCAAGCTGCTAAAACACGCTGCTTGTCCGGCGACACCCGCCCCCGGACTGTTCAATCTGTTCAGTCTACCCTGAACTTGTGGACTTCAAAAGGCTGATCACCCATCCATCTTCAGCGCCGAGATGAATGCCTCTTGGGGGATGTCGACGCGGCCGAACTGGCGCATCTTCTTCTTGCCGGCCTTCTGTTTGTCCAGCAGCTTGCGTTTCCGGGTGGCATCGCCGCCGTAGCACTTGGCGGTGACGTCCTTGCGGAGGGCGGAGATGGTTTCGCGGGCGATGACCTTGCCACCGATAGCTGCCTGGATCGGGATCTTGAAGAGGTGTTGGGGGATGAGCCCCTTAAGCTTCTCGCACATGGCACGGCCGCGGGCGTCCGCCCGGTCCCGGTGGACCATGATGGAGAGGGCATCCACGGGTTCCTCATTCACGAGGATCTGCATTTTGACGAGCTTGTCCTCGCGATACTCCGTCATCTCGTAGTCGAAGCTCGCGTAGCCCTTCGTCACCGACTTCAGCCGGTCATAGAAGTCGAAAACCACCTCGTTGAGCGGCAGATCATAGACGATCATCGCCCGGCTGCCGACATAGGTGAGGTCGAGCTGGATGCCGCGGCGGTCCTGGCAGAGCTTGAGCACGTCGCCGAGGAATTCGTCCGGGACCAGAATGGTGGCCTTGATCCGCGGCTCCTCGATCCGGTCCACTTTCACGATGTCGGGCATGTCCGCGGGGTTGTGCAGCTCCATCATCTCCCCGTCGTTAAGGTAGATATGGTAGATCACGCTCGGCGCCGTTGTGATCAGGTCGATGTCGTACTCACGCTCGAGCCGGTCGCGGATCACCTCGAGGTGCAAAAGCCCCAGGAAGCCGCAGCGGAAGCCGAAGCCGAGCGCCGCTGATGTTTCCATCTCGTAGGAGAAGCTTGCGTCGTTGAGCGCCAGTTTCTCGATCGCGTCGCGCAGATCCTCGAACTGGGCCGAGTCGACCGGGAAAAGGCCGCAGAACACCACGGGCTGCGCTGGCTTGAAGCCGGGCAGGGCGTTCGTCGTGCCCTTCTTTTCATGGGTGATCGTGTCGCCCACGCGGGTGTCGCGGACCTGCTTGATGGACGCGGTGAGAAAACCCATCTCCCCCGGGCCAAGGCTTTCCACGTTCTGCATTTCGGGCCGGAAGACGCCGATGCGGTCAACCGGGTAGATGGCACCGGTGTTGAGCATCTTGATCCGGTCGCCCTTCTTGAGCCGACCGTCGATGACCCGGATGAGCACGACGACGCCGAGATAGGCGTCGTACCAGCTGTCCACCAGCATCGCCTTGAGCGGGGCGTTCTCCTGCCCCTCGGGCGCGGGAAGGCGCGCGACGATGGCTTCGAGCACGTCCGGGATGCCGAGACCGGTCTTGGCGGAGATCTCTACCGAATCCGTCGCGTCGATGCCGATGACATCCTCGATCTGTTCCTTCACCCGCTCAGGCTCCGCCGCGGGCAGGTCGATCTTGTTGAGGACAGGCACGATCTCATGGTCCGCCTCGATGGCCTGATAGACGTTGGCGAGCGTCTGCGCCTCGACCCCCTGGGAGGCGTCGACGACGAGGAGCGAGCCCTCAACCGCCTTCATCGACCGGCTGACCTCGTAGGCGAAATCCACATGTCCGGGCGTGTCGATCAGGTTGAGCACGTAGGTCTCGCCATCCTGTGCGCGATAGTCGATGCGGACGGTGTTGGCCTTGATCGTGATTCCACGCTCCCGCTCGATATCCATCGAGTCGAGCAGTTGCTCTTTCATGTCCCGGTCCTGGACCGTACCGGTCGACTGGATAAGCCGGTCGGCAAGGGTCGACTTCCCGTGGTCGATATGGGCGACGATCGAGAAATTCCGGATGTGCGAAAGCTGTGTCATAGCAGGTGTATGAGGCCGCGACCGGGGGGCGTCAAGCAGTGCTCTCGCCTGTTGGAAGCGGCCTGTGGGCGCAGGGATGATCAGCCCACGGGCTGTCTGGGCTCCGGTGGGGACTTGCGCAGACCGTCCGCCGCGGATTCCAGAAGGTCGAACACCCGGTCGAAGCTGTTGTTGTAGTAGGGGTCTGGAACCTCCGGTGCCGGGTCGGAGATGAAAGTGCCGAGCAGGGCAACCTCCGCCCGGGAGCCCGCAGGCTGCATCTTCTTGAGGGTCCGCAGGTTGGACAGGTCCATCGCCAGTATGAAGTCGAAGACGTGGAAGTCTTCTTCGGTGACCTGCCGGCCGCGCAGCGGGGTGAGGTCGTAGCCGCGTGCGTCCCCTTCGCGCACCGCTCTGGGATCCGGGCTTTCGCCGATATGCCAGTCGCTGGTGCCCGCGCTGTCGAAATGGATGTCGAGATGGCCGAGACGTTCACGAAACACCGCTTCCGCGCTCGGCGACCGGCAAATGTTTCCAAGGCAGACGAACAGGATACGAAGGGTCACGAGAATCTCCGCTACGCACGGACACTGTAGCCGTTGCGTGGACCGGAGATAAGCTCTCAATGGGATTGTTTGCAATACCGCAAACAAAAAACCCGCCGGAACGCGGCGGGTTCGATGTTTTCACGTTGTGACGGATTCTTACGCCTTCGCAAGATCCCGCTTGATCTTCAGCGCACGCTCGGAAAGCTCGCTGTCCTTCGCTTTGGCGAGGAAGGCGTCGAGGCCACCGCGGTGGTCGACGGTCCGCAGCGCGGCGGCGGAGACTTTCAGGCGGAACGACCGGCCAAGCGCTTCGGACTGAAGCGTGACATCATTCAGGTTGGGCAGAAACCGGCGACGGGTCTTGTTGTTCGCGTGGCTGACGTTATTGCCGGTCAGCACGCCTTTGCCGGTCAATTCACAGCGACGAGACATGAGAGACGTCCTCAGGTTGAGTTTCTACGGGGGCCGCAGCCAGGCGGCCTGAATTTGAGCCGCCTCCTTACAGACCGGGCCATGGGGCGTCAAGGGCGATTGGGGCCGCCGGAGAGGAAGAAATCGAGCGCCTC
The DNA here is from genome assembly GCA_038532435.1 of Pseudomonadota bacterium. GTDB lineage: Bacteria > Pseudomonadota > Alphaproteobacteria > Rhodobacterales > Rhodobacteraceae > JBCBAP01. The sequence continues at coordinate 12,046 of JBCBAP010000006.1, read as the reverse complement.
CTCGGCCGCATCGTCCGGGCTCAACCGGCCCGCATCGACTTCCCGTCGGAGGGCCTCGAGACGCAGGGCCATGCCGGGGTGGCTGTGGAACCTGTCCTGCAGGCCGTCCTCGATCTCCCGTGTCAGCCAGTGCCGGGCCTGACCCGCGCGGCGGGCGTCGAAATGACCCTCGGCCTGGCGCCACTCCGCGAGGGTCTGAAGATGCTGCCAGGCCTGTGCAAGGCCCTCACCTGTGAGCGCCGACACCGGGTCCGCACGCGGAAACTCAGGCGGGTCCTCCGCCCTCCGCCGCATCAGGCGGAGCGCGCCAGCGTAGTCAGCACAGGTCCGCACCGCCTGCGGTCTCAATGCGCCATCCGCCTTGTTCACAAGGATAATGTCCGCGATCTCCATAATGCCGCGCTTGACCCCCTGCAATTCGTCGCCGCCCGCGGGGGCCAGCAGCAGGACGAAGAGGTCGGTCATGTCGGCGACCATGGTCTCGGACTGTCCCACTCCCACGGTCTCCACGAGGATCACATCATAGCGCGCACCTTCGCAGACAGCGATCGCGTCCCGTGTCCGGCGGGCGACACCGCCGAGGGTCGATTGGGAGGGGGACGGGCGAATGAACGCCTCCGGCGCGCGGGACAGACGCTCCATCCGCGTCTTGTCACCGAGGATCGAGCCGCCGGAGCGGGCCGAGCTTGGATCCACGGCGAGCACGGCAACCCGCAATCCGAGGTCGATCAACATCATGCCGAAGGCTTCGATGAAAGTGGATTTGCCCACACCGGGCGTGCCGCTCAGCCCGATTCGCAAGGCAGGGCGGGACGGTTGCGGCAGGGAGCCCAGCAGCGCGCGCGCCTGCACGCGATGGTCGTCCCGGGTCGACTCGATCAGCGTGATGGCCCGCGCAAGCGCCCGGCGGTTCCCCGCCGCAACCGCCTCGGACAGTGCTGCAATCTCGTCGATCTCTCCCATTTCCGCCCTTTCACCCCACATACTTGGGTGGCCTCCGTCGCGGGGACGTGAACTATAGTCACTTCGCCTTGCCGGACGGGCCACGTAACACTGGTTACCGCCACTGGGGCGGAAGTTAAAGTTGCCGGGGGAGCGCAATGCACAGAAGGCATAAAACCATGGCGGGGGCCGCGCTGATCGCGCTGGGGATGATCGGCGCAGATGGTGCGGTGGCCCAGGACAAGTTCGTCCACACCTACGAGATGCGCCTGCTGGGTGTGCGGGGCGCGACCGCGACGTTCGAAGGGCGCGCCCGGGAGGGTGGCTATTTCGTGGAGGCGCGAGCCCGGGGCACGGGCATCCTCGGCTTTCTGTCCAACGCCCGGTTCGATGGCAATGCCCGCGGCGGCTACGAAGCTTCGACCGGTGAGGCGTCGGGCTTCGCCCCGGCGGAGTTCTACCAGCGTGGAGCCTATCGCGGCGACTCTCGACAGTTGAACATGCGGTACACCGGGGGCGTGCCGACGAGCGTCGTGTTCACGCCGGAACGGGACCCGGACGATGATCCGATCCCGCCGCTCGATGAGCAGGCGGGCACACTCGATCCGTTGACCTCGGTCTTGCGGTTCACCTGGCCAGGCACGCCGCAGGAGATTTGCGGGCGGGAGATCGACAGCTTCACCGGTTCCCGCAGAACGCTCATCGAGATGGAGCCGCCTCAGCCCGCGGGCAACGGGCAGTATACCTGCAAGGCGCAGTACAGCCGCACAAAGGGGTTCGAGAACCAGAAGCGGAAGCGCTTTCCCTTCACCGCAACCTTGCGGCAACGGTCTGACGGGCTTTATGAGGTGTGGAGGATCGTCGGTGCGACCGATTTCGGACGTATGACGATCCAGAGGACCAACTGAGGACATCCACCTCCCCGTGACCGCCCTTCCGATCGATGAAGTGCTGCCGCAGATCCTCGCGGCGGTGGACGCGGCGGGGCGCGCTGTAATTCAGGCACCGCCGGGGGCGGGCAAGACGACCCGCGTTCCTCTTGCACTCCTGCAGTCCGGGGATCTGGATGGGCGCATCATCCTGCTCGAACCCCGCCGGGTCGCGGCCCGTGCTGCGGCCGAACGCATGGCACAGACGCTGGGCGAAGCGGTCGGAGAGACGGTCGGCTACCGCATCCGGGGAGAGTCGAAGGCTGGCCCCGCCACCCGCATCGAGGTCGTCACCGAAGGTATCCTGACCCGCATGATTCAGGATGCGCCGGATCTGCCCGGGGTGAGTGCGGTTATCTTCGACGAGTTCCACGAACGCTCCCTGAACGCGGATCTGGGTCTCGCGCTCTGCCTCGAGGTGCGGGAGGCGCTGCGGGAAGATCTTGTTCTTATCGCCATGTCCGCGACCCTCGATGCGGCTCCCGTGGCTGACCTGATGGGCAGTGCTCCCATCGTGACGTCGGAGGGTCGCAGCTATCCCGTGGAAACCCGCTGGCGGGACCGGCCCGCGAAGCTGACCCGCCGGGACAGGATTGCCCTCACAGCCGAGACCGTGAAACAGGTGCTCACGCAGGAGGAGGGCAGCGTGCTCGTGTTCCTGCCCGGCGCGGGCGAGATACGGGAGGTGCAGGGGCGGCTCGGGGGCGTGTCTGCGGACATCTTCCCGCTCTACGGTGCGCTCAGCTTTGCCGATCAGCGCCGTGCCATCGCTCCCTCATCGGCTCGCAGGGTCGTGCTTGCAACCTCTATTGCGGAGACCTCGCTGACGATCGAAGGTGTCCGCGTCGTCATCGATGCGGGCCTCGCCCGGCGCGCACGGTTCGATCCGCGGTCCGGCATGTCCCGGCTCGTGACCGAACCCGTGACACGGGCGGAGGCGGATCAGCGCCGGGGCCGGGCAGGCCGCGTCGAGGCGGGGATCTGCTACAGGCTCTGGTCGAAGGGGGAGGAGGGGGCGCTTGCCGCCTACCCCCCGGCGGAGATCGAGGCAACAGACCTGACGGCGCTGGCGCTTGAACTGGCCGTGTGGGGGGCGGAGACGCTTCCATTCCTCACCCCTCCGCCTGAGCGGGCGCTGGCGGAGGCGCGGGACCTGCTCATCCGGCTCGGAGCGCTCGATAGACAGGGACGGCTGACCGAGCACGGGCGACAGATGTCGGGCATGCCGGTTCACCCCCGGCTCGCACACATGCTCATCCGGGGAGGGCCTGATGCCCTGCCGCTCGCGGCCCTTCTGTCGACGCGGGACCCGCTGCGGGGGGTGGGCGCGGGGCGCCCACCTGTGGACCTCTCCCTCCGTCTCGCCACCCTGCGGGGCGCGCGGCATGCGGATGTGGCGAACCAGGCGGCGCTCGGCGAGGCGCGGGCCGAGATGCGGCGGCTCAAGCGCTTTGCCCGCGGCGCGTCAGATCTCGGACCCGGCGCCACGCTGTCGCTTGCCTATCCGGACCGCATGGCCCTGCGCCGTCCGGGGGAGGCGCCCAGGTACCATCTGTCCGGTGGCAAGGGCGCATGTGTCCCGGACGGGGACGCTCTTGCCGGCCAGCGGATGTTGGTTGCCGCGGACCTTTCCGGGGAAGGCGCGGAGCCCGAGATCCGTCTCGCCCTAACCGCGACGGAGGCTGAGCTGAAGGCCGCACATCCGGATCAACTTCGCTGGGTCGAGCTCTGCCTCTGGTCCCGTCGCCACCGCAGGATCGATGCGCGCAGGCGCCTGATGCTTGGGGCGCTGATCCTTGAGGATCGAGGCTGGCCCGACGCCACAGCCGAAGCGCTCGCCGCGGCGGCGATGGACGGGATCCGGGATCTCGGCCTCTCCTGCCTCGGCTGGACGAAGCCCGCCCGGCTGTTGCAAGCGCGGATCGACTGGCTGCGCGCCCGGGGTGCGGCGGTGCCAGACATGTCGAACGCCACTCTCGAAGAGACGTTGGAAGGCTGGCTTGCTCCCTTTCTTGCACACATCCGCACTGCAGACGATCTGGCCCGTCTCGATCCGCTGCCGGCCCTGCGGGGGATGCTGGACTGGGAGACGGCACAGACCGCAGACCGCCTCGCGCCGGAGCGATTCGTGGCACCCACCGGCAGCAGGGTCGCCGTTGATTACAGCGTCGATCCGCCGCGCATCGCGATCCGACTGCAGGAACTCTTCGGTCTCGACCGGCACCCGACCATCGGCCCGGAGAACCTTCCGCTTCTCATCGACCTTCTGTCGCCGGGGCAGCGCGTGGTGCAAACAACGGCGGATTTACCGGGATTCTGGCGCTCCTCCTATGCGGATGTGCGCAAGGACATGCGCGGGCGCTATCCCCGCCATCCCTGGCCCGAGGACCCGACGGCGGCGGATCCGACGCGGCGGGCGAAGCCGCGGGGAACGTGAGACATCGCCCCGTCCCGGTCATAATCCTTCGACAGGCTTTCGCTGGCACGGTATGAGCAAGGGACACAGAACCCGGGAAATGCGACTGACACATCCTCGCGCATATCACCTCGATGGCCCGTCGCCGCAGACGAGTGCTGCCGTGTTCAACTCGCCCCATTCCGGGGCGCGGTACACGGGCGCATTTCTGCGCGAGAGCCTGCTCGACGCGCAGACGCTCCGCTCCTCCGAAGATGCGTTCGTCGACGAGCTCTTCGCTGTTGCGCCCCGGTTTGGCGCGCCGCTTCTGAAGGCAGTCGCACCACGCGCCTATGTCGATCTTAACCGGGCTGAGACGGAGCTTGATCCGGCGATCATCGCCGTCGCACCCCGGTCGGGCACGAACCCGCGTCTCGCCGCGGGGCTTGGCGTCATCCCGCGGGTCGTGTCTGAAGGCCGGGCGATCCGGTCCGGCAAGATGTCGATGGTGGAGGCGCAAAAGCGGCTGGATCAGTTCTATCACCCTTATCATCGTAAGCTCGCGCAGTTGATCGCGGGCACGGTCCGCGATTTCGGGGCCTGTGTCCTCTTCGACTGCCATTCCATGCCCCACGATGCCGTCCGGGCCCAGACCCCCCGGACACAGGGCACGCCGGATGTGGTGCTGGGTGATCGGTTCGGCGCTTCTTGCTCCGGCTGGATCGCCGATGCCGCCGCCCGCGCGTTCGAGCGGGCGGGGTTCCGCGTGGCGCGCAACACCCCCTTCGCCGGGGGCTACATTACCTCCCATTACGGTCGGCCCGAGGCGCAGGTGCACGCGCTTCAGATCGAGGTCGACCGGTCGCTCTACATGGACGAAAAGCGGATCGAGCGGAGCGCGGATTTCGATGATGTGCGCACCAGACTGATCGAGGTCGTCGGCGAGCTGTCGCAACTTCACCCCGACGCCCTCCCCATGGCTGCCGAGTAGGCCAACCTCCCGGGCTCAAACCAAAAAAAAAGGCCGCGTCACCTGACGCGGCCCAAGTCTAGGGAGGAAACGCCCATGAAGGGCAGCAATGCCGAAACACTGCAGATCCGAGTATATGTTGCATCGCACATAGCGCAAGAGAAATGTGTACCACTTGATCAAAATTGCCGAATCCACGCACATTCGGATGTTTTTTGAGCGATATGCCTATCTCGAAGTCATTAATGTGTGAAAATCCACACGATTTGATACCCGTTTCGATACCCTTTGGTGCGTTGCACAATGGGACTAACGTAGCGATCTGCCCTTCTTGATCGCCTCCGTGCCGAACCGTTCACGGATGGAGTCGGCGGCCCTTTCGGCGGCGAAGCGCTTTCTGGCGTTGGGATCCAGCAGGTCGTCCGGTTCCTCCTGTCCCTTGACGTCCACCAGTTGCCGCAGCGCAACCCCGATCAGGCGGAACGGCCCGGCCCCGCGTTCCCGATCGAGGAGCGCCCGGGCCTGGCCATAGATCACATCCGACATCTGCGTTGCACTCGACAGGCGTACCTGACGCGAGAGCACCTTGAAGTTGGCGCGTTTGAGTTTCAGGCCGACCGTGTATCCGGCGAGGTCCTTTGCCTTGGCCCGGTCCGACACCTTCACCGACAGACGCCAGAGGTAGCCGTCCAGCAGCTCGGGACTGTCGATGTCTTCGTTGAACGTCGTCTCGTTGGAAATGCTCTTCACCGGTTCCCGGTTGGACACGGCGCGCCGGTCCAGGCCGTGGGACAGGCGCCAGATGTGAGAGCCCATGCTGCCGTAGCGGGAGAGCAGGTCCGTCTCCTCATAGCGCCGCACGTCGGAGATCATGCGGATGCCGTCCCGGGCGAGACGCTCCCGCATCGCCACACCCACCCCCCAGATGATGGAGATCGGCTGGGTTTCGAGGAACGCGTCCGTTTCCGCCCGTCCAATGACGGAAAACCCCTTCGGTTTGTCGAGGTCGGAGGCAACTTTCGCCAGGAACTTGTTATGGCTAAGGCCGACCGAGGCGGTTACGCCGATATCCCGCTCGATATCGCGGAGCAGTTCGGCGAGAAGGACCGCCGGCGGCGCGCCGTGCAGGCGTTCGGTCCCCGAAAGGTCGAGGAATGCTTCGTCGAGCGAAAGCGGCTGGATGAGCGGGGTGAGTCGCTCCATCTTTGCCCGGATCTGGCGGGAGACGTCCACGTAGACATCCATGCGCGGTCGGACGACAACTGCGTCCGGACAAAGCTCCAGAGCCTTGAACATGGGCATCGCGGAGCGAACGCCGCGGATCCGCGCGACGTAGCACGCGGTCGAGACGACACCGCGCCGTCCGCCCCCTATTATTACAGGTTTGTCAGCCAGCTCCGGTTGGTCGCGCTTCTCAACGGACGCGTAGAAGGCATCGCAATCCATGTGCGCGATCGAGAGGCTCGTCAGTTCATCGTGGGTCACAACCATCGGCCCGCCGCAGGACGGGCAACGTCCGGCTCCATCGAAAAGGTGCAAGCAGCTGCGGCAGAGGGACTGGGTCATGACGGCCCGATCTTACCGGGTCCCCGGGTGTCGGGACAGGGCCGTTGCGGCGCCCGGTCAGGCGATTTCCGCGAGGATCGCCTGAGCCGCCGCGACCGGATCCGGTGCCGCATTGATGGGCCGCCCGACAACGATATGATCGGCGCCCTCGCGGAGTGCCTGCGCGGGCGTTGCGATCCGCTTCTGATCTCCAACATCGGCGCCTGCCGGTCGAACTCCGGGCGTCACGATCAGTTTGCCCTCGGCTTCCGGTAGTGCACGGATCGCGGCGGCCTCGTTGGGGGAGGCGATAACACCGTCCGCCCCGGCCTCGAACGCCTTCGCCGCCCGTTCGATCACCAGTTCCTCGACAGAACCGGGCTTGATAAGCCCTGCGTCCAAGTCGCTGCGGTCAACGGAAGTCAGCAGCGTCACGGCGAGGATCCGGGTTCCCCGCGCGCCCCTTCCTTCCCCCGCCGCGCGGACCACATTTGGATCGCCGTGGACTGTCAGGAAGTCGAGGTCGAACTGGGTCAGCCCGCGCACGGCCGCCTCCACGGTCGCCCCGATGTCGAAGAGCTTCATGTCGAGGAAGATGCGTTTGCCATGCTCATCTTTGAGCTCGTTGGCGAGCGCCAACCCGCCACCGGTGAGCATGCCTAGCCCTATCTTGTAGAAGCTGACAGCGTCGCCCAGCCGCCCGGCAAGCTCGAGCCCCGCAATCGCGTTGGGAACATCGAGGGCGACGATCAGGCGGTCATCGGACATTGGCGTTCCTTTTTCACTGGCGTTGAGGACGTCATGACGCGGGGGCGCGGCGGGCGCAAGGGCGCACACCCCGTGTCAACGAAAATCTCCTGTTTTAGCGTTCAACATGTTCTCACGCTGATGGGAAGAGTCGTGTTTTTGAGTTTCGACCGCCGGTTGCAATGACTTCCTTGGCCCGTCCTGATCCGCGGGCCGAGTCTTGTATCGTCCTTAGGAGGTTTTCATGGGACACACGACCCTCGTTACAGCACTGACACTTGCAATCGGCCTCGCCGCCGCATCGATGGCGAGCGCTGCATCCCTTAAGATCACGATCACGAACACGGCGTCGATCGGCGGCTTTTCTCTCACGCCGGTCTATTCGGCGGCGCACGATGGCAGCTTCGATGCCTTCGATGTCGGGGACGATGCCAGCGCGGGCGTCGAATTGATTGCCGAGCTTGGCGACCCGGGCGGCTTGCCCGTCGAGAGGCTGGCGGACGATCCCAACTCAACCGCCACGGTGATCGCCGCACCGGCCAATGGTGTCGGCACCATCGATCCGGGGGAGACGACGACCGCGTTTCTGCATCTGACCGAACCCTCCCAGAGGTTCTTTACCTTCCTCTCCATGCTCGTGCCGTCGAACGACACGTTCCTCGGCAATGACGATGCGCTGGAAATCATCGACGCGGCGGGGAACTATCTGGGCGATCAGACGATCATTCTGACCGGTCTCGACCTCTATGACGCGGGAACCGAGGCAAATGATCTTAACGACGGTGCGGCGTTTGTCGCGCTCGTGGACGGGGCCTCGCCGTCCGTTCCAGCGACCGGTGGGACCGTGACGTCCGACAAAATCCAGCTCGCCTCGACGCTCGATTTCGGTCTCAACAACGCGATCACGACGCCGGTCGGTCTTCTCGATCCTGCGCTGACAGATTTCATGTCGGATCCGTCTGGTTTCGGTGTTGCGCGGATCGAGATCGCGGCGGTCCCGCTGCCTGCTGCGGCACCGATGCTGGCGGGTGCTCTTATCCTGATGGGGGCGCTGCGCCGCCGCCGGGGCTGACCTGATCAAGGCCGCCCTGCCCTTGAGGCCGGGCGGCTGCTACCCCACATAGTCGGTGAACAAGGCGCGGCCCGGCCGGGCGTGCCGATCACAGGCCATGCGAAGGGCGTGCCGTCAGGGCGCCGCAGGCAGTGGCGCTAAAAGAGGAAGACAGGCATGAACTTCGACAAGTTCACCGAGCGGGCGCGCGGCTTCGTGCAATCCGCACAGACCATCGCGCTGCGGGAGGAGCATCAGCGCTTCCTCCCTGATCATATTCTCAAGGCATTGCTGGATGACGCGCAGGGGTTCGCCGCGAACCTGATCAAGCGCGCGGGCGGGGATCCCGCTGTCGCGTTGGGCGAGGTCGACCGCGGTTTGGCCAAGATCGCGAAGGTCTCCGGCGATGCGAGTTCTCTCTACATGGATGGGCAGACCGCGAAGGTTCTCGCCGAGGCGGAGAAGATCGCAACAAAGGCCGGGGACAGCTATGTGCCCGCGGAGCGTCTGCTCACCGCGCTTGCAATCGTGAAGTCTGATGCGAAGGCAGCGCTCGAGGCCGCGGGCGTCTCCGCCCAAAGTCTGAACGAAGCAATCAACGACATCCGCAAGGGACGTACGGCGGATACTGCGTCCGCCGAAGAGGGATATGATGCTCTCAAGAAATTTGCGCGCGACCTGACCGAAGCAGCCCGCGAGGGCAAGATCGACCCGATCATCGGTCGCGATGAGGAGATCCGTCGTGCGATCCAGGTCCTCAGCCGCCGGACGAAGAACAACCCGGTCCTGATCGGGGAACCGGGTGTCGGCAAGACCGCGATTGCGGAAGGTCTCGCCCTGCGCATCGTCAACCGGGATGTGCCCGACAGCCTGATGGACAAGCAGCTCATGGCGCTCGACATGGGGGCTCTGATCGCGGGTGCGAAGTATCGCGGCGAATTCGAGGAGCGCCTGAAGGCGGTCCTGAACGAAGTGACCTCCGCCGCCGGGGACATCGTCCTCTTCATCGACGAGATGCACACTCTCGTGGGCGGCGGAAAGGCGGATGGTGCGATGGACGCGGCCAACCTGCTCAAACCCGCGCTGGCGCGGGGTGAGCTGCACTGCGTCGGCGCCACCACGCTCGATGAATACCGCAAGCATGTGGAAAAAGACGCAGCCCTTGCCCGCCGGTTCCAGCCGGTGATGATCACCGAGCCGACGGTGACGGACACGATCTCCATCCTGCGGGGCATCAAGGAGAAGTACGAGGTCCATCACGGCATCCGCATCACGGACCGGGCGCTCGTGGCTGCCGCGACGCTTTCGAACCGCTACATCACCGACCGGTTCCTGCCGGACAAGGCCATCGACCTGATGGATGAGGCGGCGAGCCGCCTGCGGATGGAGGCGGATTCGAAACCCGAAGCGCTCGATACGCTCGACCGGGACATCCTGCAAAAGCAGATCGAGGCGGAGGCTTTGAAGAAAGAAACCGATGCGCCCTCGAAGGAGCGTCTGAGCTCCCTCGAACAGGAGCTTGCTGCGCTGATGGAAGAGTCAGCGGAGATGACCGCCCAATGGCAGGCGGAGCGGGACAAGCTCGGCGCTGCGCGCGACCTCAAGGAAGCACTCGACCGCGCCCGCAACGAGCTCGACGGGGCCAAGCGGACCGGCAACCTCGCGAAGGCGGGCGAGCTCAGCTACGGCGTGATCCCGGATCTGGAGAAGCGGTTGATCGAAGCCGAGGAGGCCGAGGGCGACGTCATGGTCGAGGAGGCCGTGACCGATGAGCATGTGGCAAGCGTCGTGGAACGCTGGACCGGCATTCCCATGGACCGCCTGCTCGAGGGCCAGCGGGAGAAGCTGCTGCGCATGGAGGATGCGCTGGGCGAGCGGGTCATCGGCCAGCGCGAGGCGGTCGAGGCTGTGTCCAACGCTGTCCGGCGCGCGCGGGCCGGCCTCAACGACCCGAACCGTCCGCTTGGCTCGTTCCTCTTCCTCGGCCCAACCGGCGTCGGCAAGACGGAGCTGACGAAGGCGCTCGCGTCATTTCTCTTTGACGATGACAGTGCGATGGTGCGGATCGACATGTCCGAGTTCATGGAAAAGCATGCAGTCAGCCGCCTGATCGGCGCCCCGCCCGGCTACGTGGGCTACGACGAAGGCGGCGTGCTGACCGAGGCGGTTCGCCGTCGGCCCTATCAGGTGATCCTGTTCGACGAGGTCGAAAAGGCGCACCAGGACGTCTTCAACGTGCTGCTGCAGGTGCTCGATGACGGGCGTCTGACCGACGGTCAGGGACGGGTTGTGGACTTCAAGAACACGCTCATCATCCTGACATCGAACCTTGGCAGTCAGGCGCTGTCTGGGCTCGCCCCGGGTGTGGATGCGAGCACCGTGCGGGGCGACGTGATGGACGCGGTCCGGGCTCATTTCCGGCCGGAGTTCCTGAACCGGCTCGACGAGATCGTCCTCTTTGACCGGCTCAGCCGCGGCAATATGGACGGGATCGTCGACATCCAGCTCGGCATCCTTGAGGAGCGGCTCGCCCCGCGCAAGATCGAGCTGGACCTCGATGCCGCCGCCCGCACCTGGCTCGCGGACAAGGGGTACGATCCGGTCTATGGCGCGCGGCCGCTCAAGCGCGTTATCCAGAAGCATCTGCAGGACCCGCTGGCGGAGATGCTGTTGAGCGGGGACCTGCACGACGGCACCACGCTCCCGGTCAGCGCTGATCCGGATGGCCTGATCCTCGGTGACCGGGCAAGCGTCGCGAAGCCGAAGCAGGCGACGGTACACTGAACAACAAAGGGCGGCCCCGGGAGGCCGCCCTTTCTTTTCGTGCAACAGCCCGCGGGCTCAGGAATTCGGCAGGATGACCTGATCGATCACATGGATCACACCGTTCGATGCAACGACGTCCGCCGCGACCACGGTCGCGCCGTCCACGGTGACCCCGTCGGTGCCGTCGATCGCAACCGGGGTGCCTTCAACGGTCGTCGCCGCGATTTCCTGACCTGCGAGGTCAGAGGACATCACCTTGCCCGGCACCACGTGGTAGGTGAGGATCGAAACGAGCTGATCCTTGTTCTCAGGCTGAAGCAGGGTCTCGACCGTGCCTTCGGGCAGGGCGGCGAAAGCCTCGTCCGTGGGTGCGAAGACGGTGAACGGCCCGTCCCCCTTGAGCGTGTCGACAAGGCCCGCCGCCTGAACCGCGGCAACGAGCGTGTTGAAGGAGCCCGCATCGACGGCGGTATCGACGATATCTTTGGAATGACCGTCGGCCTGGGCGGCGCCCGCAACGACAAGCAGGGAAACGGCGGTGGTCAGGGCAATGAAGCTGCGACGAAACATGTATATTCCTCTCTGGTTCCGATCTGTCGGGTGCGCCCCGTGGCGTCACAGATGTGAAAGTGGAACAATTATCCCACGTGACAAGCGCAATGCGATAACGCTCCCGTGATCGCATGCGTCGGGACCTCGCG
>JBCBAP010000005.1:0-102906 GCA_038532435.1 Pseudomonadota bacterium | reverse complement strand
TGTCGGAGGCACAGCGGGACAGCGAGATCATCCGCGGTGAGGCGGATGCGGAGCGCAACAGCATCCTCGCCCAGGCCTACGGGCGCGATCCGGAGTTCTTCTCCTTCTACCGCTCTCTCAGCGCCTATCAGAACGCGTTGACAGGCGAGAACTCGACGCTGGTGATCACGCCGGACAGCGAGTTCTTTGACTACCTCCGGTCCGACACCGCCCAGTGACGCTGACGGACCTCTTGACCGCCTTGGCCCTTGTGGCCCTGCTTGAGGGGCTGGCGCTTGCGCTGGCCCCTTCGCACATGAAGCGGGCGATGCAGCTGCTGCAGGAAATGCCATCCGGGGAGATGCGACAGATAGGACTTCTGTTCGCAGCCCTGGGTGTTGTCGCGCTCTTCATGCTTGTCTGACGACGTCACAGGCTCTCACATCAACGTTATGCAGCCCCAACTGGCGGTTGTTGCATTTTTCCCACGGACCCACATCTTGTCAGTCAGAACGGTGTCGGTCAGACGCCGAAAACCCCTGAGGAGGATGAGCATTGAAACCACAAGTCAAGGTCATGGCCCGAACCAGTTCGGCAGGTCAGGCAGCGATGGCGCTGTTCATGGCGCTGATGATCCTGGCGGCCCTGCCCATGAAGGCATTCGGGCAGGGCACTCCGCCGAGTTTCGCCGACCTCGCGGATCGATTGAGCCCCGCGGTGGTCAACATCACCACGTCGCAGATCGTCGAGGCGCGGGATCCCAACGACCTGCCCGTCGTGCCGGAAGGGTCGCCCTTCGAGGACTTTTTCCGCGATTTTCTGGACCGTCAGCAGCGTGAGGGGCAACGTCCCCGCCGGGCGTCCGCCCTGGGCTCCGGCTTCATCATCTCCGCCGACGGCTACATCGTGACGAACAACCACGTCATCGAACAGGCCGACGAGATCATCATCGAGTTTTTCGGCAAGGACGCGCAGCTCCCGGCGGAGGTGATCGGCACCGACCCGCGCACGGATGTCGCCCTGCTGAAGGTCGAGCCCGATGAGCCGCTCCCGTTCGTGAGCTTCGGCGACAGCGACCTCGCGCGGGTCGGTGACTGGGTGCTCGCGATCGGTAACCCGCTCGGTCAGGGCTTCTCCGTTTCCGCCGGCATCGTTTCCCAGCGGAACCGGGAGCTTCAGGGATCGTTCGACGACTTCATCCAGACCGATGCGGCGATCAACCGGGGGAATTCCGGCGGACCGCTCTTCAACATGGACGGGGACGTCATCGGTGTGAACACCGCGATCCTGAGCCCCAACGGCGGTTCCATCGGCATCGGCTTCTCCATGTCGTCGAAGGTCGTGTCTAACGTGGTCGATCAGCTTCGTGAGTTCGGGGAGACCCGCCGCGGCTGGCTCGGTGTGCGCATCCAGCCCGTCGATGAGGGCGTGGCCGACGCGCTTGGCCTTGAGATGGCGCAGGGCGCGCTCGTGGCCGATGTGCCGCCGGGTCCCGCGCTTGAGGCCGGCATCCAGGCCGGCGACGTGATCCTCACCTTCGATGGGGCGGATGTCGAGGAGATGCGCGATCTCCCCCGGATGGTTGCAGGTACGACCGTCGGCAAGACGGTCCGCGTGGTCGTGTTCCGCGAAGGCAAGACCAAGACGCTCACAGTGACCCTCGGCCGGCTGGAGAACGCACAGCTCGCCTCCGCCGATCCGGAGACACTGCCCGAAGAGGACAGCGTGCAGGAGGCCGTCGTCATCGGCATGACGGTGGTCGCACTCACCGAGGAGGTGCGCAGCCAGTTCGAGATCGCGGGATCTGTCCGCGGCGTGATGGTCGCGGATGTCGTCGAGACCTCCGAGGCGTTCGAACGGGGGGTGCGCGTCGGTGATATCATCGTCGAGGCAGGTCAGCGCGCCGTTGCCACGCCGGCGGATCTTGAGGAGCGGATCACCTCCGCTGCCGACGCGGGACGGAAGTCGATCCTCCTGCTCGTGCGCAGTGGGGGTGAGCCCCGGTTCGTCGCCCTCAACCCGAACGGCACGACCGAGTAGTCGATAGTCGAGGGCGCCGGTTGCGGCGCCCTCGCATCCTCAGACAAAGAGGAAATCAGCGGCGGAGAGGTCGTCGGCGAGGACATCTTCGAGGATGATTTCCGCGCCACGCTGGCTCCATGTCAGGTGGGTATCTTCCCCGGATTGCGTGATCTCGAAGGCCTCGAGCCCGTCGAGGGGCGCTTCGAAGACCAGCAGGTCGCGTCCGATCTGAAAGTCGGTGATCCGGTCGTACCCCGTTGGCGCATCCTCGAACAGGAACTCGTCGCGCCCCAACCCTCCGGTCAGCACATCGTCTCCCCGTCCGCCGCTGAGCACGTCCATGCCGCGGTTCCCGAACAGGACATCATCGCCGCGCCCGCCCGACAGCCGATCGTCCCCGACGCCTCCGCGCAGCACGTCATCCCCGTTGAACCCGGTCAGGCTGTCCGCGCCCTCCCGTCCCCAGAATCGTCCCGTCTCATAGGTGGCGGGCGGCGCGTCGGCGACGGAGAACAGGTCGTCGCCCGCGTCGCCCAGAAACACGAACCGGGCGGATGCGAGCACCTTGCCAACCGCGTCTCCCGCATCCACAACGAAACCCGGCATGTCGTCAGGCCCGAATGTGTCACGGTGGGCGATCACGGGGACCGGAGTGTCAAAGGTCAGCGTCCCGATCACCTCCGTACCCCGGTTGTAGGTGATCGTCGACAGGCGCAGCGGCACCTCCTGCCCGATATAAACTGTTTCATCGGGCCCGCTGATGTCCGCTGTCAGCGTCACGCCGCCAGCCTCCCCCCGCCATACCGGCGCGGTATCGAGCCAGAGCAGAGGTCCATCCCCCAATAGGGTGCCCGGTGCTGCAGTCCCCTCCCGCACCTCGGCGAAAAACCCGTCCTCCGTCGCTTCCAGTACCACGCGTTCCATCGACACCCCTCCGATTGCCGACAGATTTACGCCAAATACCGCTAAAATTCTAAGCAATCCCGTGCAATTGGTTAACGGTTGGGCGTCTCGCCAGACCGTGACCGGCCCGGCGCATTGGCCGCGGCAAATGTCACTGGTCCCCGGGCGCGGGGCAGACTAGAACTCTCCGACAGGACGGGAACGGTGGAGCAGGACGCACAATGGCGAAGATCACCTATATCGAGCATAACGGCACCAAGCATGAGGTCGAGGTGGCCAACGGCCTCACGGTCATGGAAGGGGCACGGGACAATAACGTGCCCGGGATCGAGGCCGACTGTGGCGGCGCCTGCGCCTGTTCGACCTGCCATGTCTATGTGGATCCCGCATGGACCTCCAAGCTGCCGGAGAAGGACGCGATGGAGGAAGATATGCTCGATTTCGCGTGGCAGCCGGATCCGGCGCGGTCGCGCCTGACCTGCCAGCTCAAGGTCACCGATGAGCTTGACGGGCTCGTCGTGCAGATGCCCGAGAAGCAGATTTGATCCGCACACTCGCCGCGCTTGCGCTCCTCGCGGGTGGTGCGGCGACGGCGGAGCCCGCGCTGCGCTACAGCGGGGAGACCACGCGCTACGGGCATCTGGTCCTCGGCAAGTCGTTCAACTGGACGACCCTGCATGTGGGGCAAGAGGAGCTGACCCTCTCGCCTCCCCTTGTGTTCGAGGACACAGCCCCCCGGCTCTTTGACATGACCGGGGACGGGGTGCCGGACGCGATCACCGTCGTCGCCCATGACAGGCGCGGGGCAGCCCTTCGCGTCTATGACCTGAGCGGGGAGCTTGGTCCACACGCAACGACGCCGTTCATCGGGCGGTCGAACCGCTGGCTCGCGCCCGTGGGCGGAGCGGATTTCGACGGGGACGGGCGGCCGGACTATGCCTACGTGGAGACCCCGCACATCGGGGGCATCCTGAGGATCTGGACCCTGCGGGACGGCACGCTCGTACAGATCGCCTCCCGCTTTGGTCTCTCGAACCACCGCATTGGCGAGGACTTCATCTCCGGCGGTGTGCGGGACTGCGGCGCGGGGCCGGAGATCGTGACCGCCGATGCCCGCTGGCGGGAAATCTTGGTGAGCCGGCTTGAGGATGGTGAGATCTGGTTCGACCCGCTCGGCCTGCCCGCGGATCCCGAGGGCTTTGCCCGGGCCATGGCCTGCACCGCGGCGGGCTGACACCGCCGCACGTCATGGCGCGAGATGGGGACGGTCGAAGACGGCTCCCGGGCCGGTTGCCTCAGTCCAGCGCCCGCCAGCCGATGTCCCGCCGCACCATCGCGCCCGGCCAGTCCACCGCATCCACGGCCCGGTAGGCCCGGTCCCGCGCCGCGCGCAGGCTGTCGCCCCGCGCGCTTACATTCAGAACACGTCCACCGTTTGAGATCAGTGCCCCGTCCGCCAGAGCCGTGCCAGCGTGGAAGATCTTCGTGTGGGCGTCTTGCTGGGCCGCGTCGAGGCCGCGGATCTCCTGCCCCTTGGCGTAGCTGTCCGGATAGCCCTCCGCCGCCATCACCACGGTGATCGCATGGTCATCGGCCCAGTTCAGGTGGAAACTGTCGAGCGCATCACGCGCGGTGGCGAGAAGGGCATCGAGGATCTGTCCGCCCAGCCGCATCATCAGCACCTGGCACTCCGGATCGCCGAACCGGGCGTTGTACTCCACGAGCCTCGGCGCGCCATCTTCGATCATCAGCCCCGCATAGAGCACCCCCTGGTAGGGCGTGCCGCGGCGTGCCATCTCCGCCAGCGTGGGCTGCACGATCTCGCGCAGCGCCCGCTCCGTGACCTCTGGGGTCATGATCGGGGCGGGCGAATAGGCACCCATACCGCCCGTGTTCGGCCCCTCGTCCCCGTCGAAGGCCCGCTTGTGATCCTGGGCGGAGGCGAGCGGCAGCACCGCCTTGCCGTCCGTCAGGACGAAGAGGGAGGCTTCCTCGCCGGTCATGAACTCCTCGATCACAACCTCCGCCCCGGCCCCGCCGAAGGCGCCCCCGAACATGTCGTCGAGGGCGGCGAGCGCCTCGGCCTCGGTCATCGCGACGATGACCCCCTTTCCCGCCGCAAGGCCGTCGGCCTTGACCACGATCGGCGCACCCTGGGTGCGCACATAGTCCCGCGCAGCCTGCGCATCGGTGAAGTGCCGGTACGCCGCCGTCGGTGCCCCTGCCGCGTCGCAGATTGCCTTGGTGAACGCCTTGGAGGCCTCAAGCTGCGCTGCTGCCTTGCTGGGGCCGAAGGTCAGCAGGCCCGCGTCGCGCAGCGCGTCGGAGACGCCCGCCGCGAGCGGTGCTTCGGGACCGATGACCACGAAATCGATGGCGCGGGTCGCGCAGAAATCCAGCACCTCCGCCGCGTCCTCCGGATCCAGCCGGGCGCAGGTCGCCACCTCTGCCATGCCTGCATTGCCCGGGGCGCAGAAGAGCTTGTCGCACCGCGGGTTCTGCGCGATCGCCCAGGCGAGCGCGTGTTCCCGCCCGCCGCTTCCGAGGATGAGGATGTTCATGGAAAGCCGCCCGTTGTTCGTTTGCGCGGTTCTACGGCGGTGAAGCGGTTGGGGCAAGGTGGCACGGTGCGATCCGCGCCCCGTCCGAGGGCGCGCGCCTCCCTGCGTCGCACAAATCGACGCCGTGACCTCTGGCCCCAACGGCGCGCGCCCGCTAGGGTTCGGCCCATGAGCGAGCTCTTCGACGATCCCGATCCGGGTCAGAACGCCCCCGAATTCACGGTCACCGAACTGTCCGGCGCGGTAAAGCGCGCGGTGGAGGGCGGCTTTCCCCACGTCCGTGTGCGGGGCGAGGTCGGGCGGGTGTCGCGGCCCCGGTCCGGCCACCTCTACCTCGATCTCAAGGATGACCGGGCCGTGCTCGCGGCCGTCGTCTGGAAGGGGGTCGCGGCGGGCCTGCGGACCCAGCCGGAGGAGGGCATGGAGGTCGTCGCCACCGGGCGCCTGACGACCTTCCCCGGGCAGTCCCGCTACCAGCTCGTGATCGAACATATCGCCCCGGCGGGCGTCGGGGCCCTGATGGCGATGCTGGAGAAGCGCAAGGCCCAGCTGACCGCCGAAGGTCTCTTCGATGCGGAGCGCAAGCGGCCCCTGCCCTTCTTGCCGGAGGTGATCGGGGTCGTGACGTCGCCCTCCGGTGCGGTAATCCGGGATATCCTGCACCGGCTGCGCGACCGGTTTCCCCGCAAGGTGCTGGTCTGGCCCGTGGCCGTGCAGGGCGAGAAATGCGCGCCGGAGGTGTCCCGCGCCATCGCCGGATTCAACGCCCTGACGCCCGGTGGCGCGCTGCCGCGGCCGGATCTGATCATCGTTGCGCGGGGCGGTGGCAGTCTCGAGGACCTTTGGGGGTTCAACGAGGAGGTGGTCGTGCGGGCAGCGGCGGAGAGCCGGATCCCGCTCATCTCCGCCGTCGGGCACGAGACGGACACAACGCTCATCGACTTTGCCGCCGACAGGCGCGCGCCGACACCCACGGCGGCTGCGGAAATGGCCGTGCCGGTCCGGGCGGAGCTGCTGGCCACGGTTGCCGGGCTGGAGGAACGGCGCCGCCGTGGGGTGGCCCGCATGCTCGAACGGCGGCGGGAGCGGCTCACGGACCTCGCCCGCGCCCTGCCGCGACCGGAGGCGCTGGTTGCGGAGCGGTCCCAGCGGCTCGACTACGCAAGTACACGGCTGCCCCAGGCGCTGTTGTCCTTCGCAAGGGCCAAGCGGCTTGAGCTTGCACGGGGCGATGCGGGGCGTTTCGGCCCACAGCTTCTGACGCAGGGGATGGCGCGCAAATCGGACAGGCTCTGGGCGATGGCGCTCCGGCTGGCCCCGGCGCTCAGCCGGAGCGTCGATCGTGCGCGGGAAAGGGTACAGTCGACGGCCGCGCGCCTGCGCCCCACCGCGCTTGCCCGGCCCGTGGCCGATGGCAGGCGGGAGCTCGAGCGCCTCGGCACCCGGCTCGACGGCACCCGATCCGCCCTCGTGGAAGAACGTGCCGACCGGCTGAGCGCGCTTTCCAGGGTACTTGAGACGCTCAGCTACCGCGCCACGCTTGCGCGCGGTTACGCGGTCGTCCGGGACGGGGCGGGAGCCGTGATCTCCGACGGAAAAGAAGCCGAGGCTCAGTCCGCGCTGGAGATCGAGTTCCGGGACGGGGCCCGTGTCGCCGTCACCCCGTCAGCTGCGCCGCCGCCGAAGCGGGCGAAGGCGGCAAAGAAGCCGCCGCCCGATCAGGGCAGCCTTTTCTGACGCGCTCAGGTGTCGAGCCCCGGATCACCGCACTGCAGCGGTGCCCGGTCGCGGCTCGTCAGCTCGTAATCGGCGACCGGATCCTCCGATCCGCGCAGCCGCGCGAAATAGCGCCCGTCCCGTTCCAGGAAGTGCCAGCATTGCGGATCCGGGCTGTCGATATAGACAAAACAGATCGCACCCTCTTCGGCATACCAGCCGCCCCCGGTGCAGGCCCCGTTGGAATACTGCCAGGTCACGCGCCGCCCGGGCAGGAACATCTCGGCCCCGACGAAGCGTCCATCCTGGATGAAGCGCATCGTGTACCCTTCTGTGAAATCTTCGAATTCATCCGGGGACAGAATGCGCTCCTCGCCACCTGCGGCAGGCAGAGCCAGGGCGGCTGCGGCGAGGATGGCGGCGGTCAGTCTGGTCATGATAGGCGGATCCTGACGGTTTCGGGGGTCAGGCACAGGCTTTCAGAACAGGCCTGAAGGTGCAAGGTCACCTCCGCCGTTGGCGCGCGCAGCACCAGGTCAAAGCGGCCCTTGTGCACCGCAGAGGTGTGGCCACTCCCGTCGGTCCAGGGTACCGGCTCGGGCCACTCCGTCTCCGCCCCGGTCAGCTCGGGGGGGACGAGGTCCTGTTCTGCGCTGGCTGCGAGGTGCCAGCCTTCGGCGATCCGAACAGCAAGCAGCGCGCCGGCCTCCGTCTGGCGCAGAGCGACCCGCACCGCCCCGTCGCCCACGAACCGGACCGCACCAGCAGCGCCGTCGGCGAGGGCACGGGAGGCGGTCAGCGCCTCGAGCCGGGCGATCGGCGTCTCCGCGATCCGTCCCGACAGCGCTGCGGCGAGCGCATGCATCGGCGGGTGAAGCTGTGCTGGTCCCCCCCGCTGCGACAGAGCTACCAAAAGCTCCAGCGCGGAAGACTCGCCGGAGGGTACCGCGCCATCCTCCGTCTCCATCACCGGGCCAAGCGGCGCGCCCTCCCGCATCAGCGCCATGCGCCCGTCGGGCAGGGCGAAGCGGGCGACTATCGCGTGGGCGAGTTCCTCGGCCAGGGCCAGATCGTCGAGCGCGAGTGCCGCGAGGCCGAGCCAGGCATGGTCCGACAGGTTTGCATCCTCCCGCGCGGCACCTCCCGCATGGTAGCGCGAGAGGGCATCAACGGGGCCAAGCCGGGCCATCACCCCGTCGAGCGCCGTGCGCGCGGCCTCCGTCCAGTCCGGGCGGTCGAAGAGGATCCCCGCCTCCGCCATGGCGCGGATCATCAGGCCGTTCCAGCCGCCAATCACCTTCTCGTCGCGAAGGGGGCGGGACCTGCCATCCCGAACATCCAGCAGCCCGTCGAGCAGTGGATCGAGCCGCGCCCAGTCCGGATCGCTGCCCGGTTTGAGGTGCGCGACGGGCCCCGCCTCAAGCG
Source organism: Pseudomonadota bacterium (assembly GCA_038532435.1). Classification (GTDB taxonomy): domain Bacteria; phylum Pseudomonadota; class Alphaproteobacteria; order Rhodobacterales; family Rhodobacteraceae; genus JBCBAP01. Next base: position 94,300 of record JBCBAP010000005.1, on the reverse strand, counting down.
TCGCAGGTTCGCGCGCGCCGAGCGTGGCGATTGCCCATTCCGCATCCTCGGGGAACGCCTGCGCCATCGCCTTCGGCGTCCAGACGTAGAATGCCCCTTCCTCGAGCTTGCCGGTCCCGTCGAGACTGTCCGCATCCTCCGCAGAGAAGAAGGCGCCATCCGCCGCCGTCATGTCGCGCAGCACGTAGTCGATGCAGCGGGCGACCGCGCGGGCCGCTGAAGTCGCACCGGTGATTTGATGGATCTCCGCAAAGTTCCGCGTCAGAAGCGCTTGATTGTAGAGCATCTTCTCGAAGTGCGGCGTGCGCCAGTTCACATCGACCGTGTAGCGATGAAACCCGCCGCCGACATGGTCGTGGATGCCTCCCGCCGCGATCTCGCTGAGCGTCTTGTCGGCGATCCGCAGTGCGTCCTCCGGCCCGCCACGCCGCCAGTGGTCCAGGAGGAAGGCGAGGTTGCCCTCCTGCGGGAACTGGGTGCCCGGGGAAAAGCCACCATGCGCCGCGTTGAACGCTTGTCCCAGTTGCGCAAGCGCCGCCGCAGGCGTGTCCGCGATGTCGGCCTCGGGGACCGGTTGGGCGCTGATCCCTGCGATGGCATCGCTGAGGCGGGTTGCAAACCCCTCGAATTCCTCCCGGGCCTTGCCCGCCCAGCCCTGGGCGATGGCCCCCAGAACCTGAACGAACTGCGGCCGCGGGAAGTAGGTGCCGGTGTGGAAGGGCCGCCCGTCCGGCATCAGCCAGACCGAATTCGGCCAGCCCGCGTGCCGGTTCTGGATCATGGTGGCAAGGATGTAGAGCTGGTCGATGTCCGGCCGGCTTTCCCGATCCAGCTTCACCGGTACGAAATGGGTGTTGAGAAGAGCTGCAACCTCCTCATTGTCGAAGCTCTCTTCCTCCATCACGTGGCACCAGTGGCACGTGGCGTAGCCTGCGGACAGGAACACGGGGACGTCGCGCCGCGCGGCCTCTTCCAAGGCCGCGTCCCCCCAGGGCCACCAGTCCACCGGGTTGTGGGCGTGCTGCTCGAGGTAGGGGGAGGCTTCCCGGATCAGGCGGTTGACATAGCGCGGGCCGTCGCCGTCCATCAGGTGGGTGCGCGGGGTGTAGCCCTCGGGCTTTTCCCCGAAGGCAAGCGCCAGCGCGCCATGGAGATCGGGGTCGCGGGCGGATCCCGGCGGTTGCCGGATCAACTGGTGAGCCCAGCCTGGCAGGTGAACCCGCCATCGGCGATGGAGCCGACGGTCTGCGGGCGCTCCTCGCCCTCGCCATCCGGATCGGACGCGATGATGAGCGTCGCCCCGTCGCGCAGGATATGGTGGAAGCAGGAGGTGCTGGACGGCCAGGCAAAGCAGTAGACCTGCGTCGCCGCATCGTACCCCCATGTCCCGTCCGCGCAGGCGCCGGAGACATGCTGGAACCGGGCGGATTGACCGTCCTGCGCGTAGTATTCCCGCCCGAAGAACTGGCCGTCGATGAAATAGTAGACGGTCTTGCCCAGGACCCGGTCCTTCCAGTCATCCACGGTGATGAACGTGTCACCATCTTCCAGCAGAGGGCTCGCCGCCGAAACAACGCCCGGGGCGGTCAGCGACAGGGCAAGGGCGGTCATCAACAGGCGGCGCAAGGCGATCTCCTTCGGCTGGTTCGGGCGCAGGGTAGCGGGCCTTTGCGCCGGGTGCGACCGTGCAGTCGGTCACATCCGCGGCACAGGTTTCCGATCCGCGCCAGGCTTGGGTGTCAGATAGGATGAAATTCGTCGGTTTTGAGGTGTCAGCCTCACATCACCCGCCGTAAGGTCGCCCTTAGAAACGATTTGGGAAGGATCGCGCCGATGGCACCGCTCGACGATCGCAAGGGCGTCTGGAAATCCGGCAAGGGCAAGGGACGGGTGACGCCAAAGGGGCGGCAGTTCGACGATGCAGCCCTTGCGGAGGTGCGCGATCTGCTCGGCGATCGCCCCCGGCGGCGTGATCTGCTCATCGAATTCCTGCACCTGATCCAGGACCGCTATCATGGCCTCTCCGCTGCCCACCTTCGCGCGCTCGCCGAGGAGATGCGCCTGAGCCAGGCTGAAGTGTACGAGGTTGCGACCTTCTACGCCCATTTCGACGTGGTGAAGGAAGGGGAGGAGATGCCCCCCGCCCTCACGATCCGGGTGTGCGACAGCCTCTCGTGCGAGCTTGCGGGTGCGCAGGAGCTGATGGCCGAGCTGTCCGCGCAGTACAATGGCGGGCGGGAGGTGCGGGTGGTCCGCGCGCCCTGCATGGGGCGCTGCGACACGGCCCCAACGCTTGAGCTTGGACATAACCATATCGATCACGCGACGGCGGAGAAGGTCGCCGGGGCAATTGCCGCGGACGACACCCACGCCCATCTGCCTGACTACATGGCGCTCGACGCCTACCGCGCTGCGGGGGGCTACGACCAGTTGCTTGCGCTCCGCGAGGGAAGCCGCACGCCGGACGATGTGCAGGAGGATGTGCTGAGCTCCGGTCTGCGCGGGATGGGCGGGGCAGGGTTCCCTTCCGGCCGCAAATGGTCCTTCGTCCGGGCCGCGGAGGGGCCGCGCTTCCTCGCGGTGAACGGCGACGAGGGCGAGCCCGGCACGTTCAAGGACCGCTACGTGCTCGAGCGGGATCCACACCTCTTCCTCGAAGGGATGCTGATCGCGGCGTGGGCCGTCGAGGCGGAGACCTGCTTCATCTACATGCGCGATGAATATCCCGCGGTTCTGGAACTGCTGCGGCGAGAGATCGCGGCGCTGGAGGCTGCGGGGATCGTGCCGCCGGGACATATCGACCTGCGCCGGGGGGCCGGAGCCTACATCTGCGGCGAAGAGTCGGCGATGATCGAGAGCATCGAGGGCAAGCGCGGCCTGCCGCGCCACCGTCCGCCCTATGTGGCACAGGTCGGCATTTTCGACCGCCCGACCCTCGTCCACAATGTGGAAACGCTCTACTGGATCGCGCGGATCGTGCGGGAGGGTCCAGGTGTCTTTGGCGATCACGGCGTCAACGGGCGCAAGGGGATGCGGGCCTACTCCGTCTCCGGTCGGGTGAAGAACCCGGGCGTCTACGTGACCGACGCGGGTCAGACCATCGCGCAACTGATTGAAATGGCGGGCGGGATGCTTGACGGACATGCCTTCAAGGCCTACCAGCCCGGTGGTCCGTCCTCCGGCCTGCTTCCCGCCTCCATGGACGATGTCCCGCTCGATTTCGACACGTTGCAGGAACATGGCACCTTCATCGGTTCCGCCGCTGTTGTCGTCCTGTCGGATCAGGACCGGGCGCGGGATGCGGCCCTCAACATGCTGCGTTTCTTCGAGGATGAAAGCTGTGGACAGTGCACGCCCTGCCGCGTCGGCTGCGAGAAGGCGGTCAAGCTGATGCAGGCGGACAGCTGGGATCAACCCCTGCTCGAAGATCTGTGCGAGGCGATGGCCGATGCGTCGATCTGCGGCCTCGGGCAGGCCGCGCCGAACCCCATCCGCCTTACCATGAAGCACTTCCCCGACGAGGTTTAGGCAGCACACGCCACAGTTGTGCCACAGTTGCGCCGCATATCCGCCGCCTTGATTGATGAGCCTTGTGGTTCACGTCTCAGGAGGGGGCTCACATGGGACAGCGGGGTGGCTTCGGCCAGTATGGAATAGTGTGTGCGGTGATGACCGCACTCGCGGGATGCGCTGCAAGCGGCGATGGATCCGGCGGGTCATCGGAAAACACGATCACGCTGACCCAGGAAACCGCGGAGGTCGGAACCGCCGGTGTCACCTCAAGCGGATCCGACAGCTTCCCGACCACAGCAACCTTCGACAGCGCATCGAACACGGTGACGTTCGACATCGACGGCGTCTCGACCATTGTGGCGAGCCTGACGGCCACGGGCGCGTTCAGCGAATATACCGGCTCGGACGCCTCAGGCTCGATCACCGCCGCCGTCGGCCAGCTCGATCACGCGGTGTTCGGCACCTGGACCTACGACCGGACGACCGGCACAACGACCCTCTCGCGGTTCCACGCAGGCTCCGTGACGCCGGAGGCAGACACGGTGAGCAAGACCGGAACGGCGACCTACGAGGGCACGTTCGTCGGATCACTGACCACCACGACCGCCTCGGCTGTGGAGATGCACGACGTGGTCGGCGACAGTATGCTGGTGGTGAACTTCGACACGAAAGCAGTAAGCGGTGACATTACCAACGCTCAGGTGCTGGACGCGAGCCTCACGCCTTTCAACGATATCGACCTTGCGGGCACGCTGACGGGCTCCACCTTTGCCGGGTCTGCAACCACGGTGGCTGTCACAACGCCCAACACCCGCACCTTTGATGCGCGCCGCGCCGGCACGATGGACGGCGCGCTCTACGGGCCGGGCGCGCAGGAGGCCGCCGGGGCCATCACGATCGGCGAAGGCAGCCGTATCCTCGTCGGCGGCTTCGGTGGCGATTGCACCGTCTGCCCTTGAACCCGGATGCCAAAGGCCGTACTTAGACGCTGAGAGGTTGGCGCGGGCAGGCGCCTCGCCAACCCGGTCAGATCCGGAAGGAAGCAGCCGTAACGAGCCCCGCTTGGGTCGTTGTCCAGCCTCTCACCCACCACCTTCCATCGCACGCGACGCCTGCCAGTCCTCAAGGGCTGCGAGCATCTCCTCCGATCCGGTGCCCTGCATTTCCTCCGCACGGAACGGGACGCCTGCGGCCCGCAGCAGCTTCAGGCAAGCCACGTGATCCTGCTGCGCCATCTTCGGTGCGTTGTCCGCCCCATGCATGAGGGTTCCCAACGCGTCCCCCCCGTAGGCGTTGAAGTGGGTGAGGTCCGGGTTCTGGCGCAAGAGCCAGGTCACCGTTTGCACCTGACCCTGCCACAGGGCGATGTGCAGCGGGGGCAGCTCCATCTCATCCACAACGGTGAAGGGCAGTCCCGCCGCCAAGAGGGCCTTGAGATGATCGAGCCGCGTGTCGTCTCCCGCAAGGCGCACGGGCAGAAGCGCGGCCTCCGCCGTCAGGGCGGTACCCGGCGGGATCGGGCTTGGGTGCAGCGTGCCATCGGCACAGTCTGCGAGGGTCTGTTCGAGAGGTGTGAGCGGGGATGCGAGCCCGAGTTCCTCAAGAGCGGTGGCAAAGTCACGGTTTCCCATGATCCGGGCGAGCGCGTAGGCGCCGTGACCGTTGTAGTCCTGATCGCCCCGCGCCCCGAACTCCATCAGCAGACGGGCGAAGCGCCCATCCCGGCCGCGCCGCGCGGCCTGATGCAGGGCAGGGATCATCGGGACCGGCTCTCCGGACGGGTGGGGCGGCACCGTCTCGTTCGGATCCGCCCCCATCTCCAGCAAAAGTCGCGCCCCCTCCAGATCATCGAAGTCGAGCATGCGGGCGAGCGCATTCGTTCCCGCCGTGGTCGCGTTGAACTCCCGGAGCAGCCGAAGCCCGTCATGATGTCCGAGCTCCGTCGCGTGGTAGAGCGATTCGTAGTCATCCGGGTTTGCCCCCCGTTCAAGCAGCCACCGCGCGAGAGGCACGTTGTTTGCATGGCCGAGCGCGCCATAAAGGGCGGAGAGCATGTGCGGCCCGTCCGGTTCGGACGGGTACGCGTCGTTCACGTCCGCCCCATGCGCCACCAGCATCTCCGCGATTTCGATCATCGCGTCGCGCAGATCAGGCCGATGATGGTGGTACTGGGAAAAGGCGAGGTGGAGGATCGGACGACGCGGGCCATATGCAGCAATCGCGAGCGACGGGTCAGCCTCGAGAGCTGCGCGCACCCGCGCCACATCGTAGAGCGCGATGGCGAGGGTCATGTGGTGGTCCGGCAGGGCCGGATCGGCTGACAAGAGCGCGTCGACCCGCCAGTGCTGGCCGAGATAGAGAGCATATTTCAATCGCTCCGCCCGCGTGGCGCGGTCCGCGGATGCAAGCTCCGACGCAAATTTGAGCTTTGGCCAGCTTTCCGCGCCCGCCTCACGGGCGAGGATGTGGAGCGCGTCCGCGTGGCGAAGCACCGTCGCGTGAGGCAGGATGGCGGCGACGCGGCGAGACGCGTCCGCGTCACCCCTCGCGAAGTCGCGACGCAGGTGTTTCGCCGCCTGACGCAGTCTATCGAGATCTCGGGACATGGGTTTCTCCTGATCGAAGGCCCGATGGTCCGCTCGACGGGCTCAAGAAAAACCGGTGATGTGTCGGTCGTCTGAAGAGGGATGCTCACTGCTTTCCGCGGACCCGGATGCCGTCCCGTCTCGGCAGGCCCATGTTACCCCGACGGGGACGCCGGGGAAACCCATCCGCGAAAATTGGGAAGGCCGGTTGACTTGGGCGGACCCGCGGCGTGAATTACGTGGGTTCCGACCGGAGGCCAGATGTCCGATACCGCCTATCAGGTGCTCGCCCGCAAGTACCGCCCCGAAACCTTCGCCGACATGATCGGTCAGGATGCGATGGTGCGCACGCTGAAGAACGCGTTCGAAAGCGGGCGGATCGCCCATGCCTTCATCATGACCGGTGTGCGCGGGGTGGGCAAGACCACCACGGCGCGGATCATTGCGAAGGGGCTCAACTGCATTGGTCCGGACGGCACCGGCGGCCCGACGATCACTCCGTGCGGCGTGTGCGAGCCCTGCACGTCCATCATGGAAGGGCGGCACGTCGATGTGCTTGAGATGGATGCAGCCTCCCGAACCGGGGTCAACGACATCCGTGAAATCATTGATTCCGTTGCCTATCGTGCTGCTTCCGCCCGCTACAAGGTCTATATCATCGACGAGGTGCACATGCTCAGCACCTCCGCCTTCAACGCTCTTCTGAAAACGCTGGAGGAGCCGCCGGAGCATGTGAAGTTCATCTTCGCCACAACGGAGATCCGGAAGGTGCCGGTGACGGTGCTCAGCCGGTGCCAGCGTTTTGACCTGCGCCGGATCGAGCCGGAGGACATGATCGCGCATCTCAAGCGTATCGCTGCGGCAGAAGGGGCGGAGCTTGCGGATAACGCTGTCGCTCTGATCACCCGCGCGGCGGAGGGCTCTGCCCGAGACGCGCTTTCGCTGATGGATCAGGCGATCTCCCATGGGGCCGGGCAGACGACAGCGGAACAGGTGCGCGCGATGCTCGGGCTCGCAGACCGGGGACGGGTGCTCGATCTCTTCGATCTGATCATGTCGGGCGATGCGGCGGGCGCGCTCGCCGAGCTTGGCGGGCAGTATGCCGCGGGTGCCGATCCGCTCGCGGTGATCCGGGACCTTGCGGAGGTCACGCACTGGACCTCCGTCGTCAAGATCACGCCGGACGCTGCCGACGATCCCACGATCGGTCCGGACGAGCGCACCCGCGGGTTGGAGATGGCGGCAAAGCTGCCGATGCGGGTCCTCACCCGCACCTGGCAGATGCTCCTAAAGGCGTTGGAGGAAGTGGCCCAGGCTCCCAACGCGATGATGGCCGCGGAGATGGCGATCATTCGCCTGACCCACGTGGCGGATCTGCCGAGCCCCGGCGACCTCGTCGCCCGCCTCGACGGCGCGGGGCAGGGAGCCGTGAGCGCTGCAGCCGCCCAGGTCGGAGGAGGCAGCACCCCCGCAGGTCCGCGCGCCTCACACGCGCTTGCGCCCGCGGTGGCGGAGGCGACGCCGGCCCCTTCCGCATTGGATCGCTTTGCCGCCTTCGAGGATGTGGTGGCTCTCATCCGGGCCCGGCGGGACGCAAAGCTGCTTTTCGATGTGGAGACCTACCTGCGCCTTGCGGACTACCGCCCGGGACGAATCGAATTCGAGCCAACGGAGGACGCACCGCAGGACCTCGCCGCGACCCTCGGCCAGCGGTTGCAGACCTGGACCGGTGTACGCTGGGGCGTGACCGTCGTGTCCGGCGGTGGCGGTGCCACCATCGCGGAGCAGCAGAACCGCGAGCGCGACGATCTTACAAATCAGGCGCAGGCACATCCTCTGGTCACTGCCGTCCTCGATTGTTTCCCGGGGGCAACGATACTGTCGGTGAGGAAGCCCGATCTTCTCGCGGACAGCAACGAGGACGTGGTGCCGATCGATCCGGACGACGTGGATGATGACTGGGAACCGGTGGATCCGTTCGGCTGAAAAGTTTCATTGCCCAGAAATTGCCAAAATTCAGCAGTTGCACGACGTTACGTCCGTAATGGTATACGGGATCTATCCGCACGGTTGCATGGGGGCTACGCAGCAATCGTTGTGGTTTAGGACGGTCACTGAATTTGCCTGGGGGGGCAAGATGACATCTTCGAACCGAAAACGCTGCGGTTTCGCAGCGACGATGGCTGTCGCCATCTCTCTAACTTCCTTGCCGACACTGGGCAATGAGGCGGACGCACCCGGCCTGCCCACGGTTTCCGCGTCGGAGGCTGCTCTGCGGGTCAACGTCGCCGGCCGCCAGCGGATGCTGAGCCAGCGCATGGCGAAGGCGGCCTGCCTCATGGCAACGGACGTTGCCGCGGACGTGCATTTCGATCAGATGGATGCGGCTTATGCCCTGTTCGTCCGGTCGAACGAAGCGCTCCGTGCGGGTGATCCGGACATCGGATTGCAGCCTGAACGCTACCGCCGGGTGCTCAACGCGCTCGACAAGATGGACCTTGCTTGGTCGATCTACTCCAAGCTCGTGGAGCAAGGGATCGAGACCAAGCAGTTCGAGGTGCGCGAGCTCAAGACGATCAATTCGGAAAGCGTCGAGGTCCTGACGCTGATGAACCGGGCGGTCAACACCACCGCGCGCGCCTACGGGTCCGTCACACCGAACGTGCCGCTTACCCTCACGATCACCGTGGATGTGGCCGGTCGCCAGCGGATGCTGACCCAGAAGGCAGTCAAGGAAGCCTGCCTCATGCGGGTGTCCGACACGCCGGAAGTGTTCGCGGAGGCGCTGAAGGGCACTGTGGGCATGTTTGACCTCTCTCTCACCGCGCTCCGCTTCGGCATGCAGGATGTGGGCGTCATGTCCGCCCCGACAGGTGCCGTCGCAGACAAGCTCGCTGAGGTGCAGGAGCTCTGGGCCCCGGTCAAATCTCTCCTCGATCAGGCGGCGACTGGTGACGCGCTGACCGAGAGCGAGATCCGCCAGCTCGCCCAGATGAGCGAGCCGTTGCTGAAGACCATGAACCAGGCCGTGGGCCTCTACGAAAGTGCGGGCTCCTGAGCCCGACATAAGAAACATCGAGCAGGGGCGTCCGGAAACGGGCGCCCTTTTTCGTTTCGGGATCCGGTGTCCGCGTTAAAGGAATCGCGGGCGCGTGGCGGGAAAAGACAAATCAATTGAACATATATGGTTGGCGTTTCTCTTCCGCCGATACCGCAAAACTCGACCTAGGACACAGAATTATTGTTATATAACAGAGATAAGAGCGCCGTTTCTAATATGCCGCTTCGACTTTGCGCCCGTTTGGGCCCTGCGTCAATCCATCCACCCGCCGCAACATTCCGGTTAGGAATTGGAAAGGTTTGGGACCCATCCTCAGGACATGCCCGATTGCCGGTGGGGGTGGCGGGCGGTTCACATCTCGACTGTGGGGGACTGACATGACGACCTCGATTTCGAAGACCTTTGCACTTCTCACGGGACTGGCCATGGCGGGCGTGGGGGCGCAGCCTGCCATGGCCGGGAACGTTCGGTCCGGGCCGATTTCCGCGGAGGAGGCGCTCGACCGGATCAACCTGACCGGCCGCCAGCGGTCGCTCAGTCAGCGGATCGCCCGGGCCGCCTGCTACATTTCGGAGGGGATTGAGACGGCCGCGAAGTTCGACGAACTGGTGGGGGCATACGACCTCTTCGTCGCGACGGAGGACGGTTTGCGCAACGGTGATCCGGCGCTTGGCCTGCAGGCCGAACAGTTCCGCCGGGTGATCAAGGCGCTCGATCGGATCGAGGCGCCCTGGACAACCTACAGCACCATCGTCTCCGGCGTGATGGAGGAGGCGGCGGTCGAGCCTGCGTTGCTGGAACCGCTCGATGCGGCAAGCCTTGAGGTGCTGACGTTCATGAACATCGCGGTTTCCACGACTGCGCGCGCATATGGCTCCGTCACGCCGCAGATTCCGTTGTCGGAGGCCATCACACTCGACATCGCGGGCCGCCAGCGGACGCTGATCATGAAGTCGGTGAAGGAGGCGTGCCTCGTTCGGGCCCTCGGCCCGTCTGCGGAACGGCAGGAGACGCTGGTGACCACGATCCAGAACTTCGATCTGTCGCTGAGCAAGCTCAAGACGGGGTTTGAAGGGCTGGGGCTGACCCCGCCGCCGAGCATGGAGGCGGCCCGGCAGCTCGATGTGGTGACGGATCTTTGGCAGGACGTGAAGCCCATTCTCGATCAGGCGGCAACGGGGGTGCGTCTGTCCGATCTGGAGCTTTCAAGGCTCTCTCGCCTGTCAAACCAGCTTTATCGCGAGATGAACGTGGCGGTCGACCTATATAGAGAGGCTGACCTCCAGAGCTAGGGGCGCTTCGGTTCGCGCTCAGGGGTGTTGCTGCGGACCGTGTTTTGGGGGGACGGGGAGAAGGCTGGATCCGGCCTTCTCCCCCATTCATGTCTGGCGACAGTGTTGATGTGCCGGGCCGCCCCGTCCTTGTCCCCCGATCTCGCAAGGCGTATGTGTGGAGCGGAAACGCGGCAATGGGGTGCGATATGTTCAAGGGATTGGGTCAGCTCGGCGACATGGCGAAGGTCATGAAGCAGGCGCAGGAAATGCAGGAAAAGATGGCGGAGGCGCAGGCCCGTCTCGACGATCTCGAGGTCGAAGGGGAATCCGGTGCCGGTCTCGTCAAGGCGGTCGCCACGGCCAAGGGCAAGCTGCGCGGCCTGACCATCGATCCCTCTCTCTTTGAGCCGGACCAGCGCGAGGTGGTCGAAGACCTGATCGTTGCCGCAGTCACCGATGCTCAGAACCGCGCCGCGGAGGCTGCGCAGGAGGAACTGTCGAAGGTCACCGAAGGGCTCAACCTGCCTGAGGGCATGAAGCTGCCCTTCTGAACCGGCACAAGACGCGATAACAACAAGAGGCTGGAACTTATGTTCACACCCGCAATCACCGGCACCGGGGTGTTCACCCCGTCACAGGTCATCACCAACGACGAACTCGTTGCCGCTTTCAACGCCCACGCTGATCTCTACAACGCCCAACATGCGGAGGAGATCGCGGCCGGTACGCGGGAGGCGAAGGGGCGTTCGGACGCGGACTTCATCAAGTCGGCCAGCGGTGTTGAACAGCGCTATGTCCTTGAAAAAGAGGGCGTTCTCGATCCTGCGCGCATGTATCCGCGGTTTGAGGAGCGCAGCGACGACGAACCCAGCCTGATGGCGGAGATCGCCGTGGACGCCGCGCGCACCGCGCTCGCGCAGGCCGGTCGCTCGGCGGAGGATATCGGCGCGGTCATCTGCGCGGCGTCGAACATGGAGCGGGCATATCCGGCAATGGCCGTGGAAATCCAGCAGCTCCTCGGCATCGACGGCTTTGCCTTCGACATGAATGTCGCCTGTTCCTCGGCGACCTTCGGCATTCAGGCGGCCGCGGACATGATCCGCTCCGGCTCGGTGAAATCCGTGCTTATGGTGAACCCGGAGATCACGTCCGGTCACCTTGAGTGGCGTGACCGGGATTGCCATTTCATCTTCGGCGACGTCTGCACGGCGGTCGTGCTGGAGCGCGCGGAGGATGCGACCGGAGAGCATTGGGAGATTCTCGGCACCCGCTGCCTCACCCAGTTCTCCAACAACATCCGCAACAATAACGGCTTCCTGCGCCGCACCCGGCCCCACGGCATGGAAGATCGACGCGACATGCAGTTCATGCAGGAGGGGCGCAAGGTCTTCAAACAGGTCGTGCCCATCGTGGTCGATCTGATGACCAAGCACCTCGCGGACACCGGTGTCGCCCCGGACGAGCTCAGCCGGATGTGGCTGCATCAGGCGAACAAGACCATGAACGACCTGATCGGCAAGCGCGTTCTGGGACGGGAGCCCAGCCGGGAGGAACAGCCGAACATCCTGCAGGACTATGCCAACACCTCTTCCGCCGGGTCGATCATCGCTTTCTCCAAGCATTCGGACGACATGACGAACGGGGATCTCGGCGTGATCTGCTCCTTCGGCGCGGGCTACTCCGTCGGGTCTGTCATTCTGCGCCGGGTGGCATGAGCGAGACCGGGCCGGGCAGGGAGCTCGAACAGCTCATTGATCTGATGGCGAAGCTGCCGGGTCTCGGCCCGCGCTCCGCCCGGCGCGCGGTCCTGCATCTGGTGAAGAAGCGGCGGCTCCTGCTCGAGCCGCTTGCGAGCGCGATGGCGGACGTTTCCGCCACCGCGCGGGAGTGCGTGGAGTGTGGCAATATCGGGTCTGGCGACCGCTGTGCTGTGTGCCTCGATCCGAAGCGGGATCCGACGTCGATCTGTGTGGTCGAGGATGTCGCCGACCTCTGGGCCGTGGAGCGTGCGGCGGTGTTCAAGGGGCGGTTTCATGTGCTGGGCGGTGTGCTGAGCGCGCTTGACGGCATCGGCCCTGATGAGCTGCGCGTCCCGCACCTTCTGTCACGGGTGCAGCGGCACGGGATCGAGGAGGTGATCCTGGCCCTTAACGCGACCGTGGACGGGCAGACCACAGCCCATTACCTCGCGGATCAGTTCGAGGGGGCGGGTGTGAAGGTGACGTCGCTCGCTCAAGGTGTGCCGATCGGAGGTGCGCTCGACTATCTCGACGATGGCACGATTTCCGCAGCGTTGCGCGCGCGAAAGGCCCTCTGAACACGCGATCTGACCGGTGGTCCGACCGCCAGAGGATCAAGGCGCGGGTCCCTGGTCCGGTCCCCCGATCAGCGTCGCCCGTGCCGAGACTTGAAGGGGGCTGGTACCCAACCGGCACAGCTTCGCCGCCGCTCCGTCTCGTCGCCGTCAATCTTCTTTCTTCAGCATCCGCTCCCGCTGCGCGATGTAGAGCGTCGCGGTTACGATGATCGCCGCGCCCAGCAGCGTCGGCCCGTCGATGCGTTCGTCGAACATCAGGTATCCGGCAATCCCGACGAACACGAGGCGGAGATAGGTGACAGGGGCAAGCACCGCCGCGTCGCCGTAGCGATACGCCTGGATGTCCGCGACGCCGCGGGCCCCTCCCGCGACCACGAGCACGGCAGTCGCGACCCATGCGTAGGTCGAGACCGGCAGGGCAAGGACAGGAGCCGCCAGCGGAAGGCTGATCACCGCCGTGACAACCACCGACGACACGTAGGTGGACATCGGTCCGTCCGCCCGCGCGAGGCCGCGGGACATGGTCAGCGCGAGCGCAAAGAGGAGCGATGAGCCGAGGGCGGCCAGCATCGCAGGTTCGAACGTGCGGAAGCCTGGACGCAGGATGATCAGGGCCCCGGCAAACCCCGCGCCGACGGCGGCGATGCGCCTTGGCCCGACCCGTTCGCCATGGACGGCCATCGCCAGAAGGGTGGCGAATATCGGTGCTGTGAAGAACAGGACCGACGCGGTGGCCAGGGGAATGCTGGCCAGGGTGTAGAACCCCAGATGTGTCGAGAATGCGATCAGCGCGCCGCGGATCAGATGGTCCCGGGGGCGGGAGAACCGCATCCTGTCCCGGTACCGCCAGATCAGCGGGATCGCCACCAGCAGGAGCCCGCAGGTGATCCCCGCCCGCAACATGACGACCATGCGGCTGTCCACCTCCAGCGAGACCGGGCGCACCGCGACGCTCATGGCGCTCGACGCGATCACGGAGAACAGGATCCACGTCAGACCGCGCAGATTGTCCCGGTGCGCAGGCTCAATGGACAGGTCTGGGGGACCCGGGGGCGGGGCGGACATTGCTGGGTTCCTTTCGGCTTACCCCATGTCGCGGAGCCGGTGCATGGGGGTCAAGCGGTCAATTGTATCAGGACAGGATCCAGGGCGGCCGGGCGAGCATGAGCGAGACGGTCAGGTGCGTGCCGAAGCGACCGTTGATCCGGGCAGCACAGCGCAGAGGCGCGCCGTTCCCATCATCGGACAGAACGCGGAGTGTCTGCGCAAGACCGCCCGCGAGGTGGCCGGCACGGTTTCCGCCGAGGGTGACAGTTACCCTGTCTCGGGACCCGACGGTCAGCACCGCCTCTGTCGCAAGGTTGTGCGCGCTTCCACCCGAGCCGCCGAGCATTCGGCCTAGCGCATCCTGATATCGTTCGGTCCCTTCGACGAGCATCTCCGGCCCCGGTGCGAGCGGCACGGCTGCGGTCGCGGCCTGGCTGGTCCCGGGCCAGCGGATCAGGACTGGCCCGCGAACTGCGCCGCCATCTCCTCCCGCGCGTCGTCGGTGATCTTCGCAAAGAGCACATCGGGTACGGTGAAGGCGGCACCGGGCGCGAGCCGGTCGAGTGCTGCGGGCACGTCTACAGGCCATCCGCCGGGCTCCACGCCCATCGCCGCAAGCATGGTTTCGCTCGCATCGGGGATGAAGGGGGCCGACAGCTCCGCGTAGAACGGGATCAGGTTGAGCGCGAGACGGATGATCCCCGCAGCCCGCGCCTCGTCGGTCTTGATGACCGACCATGGGGCCGCTGCCTGCAGATACTCGTTGCCCGCAACCCAGATCGCGCGCAGCTCAGCGGCGGCCTTGCGGAATTCCATGGCCTCCATATGCGCAGTGTAGCGGGCTGTGCGGGCCGCGAGATCCGCGATCAGCGCTTCTTCGTCCGTGCCATAGGCGCCTTCCGGCACGGCCGCGGAGAACTTGGACCGGCAAAACTTGGTCACCCGGCTGACGAAGTTGCCGAGGACGTCCGCGAGGTCCTTGTTCACGCCGCCCTGGAAGCTTTCCCAGGTGAATTCGCTGTCGGAGGTCTCCGGGCAGTTGCTCATCAGCCACCAGCGCCAGTAGTCGCTCGGCAAAAGGGCAAGCGCCTGATCCTGGAACACACCGCGCCCCTGGCTGGTGGAAAACTGCCCTCCCTCATAGTTGAGGTAATTGAACGACTTGATGTAGTCGACGAGCTTCCACGGTTCGGCGGAGCCGAGGATGGTGGCGGGGAAGCTCAGCGTATGGAAGGGGACGTTGTCCTTGCCCATGAACTGGACGTATTTGACATCCTCCGCACCCTTGTCCGTGCGCCACCACCGCTCCCAGTCCGCGTGCCCCTCGGCGGTCGCGGCGATGTAGGCGATGGGCGCGTCGAACCAGACGTAGAAGACCTTGCCTTCGAGCCCCGGCCAAGGTGCGCCGTCCTTCTCCACCGGCACACCCCAGCTCAGGTCGCGGGTGATCCCGCGGTCCTGCAGGCCATCCCCGTCATTGAGCCACTTTTTGGCGATGGAGGTGGTGAGGACCGGCCAGTCCCCCTTGCTGTCGATCCAGTCGGAAAGCTGGTTGCGCAGTGCGGACTGGCGCAGGTGCAGGTGTCGCGTCTCCCGCACTTCCAGATCCGTGGCACCGGAGATGGCGGAGCGCGGGTTGATGAGATCCTTCGGGTCGAGCTGCTTGGTGCAGTTCTCACACTGATCGCCACGGGCCTTGTCGTAGCCGCAGTTGGGGCAGGTGCCCTCCACGTAGCGGTCCGCGAGGAACCGCCCGTCGGAAATCGAATAGACCTGATGTTCGACGACCTCCTTGATCAGGTCCTGCCGGTCGAGCTGTGCCGCGAAGTGCTGCGTCAGCTCCCGGTTTTCCCGGCTTGAGGAGCGGCCGAAATGGTCGAAGTCGAGGCGAAAGCCCTTGGCCAACCCGGCCTGGATCTCATGCATCTCCGCGCAATACTCCGCGACGGGTTTGCCCGCCTTTGCCGCGGCCAGTTCCGCCGGGGAGCCGTGCTCGTCGGTCGCGCAGATATGCATCACCTCGTGGCCCTGCGCCCGCATGAAACGGGCATAGACGTCGGAGGGCAGTTGGGAGCCCACAAGATTGCCCAGATGCTTGATCCCGTTGATGTAGGGGATCGCCGAAGTGATGAGGATGCGCGCCATGATGTCCGCTCGATATCTCAGGTAATGGGCGAGGCTTACCCGATCCGGTGCGGAGGCGCCAGCGCCTCAGCCGCGCCGTTTGAAGAGCCTGCGCAGGATGAGCGACGTGCGGGGCAAGTAGGTGTAGGGCGTCCGCCGCTCCGGGCTTGGCCGTGCGCGCATCCGGCTGAGGGCGAACAGAACGAGAAGGACATGCGCGGCGGAGATGAACCCGAAGAGCGCCCGCGGCCCGAACCCTTCCACCAGCGCGGCGGCGACAACGGGCGCGAGGACAGCACCGCAGGCATAGAGGAAAATGAGGGCCGCGTTCAGCTCCACCACCTCGTCCGCCTCAGCGTGGTCGTTTGCGTGGGCGGCCGCGACGGAAAACAGCGGGAACGCCGCGAAGCCGAAGAGCAGCGCGCCGCCATAGAACCCCACGTCCCCCGGTAGCCCGCCGGAATAGAGCCCCATCGCGACCGCAATTGCGGCGAGTGACTGGATGAGGAGTACGCGGCGGCGGTCGATCTTGTCCGCGAGCCAACCGATGGGCACCTGTGCCAGCGCGCCACCGAGAAGGCCCGCGGCGAGGAAGTAGCCAACCTCCACCGTGCCGCGCCCCTCACCCACGGCATAGAGCGGTCCGACCATCCGGAAGGAGGCCATCGTCAGGCCCGACACCATGACAGCGGCTGCCGCCAGCGGGCTGAGCGCGAGCGCCCGGCCCGGGCGCAAACGCGGGGCCGCTGGTGTCTTCGGGGCCTGCGCGGTGGAAAGAGTGAGGGGCAGCAGGCTCAGGCAGCAGAAGATCGCGAGGATCGTGTAGGAGACATAGGCCGCGGGTGTGAGAAACCCGATCATCAGTTGGCCCGCGAGGGATGCGGTGATGTCGACGAGCCGATACGCGCCGAGCGCGCGGCCCCGGGTGGCGTTGGTCACCTTCGCCTGCAGCCAGCTTTCGACGACGGTGTAGGATCCCGCGACAGCCATGCCCGTCAGCACCCGGAGCACGGCCCACACGTTGGGGTCTGTTGTCAGCGTGTGACCAAGCGCGCCGAGTGTTCCGAAGGCGGCAAAGACGGCGAACGTGCGCCCGTGGCCGACGGACCCCATGATCCGCGGGGCCCACCAGCAGCCGATGAAAAAGCCGACGAAATGGGCTGAGCCGAGACGCCCGATCTCCGCCGTCGAAAAGCCGAGCGCGACGCCGGACAGCACATCGAGCGGGCCCATCGCCCCGGACGACAATTGCACGAAGACAATCGACAGGAACAGGGCGGCGAAGGAAAGCAGGATGCGCATGGATCATTCCAGGGAATAACCCGAACCTAACATCGCCGCCTCCTCCGAGCCGCGCGAATCCGGTGGGTCCGCCATGCCCTCAGGTCATGGCGCGCGCTCAGAAGCTCGCCCAGTCCTCGTCATCATCGAGGGCGATCGCCTGCGCGGTCGAAGGAATCGGTGGCGGGGGAAGCTGCGCAGCCTCGGGCCGGGTCCGCCGTTCAACCCGGCGCCACTCCGCATCCGCCGTGGCTTCGACCGAGGCGGGGCGGTCGGCGAGGGTGAAGTGGGACACCAGCTCGGAGAGCCTTCCGCTTTGCACCGCAAGGTTGCGGGCGGCCGCGGCGCTTTGTTCGGCCATGGAAGAGTTCTGCTGGGTCATCTGATCCATGTGGTTCACCGCCGATGCGATCTCCGCAATGCCCGAGGATTGTTCCTTGGTTGCGGTCGAGATGTCCTCGACCGTGTCCGCGACCCGCTTGACGGATCCGACGATGTCGGTGAGGGCGGAGCCCGTGCGATGGACGAGGCTGACACCGTCGGCGACCTGACCGGTGCTCTCCGAGATCAGCGACTTGATATCCTTTGCGGCCTCTGCAGAGCGCTGGGCGAGCGTGCGGACCTCCGAGGCGACGACGGCAAAACCCTTACCCGCATCCCCGGCCCGGGCCGCCTCCACCGCCGCGTTGAGGGCCAGGAGGTTGGTTTGGAACGCGATTGAATCGATCACGGAGATGATGTCGGAGATCTTGCCGGAGCTGGTTTCGATCCGGGTCATCGCGGAGATCGTTTCATCGACGACGCTGCCCCCTTTTGACGCCTGGCTCGACGCCTCGACGGCGAGGGACCGCGCGCTGTCCGCGCTGTCCGCGTTGGATTTGATCGTCGCCGACATCTCTTCCATGGTCGCCGCGGTCTCCTGCAGACGGGACGCCTGGCTGACCGCGCGGGCGGCCAGAGCCTCCGCCCCGTCAGCGATACTGTCCGTCGCCGTGTGCATGGTTTCGACGGAATCCTTGATGTCGCGCACGAGGCTGGACAGGCTGTCGACGGTCTCGTTCACACCCTCCCGCAGATCCTTGAACGCCCCCTCGCCAGACTTGCGCATCCGTTCGGTAAGGTTGCCGCGGGCGAACGCGGTGATGACGCGGCGCGCTCCGGTCATGTTTTCATCTATGGACCGGACGAGCTGGTTGATCTGTTCGCCGGAGGTGCGCAGCAGGGCAGGGGCGTCGGTCAGGTCCGCGGCATCCTTGAAATCTCCGTGCAGCGCATGGGTGACGACCCGGTCAATCTCCGCCTGTGTGCGGATGATCTGTGTTCGGTCCTGCCACTCGACGACCGTGCCGATCCGATCCCCGTCGGAGCCGTTGATCGGGCTGATGGCGAGGTCGAAGTGACGTCCGCCGAGGGCGAAACGCGCCCGGTGCGTGTGCGTCAGATCCGCGATCATGCGGGACTGGTGGTCCGCCTTGCGATGAAACGCATCGATGTTTGAGCCGATGAGCGACCCGACCTCGAACTGGGGCAGATCTTGGCGGATGTCGGTCTCCGCGTCCCGGAACATCGTTTCCAGTGCGGTGTTGAGGTAAACGATGTTCCGGTCATTGTCCGCCAGCATGATCAGGGTGTCGGTCGAATCGAGCGCCCGACGATGGAGGCGGTTGACGTCCGGCGCGGGACCGGTCGTGACCTGAGCGGTCGCTGCGGGCGGAGACGTTCCGAGCGTCCTGCGCAGGAGGAGGGCGAGGACGATCGTGACAAGCCCGCCCGCCAGACCTATCCAAGTCATGAGTGAGGACTGAAAGAGCACGTCTGATCGTGCAACCGTCGCCGTGCGATCGACCGTCTTTGCCTCCTCCGCAATGGCCTGCGTCAGTGTTGCCGCGATCTCCCCGGCTGACGTGAAGCCTGAGCCCGATGCGGGCTCGGGCGCGGTTTCCGCAACCCCGGCAAGGGCGGATTGCAACACGGTGAGCTCGTCTACGATTGCCTTTGCCGGTGTGCCGCTGCCCGAGAGGAAGGCCCGTGCGGCCATGAGATGCCCCTGGCTGACCGCGAAGGTCTGCGACCGGGTCAGGGTATCGAGGTCTGAAAAGAGCAGCAGCTTGGATGTCTGCACCTCCGCAATCGCCCTGTTGGCAGCGACGAGAAGGGGCATCGAACGGTCCCTGTCCGCGCGGGTCGAAAGACCCCGCAGCGCGTCCGTGAGCGCGATCAGCCGCTCACCGAGAGGGGCGAGCGCGTCGTCGATCTCCTGTTCCTGCTTGACCCATCGGGTCGCATCATCGGCGAAGCTCTGGATGCGGCGGGAAAGGGGGCCGAGGCCCTCGGCCTCCAGCCCCGCGCGGGACTTGTCGAGGGCGATGAGATCCTCGATGGCGGCCGCAGCCGTTTCGCGGGTCCGGCTCGCTTCCCACACCGAGCCGCTGGTGCGCACGGCGATGAGGGCCGCGTCAACTTCCTCCAGCACCGCGATACGCTTGCCCGTAGCGTCGATGACGTCGAGCCGACCGTTGAGTGTTTGCAGGGACAGGCGGTTCGCGCCCGCGACGATCAGGAGCGCCAGCACCGGCACCGCGAAGGCCACACCGAAAACCCATTTGGACGACCGAAGAAGTGGCACGCAGCACCCCCGAAATTGCTCGATTGGCCGCACCATCGGGCAATTTTGCTAACGGAAGGATAAGGGCGTGCGCCTTTCAGCTCGGCAGGCTTGTCGTGATCGCGGTATCGAGAGCCGTGACGATCTCCCCGATATGCGCATCCTCCAGGATGAAGGGTGGCGCGAGCAGGATGTGGTCCCCGCGAACACCGTCTATCGTGCCACCCATCGGATAGCACGCGAGACCCGCATCGAACGCCGCCCGCTTGATCCGCTTGTGAAGCTGCAGCTTCGGATCGAACGGTGCCTTCGTGTCCCGATTGGCGACCAGTTCGATTGCGCGGAAAAGGCCCCGACCGCGGATGTCCCCCACATGGGGGTGCTGGCCGAACGCCGCCTCGAGCGCCCCCTGCAGCCGTTCGCCCATGACCCGGGACCGCTCCACGAGACCGCCCTCCGTCAGCTTGGTCAGAACCGCACCGGCGGCGGCGCAGGCCGTCGGATGGGCAAGGTATGTGTGCCCATGCTGGAAGAAGCCGCTTCCTCCCGCGATGGTGTCGTAGATCTCACGGGAACAGAGCATCGCGCCGATCGGCTGGTAGCCCGCACCGAGCCCCTTCGCGATCGCCAGTATGTCGGGACGTACGCCGTCCGCCTCGCAGGCAAAGAGGTGCCCGGTGCGGCCCATGCCGCACATGACCTCGTCGAGGATCAGCAGCACGCCGTGGCGATCGCAGATCTCCCGGATCCTGCGAAAATAGCCATCGACCGCGGGCACCGCCCCGGCTGTCGCGCCGACGACCGGTTCGGCGACGAACGCGAGGACGCTCTCCGAGCCGAGGCGGGTGATCTCAGCTTCCAGCGCGTCGGCGGCGCGCTCGCCGTAGGCGATGTCCGTCTCATCTTCCCGCTGATGGCGGTAGGCAAAGCACGGGGGGATGTGGCTCGTCTCGATCAGCATCGGCGCGAACGGGGCGCGGCGCCACGCGTTCCCGCCGGTTGCGAGCGCGCCGAGCGTGTTGCCGTGATAGCTCTGGTCCCGCGCGATGATCCGGTGGCGCTGGGTCTCGCCCCGTTCGACGGCATACTGGCGGGCGAGCTTGAGGGCCGCCTCCACGGCCTCCGATCCGCCGGAGACAAAATAGACCCGGTCAAGCCCCTCCGGCGCGTCGGCGATCAGCCGATCCGCCAGATCCTCCGCGGGTTCAGAAGTGAAGAAACTCGTGTGGGCGTAGGCGGCCGCATCGAGTTGCGCCTTGATTGCAGCAATCACATCGGCGTCCCCGTGGCCGAGGCAGGAAACCGCCGCGCCGCCGGAGCCGTCGAGATAGCGTTTGCCCTCCCTGTCATAGAGGTAGATGCCTTCGCCGCGCGCGATGGTTGGCAGATCCGCGCGGCTGTGGCGGGGAAACACGTGGGACATGGCGACATCACTCCGGCAGGGTCACGCCAGGCTAAGCGCTCCCGGGCCCGGTGCAAAGCGGCTTCAGCGCTTCACGCTTGACACGGAAGGCGGGCTGCGATGACCCTCCGCCCATGATTTCGTTCCGCCCCATCGGCTATGTGATCGGTCTGCTCGTCACCGCGCTGGGGCTGACAATGGTGATCCCGCTCCTCGCGGACATGTTCGAGGGGGCGGCGACCTGGTCGACGTTCGCGTTTTCGGCCTTCTTCGCCATAGCGTTCGGAATCTCCCTCATCCTGAGCTGTGCGGACAGCATCACCCGGGGTCTCACGATCCAGCAGACGTTTCTGCTGACAACGGGATGCTGGCTTGCCCTGCCGATCTTCGGTGCGGTGCCCTTCTGGGTCGCGCCGGAGCCCATGGGGGTGAGTTACACGGACGCGTTCTTCGAGGCGATGTCCGGGCTGACCACCACCGGTTCGACGATCTACGTGGATATCGAGGGTCTAAGCCTCGGCCTCAAGCTCTGGCGGGGGATGCTGCAATGGTTCGGCGGCATCGGGATCATCGTCATGGCGATGGCGTTCCTTCCGATGCTCAAGGTCGGGGGCATGCAGATCTTCCGCTCCGAAGGGTTCGACACGTTCGGCAAGATCCTGCCCCGGGCAGCGGAGATCGCGGGCTCGGTCTCGTCGATCTATCTGGCGCTGACGGTCATGGCCCTGCTTGCCTACAGCTGGGCGGGGCTGTCCTTCATCGACGCGCTGGTGCACGCGATGACCACTGTGGCGACGGGGGGTTACGCCAACTACAACGATTCCTTTGCCCGGGTGCCCGCGGCTGCAGAGTATGTTGCCGTGGTCTTCATGCTGCTCGCGAGCCTGCCCTTCGTGCGCTACGTGCAGCTTTTGAGTGGGACGGCGCGGCCGCTCTTCCAGGACAGTCAGATCCGCGTCTTTTTCTCCATCGTGGGCATCACGGTTGCGGGCATCGCCCTTTGGCAGGCGGTGAATACGCCCGGTGATCTGGAGTTTGCGTTCCGCAAGGCGCTCTTCAACACCGTCTCTATTCTGACCGGGACGGGCTATGCCTCCGCCGACTACAACACCTGGGGGGCGTTTCCGGTCACCACGATCTTTCTGATCGGTCTGATCGGGGGGTGCGCTGGGTCGACATGCTGCTCGATCAAGGTGTTCCGGTTCCAGCTGCTCGCCGCCGCTCTCGTGACCCAGGTGCGGCAGTTGCACAATCCCCACGGGGTGTTCACGCCGCGATACGAAAACCGTCCGGTGCCGGAGGATGTGATCTCGTCGGTCATGGCGTTCTTCGTCCTCTTCGTGCTCACGCTCGCGGTGGTGGCGATCCTGCTAGGGTTGATGGGGCTGTCCACCACGACGGCGCTATCCGGTGCGGCAACCGCGCTTGCGAACATCGGGCCAGGGCTTGGGCCGCGGATCGGGCCGACGGAAACCTTCGCCAGCCTGCCTGACGCGGCGAAATGGGTGCTCGCCATGACCATGCTGATCGGGCGGCTAGAGCTTCTGTCAGTCTACGTGCTGTTCAGCGTGCGGTTCTGGCGGGGGTGAGCCCGGCGCCCCCCGGAAAGGGCAGGACCGCGCCCTCCGGGCAACGGGCCCCCCACCCGCCCTTTCTGGCCCGGTGGCACCGGCATGCGAGCCAACCGGCGCGGTGCCCGCTGCACACTTGGAGCCTCCGGCGGGGATATTTTGGGCCAGAAGAAAGCGGGTGCCCGCTGCGGCGATCCGGGCTGATTGACGGGCCTGCCGGGCTGGCCTAAGACGACGCGTGTTTGACCGAGGGCCGAGCAGATGACCGTTTCCAAACCCGATGCACCGAAGAGTTTTCAGGAGATCATCCTGCGCCTTCAGTCCTACTGGGCGGAGAAGGGATGCGCCATCCTGCAGCCCTACGACATGGAGGTCGGGGCGGGCACGTTTCACCCTGCGACGACCCTGCGCGCGCTGGGTGACAACCACTGGGCGGCGGCCTATGTGCAGCCCTCCCGCAGGCCGACGGACGGGCGATATGGCGACAGCCCCAACCGCTGGCAGCACTACTATCAGTTCCAGGTGATCATCAAACCCTCGCCGAAGGATCTGCAGGAGATCTATCTGGGCAGCCTTGCCGCAATCGGCATCGACATGGATCTGCACGATATCCGCTTCGTCGAGGATGATTGGGAGAGCCCGACGCTTGGCGCCTGGGGCCTCGGCTGGGAGGTCTGGTGCGACGGGATGGAGGTGAGCCAGTTCACCTATTTCCAGCAGGTCGGCGGGCACGATTGCCATCCTGTTTCGGGCGAGCTCACCTACGGGCTGGAGCGGCTTGCGATGTACGTGCTCGGCTATGATGACGGCAACGAAATGCCCTTCAACGACCCGCAAACGCCGATCCCGCTCACCTACGGGGACGTGTTCCGGGACGCGGAGCGGCAATATGCGCGCTGGAACTTCGACACCGCGGACACCGCGATGCTGGAGCAGCATTTCAGGGATGCGGAAAGCGAGTGCGCGCGCATTCTCGCGGAGCCCGATACGGACCCGAAGACCGGGCGGCGGATCGTGATGGCCCAGCCCGCCTACGACCAGTGCATCAAGGCAAGCCACCTGTTCAACCTGCTCGACGCGCGGGGCGTGATCTCCGTCACCGAGCGGCAGGCCTATATCGGGCGGGTCCGGGCGCTCGCCAAACAGTGCGCGGATGCCTTCGTGCGGACCGAGGCCGGCGGCTGGCGGGACGCCTCGTGAGCGCGACGCTGCAGTCCGCGGTGCCGGTGCTGCGGGTCCGGGACGTTCCGGCGGCGCGGGCGTTCTGGACGGACGTGCCGGGCTTTGGCATGGTGATCGACGCGGGGGACCCTGTCACCGGCTTTGGCGTCTTTTGCCGGGGCGGAGCCCGGGTCTTGCTGACTGCCCGGCAGGGCGCGGATCCGAGGGTTCGCGACGCCTGGCGGAATTGCCTCCACGAGCACGATGTCGCTGTACTGGCCACAGAGATCCGTGCAGCGGGAGCCCCGATTGCCGTGGGGACCGAACCCGCGCCTGACGGTGTACGGGAAATCATGCTCGACGATCCGGCGGGCAACCGGGTCGCCTTCGGTCAATTCCTGCCGGAGGCTGCCTGATGTCCGGCAAGTACGTCATCTCCGCGCTGCTGGGCTTCGCCGCACTCTTTGGGGCCGTACTCTGGTACTACCAGACGACGGCCTATTACGAGGAGGTCACCGGGCTTACGGAAGTGGACGCCTATGGCGACGCCTTTCCCGTCAGCGACTACCGGGGCATCGATGCGCCCACATCGCCCCTGAAGATGCGCGCCTGCTTCACGGTGGACTGGGACTACTGGCCCTCGGACGAGTTCGCCCGGGTCGCGGAGCCCCTGAACGCGCCGTCCTGGTTCGACTGTTTCGATGCGGAGACCATCGCGGGGGACATTGCGTCGGGGGATGCCACCGCGATCCTCGCGGAGGACAACGTTCCCTACGGCTTCTCCCGCTTCATCGCCCAGTATCCGGACGGGCGCGCCTTCATGTGGCGCCAGATCAACGATTGCGGTACGGCGGCCTTCGCCGGGAACCCGCTGCCCATGCGCTGCCCGCCGCCCCCCGAGGGCGTCGTGCGCCAGTAGGCCGGGCAGGAACGAGGAACGACGATGCCAGACCTTCTGATCGAGCTCTTTTCGGAAGAGATCCCCGCCCGCATGCAACCCAAGGCCGCCGAAGACCTCAAGCGGCTCGTCACCGACGGGATGGTGGAGGCGGGGCTCACCTACGCTTCCGCCGGTGCCTTCGCCACGCCGCGGCGGCTGACGCTGGCGGTCGAAGGTGTGCTGGCGGAGACGCCGGATGTCCGGGAGGAACGCAAGGGTCCGCGGGTCGACGCACCGGAAAAGGCGCTGGAGGGGTTCCTGCGCTCCACGGGCCTGACGAAGGACCAGCTTGAGGCGCGCGCCGACAAAAAGGGCGATGTCTGGTTTGCGGTGATCGAACGCAAGGGCCGGCCCGCGGAGGATGTGATTGCGGAGGTGCTGGAGGCGACCGTCCGCAGCTTCCCCTGGCCGAAATCCATGCGCTGGGGCAGCGGTGCCCTGCGCTGGGTGCGCCCACTCCATTCCATCCTGTGCCTGTTGTCGGACGAAAGCGGGGCGCGGGTTGTGCCGCTCAGCGTCGATGAGACTTCCTCAGGCGATACGACGGAAGGCCATCGTTTCATGGCGCCGGGGCGGTTTTCGGTCACCGGGTTCGACGATTATCGCGCGCGGCTGGCGAAGGCCCACGTGATCCTCGATCCGGCGGAGCGGGGGGAGCGGATCTGGGCCGAGGCGACCAACATGGCATTCGCCCAGGGGCTCGACGCCGTTGAGGATCCGGGACTGCTGCGGGAGGTGGCAGGGCTGGTCGAGTGGCCTGTCGTGCTGATGGGCGACATCGCTGAGGAGTTCCTTGATCTGCCGCCGGAGGTTCTGCAGACCTCCATGAAGGAGCACCAGAAATTTTTCTCCGTCCGCAATCCCCGCACCGGACGGATCGAGAAGTATGTGACGGTCGCAAACCGGGAAACCGTGGATGGCGGCGCGACGATCCTTGCGGGCAACGGCAAGGTGCTTGCAGCGCGACTCGCGGACGCCAAGTTTTTCTGGGAGAATGACCTGCGGACGGTGGACCGGATCGGGCTAGAGGGCATGGCAAAGCCGCTTGAGAACGTGACCTTCCACAGCAAGCTTGGAACCGTCGCGGACCGGATCGCCCGCGTCGCAGCGCTCGCGCGGGAGATCGCGCCGATGGTGGGCGCGGACGCGGATTTGGCCGAGCAGGCCGCGAGAGTGGCCAAGGCCGACCTTGCCTCCGAGATGGTCTATGAGTTCCCCGAGCTTCAGGGGTTGATGGGGCGCTACTATGCGGAGAAGGCAGGGCTCGCCCCCGCGGTGGCTGCGGCCTGCGAGGCGCACTACCAGCCCCTCGGCCCGTCCGACGATGTGCCGACGGAACCCGTGAGCATCGCCGTGGCCCTTGCGGACAAGATCGACACGCTGACCGGGTTCTGGGCAATCGACGAAAAACCGACAGGGTCGAAGGATCCGTTTGCCCTTCGGCGGGCGGCGCTGGGAGTTGTCCGGCTCGTCCTCGGGAATGGTTTGCGGATGAACCTCAACGCCCAGCAGGGGCCGTTCCCCAGTGCCGCAACGCTGGTCGGAGCCCGCGATCGGGGAGATGGTCCGGCCGTCGCCGACACGGACGATCTGCTGTCGTTCATCGCCGATCGTTTGAAGGTGCATCTGAGGGGCGAAGGTATCCGCCACGATGTGATCGATGCTTGTTTCCAGCTTGGCGGGCAGGATGATCTGGTGCTGCTGGTGAATCGCGTCCGGTCGCTTCAGGCCTTTCTCACCACCGAGGACGGCGAAAACCTCGTGCAGGGGTGGAAGCGAGCGAACAACATCCTCGCCGCCGAGGAGAAGAAGGACGGTGTCGAGTACTCGGGCACCCCGGACGTGAAGTTTGCCGAGGAAGATGCGGAGCGGGCGTTGTTCGCAGCCCTCGACGGGGCCGAACCTGCCATCGCCGCCGCGCTGAAAGCGGAGGATTTCGAGGGGGCCATGACCGCCCTTGCGGCCCTGCGCGCGCCCATCGATGCGTTCTTTACCGATGTGCAGGTCAACACGGACAATGCCGTGGTGCGGCGTAACCGGCTCTGCCTGCTCAACCGGATCCGTGCGGCCATGGCACCGGTCGCCCGGTTCGAGGCTCTGGAAGGGTAGGGGCCACGTCAGCCCCTTCCGGCCTGACAGCCGGGGAGGCCGGTGACGGCTCGTTGAACGGTCGTCTCCTTCATGGGCACACGCACCGCCGCAATCGCCTTCCTTTCGCCGGAACCGGAGCCTATGCTGCACCCGCAAACAAGGGAACCCGGTGCGATGGACGCCGCGATCAGATACATCCGCCTGCACGAGCTTGGCGCCGGGGCCGATCCCGCCCGCTATGGCGAGCGGGGCGCCCGGCTGGCCCGGCTGGCGGAGCTGGGGCTGCCGATCCCGCGCGGTGTCCTCCTGCCCGCCGGGACGGTGGCGGAGATCGGGGCGGAGGGCGCGACCGCCGTCATGGCGGAGGAGGCGCGGGCGCAGTTCGCCCGTCTCGATGAGGACGGGCTCCTGTCCCTGCGCGCCTCCCCGGCGGAAACCGCGTGGGGCGGGCCCGAGGCGCTGCTCAACATCGGCATCACTGACGAGCGTCTGCCCGCTCTTGCCCGCAGGGTCGGCGAACGGGGCGCGCTGATCCTCTATGTTCGCCTTTTGCAAGGGTTCGGGCAGATCGTCCGGGGGATGGATCCGGAGGATTTCGAGAATCTCATCTTCGACCATGTGAAATATTCCGGCGCGGCGTCAGAGGCGGATCTGGAGCCCCGCGCCCTGCGCGCGCTGGTGGACGATGCGAAGTCGCTGATCGCCGAGGATACGGAGGATCCGTTTCCGCAGGATCCGGTGGAACAGCTCTGCGCCGGGGTCGACGCGATGGTGCGCGGCTGGAACGCGCCCTCCGCGCGGATGCTGCGCACGGCCAAGGGCGCGCCGGAGGATGCGGGCCTCGCTCTCATTCTCCAGCGCATGGCGCTCGGCATCGGGCAGGGGGTGTGCGGTGCGGGAGTGGCCCATCTGGTCGACGACCGCAGCGGTGCGCCGGGCCTGACCGGACGCTACCTGCCCCAGGCCCAAGGGCAGGACGCGCTCATGGGATTGCGCACGCCCCATCTGCTGACGCAGCAGGCGCAGGAGGCGGCGGGGCAAAGTGCCCTGGCGCTGGAGGAAATGCTGCCGGACGCCCCGCGCCTCCTTGAGGATCACTGGACCCGCGCCGCCATGGCGCTCGGCGACTGCTTCAGCTTCGAGTTCACAATCGAGGACGGAACACTCTGGATCCTCGACGCGACGCCGACGCAGCGCGCACCCCGCGCAGCCGTCCGGATCGCCGTCGACCTTGCCAAGCGGGGGGCGATCACGCGGGAGGAAGCCCTCCTGCGGATCGAACCGCGGAGCCTCGTCGAACACCTCCATCCCCAGATCCATCCCGGCGCAACCCGGGACGCGCTCGGCGCGGGCCTGCCCGCAAGCCCGGGTGCCGCCACCGGGCGCATCGCCTTCTCTCCGGAAGTGGCGATGGCTACAGAGGCACAGGGGGACGGGGCGATCCTCGTGCGGGTGGAGACAAGCCCCGAGGATATTCGCGGCATGCACTCCGCCGTCGGCGTGCTCACCGTGCGCGGTGGCATGACCAGCCACGCAGCGGTCATCGCCCGGGGGCTCGGCCTTCCCTGCGTGGTGGGTGCCAACGACATCCGGCTCGATCAGAAAGCGAAGACGCTCGTCACCCGCACCGGGCGCGTGCTGGCGGAGGGCGACGTCATCACGCTCGATGGCACCGCCGGTCAGGTGCTTTCCGGCAGCCCGCCGATGATCCAGCCGGAATTTACCGGAGCGTTCGCCACGCTCATGTCCTGGGCTGATCAGGTGCGCGGGATCGGCGTACGGGCGAACGCGGACACGCCGCAGGATGCCCGCATCGCCCGGAACTTCGCCGTTGACGGCATCGGCCTCTGCCGGACCGAGCACATGTTCTTCCACGAGGACCGCATCACCGCGATGCGGGAGATGATCCTCGCGGACGCTACCGAGGCTCGGGGTCAGGCGCTCGACCGGCTCCTGCCCATGCAGCGCGACGACTTTGTCGAGGTCTTCAACATCATGCGTGGCCAGCCGGTGACGATCCGGCTCCTCGACCCGCCGCTTCACGAGTTCCTGCCCCATTCCAAGGGAGAGATGCGGGACCTGGCGGAGGCGATGGACCTGCCCGTCAGCGCGATCGCCGCCCGGGCGGAGGATCTGACCGAGTTCAACCCGATGCTGGGCAAGCGGGGCGTCCGGCTCGGCGTTACCATGCCCGAGATCTACGACATGCAGGCGCGGGCGATCTTTGAGGCTGCCGCCATCGTCAACACCTCCCATATCGAACAGGTGGTGCCGGAGATCATGATCCCGCTTGTGTCAGCAAACCGGGAAGTGGAGATGGTCAAGGCCCGCATCGACGCCATCGCCGCGGGCGTACAGGCGGAGCGGGAGGTGAGCCTGACCTACAAGCTGGGGATCATGGTCGAGACCCCGCGCGCCGCCCTGCGCGCGGGCGACCTCGCGGCGAGCTGCGCATTCATGAGTTTCGGAACCAACGACCTCACGCAGATGACCTACGGGCTCAGCCGCGATGACGCGGGCCGCTTCATGCGCGATTACGTGAACCAGGGCGTGTTTCCGGAGGATCCCTTCCACTCCCTCGACGTGGAAGGTGTGGGAGAGCTTTTGCTGCTCGCCGCGCGCCGCGCCCGGGGGCACAAGCCGGAGATCACGCTGGGCCTCTGCGGGGAGCACGGGGGCGATCCCTCCTCGATCCATTTCTGCAAGCTTGCGGGCTTTGACTATGTGTCCTGCTCGCCCTTCCGGGTGCCCATTGCCCGGCTTGCGGCGGCGCAGGCAACGATCCTCGCGGAGGCGCGGGAGAATGACTGAGCTTTCCGATCTGCGGGCGGGCGGAAAGGGCGCGATCGCCCGCGCTCTCACCCGCCTGGAAACTGCACCCCGGGGGGAGGGGACCGCCCGCCTGCTCGATGCGGCGTTTGCGGCACCGGTGGGTGTGGCCATGGGGTTGACCGGCCCTCCAGGCGTCGGCAAATCGAGCCTCACACATGCGCTCGTCCGACAGTTCCGGGATGCGGGCCGTCGCGTTGCCGTGCTCGCGGTCGATCCGTCCTCCCGGGTGAGCGGTGGCGCGATCCTTGGCGACAGGACACGGATCGAGCTCAATCCGGAAGATGACGGGCTCTTCATGCGCTCCATGGCCGCGCGGGGGCGCCTCGGCGGTCTGTCCGACATCGCCTATCCCGCGATCGTGCTTCTGCGCGCGCTCTATGATGTGGTGCTTGTCGAAACCGTCGGTGTCGGCCAGTCGGAGATCGAGATCGCGGAGGCGGCGGACACGGTCGTCTTTTGCGCGCAGCCCGGTTCGGGCGACGCGCTGCAGTTCATCAAGGCGGGGATCATGGAGATCCCGGACCATATCGTGGTGACCAAGGCCGATCTGGGCGTGCTCGCGGACCGGGCGCTTGCGGATCTGCGGGGGGCCGTGAGCCTTTCGGCAGAGGTCGAGGCTGTTTCTCTGCACGCGGTCTCCGCCCAGACCGGTGCCGGCGTTGCCGATCTTGTCGCGGCACTCGGGCAGACCAGTGGTCGCAATCGTATCGAGCAGCGCGACCTCTGGTGCCGCGCAGAGCTTGCGCGCCTCTTCGGCGCGCGGGTGGCGATGCGGGCGGACGGGATCTCGACGGAAATCCCCGCCGGATTTTCCCGGCTGAGCGCCCAGGCAGGCGTGATTGACGCGGCTCTTCCCGGTTTGCTCGACAGCCTGACAGCCTGACAGCCGAAACCCGGCCCGTGCACGCGACCGCTTCCTGAACGTAGCTGCCGATAATGAGACTGGACCGGAAGAACGCGAAGGCCGCGCTTCATCGGTGTAGGCATCCGTTTGGCACGCGCATCGGTTGTTCTGTAATTACCCTGTAAATGCGGGGTCAATACACGCACGAGCGGCAGTCGAGACCCGTCGGATCTACGGTCCTACAGTTGCAACTGTTCATGAAGAGAATCGGAAGCAGTCCCGGTCTTGAATTGATGTGCGAGTCTCATTTTTGACGACTGGATTCGTCACATTTCCGCCACAGTTCACCTTGTGACGTCACGGAGTTCTCATCCATAGGCGGAAAATTGCAACCCTGGGCTGTTTGGGAAAAAGAGCCGACGCCGTATAAGTGCTGCACGCACAGCCGCGGGACTGTTTTGGACAAAATTCGGGCACACTTCGCCTAAAAGGCGCCGCAAATTGGTGTCACAAAAAACGCAGTTTCGCCGTTAGTTTGGGGTAATGGTATGAACGTAAGGCGCAAGCTCTCGAAGCTTTGGTCGTCGGAAGACGGGACTGTCACGATCGAGTTCGTGATGTGGCTTCCGATATTCATGTCGATACTGGGCATCGTCACCGATGCCTCGCTGCTGCTCACCAAGCACTCACAGCTTCTGGATGCCGCGCGGGATGCGTCCCGTTTCGTGGCAACCGGTCGCATGACCGAAGTTGAGGCGGAAGCCTACCTGACTGACCGCCTTGGCACCTTCGCCAACTATGCGCCCGACGTGCAGGTCGATGCGATGCATGTGACCACCAACATCGTCGCTCCTTACGCGGACTTCGTGATCTTCGGCGACATGCTCGTGATCGACTCCAACATGACGGCCTCGATCAGCATGGCGCTCGAGACCGCGGTTGTGGCGACCGGCGAGACCTGAACCGGTCCCGGACGGCTCTGTCCGTCCGCTGGAACCTCCTCCATCCACGCAAGGATCCGATGTGAACCACCTCTGTGCACCCTTGAACAATCCGGAGCGGCCGAACGGTCGTTTTTCTCGGTTTGTGAGACGGTTGCACGCGTTTGTTCAGGATGATGCCGGGGCCTACATCGTCTGGAACCTGTTGTGGGTGTCCACGTTCCTCATGATCGGCGGTCTGGCCCTCGATTCCTCCAATGCATGGCGTGTACGCGGGCAGCTTCAGCACACCGCAGATGCGGCCGCGCTCGCCGCCGCGCTCTACCCAACGGACGAAGTGTCCGGCAAGACCGCAGCGCTCCAGCTCACCGAGCTCAACATGCCTGCCTCGGTCCATGGCAATGTCATGTCCGCCGGTGATGTGGAGTACGGGTTCTGGGACGAGGTCACGAAAACTTTCTCCCCCCTCGCCATCGATAAAAACGCCGTGCGCGTCATCGCGGGCCGCCTTCAGAACCGGGCAAACGGTCTCGACACCTATCTGCTGAAACTTGCGGGCGTCGGGTCCTGGGATGTCAGCGTTCAATCGATTGCCATGGTGGGCGAAGGCGAGCCGGAGATCGTGTGCCCTGCCATGATGATCGCCTCGATGGACGAGGTCGTCTCCGCCGGCTTCAGCGAATTCAACGATGGCGTCTGCCTGCACGCGGCTCATGGGGTCGCCACGGGCCTCGACGATCTGTTTCCGGAGGGGGCCCGCCTCGGCGCGCCGGACGAGGGCCTGATCTCCGTCGCCGCCCTGCGGTTCGGCAGCGCGAACGTGGAGGATCTGGTGGCCGAAGAGGCCTTTGTGCCCACCTTCGCCCGGGTCGACACGACCGGCCTGCTGGTGCTCGACACGCTGGTGAGCGACTACTGGCTCGATTTCAGCGCCTCCACCGTTGGCACCTACTATGACGATCCGGACGCGCCTCGCTTCCCCGCAGGCATGCTCGATCCGATCACGCTCGGCGCCACGCTGATGGTCGAGACCGGACCGGTCGAGGTGCGTGCGATGGCCGAAAAGCCGGACCCGCTGCCGCCAGGGGACACCACCATCTATGTCGACCATCACACCATCCTCGTCGTCGACGGGGATGTCGATCTGATCGGCGACACCCAGCTTTCCAAGGTTGCGATCATCACCAGCGGGCATCTGTCCTACACGGGGAGCGCGGGCCTGCACATGGACAATGTGTTCCTCCTGGCCGCGGAGGATATGACGTTCGATGCAAGCGTCACCTGGGGTGATGCGAACACCTATTGCGGCGCGCAGACCTACAACAGCCACGCGTTCGCTCAGGGCGCCATCGATTTTGACGGATCCCCGGGTGCCTACGGCGTCATGGCCGCCGCGCGCGTGATCCAGCCCGGGGAGGGGTTCGTTGCGGGCGGCGGATATCTTGAGGCCGTAGAGCGCATCACGATCGATCCGGACAGCTACCTGACCGGCTGCGATGTCCCGCCGACCTCATCGGTGTTCTCGGTAAACCTGCCGACAGAGGCGCCGATCGAGGGCGCACTTCTGGTCCGCTGACCGACGTGCTCAGGAGGAGCGTTCCGCCTTCTGTCGTGCAAGGC
Organism: Pseudomonadota bacterium; assembly: GCA_038532435.1. Classification (GTDB taxonomy): domain Bacteria; phylum Pseudomonadota; class Alphaproteobacteria; order Rhodobacterales; family Rhodobacteraceae; genus JBCBAP01. The sequence continues at coordinate 61,091 of JBCBAP010000005.1, read as the reverse complement.
CGCTGTCCCTGTCGTTGATGCCGAGCAGGTTCACAACCATCCGCATCGCCGCGTTCTCGTCCGCCGTCCGCTCCTCGTCAGCGAGCACCACGCGCCAGAGGGACACTGCAATCGCGTCCCGCTCTTCGTAGGGCACGTGGTCTTTGATTGCGCGGGTGAAGCGTACCGTGTCGGGCGCATCGCGCTCCAGGGCCTCCGCCTCTGCGATCAGCGCCTGCACCGCCGGCGCATCCATTTCGTAACGATCCGTAAGAATGCGGGAGATCACGTCCCGCTCCCGCGGATCGAAAACGTTATCCGCGCGCGCAACCCGGACCATGAGCGCGGCAAGGGCCAGTCGGCAGTCGTCTGCCGCAAGCGGGTCTTCCCGCTGTTCGTCACCTGTCAGAAGCTTCAGCAGATCCGCAAACATCAGTCGGTCCCCCGGTAGGGTTCGACATACTGCAGCGCCATGTCCCAGGGGAAAAAGATCCAGGTGTCCTGGCTCACCTCGGTGATAAACGTGTCGACCATCGGGCGCCCTTTGGGCTTTGCATATACGGTCGCGAAATGGGCCTTCGGATAGTGCTGGCGGACGAGTTCCAGCGTTTTTCCGGAATCCACCAGATCGTCGACGATCAGGATGCCCTCGCCATCTCCCATCACCGCGTCGTCCGGCGCCTTGAGCACTTGCGCCTCGCTTTGGGACTGGTGGTCGTAGGACTTGATGCTGATCGTGTCGACGACCCGGATGTCAAGCTCCCGCGCCACGATCATCGCCGGGGCCATGCCACCCCGGGTGATGGCGACCACGGCCTTCCAGCTTCCCCCCGCACCGGGCCCGTCATTTTCCAGTCTCCAGGCGAGCGCGCGGGCGTCCCGGTGGATCTGGTCCCAGCTGATGTGAAAACCCTTTTCGTGGGGAAGGCGTTCGGCCATTCGGTCGGTCTCCGTTCGTCCTGCATCGTGGTGCAGCGACGTAGCACGGATGGCCGGTGGGGGAGAAGGGCTTTCGCGCCCCCCTCCAGAGCGGACGCCCGACGACTGCGCCGGGGGGGCGTGCGTTAGGCCTTGCGGTGACGCTTCGCGACGCCGAGGCCGGCAAACGCGGCAAGCAGCAGCGCGGCAGAGGCGGGCAGGGGCACCGGCGCCACGTTGCCGCTATACTCGATCACGTAGCCGGTGATGTTGACCCAGGGCTGGTGATCGTTCCAGGTGCCATTGCTCCACATGTGCAGGATGTCCTCGGTCCCGCCCGCGTTGTTCGGCTCACCCGGCGACCAGTTGAAGTAGCTCATGGTCGTGCCCGTCTCGGGGCCTGAGTTGAACACCCAGGTGCCCTCGCGCCCCTCGTCCGTGCCGCTGATGAAGGGCAGGGAGGAGAGGTCGAGATTGGCCTGGATGAAAGCCATCTCCTCCGCGCTCGCCACCGTCGCGAGATATCCGTCGAGCCCGTTGTAGCTGCGTGTCTCCGCATCCGCGATGGCGGAAGACTGGGTGAAATTGCCCCCGATGATTTCATACCAGTGCCCGTTGCCGCCCGCGGCGGTGGTCCACTGGACCGGAATGGCAGCGGCAGAGCTCGCCGTGCAGGCCATTGCCGCGGCGAGAAGTGCTGTGCGTGCAGACATCAAATGTTCCCCTGTGTCTGAAACCGGCAGACGACATGACCGCCGATTTCCCTGATTTCAGGGGAAAAAGGGTCGAGACTTGGGGCCAATTGCGGTGGTCTTGTGACGGCGCGCATGAATGTTTTCGCCGCCGCGGCGTCAGATGTTACCGAAAGAACAGACGCTTTGCCGATTACTGCCTTCCGCAGCCCGCAGCCCGCAGCCCGCAGCCCGCAGCCCGCAGCCCGCAGCCCGCAGCCAGCGACTACTTGCGGCCGGTCACCACATCGATGTCGGGTGCGTCCTCGGCCTTCATGCCGACGACATGGTAGCCCGCGTCCACATGGTGGTTCTCCCCGGTCACACCCGAGGACAGATCGCTCAGCAGGTACATGCCCGCCTTGCCCACGTCAGTGGTGGTGACATTGCGCCGAAGCGGCGAGTTCAGCTCGTTCCACTTCAGAATGTAGCGGAAATCGCCGATGCCGGAGGCGGCGAGCGTTTTGATCGGCCCGGCGGAGAGCGCGTTGACCCGGATCCCCTTCGGTCCGAGGTCCATGGCGAGATACTTGACCGAGGCCTCGAGCCCCGCCTTCGCGACGCCCATGACATTGTAGTGAGGCATCACCTTCTCCGCCCCGTAGTAGGTAAGCGTGAGGCAGGAGCCGCCATCGGGCATCATCTTCTCCGCCCGCTGGACGATCGCGGTGAACGAGTAGATCGAGATGTCCATGGACATCGCGAAGTTTGCACGCGACGTGTCCACGTAGCGTCCGCGCAGCTCGTTCTTGTCGGAAAACCCGATAGCGTGGACCACGAAGTCAAGCTTGCCCCAGCGTTCCTTGAGCGTGTCGAACACCGCGTCCATCGAGGCTTCGTCGGTCACGTCGCACGGAAGCACGATGTCCGATCCGGTCTGATCCGCCAGCGGCTTCACCCGTTTGCCGAGCGCTTCACCCTGGTAGGTGTAGGCGATTTCCGCGCCCGCCTCGTGACAGGCCTGCGCGATGCCCCAGGCGATGGATTTGTCATTGGCAACGCCCATAATCAGGCCCCGCTTCCCTGCCATGTACCCTGACATCTCGCTCATTGCCATCGCCTCCCAAGGTGCTCATAAGAGTGTTGCTTCGACTTAGAACAACTCGCCCGGAGCATCAAGAATGCGTGGCGCCAAAACCCGTGGAAGGCATTGATATGGCAGCACCAGAGCGGACCGGTCTCTTTGCAGGTAACGATCCCTTCGCGCTGGCCCGGACCTGGTTGGCGGAGGCGGAGGCGACGGAGCCCAATGATCCCAATGCCATCGCGCTTGCCACCGCGGATGCGGACGGCCTGCCCAACGTGCGCATGGTGCTGCTCAAGGAGATCGAGGACGATGCGTTCGTCTTCTACACCAATTACGAGGGGAAGAAGGCGCAGGAGATCGAAGCCTCAGGCAAGGCGGCCTTCGTCATCCATTGGAAAAGCCTGCACCGTCAGATCCGCGTCCGCGGCCTCGTGACCCGCGAGGACGGGGAAAAGGCGGACGCCTACTATCGCAGCCGCAGCCTGCAGAGCCGTCTGGGAGCCTGGGCCTCCGCCCAGTCCCGTCCGCTCACCTCCCGCACCAGCCTGATGGCCGAGGTCGCGAAGATCACCGCGCTCAAGGGGCCGAACCCGCCGCGTCCCCCCCACTGGGGCGGCTACCGCATCAGGCCGGTGGAGATGGAGTTCTGGGCCGACGGCGCTCACCGCCTCCACGATCGCTTCCGCTGGACCCGGGAGGGGATCGAGAGCACCGAATGGGACATCGTTCGCCTCAACCCCTGACCCGCACCGCACATCTCTTTTGAGAAGGCATCCGGCGCGAGTTCCCCACAAATCAGCCATATTCCACGATCATACACGGGATCGCCAAGTTGAATATGACTGTAAAGCGCCTGACGGTGCTTTGATTTTGGGGAGATGCCACCATGAAACTCAGAGCTGCCTTTATCGGCGTAGCCGCCATTCTGTCCGCTTGCGCGGCAGACGATGGGGGACCGGCTGCGTCGGGTGCTGCCGTACAATCGCCCACCCGCAGCGCGGTGCAGACCACCTCGACCGATGAGTACGAGAATCAGGTTCGCTCCCAGATAAGCGATGCGACCGATCTGATGCGGGACCGTGGCTTCTCCCTCGCCTTTGAACCTTACTACGGCGCGCTCGACGAGGGTGAGGCTGCGGCGGTGACCGCGACCATGCGGTCCGGGACCCAGTACCTCTTCACAGGTTTCTGCGACAATGACTGCGCTGACCTGGACCTCATCCTGTTCGATGCCAGCGACACGGAGATCACCCGGGACGAGGAGACCGATTCCTACCCGGTGGTGGCCGTGACGCCGCCCCGGTCCGGCACGTACAGGCTCGTCGTGGAGATGTACGATTGCTCCAACGAGCCCTGCCGTTTCGGCGCGGCCATGTACAAACGCTGATCCTCTCGGTGCGTGGTCGGGTCAGCGGGATGCGAAGGTCCCGCCGCCCGACGCGCACGGTTCCGACGTCGAACCGCGGGCCGCTGCTGTCGCTCAGGCCGCGTTGCAGTATAGGTCAACCGAACGGAAAGCGGCTCTCATCGGCGCATCGGCGGGAGGCCATGTTCCTCCCGCCGCGTACATTTTGAGCATCGCCGCGCCGGGCGGGATGGGCATCGCTTCCCCTGGCTCCGCTCCCAACGACGCCACAGACAACGTCGGTCAGGCTTCGGCCCGCCGGTCCCGCTCGACCGATTACTCCTCCGTCACGACGCGCAGGATCGTGAAGACCTCCCCCCGCTCCAGAACGCCCGACATGGTGAAAGAGAACTGTTCGATCCCTTCACCCGCGATCGACCGCATGAGATCGCCGGTCGGCGCATAGCCGACGGGAAGCGGCGCGTAGGTCACGGGATCCGCGTTGAAGAGCAGCCGCTGGGACCGGGGCACTGCGGTGTCGGACATGGCCATGCCGAACGGCCCCTCCGTGTACCACACCGCCCGCTCCGACACGGTGGTGTCGTTCGGGCCGAATGTGCAGCCATCCTCCGGCTCGAGCCCGAGGTCGCGCACCCTGCCGGAGAAGGTGAGGCTGAGCTCGGTCGGCGCTGCGATGGACCCGGACACGGGAACCAGATCGCACCCTTCCGGATCGTCGTCACCGGTCTCGAACGACAGCGCCTCGGCAAAGTGCACACCTCCGATACCCGCGCGCATCAGCGCCTCTGCCAGAGGCGCGAAGTCCGTCACCGTGTTGAAGGCGTAGGCGTGGTATTCGGTCACTTCCGCTGCGCCGTCGAGCAACGGATGCACGTCCAGCGCGACCGGAGGCAGAACCGCAGCGCCCAATTGGTAGAGGACATGCTGCCCCCCTTCCTGCCGGGTACCGTCGTCATACTGGATGGAAATCGACGCACAGTTGATCGCCCGGACCTGCGCGACGACCCCGTTCTCCTGCACATCAAGCGCGTAGCGGTCCGGAACCAGCGCCCGTGCAGCGCTTTCGGGCACGAAATAGCCCCCGATGAACTCCGTGCAGGGGCCGAACTCGATCACGCTTGGCGCTGCCGTGTCTGACTGAGCGGAGGCCGGGGCCGCCGCCGCTAGCATCGTTGTGACGGGAAGGATACAGGCGAACTTCATCTGTCATCTCCTTGGTTTTCGCCGCTGCCCGGAGCGCACGCGCTGCCGGAAGCCGCGACTGGACATGGGGGATCGCGAGGCCTAGAGCTAGGATGTTTCGATTTATGGGATAAGATCGTAAATCCGGGATAATGTGGCACGGAAAGCGGGACACCCATGTTCAACGTCAAAGCGATGAAGGCTTTCGTGGAGGTTGCCGATCTGGGCAGCTTCACCGCCGCCGCCAAAAGCATGAAGGTCTCCACGACCTCACTCAGCCGGTTGATCGCCGATCTGGAAGGGTGGATGGAGACGCCGTTGCTCCGCCGCTCCACGCGGCATGTGAGCTTGACAGACGCGGGCGCGAGGTACCTCGACCAGTGCCGCGCGATCGTGACCGCGTGGGAGGATCTCGCGCAGGATGCGCAACGCGGCGCGCGAAACCCGCGCGGGGTGCTGACCGTCGCCGGTGCCGCCTACTCCGTGCGCCATCTGCTTGCCCCGCACTTGCCGGACTTCATGCGCGCCTACCCGGACATCCGCGTGCGCCTCGACCTGCGCAACGACCCCGCTGATCTGGTCGCGGATGCCGCCGATGTTGCCTTCCGGCTGGGGGAGCCGGCGGACCCCACCCTCATCGCGCGGAAGTGCGGCGAGGTCCCGGTCGTGCTCGCCGCCGCCCCGGAGGTCTTGCAGACCCACGGAGCACCCGGCTCCGCCGCGGATCTCGCACGGTTTCCCTGCCTGCTCGATACCACGCCCAAGCGGCGGAACCATTGGCCGACCCCGGACGGCGCAAAGATCACCTACATGTTCGAGGCCAATGACGGAGAGATCGTCCGCCGCATGATGGTTGCCAGTCTCGGCATCTCGATGCTGCCGCGCTTCCTGATCGAAGGGGACATCGCCGCGGGTCGCCTGACGGAGCTCTTTCCGGGCGAACGGAAGGCGGCTCTGGGCGTTTACTTCGTGTTGCCCGAACGCAGGCAGATCGTCGGTACCGCCCGCGCGTTCGTCGATTTCATGAGCGAGCGGGTGCGCGCAGCGCTTGCCTAAGACCCGTTGCGACGTCACCGGCCTGACTCTCCGGACCACCCTGTCGTCACGGTTCCGGTCCTCCGTCCGCGGAGCCCACGCGCGGTGCCGAAACGGTTGACGTTTCCAGAGCGGCGCGGGACAACGCGGGAGGATGTCCGGAAAGGGCCACACCCATGACCGACCGCAAGACCCTCCTTCTTACCGGCGCAAGCCGCGGCATCGGGCATGCGACGGTCAAGCGGTTCTCATCCGCGGGATGGCGGGTGATCACCTGCTCCCGCCATGCCTTTCCGGAGGATTGCCCGTGGGAGGCGGGCGAGGAGGATCACATCCAGGTCGACCTCTCCTCCCCCCAGTCCACGATCGATGCGGTCGAGGAGATCAAGCGCCGGCTCGACGGGGGCCGGCTGGAGGCGCTGGTGAACAATGCGGGCATCTCGCCGAAAGGATCAGAGGGGGAGCGCCTGTCGTCCCTGACGACGGACCTCCGAACCTGGGGCCACGTCTTTCACGTCAATTTCTTCGCCTCGATTGTGCTCGCCCGCGGGCTGATGGATGAGCTGCAGGCGGCCCAGGGCGCCATCGTCAACGTGACCTCCATCGCGGGTGCCCGGGTCCACCCGTTCGCCGGGGCGGCATACGCCACGTCGAAGGCGGCGCTCGCGGCGCTCACGCGGGAGATGGCCCATGATTTCGGCCCCCTCGGCGTGCGCGTGAACGCCATCGCACCCGGGGAGATCGAAACCGCGATCCTCTCGCCGGGCACGGACAAGCTCGCTGAGAGCCTGCCGCTCCGCCGTCTTGGCCGGCCCGAGGAGGTCGCCCGCACGATCTACTATCTGTGCACACCGGAGAGCTCCTACGTCACCGGAACGGAAATCGAGATCAACGGCGGCCAGCACGTCTGACCCCCTGACCTTTCAAGGCCTTCCCTTCTTCTGGCCCCAAATATCCCCGCCGGAGGCTGCCGCCCTCTCAACCGGCGCCGGACTGCCCACCCCCGCGCGACGGAGGCCAAGAGCGCGGGAGGGGGGCGGGTGGGGCCACCGCCCGTCAGGGCTCGGCCCACCGCACGCCACATGTGAACCGTCCGTCCTCAGGGCCCGAGGATCACCCGCAGCGTTTCGCCCGCCGGGGTCGGCAGCGTTACCGCCTCCACCAGCCGCCCGCGGCTGAAGCCCGTGGTCTGGCGTGTCCCGTCCTCCACGTCTCCGCCCGGAAAACGGGCCGTGACCGTACCGGGGCCCGTATAGACCACATCGACCACTGGTTCGGAGAGTGCGCTTACCCGCACCCCGCGCTGTCCGGGTCCGAGCACGATCTCCTGGGCAAGGTAGGTGAGCGGGTCGAGCCGCCCGTCGGTGAAGATCCGCGTCGGCTGGTCCGTCGCATAGTCGAAGGCCGAAAGCGGCGCGCGCAGAAAATTGTCGTGGGCGATGAGCTGGCAGCCGCACAGCGGCTCCAGCCCCGCATCCGCGAGCCGTTCGTGGCAGATCGAGAGCGCGGATTCGATGGCCGCCGCCGGGCTCGCCGCCCGTCCCGATGCCTGAACCGCCGTGCGCACCGGGCAGGAGGCCGCGGGCACCGCGGTGACCAATGCCTTCGGACCGGCCGACAGCATGTAGGATTGCCCGTCCGGGGAGGAGAAGAGGAGCGGGATCTGCGTGACCGACACCCGCGCCGTCCGCCGCCGATCGCGCAGCTCCGCAGAACTCACCCGGGTCGCCGCATCGACGATGCCGTCGATCCGCTCCGGTCCGGAGGAGATGAGCGCGCCGCGCCCCTGCACCAGCAATAATGTTGATCCCTCAACCTGCGCTTGAGTGCCGCCATCCGTCGTCAGGGGCTGACATCCGGCGAGGCCGAGGCCGACCGCTAGGAGAACACCGGTCATCTGTCGGAACGCAATGGGATTTCGACGGTTTTGCCATATTGTATTCACAGTTGCTTGACACTCCTCAGCATCGGTATCACCTTGTGTAGCATTGCCTGAGTTGTGCGGCGGGTGATAGCATTGTCGTTCGGGTTACCCTTGGTAAACCGCGCTAAAATCGAAAAAAACAGGAAAAGCGGTTTCGCGTGTGGAAGAGCTAACAGGACAGTCGACGCCAATGGCACGAACGCTGATTTTGGGACGTGTGAAGTGGTATGACGCTGTGCGCGGGTTTGGGTTTATCCTGACCGAGGACGGCGGCGGCGACGTCATGATACACGCCAGCGTTCTCAAACAGGCTGGAATGACCACCCTCGTGGAGGGTGCGCAGATACAAGTGGAAGTTGAGACGACCGCCAAGGGGCGGCTGGCCAAGGAAGTGCTGGAAGTCGAGGATCTCGACACCGGCGAGGAAGGTGCCTTCGACACCATCGACCTTGAGGACATGCCCGATCCCGAGGAGATGTCGCCCGCGCGGGTGAAATGGTTCGACAAGGTAAAAGGCTTTGGTTTCGTCAACATTTTCGGCGATCCAAACGATATCTTCGTGCATATCGAAACGCTGCGGCAGTGCGGCATCGCGGAAATCGTCGCGGGCGAAGCGCTGGCGGTCAAGGCCGAGGATGGGCCTCGTGGTCGCATCGCGATCGTGATCCAGCCCTGGGAAGCCATTGAGCTCGACACCTAGGACAGCGCTGTTTGCGATCTGGCTGACGCTGTATGCCGGTGCGGCGCAGGCGGCCTGCGTCGACGGGCGCGTGGACCTGCGCGGCCCGGGCGGCACGGTCACCTTTGCCGTGGAAGTCGCCGATGAGCCGGAAGAGCGGATGCAGGGTCTGATGTTCCGCCGGACCATGCCGCAGTTCAACGGCATGCTGTTCCTGTGGGACACGCCGGGCCCGCGCTCCTTCTGGATGCGCAACACGTTCCTTCCGCTCGACATCCTGTTCCTCGACCAGCAGGGCGTGGTCCAGCATATCCACGAGAATGCGATCCCCGGGGATGAGACCAGCATCCCGAGCCGGAGCGATGCGATCACCGCCGTGCTCGAGATCAACGCGGGCCTGTCGCAGATGCTCGGCCTCGCGCCTGGAACGCAGATGCGTCATCCGGCCTTCGTCGCCGACACCGCCGCCTGGCCCTGCGAGCCTTGAGCGAATTCCCGCTTTTCATTCCCGCAACCTTCGCCTAAACGGACGCATGGTTCGGGGCGTGGCGCAGCCTGGTAGCGCGACGGTTTTGGGTACCGTAGGTCGTGAGTTCGAATCTCGCCGCCCCGACCATCGGTTGGCCGATTTGCGAGGCCTGCTGACGATACTCCATAAAGCGTATGCGCTGGTGATCCAGGTGCGAGACGTCCCCCGCGACCCAGTTGGCCCTACCGGTCCCTCTCCGCTCAAACACCCCTCCAGGCTCCGCACTATCCGGGCGGCGAGGCGCTAGTCCTGCGCCGCGCGGTAGGCGGCCAGCAGGTCGCTCACGAGCACGCCATCGATCCTCATTCCGGACATGTTCGCATCATTGATCGCGGCATCGGTGAGATCGACATCGGTCAAGGACATCCCGGTCATGTTCGCCTCCCTGACCGACAGGCCGGTCAGATTTGCGGCGCTGATCGAAATCCCCGTCAGGTTTGCGTTGTGCACCCGGACCTCGGACAGGTTCACGTTTTCAAACGCGGCACCCTGAAGGTTCACATCGTTGAAGACAACCCGGGCCATGTTCGACTCCTCGAACCGGGCATCCTCCAGAACCGCCCAGAACCGCGCGTCGCGCATCATCACTCCGTCGAAGGTACAGTTCGTCATGTTCGCGCGTGAAAAGGTCTGTCCACCGTAATCGTGCCCATGAAACGGGGTGCCCGGGCCGGTTTCAGTCATTGCGATCTCCTCCGTTGAGCCTTGTGTCGCCGCCCGTGTCACCCCCGGCATAGCCCACACCAGCCGCACCGGTGTGCGTGGCGAGCCAACCCGCTGAAAGCGTGTCGATGATCACCTGGGGGACCGCCGTCGCGGTTGCGGACAAGACCCCGCCGGTCTGCAACTCGGCGAGGATGACTGGGTCCGCCGCGGCCGTTGCAAGCTTGTCTGCGGCGTGGCCGATTGCGAAGACCGAACCATAGTGGGCACCCCATTTCAGCCTTGTCGCTTGTGAGGCGGGCTGGCCGTAGATGAGGTTCATGGGAATATAGTACATGCGCTCTGCCGCCGCGATCATCCCCCGGCGGGAGAGCAGACCGGTGGGATACCCTTTGGTGCAGATGTCGGTCAGATGGCTGGTCTGGGTGATGGTCCAGGTCGTCATGGCGTTGGTGATGTCCGCGATAGTGTGCGCCGATTTCGCGATTTCGAGGAGGTCGTTGTATGTCGGCTGGCTTGGCAACATAACACCACCCAGACCGACCGTATGAAGGTTTGCGATCTGCGATATCTCCGCAGTGATGCGGGGCAGGGCGGCGAGCGTGCGAAGCCAATTGAAGCTGGTGACCTGCGGCAGCGCGGCGAGGGTCGCGATGTCCGCATTGGTGCGCGACAGCCTGTGCAGCGCTAGCAGGTCAGAGGGCGCCGTCACCTGCGCCAGCGGCCCCAGTATCGCGATGTCCGCCGCAGGTATTGCGGCCACCATGCCGACCGAGGTCATGTCTGACTGCACTCCGTGCCCGGCGAGGGTGTCCATCATCGTGGCAGCCGCGGTCTCGGCAACCAACGCAGTCCGCAGGTTCGTGACAGGCGTAAGCCGTTTGTTCGTTGGGTCCCCCGCCTTGCCTGCGATGTAGGCGTTGATCTCCGTCAGCAGGGCCGCGTGTGCGGCCGCTTTCCCACCGGACGGGGCGTTGTGGTAAGCGGCGATCAGGGGGTCGATCCGCGCGACCGCCTTGCGTGGGGCGAGAAGACGCCCGGGCGTCTGCTCCTGAAACGTCTCCTCGCTTATGATCCGTTGGATCGGCGCATCCGCCTGGGCCTGCAGCTCCGCCAAGTGGGGGGAGGGCGGGCTGACCGCTTTTCCCCGGCCGGTCTGCGCCGGTCCGGACTGTCTGTCGTGTCGTGCCGTCTGGAGAACGCGCATGGGCCTCGCTCCGATCAAACCTCGGGCGCGGTCAGTGAACTACCGTTGCACCTCCCCGGTCAAGCGGTCGTGGCCGACTGGGTACCCCGTTCGCGGTAGGGGGTGGTGTCGAAATGGGCCCGGTAGCATTTCGAGAAATGGGAGGGCGAGGTGAACCCACAGGCGAGCGCCACGTTGATCACCGTCATGTCCGTCTGCATCAGCAGCTTGCGCGCTTTTTGCAGGCGCAGTTCCATGTAGTACCGCTTCGGTGAGCGGTCGAGGTAGCGGCGGAAAAGGCGCTCAAGCTGGCGCGTCGACATTCCGACCTCGGTTGCGAGGATCGAGGGGCTGACCGGCTCCTCGATATTGTCCTCCATCATATGAATGACGGAGCTCAGTTTCGGATGGCGCACACCGATGCGGGTCGGGATCGACAGACGCTGTTCGTCCCGGTCCGTCCGCACGGTGGTGTAGATCATCTGATCCGCGACCTCGTTCGACAGCTCCGTTCCGTGCTCATCGGCAATCAACTTGAGGATCAGGTCCGCGGAGGCCGATCCCCCGGCGGAGGAGTAGCGATTCCCGTCGATGGTATAGATCGCCTGGCTGAGCTCGATGTCCGGGAACTCCTCGATGAAACTGTCCCGGTTGTCCCAGTGGATGGTGCATTTGCGGTTTTCCAGAAGCCCCGCCTTGGCGAGAATGTAGGTCGCGTTGCACAGGCCGCCGATGGCGATGCCCTTGCGGCTTTCCCGCCGCAGCCAGGTCAACAGGGGTTTCGAGGTGGCCCCCTTCACATCGATGCCGGAACACACCAGCAGGGTCTCGTCCCTCATAAGCTCGGTAAACCCGCAATCCACCACCGTGGCGGTGTTGTTGGATGCCAGCGCCGTTTCCCCGTTTTCCGATGCGAGCCGCCATGTGTAGAGCGTCCGCCCCGCCTGCAGGTTGGCGAGCCTCAACGGCTCGATGGCACAGGCATAGGACAGCAGCGAGTAATTCTCGGTGAGAAAAAACAGGAACGCCCGGGGTGGAGCATCCGACTGTCCCATGGCCGCCAACCTCCCTAGCAGCGTGACTTTTGCCAGACACTGCTCAAACCTTGAGCAACGTGCAAGCGAGAAACACCACAAGCCTCTTTTGGATGAGATCGGGCCTGTTCAGGGCGCTCTTGTTCCGGCGAAACTCGACTTGGATATAGTCACCCCGTCAAAACTCACCTTTACTGCCCCGGCACAAGATATGCGCACTTTAGCGGCGGCAGGTCTGTCGATAATTGGGAGTGATCTGGCATGGCTGACAAAGTGGTGGACGCCGCTTCGCGGCAGAAATCGAAGGACGCGGAGGCCCCGAAACCGCGGCCGCGCTTCTCTCTGCTTCGCCTACTCGATTTCACAATGCCCGACAGTCCCGGTCATCATTTGCTGCGCCATCCCGATGCGCAGACGAAGGCGCGTCTGCTCTACGAATACTGTATCGCCTCCGACCGAAAAGTGTCGGAGACCGTGCACACCCTCTTCATCATCGCGGAGCACTATGCGGGCAATGATCCGCAAGATCTCGAAAGCCCGGAGGAGATCAATGGAATTCCCCGCTTCTTCACGACACTCACCGCCCGGGAGCGGTCAGCGTTCTGCTACAACCAGGTGACGGAGACCCTGTCGACCGAGGCGCTGCCGGTCACGGTAAACACGCTGATGGCGACCCGGCGGCTCGACCCGAACGATCCCTCAAGCTCCGTCGCCGGACGGTTTGTCCAGCGGGTGACCCGGTTCGTGAGCCTTGGCCTGCTACTTCTTCTCGCCTTCTACCTTGCCGTTGCGGGCTGGCAGTACTTTGCCGAGACGCCCGGCGATGAACAGCAGGTCAACCAGACGCTTGAATGGGCAAGCTGGATCGCCTTCGGCTGCGTGGGCGCGCTCATCCACCTTCTCAACCACGCGCTGACGACGACGCGGCTTCAGACTTTCGATGTGAGCGAGGAGCGGAAGGTGTGGCCGCGTATCCTGCTCGGCGGCATGTTCGGCTTCGTGGTGCCGTGGATGCTGGATGCGGGCAATATGCTTGGGCAGGAAACGGCGCCCGCCGTCGGCCCCCTTATCGCGTTCTTTGGCGGCTACTCGGTGCGATTCTCCATCGGCCTGCTGGAGCGGTTGCTGGCCGCGGTCCTGCCCGAAACGCGGCCCAACGGCAGCGGCTGACCGGGGAGCGTTTGCGGAAACCGGATCGGGATGCGAAAAACCCGCCCCGCGACGTTGGTCCCGTCTGGCCACTCCCTGCGGTCCCGTGCTATCTGGTCGCACTTTCGACGCAGACGCAGCCAGGAGACACCAGATGTCCGCGACTTGGACGAAGCAGGCATGGCGCGCAAAACCGCGCATCCAGATGCCCGACTATACCGATCCCGCAGCCCTTCATGAGGTTGAGGGCCGGCTGGCCTCCTTTCCGCCGCTCGTTTTTGCAGGCGAGGCCCGCGCGCTCCGTGCAAAGCTCGCAACCGTGGCCGAGGGTGACGCGTTCCTGCTGCAGGGCGGTGATTGCGCAGAAAGCTTCAACGAGTTTTCCGGCGACAACATCCGGGACACCTACAAGGTGCTCCTGCAGATGGCGATCGTCCTGACCTATGGCGCAAAGTTGCCGGTGGTGAAGGTCGCGCGCATGGCGGGCCAGTTCGCCAAGCCCCGCTCCGCACCGACCGAGGTGAAGGACGGGGTCGAGCTGCCGTCCTACCGCGGTGACATCATCAACGATATCGGCTTCACACCCGAAAGCCGGATCCCGGATCCCGCGCGGATGCTGCAGGCCTACACCCAGTCTGCTGCGACGCTCAACCTTCTGCGCGCTTTCTCCCAAGGTGGTTTCGCGGACATGCACCGGGTGCATTCCTGGACGCTCGGCTTCGCCAACGAGGACAGCGCGCGGGAATATCAGGCGCTTGCCAACCGTATCGGCGACGCGCTGGAATTCATGTCCGCCGCGGGCATCACGTCGGACAGCGTGGACAGCATCGGTCGGGTCGATTTCTACACGAGCCATGAGGCTCTGCTGCTGGAGTATGAGGAGGCGCTGACGCGGGTCGATTCCACCTCTGGCCAGGTGGTCGCGGGCTCCGGCCACATGATCTGGATCGGTGACCGCACGCGGCAGCCGGACGGTGCGCACGTGGAGTTCTGCCGCGGCGTGATCAACCCGATCGGCCTCAAGTGCGGCCCCAGCCTCGAGCCCGATGAACTGATCCGTCTGATCGACGCGCTCAACCCGGAGAACGAGGCAGGACGGCTCACACTCATTGCCCGCTTCGGTGCAGGCAAGGTTGACAAGCACCTGCCAGCGCTCGTCCGCGCGGTGGAGCGGGAGGGGCGCAAGGTCGTCTGGTCCTGCGATCCGATGCACGGCAACACGATCAAGTCGGAGACGGGCTACAAGACGCGGCCCTTCGAATCCGTGCTCAGTGAGGTGCGCGAGTTCTTCGCGGTCCACAAGGCCGAGGGCACCCACGCGGGTGGCGTACATTTCGAGATGACCGGCAAGGATGTGACGGAGTGCACCGGCGGCGTGCGCGCGGTGAGCGACGAGGATCTTTCCGACCGCTACCACACTGCGTGCGACCCGCGCCTCAACGCCTCCCAGGCGCTGGAGCTTGCCTTCCTGGTGGCCGAAGAGCTCGAGAACGCACCGGTGGCCGACCGGGCCGCGGTCTGATCCCCGCCGGGCCCTCGCGGCCCGGCGCTCATTCATAGAGGTTCCGCATGACCTGTTTCGCGGTCATCACGGCGGCCGCCGGTGTGGAGGATCATCACGTCCACGCGGTTGCCGCCACGCTCGACGCGCCCGGTGATGCGCGGCGCCTTGGCGCATGCGCCGTCGAGATCGCGCTCGACATCGCTCCGGTGCTTCAGCCCCGTTTGCCGGACGCCGACGTGAACATCGTCCCGGCGGAGGGACGTCGGAAGCGGCTTCTCATCGCGGACATGGACAGCACCATGATCCCGGTCGAATGCATCGACGAGCTTGCGGACTTCGCCGGGGTCAAGGATCGCGTGGCCGACATCACCGAGCGGGCCATGGCCGGGGAACTCGATTTCGAGGCGGCGCTGCGGGAACGTGTGGCGTTGATCAAGGGGCTGCCCGAAAGCGCTCTTCAGGACTGCTTCGATACCCGCATCTCCCTCAATCCCGGCGCACGGACACTTGTTCGGACCATGAACGCGCTGGGTGCGAAGACCGCGCTCGTCTCCGGCGGGTTTACCTTCTTCACTGAACGGGTGGCGGCGGAGGCGGGCTTCGCCGTCAACAGGGCCAACAGGCTGATCTTCGCCGACGGTCAGCTGACCGGTGAGGTCGGCGCGCCCATCCTTGGACGCGCCGCTAAACTCGAGGCGATGACGCAGTATTGCGACGAAGGGGGGTTCGCCGCCACCGACGTCATCGCCGTAGGGGACGGGGCCAACGATCTGTCCATGGTACAGGCCGCTGGATTGGGGGTGGCCTACAAGGCCAAGCCGACGCTCAAGGCGGGCGCGGCGGCCGTTCTGGACCATTCGGATCTCAGCGCCCTCCTGTCCCTTCAGGGCATTGCCGAGGCCGAATTCTCAACCTGACGGTCAGTCGTCCCGGTTCACGACCAGCTTCAGATGGTCCCGACGCGCGTCCTTCTTCTTCGTCTTTGCGCCGCTGCCGGTGATGGGGGTGAGGGCGGGGGCGGAGTAGGGGGTCTGATCCTCCGCGAATGCGTTGAGCGCCTGCCGCGGCGGTCCTTCTTCGCCGACCCGGCGCACCATGGCCGAGATTAGCGTGAGGTTCAGCCCCGACTTCGGCACGCCGTGGAAAGAGACCGCGCCGAGGATCCGGTTCACCGTGTCGAACTCGTCGGTGAGCGGGCGCAGCACGATGGTGGTTCGGAGGGGAGTGCCATCCATCGTCTCCGCCGCGCAGATCAGATCCGCGGTCGCGGGCTCTTCCATCACGGACTTGAACACACGCTCGAGCTCCGCGTGGTCCTCATGGCGAAAGAAGCAACGCCCGGCCATGCCCCGGATCTCCATGCCCATCAGCTCACACAGACGCAGACCGCCAAGGCGGATACGCGTTGGCGAGCTTCCGGCATCTTCGAGGATAAACATGTGCTCAAGCGCCGACTCGAAGTGTCGTGGATCGATGGCTGACCGGCGGGGGACCCGGCCCCCGTCCCTCAACTTCTCCCAATAGGCAGAGATCGTCTCAGCCACTGACTTTTCCATCCTACTCACCACTCCAAGACACGCGTTGCTGGCCGCCGTCACTTTCGATATGAGATACTAACAATTTTAGCGGCATTGCGCTTGTTATGATTGTGTTTACGGTTAACCCCCATATCGGCGGGTTACGAGGGGGACGGCCGTGCAATCAATGACCGGTTTCGCCAGCCTTTCCGGGGCCCATGAGGGCGTGACCTGGACATGGGAAATACGCAGCGTCAACGCGCGCGGGCTGGATCTGAAGCTGCGCCTTCCCGACGGTCTCGACCGGGCGGAGACTGCCCTGCGCGCCGCCGTGCCCAAGGCGGTCAAGCGGGGCAACATCACCTGCACCTTTCGCGTTGCGGACACGTCGAGCGCCGGTGCGGTCGCGGTCAATAGCGATGCGTTGCAGCGGATGCTGATGGCGGTCCAGGTCGTGGTCGAGCAGGCCGCGGCGCGGGGGCTTGAGGTGTCTGCAGGTACCGCTCCCCAGATACTTGCGCTCCGTGGGGTGCTCGATGCGGGGGCGGAAGTGTCCGGGGAGCCCGGCTGGGCCGCTCCGGCTCTCGCCCAGATCACCGAACTCGTGTCCGCCTTCGTCACCGCACGGCAGGCGGAGGGGGACGCGATTTCAAAGATCCTCCGTGAGGCCATCGAAGAGGTCGCCACCCTCACGACAGAGGCGCGGGACCTTCTCGCCAGCCGTGCCGAGGAGCAGCGCGCCGCGATGACCGCGAAGCTTTCCCGAGTGCTTGAGGAAGTGGATGGCGCGGATCCGGGCCGTCTCGAGCAGGAACTCGCCCTCATCGCCATTCGGTCCGACGTGACCGAGGAGCTTGACCGGCTCGACACCCATGTCGCCGCAGCCCGCACGCTCCTCGCTGAAGACGGCCCGGTGGGGCGCAAGCTCGACTTCCTGATGCAGGAGTTCAACCGGGAGGCCAACACCCTCTGTTCAAAGGCGGGCTTCGCGGACCTCACTCAGAAGGGGCTTGCTCTGAAGGTCGTGATCGATCAGATGCGGGAGCAGGTTCAGAACGTGGAATGATGGCCGACACCGCGACCCAACCGGCCCGTCGGGGCCTTCTGATCATCCTGTCCTCACCGTCCGGAGCGGGGAAGTCGACTCTCTCGCGCAGGCTTCTGGCGGAGGATCCAGCGATCTCCTTCTCGATCTCCGCCACCACCCGGGCGCCCCGGCCGGGCGAGGAGGATGGCCGCGAGTACCATTTCCAGTCCAACGCGGAGTTCGACAAGCTTATCGCCACCGGCGGCATGCTCGAGCATGCGGAAATCTTCGGTAACCGCTATGGCTCCCCGCTCAAGCCGGTGGAGGAGGCGGTGGCCGCAGGCCACGACCTGCTCTTCGATGTGGACTGGCAGGGCGGGCAGCAGATCCGCAACAGCGTGATCGGCTCGTCCTCCGTCTCGATCTTCATTCTGCCGCCCTCCATCGCCGATCTGGAGGCGCGGTTGCAGACCCGCAATCAGGACACTGCCGAGACCATTGCCCGGCGCATGTCCGAAGCCCGGTCAGAGATCAGCCACTGGGCGGAGTACGACTATGTGCTGATCAACGACGATCTCGACCGCTGCGCGCGGGAGCTGCGCAGCATCATCGAGGCGGAGCGGCTGCGCCGGGACCGCCAGGTCCATCTCGCCGGACGGGTTGCCGACCTCAATGCCGAATTCGAGGAGCTACAGCCGTGACCCTTTACGCCCTCGACGGCATCTCCCCCTCCTTGCCCGATGATGGGTCCGCCTGGATTGCGCCGGGCGCGCACGTCATGGGAAAGGTGATCCTGGCGGAGGATGTGGGCATCTGGTTCAACGCTGTTCTGCGCGGGGACACGGAGGCGATCACCGTCGGGCGCGGCACGAACATCCAGGAAAGCTGCGTCCTGCACACGGATCTCGGCTATCCGCTCACCATCGGGGCGGACTGCACCATCGGTCACAAGGCGATGCTGCACGGCTGCACGATCGGGAACGGCAGCCTGATCGGTATGGGGGCGACGGTTCTGAACGGCGCGGTGATCGGCGAGGGCTGTCTGATCGGCGCGAATGCGCTGATCACCGAGGGCAAGGTGATCCCGCCGGGTTCGCTCGTGATGGGTGCGCCGGGCAAGGTGGTCAGGGATCTCGACGATGCCGCACGGCAGGGGCTCCTCGCCTCGGCGGCTCACTACAGATCCAATGCGCAGCGGTTCCGAAAGGGGCTCAGGCCACTTTGACAACCGTCAGCGGACGGGTCGTCAGGCTCAGCCGCGCGTCCGTCGCGGTGAGCGACAGGGTACGCCCGAGATCCCGGGTGTACTGACGGAGGAGCGAGAACTGAACGTCCGCCGCCGTCAGCTCACTCGCCCCCTCGATGTCCCGCAGCAAGTCCCAGGCCCGGCTGTCGGCGCGCACGACCGGGCCCGACGCTTCCGCGAGGATCGTCTGTTGGGAGAGCGACAGGTGCAGCGTGCCGCCCTTCGGCAGGGCCCGCTCGACGCAGAGCGCCATGAGCGCGAGCAATTTCGCGTTGCGGCGGAGCACCGGTTCGACAGGCAGGTTCAGGTCGACGGTCAGGCGGGGTTTGTTGAACTGGTCCTTGAGGATGCGGCTGATTTTGGGACAGACGGTCTCCACGTCCCCGCCGGCCTGGCCGAACGCAAGGCGGAAGAACTCCAGCTTCGCCGCGGCGATCTCCGCGCTTTGGGCGACGAGAGCAAGCTCCGGTGACTGTCCGTGGTGCTGGGTCGCCTGCATGAGCTCGACACCGTTGCCGATCGCGCCAATTGGGCTGATAAGATCATGGCAGATGCGGGAGGCGATGAGAACCTCCAGATTCTGTCCGCTCGTCAGGTTACTCAAATCATCCTCCGAGGTACTCCAGTTTGGTCGCCATGAACGATTTCCTTGAGCCAGGTATGATCGTACGAAACCCACAGGCCCCGGAATGGGGTGTGGGGCAGGTCCAATCCGTGACGGGCAACCGCATCACCGTTAACTTTGAACATGCAGGCAAGATGTTAATAGACGGTTCACGAGTGTTGCTAGAGCGTTGCTACGATCTTGAGTGACCGCTGATGCTCTCTGGCGCATTTTTGACCAAATGGACCAAATTGTGCGCGGAATCCCGCCGACAGCCCCTGAATTGCGATCAGTTTCGAGACTGAATCGGTGCACGCGCGCCTGCTTGGCGACTCGCGTTCACGAAATTTGATGGGGTATCGGGTTAGCCTTCGGGCCGCGGGTTGCGCAGGATCATGCGGTCCCGGCGGATCGTGGTCTCGTAGAGGCTCTCGAGGAACGACATGCCGAGAAGGCTCGTGTGAAGCTGGTCAGGCTGCGCGATTGCACCCTTGATGCCGTGCACCTCGATCCCGCCGATCTTGATCCGCTCGAACTCGACCGGGGCGACGAAGGACCGTCCGCTGGCTGTGGTCACAGGAACGGTGAAGTTGAGCGTGTTGAGATCAAGACCGATCCGCTCCGCATCGTCATAGCGCAGCAGAACGAGCGAGGCGCCCGTGTCCACGAGGAGGCCAACCGGCCCGTCCTCGATCTGGGCCACAGCCCGATAATGTCCGTCCCACGCCCGGCTCAGCGTCACCTCGAGCAGATCCGCCTGCGGATCGAGTGACACGACGGGCTGTTCGAGGAAGGACAGCGCGAACAGGCGACCCTGCTCCTGATAGCTGTAGCTGCCGACGAGTGCCACGACCGTGACCGCCCAGATGAGCGGCAGATAGGTGATCTGTCCGGTCTTTCGACGGACCCGCACCATCACGAGTGCCGCAAGAATCCCGAACAACACAATGGCGAGCCCGAGCACCACCGGAGGCGGAAACGCTGCGAAGGCTCCGCCGATGACGAGGGCGCCGAAGGCGATCATCAGGACGAGTGTAATAGGCCAGATCATTAAAATTCCGTGCTGCTCGCTGGGTTGTTCTTCTCTCCCGTTTTGGTTGTATAACAGCCAAATTGGGGCGAACTATGGCAGCCAAGCATGAATGTAGCCCATTACCGAAAGGTTAAGCAACGTCATGGCTTTCGCGCGAGGCGTGCGGACCGGCCGCCTTTTCGCGAACCGGTCACCTGCGGGGCGCGGGACGGGAGCTCGTCCATAACCGCCCGGCGGGCCTCGGCGGAAAGGTTTGTCCAGTCCGTAATCTCATCGATGCTGCGGTAGCAGCCGATGCAGAGCCGTGCCTCAGGATGTACAACGCAGACCTTCACGCAGGGGCTCTCGATGGCCTCTCGCCGCCAGACGGTGTCGCTCATGATCGTTCCTTTGCGAGATGGCCGAGCCGGTCGAGCGCGCCCTGCAGGATGTAGGATGCGGCGACGTGGTCAATCACGTCCGCCCGTTTCGCCCGGGAGGTGTCCGCTTCGAGCAGCGCGCGCTCCGCGGCGACCGTGGAGAGGCGTTCGTCCCAGAAGGTGACGGGCAGGGGCAGGCGGGCTGCCAGGTTGCGGGCGAAGGCGCGGCTCGCCTGAGACCTTGGCCCTTCGCTGCCGTCCATATTGCGGGGCAGGCCGATAACAATGCCGCCTATGGCCCGGGCCTGGACGATCTCCTCGAGTTCGGCCACGTTGCGCGTCAGCTTTCCGCGCTTGAGCGTCTCGAAAGGTGTGGCGATCTGACGCAACGTGTCAGACACCGCAACCCCGATCGTCTTTTCTCCCAGATCGAGACCGATCAGTGCTGCGCCAAAGGGCAAAACCCCGGCAAAATCCACGATCTCCCGATGGACGGCTCCGGTCATTCGACGGGTTCCTGCAGGCCCGCTTCGGCGGCGGTCCGGTCAATGAGCTCCACGGCCTGCACGTTGGTGGCGAAGGCGGTGCGTGCCTCCATCCAGATGGCGGTTGCCTGGTCGTGGTGGCCCAGAACGGCCTCCGCCCGGATCAGCCGTGCCCAGTCCTCCGGCGGGCCACCTTCCGTCGCCAACCGGTCGGAAAGCTGTGAGACCATGCCCTCAATCATCGCCTGACGATCCTCGGGGGAGGCGTCCTGCGCGGCAGCAATGTCCGCGGCGGTCGGTCCGGGTGCTGACCCGGATGCGGCCCGCCGCAGATCCGCAAGATCCCGGCGAAGGCTCGCGGCCATCGGGCTGCTCTCGGGCAGGGCGAGGAGCAGGTCAGACCACACATTCTCCGCCATGGCCAGCGCACCGCCCTGCGCGAAGGCAAGGCCTGAGTAATACCGGGCGAGGTAGTCTGCCGGATCCCGGGTCAAAGCCTCGGCGAGCACCTGTTCCGCTTCCGGAGAGACGTAGCCGTCGGCGGCCAGCACCATGTATTCGGCGAGCAGGGCGAAGTCCTCAGCCGTTGCCGCGTCCCCCAACAGTTCGAGCACCTTGACCTGTGCCTCACGTGCGTCTGCCCGGCGGTTCAATCGCAGATAGGCCTGGGCGAGCAACTTATGGCCCCGGACGTCTTCGGGACGGCCCGCAAGCACATCCTCCAGTTGAGCCACGAGGGCGCGGTACTGATCCGCATCGGGTCCTTCCGGGGCAACGCCTGCGCCCGGTCGAGCCTTTGCAGCCTCCTCCGCCTCGAGCTGGGACGGACGCGCTTCGGCCATCTGCTGTTCGGCCAGGCGTCCGGCGAGCGGCTGATCCGGCAGCCCCGGTGCGCCGAGCGTCAGGTAGCCGCCAAGGGACAGCGCAGATGCGGTCCCCAGCACGGCCACAGCGGTGATCCGGGAGAGACCGCCCGGCGCCTCCCCGTCCGCGGCACTCCGCTCCGCCTCCGCCGCGGCCGCGAGCAGCCTGCGGGAGATCTCCGCCCGGCTTGCTTCCGCCTCATCCTGCGTGAGTACACCTCGGGTGAGATCCGCTTCGATTTCCGCCAGCTGGTCGCGATAGATGCGGACATCGTACTCCGCCCGGGCCGTTCCCCGCGCGGAACCGAGCAGTACAGGACGCAGGACGAAACTGAGCGCGAGCAGCGTCAGCACGATCACGATGGCCCAGAACAGCATGGCGTTTCCCTTTGGTTTCCCCCTACCTATCGTCGCAGGCGGGCGGGGACAATGCGGCGTTCCGGGCCGGTGTGGCGGGGGCCGCTCACGATGTCGGGAACGGCGGCAGGGATGCCGGATGCGGGCCATCGACCGAACCGGCTTTCGGGCATCACCGATCAGATGCGCCAGTCACGCTTGCGACTGCGCCGTACCCGGGTCATGTTTGATCCGTTGCTGAAGAAAACCACCGGGGAGACCATCCGCCCATGAAACGCTACTCCGCCTTCGCCATCGCGCGCGAAGCTCTCCGCCACCATGCGGGGTGGGAGCGGGCCTGGCGCTCGCCGGAGCCGAAGGCGGACTATGACGTCGTCATCGTGGGCGCGGGGGGACACGGCCTTGCAACTGCCTACTACCTTGCCAAGAACCATGGCGTCCGGAACGTCGCGGTCCTCGAAAAGGGCTGGCTCGGCGGCGGCAACACAGGCCGGAACACGACGATCATCCGGTCGAACTATCTGCAGGACGAATCCGCCGCGATCTATGAAAAGGCCCGCAGCCTTTACGAAAATCTCAGCCAGGAGCTGAACTACAACATCATGTTCAGTCCCCGTGGGGTCCTGATGCTTGCCCAGACCGAACATGAGCTGCGTGCATGGAAACGCACGGCTCACGCGAACCGCCTGTTCGGCATCGAAAGCGAGATGGTCACGCCCCGGCGGATCAAGGAAATCGTGCCGATCATCAACCTTGCTGGTCCGCGCTATCCGGTGCTCGGCGGGCTCTGGCAGCCCCGGGGCGGAACCGCACGGCACGACGCCGTGGCCTGGGGCTATGCCCGCGCGGCCTCAGACATGGGCGTCGACATCATCCAGAAATGTGAGGTCACCGGCATCGACCGGGATGCAACTGGCGTGACCGGTGTGCAGACCACGAAGGGGGCGATCCGCTGCAAGAAGCTCTGCATCGTCGTCGCGGGCTCCTCCGGTGTGGTGGCGGAGATGGCGGGCTTTCGCCTGCCCATCGAGAGCGTGGCGCTGCAGGCGCTCGTTTCCGAACCGATCAAGCCCTGCATGGACTGCGTGGTCATGGCCAACACCGTGCACGGCTACATGAGCCAGTCGGACAAGGGCGAGATGGTCATCGGTGGCGGCACTGACGGGCACAACAATTACACCCAGCGCGGCAGCTTCCAGCATATCGAGGAGACCGTCCGCGCCCTCATCGAAACCTTCCCGATGATTTCCCGGCTCAAGATGCTGCGGCAGTGGGGAGGGATCGTGGATGTGACCGGCGACCGCTCCCCGATCATATCCAAGACGCCGGTGCCCGGCATCTTCATCAATTGCGGATGGGGCACCGGGGGGTTCAAGGCGATCCCGGGCTCGGGCTGGGCGACGGCGGAGATGGTGGCAGATGGGCATCCCCGCGACCTTGCCGCCGCCTTCTCCCTCGATCGGTTCACCGAGGGCCGCATGATCGACGAGTCGGTTGCCGCGGCGGTGGCGCACTGATGTGTCCAAGCTGGTTTCCTTCGCCGTCGCGGCCGCGCTCTACGCGGCGTTCTGGCTCTCTGGCTATGGCATCTGGACGGGGACCGCAGAGCTGCGGATCGGATCGGAGTTGGTCGCCCTTGAGTGCAGCTATTTCACCGGGGCGGAGATCCTTGTGCTGCAATACCCTTACGAGGCGACCGGCATCGCCGGACGCACCGCCTGTCCCTGGACGTTCCGCGATGCCCGGTGAACGCTCGGCGTCGGGAGCGTTGCCAACTGCGAAGGTGGCCCGAAGCGAACATCAGCGAGAGAGCCAGCATAGGGCTGCGCATTCGCTGCGGGCGCGGTATCAGCCTGCGCCCGCCATGTTCATGCCGCTCCAACTCATCTCAGTGGCACCCATCGCCTCATCGACAGGGGCCCCCTCTCTCAGGGGGATCAATCGGCGCCACACCGTGACTTGCGCATGCCGTTCTCGCACGATCCGTTCGTCACGTTTGTCGTCCGATCCGGGTGCGCGGTGGATGACGGCACCGTCCGTTTCGGCACCACCACCTTTGATGCTGGACGCGACGCAGCTTGCGTCCCATCCCGCTTATCCCTTCAATGAGTGTGTCCGCCCATGCTGATCCTCACCTGTCCCTATTGCGGTGTCACCGGCGAGGAGACCGAGTTCCACGGTGGCGGAGAGGCGCATCTGACCCGCTTCGGCCCGGGATCGTCCGATGAGGAGTTCCGCGACTACCTCTTCCAACGCCAGAACCCCCGCGGCGTTCATTTCGAGCGCTGGCGCCACCAGTATGGCTGCGGCAAGTGGTTCCACGCCGCGCGCGATACCGCGACGCTGGAGGTCTTCGGCACCTATTCTGCGCAGGTCTCCGAACCGCCGCAGCACATCATCGATGCGATCCGGGCCAGACGCCCTGACTGGGAGCCCGCCTCATGAGCACCCGTCTTGCCACCGGGGGGCAGCTCATCGACCGCAGCCGCCCGGTCACCTTCACGTTCAATGGACGCAGCCTGAAGGGGTTTGCCGGCGACACGCTCGCCTCCGCCCTTCTGGCCAACGATCAGCTTCTGATGGGCCGGTCCTTCAAATATCACCGGCCCCGCGGCGTCGTCGCCGGCGGGGCGGAGGAGCCCAACGCGCTCATGGGCATCGGCACCGGCGCGCGGTTCGAGCCCAACCAGCGCGCGACGATGACCGAACTGCACGAGGGGCTGGTCGCCGCATCCCAGAACCATTGGCCCAGCCTCGACTATGATGTCGGCGTGGTGAACAACCTCGCGAGCCGGCTTTTTCCGGCGGGGTTCTATTACAAGACGTTCATCCAGCCCCGCGCGGCCTGGAAACACATCTTCGAACCGGTCATCCGTGCCGCCGCAGGGCTGGGCAAAGCGCCGCGAGAGGCGGATTCGGACCGCTACGAATACACCTATGCGCACACGGATGTGCTGGTGGTCGGCGGCGGCATCGCGGGCCTGCTTGCGGCTCGGTCCGCCGCGGCCTCCGGCCTCGATGTCACGGTCTTGGAGCAGACCTCCCACTGGGGAGGGCGGATGCTCACGGATGGCGAGATGGTCGATGGCACCCCCGCCGCGGACTGGGTGGCGGAGGCTGTCGCCGCGCTTGAGGCGATGCCCAACGTCACCCTCTTGACCCGCACCATGGGGGCGGGGGTCTTCGACCATGGCTACATCCTCGGTTACGAGCGCCTGACAGATCATGCGCCGGAGGATACCGGTCCCCGACACCGGCTCTGGCGCATCCGCGCGGGCCGGGTCGTCACCGCAACCGGGGCGCTCGAACGGCCGCTCAGCTTTGCGGGCAACGATGTGCCGGGCGTGATGCTCGCGAGCGCCGTGCGCGACTATGTCGAACTGTGGGGCGTCAGCCCCGGCGACCGCACGGTTATCGTTGCTAACAATGACGACGCCTACCGCACCGCGATCGTGCTCAAGCGCGCAGGCCTCGACGTGCCGCTCATCCTCGATGCACGCCCTGCCGCCATCGGCCCGCTGCCGCGGGAGGCGCGGGAGCTCGGCATCCGCGTGGAGGTGGGCAAGGGCGTTGCCCGGGTGCTCGGCCACGCCTTTGTCACCGGGGTGGAGGTCTGTTCGCAGGCCGGGCAGGGCGCGCCGCTGGAGACGGTGCTCTGCGACTGCGTGGCAATGTCCGGCGGCTGGTCTCCGGTGGTGCACCTCTGGTCCCATTGCGGCGGCAAGCTCGTGTGGGACGCGGATCAGGCGCTTTTCCGACCGGATCCCGACCGCCCCCCGACCGGGGCGGAGGGGGCAGGCTTCGTGATCGCCGCGGGCAGCGCCAACGGCCATCTTGGTACCACGGCTGCGGCGGAGGACGCGGTGGCCGCAGGCCAGCGCGCGGCCGGGGAGGCGGGGGGCACGGCCCCTCCCGACACGGCCGTTCCGGAGGTCACGGAGATACCCGAGGAGCCGCTTGAGCCTGTCTGGCTCATGCCCCAGGGCGCGTCGAAGAAGCTGCGCGCGAAGGCGTTCCTCGACTACCAGAATGACGTGAAAGTCGCCGACGTGCAGCTCGCCGCCCAGGAGGGTTTTGAGAGCGTCGAACATGCCAAGCGCTACACCACGCTCGGCATGGCAACGGATCAGGGAAAGCTCAGCAACATCAACGGTCTTGCGACGCTTTCTCACGCGCTGAACGCGGATATCCCGCAGGTGGGCACCACCACCTTCCGCCCGCCCTACACCCCCATCTCCATGGGCGCGATCGCCGGGGAGGCCCGGGGCCCCCTCTTCAAACCGACCCGCAAGACACCGATGGATGCCTGGCACGAGACCAATGGCGCGCAGTGGGAGCCGGTGGCGGAGTGGCGCCGCCCCTACTGCTACCGGCAGAAGGGCGAAAGCACGAAGGATGCGGTGATGCGGGAGATCCGCGCGACCCGGACCGGTGTTGGTATGCTCGACGCTTCCACCCTCGGCAAAATCCTTGTCACAGGTCCGGATGCGGGCAATTTCCTTGATCTCGTCTACACCAACATGATGAGCACGCTGAAACCGGGTCGCTGCCGCTACGGCCTGATGTGCACCGAAAACGGCTTTCTGTTCGATGATGGCGTCGTCGCCCGGATCGATGAGCAGACCTTCCTGTGCCACACCACCTCCGGCGGGTCCGATCGGGTGCATGGCTGGTTCGAGGAGTGGCTGCAGACCGAATGGTGGGATCTGCAGGTTTTCACCGCCAACCTGACCGAGCAGTATGCGCAGGTCGCCGTCGTTGGACCTCAGGCGCGCACCGTGCTCGGGTCACTGGGTGGTCTCGACGTCTCCGCGGAGGCACTTCCTTTCATGGGCTGGGCCGAGGGCACGCTTGCGGGCATCCCGGCCCGGGTGTTCCGGATCTCCTTCTCCGGCGAACTGTCCTACGAGGTGGCGGTGCCCGCAGGGCAGGGACAGGCCTTCTGGGATGCGGTTCGGGAGGCTGGCGCCCCCCACGGCATCACCCCCTACGGCACCGAGGCGCTCCATGTCATGCGGGCGGAGAAGGGTTTCATCATGATCGGTGACGAGACCGATGGCACCGTCATTCCCCAGGATCTCGGCCTCTCCTGGGCCGTGTCCAAGAAGAAGGCTGACTTCATCGGCAAGCGTGCGCAGGAGCGATCCCACCTGACGGATCCCAACCGCAAGCAACTGGTCGGGCTGGAGACGCTGGAGCCCCAGACCGTGCTGCCCGATGGCGCGCATGCGGTGGAGGGCACCCGCAAGGACGGAAAGCCCCAGATGATCGGCCATGTCACCTCCACCTACTACTCGCCGACGCTCGACCGTTCCATCGCCATGGCGTTGATCAAGGGCGGGGCGCGGCGCATGGGTGAAGTGCTGGAGTTCCCGGTGGAGAAGGACCGGACGATCAGGGCCCGGGTCGTGGATCCGGTCTTCTATGACAAGGAAGGCGCGCGGCAGAATGTCTGATGTCACCATCACCCGCCTTGCCGCGCAGGGCATGATCACACTGAAGGGCGATCTGACCGCCGCCACTCTTGCGACAGCGGTCGCGGATGTCACCGGGCTGGACATGGTTGCGGCGCGGGAGATCCGGCGCGGCGATGACCGGGGACTGGCCTGGATGGCGCCGGACGAGCTGCTCCTCCTGCTGCCGCATGCCGAGGTTCCATCCGCTCTCGCGGCCATTGACAGCGCGATGGGCGACACCCCCCACCTCGCAGCCGATGTCTCTGACGCGCGCGCTGTGTTCAGGATTTCGGGTGACCCCCGGCGCATTCTTGCGAAGGGCACGCCCGCGGACCTGCGCCCGTCAAAGTTCGGCCCGGGGGAGATCCGGCGCACCCGGTTGGGACAGGTGGCCGTCGCCTTCTGGCTGACGGATGAAGACGCGGCGGAGCTTGTCTGCTTCACGTCCGTTGCCGACTTCGTCGCCGACTGGCTCGACAACGCCGCCGCCTGATCCCGCGACGCCCCGAAACACCAGTGCACGCGGCTCTTGTCCCCACTCGAGGTGACATTTCCGGACCGTTTGGTCCAACGCGCGCCGAACCCGCCTTGACACTTCCCGGGCGATCCCGAACGTAGATGCAGGTGATACTTCCAGGGAGACTGAACATGAAATCCACCTTTGCCGCCGTCGCGGTGCTTGCCACACTCAGCACCGCCGCCCAGGCCGCCGACCTCAAGATCTGTGTCGAGGGCGCCTACCCGCCGTTCTCCTCCACGGCAGCGGACGGCTCCGTCGTGGGCTTCGACATCGACATCGCCAACGCGCTGTGCGGAGAGATGGGCATGTCCTGCGAGATGGTGAAGTCCGACTGGGACGGCATCATCCCGGCATTGCTGGAGCGCAAGTGCGACGCGATCATCGCATCCATGTCGATCACGCCGGAGCGGATGCAGGTCATCGACTTCTCCAACAAATACTACCAGACCCCGGCGAAGTTCGCGGGCGCCGCGGGCATGACGGTCGCCGAGCTGGACGGCAAGACCGTCGGGGTTCAGCGCGGCACGATCCACCAGAGCTTCCTTGAAGGCGAGTTTCCGGACGTCGAACTGAAGCTCTACGGCAGCCAGGACGAGGCCTACCTCGACCTCGTCGCGGGCCGCGTGGATGCGATCATGGCGGACAGCATCGCGATCTCCGACGGGTTCCTCGCGACGG
The DNA here is from genome assembly GCA_038532435.1 of Pseudomonadota bacterium. Classification (GTDB taxonomy): domain Bacteria; phylum Pseudomonadota; class Alphaproteobacteria; order Rhodobacterales; family Rhodobacteraceae; genus JBCBAP01. The sequence goes on along the minus strand of JBCBAP010000005.1, from coordinate 32,040 downwards.
ACGCGGGCGAGGGCTTCGCCTTCTTCGGCGGTGACTATGCCGATCCGAAATATCACGGCGTCGGCGCCGGGATCGGCGTGCGGCAGGGCGAAGAAGAGCTGCGCAACGCCTTCTCCCACGCTATCGGACGGATCCGGGGGACCGGCGAGTACTCCACGATCAACGCGAAGTATTTCGACTTCGACATCTACGGCGGCTGAGGCCGGCGCGGGCGGGAGGGCGCATGTCCTCCCGCATCCCCTGACCCATGGACACGATCCTCGAATATGCGCCGCTGCTTGCCGGCGGAACGGCGACAACCGTGCTGCTGTTTCTCTGCGCGGCGGTATTCGCGACGCTGATGGGCGCGCTCGGTGCCGCGGGCAAGCTCGCTGCGGGCAGGGCATGGCGCTGGCTCGTCATGGGCTACACCACCCTCGTGCGGGGGGTGCCGGAACTGCTGCTGATCCTGCTCATCTATTTTGGCGGTCAGCGCGGGATCAATCAGATCGGCGACGCGTTCGGGTTTGACTATATCGAGCTGTCCAAGTTTGCCGCTGGGGTCTTCGCCCTCGGCTTCATCTACGGTGCCTACCTGACGGAGACGTTTCGGGGCGCGTACATGACCGTCCCGACCGGTCAGCGGGACGCAGCGAAAGCGCTCGGCTTCACGACCGCGCAGACGCTTCGGCTCATCACGCTGCCGCAACTCGTTCGCTTCGCGCTGCCCGGCTACTTCAACGTGCTGCAGGTGATGATCAAGGCGACGGCGGTCGTCTCCATCATCGGACTTGCGGACCTGGTGGGGCTCGCGGGCGATGTGGGCAAGTCCGTGCGTCAGCCGTTCAGCTTTTATATGCTGGTCTTCTTCATCTATCTGGGTTTCACGATCCTGCTGACGGAAGTCTTCTCCCGGGTTGAGAAGCGCTATGCACGGGGGCTTGATCGGTGAAGCTCTCGCTCATCTTCGACAATATCGATCTCTTCATCGAAGGGCTGTTCCTGACGGTCGAGCTGACGGTCCTGTCGCTGCTGATCGGATTCTGCATCGCGCTGCCGTTCGGCATCATCCGCGCGCGGGAGGTTCCCTACTGGTCCCGTATCGTGAACCTCTATGTCTACGCGATCCGGGGCACGCCACTGCTGGTGCAGCTTTACGTGATCTACTACGGCCTGTCGCAGTTCGTGTGGGTGCGCGAAAGCTTTGCCTGGCCGATCCTGCGGGAGGCCTACTGGTGCGCGCTCATCGCGTTCTCCCTCAACTCGGGCGCCTACGCGACGGAGATCATACGGGGCGCGATCCAGTCCGTGCCGCGCGGGCAGATCGAGGCGGCGAAGGCGCTCGGCCTCAGCGCGTTCCAGATCGACCGGCTGGTACTGATCCCGTCGGCCCTGCGCAAAGCGCTCCCGCAGTATGGGAACGAGGTCGTGTTCATGCTCCACGGCTCCGCACTTGCCAGCGTGATCACGCTGACCGACCTTCTGGGCGCGGGGCGGGAGCTCAACAGCAAATACTACATCACCTATGAAGGGTTCATCACCGCGGCGGTGTTCTACATGATCTTGACCGGGATCATCGTGCTGATCTTTCGCGCGCTGGAACTGCGCTACCTGAGCTATCTCACCCTTCGGTAGCTATGCACCGGATGCATGGCGCCGGGGAGCCATTGTGCGCTGCAAAATCGGTCCATGGGCATATGTTTGCTCCATACGGAAACCGGAGCGGACTGGCCGCTCTAACCGAGGATCGGACAATGACCGAGTACAAGACCCTGACTGCAGAGGATATCGCCCGCTTTGAAGAGAAGGCTCACGAACTGCGTGCGCAGACGATCCGTGCGGGCTTTACCTCCATGGCGCGCGGTGTGACCGCTGCTGTGCGGTTCGTGATCAACCGGATTGCTGCACCGCGGCACGCCTGATTTCACGACGGCATCCATGTAAAGGGCCGCCCGGAAACGGGAGGCCCTTTTTGGTTTGGGGTGAACCGTTTTTCGGTGACACCGTGGCGGGGAGGCGCTAAGGCCCGCCCATGACCGACCACGCCCCCAGCCGTCCCGTGATCCGTTTGCGCCCGAAGGTGAAGTCCCGCGTGCGCTTCGGCTTTCCGTGGATCTATGCGGACGAGCTTGTGCTCGACCGGCGCAGCCGGAGCCACGCTCCGGGCACCATCGTGACCCTTGAGGATGCGGAGCGGCGGCCGCTCGGCACCGCGACGATCAACCCAAATTCGAAGATTGTCGCTCGACTGCTCGACGGGGATCCGACCGCGTCGATCGATCTCGACTGGATCGCAGCCCGGCTGACACGGGCTGAGGCGCTGCGCACGCACCTCTTCGACGCGCCCTGCTACCGGCTTGTCCATGCGGAGGCGGACGGGATGCCCGGTGTCGTCATTGACCGGTTCGATGACATCGCTGTGGTGCAGCCCAATGCGGCCTGGGCAGATGTCCTCTTTCCCCTGATCGAGGAGGCACTTATTGCCCGTTTTGGGGCGCGTGCCGTGATCAAGAATGCCTCCGGTCGTGCGCGCGCGCTTGAGGGGCTTAATGATGTGAGCGCCGTGACCGTTGGGTCCGTCGAGGGCCCGGTTCCGGTCCCGATGAACGGTGCGACCTACATGGCCGACCTGCTGGAGGGGCAGAAAACAGGGCTGTTCTTCGATCAGCGTCCGAACCATGCGCTGGCGGCCCAGCTCGCCCGCGGCGGCAGCGTGCTTGATGTGTTTTCCCACGTGGGGGGCTTTGCGCTTGCCGCACTCGCCGCGGGCGCGACGGAGGCGTTGAGCGTCGATGGCTCCGCCGCCGCGCTTGCGCTGGCGGAGGAGGGGGCGCGAAGGGGCGGGATCGCGGACCGTTTCTCGACGCGGAAAGGCGACGCGTTTGCGGTGATGCAGGCCCTGACCGAGCAGGGCGCAACGTTTGGCACGGTGATCTGCGATCCGCCCGCCTTCGCGCCACAAAAGCCTGCACTCGACGCCGGGCTCCGGGCCTACGAGCGGGTTGCGCGGCTGGGCGCGGGCTTGGTCGCACCGGGCGGATATCTCGTTCTTTGCTCCTGTTCCCACGCGGCCGACCTGCCCAGATTTCGGGAGGCGTCCTTGCGCGGCGTGTCCAAGGCAGGTCGCTCAGCACAGCTCATCGCGACGGGCGGGGCGGGTCCGGACCATCCGGTGCACCCGGCCCTCACCGAAAGCGCCTACCTCAAGGCGCTGTTCCTGCGGCTGATCTGATGCGCGTCCTGCTTGACGCCTGCGTCCTCTTCCCAACGGTGATGCGGGAGGTGCTGCTGGGTGCGGCGGCGACCGGCGCCTTCGCCCCCCTCTGGTCACCGCGGATCCTGGAGGAATGGGCGCGGGCCGCGGCGCGCGTCGGGCCAGAGGCGGAGATAGTCGCGCGGGCGGAGATCGCCCTTGCCGGCGTCGCCTTTCCCAAGGCCTCTTTCACACCCGAGCCGACCGCGGACCTTCACCTGCCGGATCCGGACGACATTCACGTGCTCGCCGCGGCCATCGCGGGTGGTGCGGACTGGCTCGCCACCCGCAACCACAAGGATTTTCCGAGCCGGGTCCTGTCCGGTCACGGCATCGTGCGGATCGATCCGGATGCGCTCCTGATGGATCTGCTCACCGAAGGCCATGACCTTGCCGCAGTCGCACGGGAGGTGCAGGCCCGTGCGGTCTCCGCCTCCGGTCGGGATCAGCCCTTGCGCGCGCTTCTCAAACGGGCTGGGATGCCCCGGCTGGGCAAGGCGCTCGGGGGTGTCGGATGATGATCGAGACCCGCCGCTTCGTCCTCGAATCCCAACGGGCGGGGCATGCGGATGCTCTGCACGCCTACTATACCCGCAACGCGGCGCACCTCGCCCGGTGGGAGCCGAAGCGGCCCCCGGGATATCACGACCTCGACGCGTGGCAGGCCCGCGCCGCGGCGCAGGAGGAGGCACATCGCGCCGGTACCCGCCTCTCGATCATCGCCCGGGACGGTGAGCGCATCGTCGCCGTCGCCAATTTCAACGGGATCGAGCGGGGACCGTCCCGGTCCTGCACCTTGGGCTATTCGCGCGATGCTGACTGGGGCGGTCTCGGCACGATGCAGGAGGTGCTGGACGCCGCCATCGCCCACGTCTTCAGCGATCTTGGGATCACCCGGATCCAGGCGGCATACCTGCCCGAAAACCATCGGAGCGCGCGGCTCCTCCACCGTCTCGGCTTCGAACGGGAGGGGTTCGTGCGGGACTATCTGAAGATCGCAGGCCGCTGGCGCGATCACGTGCTGACGGCGAAGCGTGCGCCTCAGCGGTGAGCGGGTGCGCCTGACCACGCGTTGCTGAGCCGCTCGATCGCCGCGATGCGCGAATCCGTCCGGGGATGGCTCATCAGCCAGGCGAGCGTGCCCGGGGTGCCGCCCGCGATCTGTTCGAGCTTGCGGAACATGGCGACCTGGGGCCCTGTTCCGAGCCCGATCTTGGTCATCAGCGCTGCCGCGTACGCGTCCGCCTCGTATTCATCCTGCCGGCTCAGCCGCGCCGCGAGTGCGCTTGTCAGCAGGTTCGCGATCCACGGACCGATGAAGGGTATGAACCGGCCCAGCACCATGGTCAGCACGACGCGCACCGCGTTCTGCCCGGTGAAATCGAGCATCCGGCGGCGGGAATGGCCGAGCGCCACGTGCCCCAGTTCGTGGGCAATCACGCTGGCCAGCTCCTCCGCCCGCACCACGCCCAGCCGATACTTGTCGAGAAACCCGCGCGTGATGAAGATCCGCCCGTCCGGTGCGGCAAGCCCGTTGATCACCGGGACCTCGTAGACATAGACATCGAGCCGCGGCAGATCGAGGGCCCGGGCCATGTCACGGGTGTAGGTGGTCAGAAGAGGATCGGTCAGCTCCGTCGACTGTGCATCAAGCTGGCTCTTCAGCCGCAGGGCCGAGAACCACCACATCGCGAGGCCGAGGCCAACCGCCGCCAGGATCGGGGTGAGCGTGATCATGCCTATGATATGCGTCGGGTTACCGCCAGCTTCAACCGCGACAGGTCATCCCGCGCCGGTCCACGGGCTGTTAACGATCCTGTAGGGGATCGGTGGGTCGAAAAGTGCGCGCAGATGAAGTCTATGGCCCTTCAAGCTGCCGTCAGGCGAACATTTCGTCCCGTGCGATCATCGCGGCCTGGGTGCGATTCTTTGCCCCCAGTTTCTGGCAGAGCGTTTTGACGTGCAGCTTGACCGTGACCTCCTGGATCCCCAGCTCGAGCGCAACTTCCTTGTTCGAGAGACCACGGCACAGGCATTTCAGTGTCTCGATCTCCCGCTTGGAGAGCTTTTCGTAGAACGGGTGCGGGGCCTCATTCTCCGTCGCGCGCAGATAATCGAGCGGCAGGAACGTCTCACCCGCGGCCATGAAGCGGACGGCGTTCTTCATGGATTTTGCGGGCATGGACTTTGGCAGGAAACCGATGGCGCCGAGCTCCATGGCCTCATCGACCGTTTCCCGCTGGGCCACGCCGGAGATCACGGCAACCGGCGTTCCGGCGGCCTCATCGAGCGCCCGGCGCAAGCCGGTCATCCCGTTCATCCCGGGCATGTTGAAATCGAGGAGGATCAGATCGGGGCCGGGCTGCGCCTTCATGAAGGTGAGCGCCTCATCAAGGGTCGCCGCCTGATCGACGACCATCTCCCCGTCCGAGGCGAGGAACATGGCAATGGTTTCGCGCACCAGGTCGTGGTCGTCAGCAATGAGAATCCTGTCCAAAATGAACGCTCCTCCAGAACGGCTTTCCCTTACGTCACCGTGCGTTGGCTGTGCCGGGACGACGGTCAGAACCTGGCTTAGCGGCGAAAACCTATACTTCAGTATAGTCTCATTATGCGAATGCAACAAAAACCTCGCGGAAAGGATCTGCTAGATATCAGGACGTGTTGGAAGGAGACCTCTCGATGTGGATTGGGACAGGCCACATCGTCAAGACACTCGGTCGGCAGATCCGACAGGGCGTGGCGACGGTTCTGCTGCTGGGGATGGCGTCGCAAGGCGCATCTGCAGAACCATTGCCCGCGCCGGCCGATGAGGTTCTTCTGACTGTACGTGGCGTGCTGGGCGTCACGAACGGGGACGGGATGGCGCGGTTTGATCGCGCCATGTTGGAGAAACTGCCGCAACAGACGGTAGAGACCTCCACAATATGGACTGAGGGAGTAAACACCTTTCGAGGCGTGTCGCTAAAAACTCTGCTGGACGCACTACAGACAGAGGGGACGCACATCCGAGCGACGGCCCTCAATGATTACTCCGTGACCATCCCGTTTTCCGATGCTGTGGAGGGTGGACCGATCCTGGCCACCCGCCTGAACGAAAAGACGCTGTCAAAGCGCTCCAAGGGACCTATCTGGATCGTGTATCCCTATGATTCTCGGGCAGAATATCGTACAGAGACGATATATGCCCGCAGCATATGGCAACTCGACCGGATAGAGATCCTTGACCAATGACCCCGATCCGCGGCTGCGTGTAGATCCACAGGCCTCGTTTGGCGGACACCGGCTTCGGCGTGTCGCCCTGGCCGTGTTCGGCATCGGGGCGCTGCTCTTCACGTTGATCGTGCTGGGCTACAACCTCTCCAACCAGATCGACGAGCTGCAATCCGAACCGGGGGACAATGCCCAGTGGGTGCTGTCCCAGATCGAGGTGGAGCTTGGCCGGTTCGAGGCGGTGCTCGTGGAGGCGACCCTGTCGCCCCGCCCGCTGCTGGAGAGTGTGCGCCAGCGCTTCGATATCTTCTACAGCCGGGTGGAGGTGCTCGAGAGCGGGCGCCTCGGCCAGGTCCTCCGCGCCCTGGAGGGGACCGAGCCCACGCTCGATGAGCTGAACGCCTTCCTCGCCCGCCATGTGGACGCGATCGACGGACCGGACGGCGCTCTCTACACGCGCATTCCTACCATGCGCGAGGATCTGTCGGCGCTGCGGCCGACGGTGCGCGCGCTTGCCCTCGACGGCATCACGCACTTTGCCCTGCTGGCCGAGGCGCGGCGCAAGGAGATCTACGACCAGACCATCCTGACCGGTGCGGTTGCGGGGTTCCTGATCATCGCGCTGATGAGCGCGATCACCATCCTCACTCGGCAGATGGCTCGTGTCGCTGCCCAGGATGCGGAGATCCGGCAAACCGAGCGTCTTATGTCCTCGACGGTCGCATCCTCCATCGATCCGATCATCGTGGCGGATGAGGCGGGCAGGGTGGTCTCCTTCAACGATGCGGCCACCCAGGTCTTCGGCTACACGCCGGAAGAGATCATCGGCCGGCCCATGGAGCAGTCGATCGTGCCCCTCCACCATCGGGAGGCGCACAAGGCGGGCATGACCCGTTTTCTGAAGACCGGGCAAAGGCACCTCGTGGATCAGGGCCGCAAGGAGATGACGGCCCTGCGCAAGTCCGGCGAAGAATTTCCCATCGAGATCTCCATCACCGCGGTGGAGAGGCAGTCATCGACCATCTTCATCGCCTATGTGCGGGACATCTCGGAACGGGTCGCCGCGGCGCGGGTCCTGACCACCGCCCGCGATGCGGCGCGGGAGGCGGACCGGGCGAAGTCGAAGTTCCTCGCAATCATGAGCCACGAGATGCGCACACCGCTCAACGGGATCCTCGGCATGCTCGACCTGCTGCGCGGCACCGGCCTCACGACGAAGCAGTCCGAGTATGTCAAGGCGGCGACCCGCTCCGGTGAGGTGCTGCTGCACCATGTGGGCGACGTGCTCGACCTCACGCAGGTGCAGGACGGGCGGATGAAGCTTGCGTCCAAGGGTTTCAGCCTCACCGTTCTTCTCAAGGATGTGGTGTTCGAGAACCGCGGTGCCGCGGAGGGGCGCAACAACACCCTCACCGCAGACATCGCGGAGGATGTGCCCGACCGGATGATCGGTGACCCGAACCGGATCCGGCAGGTACTCTCGAACCTCGTCAGCAATGCGATCAAGTTCACCGAACACGGCTCCATCGCCATCACCGTGGAGGTGCAGACCCGGACGGAGGAGCGGGTGACGCTCTGTTTCGACGTCACCGACGACGGCATCGGCATTCCGGAGGATCACCAGCGTCGGGTGTTTGACGAGTTCGTCACCCTCGACGCGGGCTTCGACCGGAAGAGTGGCGGCACCGGGCTGGGCCTGGCCATCTGCCGTCAGCTCGTCTCGCTGATGGGCGGGAAGATCGCGGTGGAGAGCTTCCCGGGATCGGGCAGCCGGTTCTACTTCACGACCCCGCTGCGGATCGAGACGGCAACCACGCAGAAGCCCCGCTCCGACACGCCGCCGCCGGAGGTTACCGGTGCCTTCCGCGTGCTGGTCGTCGAGGATAACGAGACCAATCGGCTCGTCCTCCATGAGATGCTAGAGGCGATCGGCGTCCAGCATGAGGAGGCCGTCGATGGCGCGCAGGGCGTGCGCAAGAGCGCCGAGAGCGCCTACGACCTTATTCTCATGGATGTGAGCATGCCCAACATGGACGGGATCGAGGCCACCCGCCGGATCCGCAACGGCAGCGGCCCCAACGCGGGCACCCGGATCATCGGCCTCACCGCCCATGCGGGGCCGGAGACCCAGCACAAGCTCTTCGAGGCCGGGATGGACAGCTGCGTCGTGAAGCCGATCCGCTATGATAGGCTGTCCGCGGTGATCAACGATGTGGCGAGCAGCGCACCCCCGGTCGGACTTTCCGCCGGTCCCATCGACATCGAACAGTTCTTCGAACTGCGCGAGCAGGTGGGCGACGGCGTGATCGGCGACGTGGTCGCCCGGTTCCTTGATGAGCTCTCCCAGTTCATGGAGGAGCTGGAGGAGATGGATGCGGTGGACGAGGAACGCTGGGCAACCTCGGCCCACCGGCTCGCCGGTTCAGCCGCCGTCTTTGGCGCGACGAAGCTGCAGGGCGTGCTCGCACGGCTGGAGACCGCGGGAAGCTTCGACGGCATGACCGCCGTCCGGCCGGAGGTCACCGACGCAGCGCAGGAAACGAGCGTTGCACTTGCTGATATCTCTGGTCTGACCAAGGTCTGAGCGGCATCGACGCGCGGGTACGGGCTGCGATCTCCGCAACGTCAATTTGTGCCCGAAAAGCATCTCTTTCCAAAGATTTATAACGCGTTTACCGTTGCTTAACCTTTCAGCGCCTTATTCCGGTCTCCTTTATATGCTGACTGCACAACAACCGGGATTTGTATTGTCTGACACAAATGTGCAATACGACTGACGTGGGGGCACTTGGGGCACGCTGAATGCAAGAGATTACGACAACTGACGCTCTGGCGCAGTTCTGCGACCGGGCGCGCGGCGAAGACTATGTAACCATCGACACCGAATTCCTGCGGGAGCGCACCTATTATGCGCAGCTCTGCCTGGTGCAGATGGCGCTTCCCGGGCGGGGAGAGGATGACGCGGTCCTCGTGGATGTGCTGGCGGAGGGGATCGACCTTGAGCCGCTCTACGCGCTTCTGCGGGACAGCACGGTCGTGAAGGTCTTCCACGCCGCCCGTCAGGACGTCGAGATCTTCTATCAGATGGGGCAGGTCATCCCCGATCCGCTCTTCGACACGCAGGTCGCCGCGATGGTCTGCGGGTTCGGGGAGCAGGTGGGCTATGAGACCCTCGTCCGACGCATTGCCAAGGCATCGCTCGACAAATCCTCCCGTTTCACCGACTGGTCCCAGCGTCCCCTGTCCGACAAGCAGAAGAAGTACGCCATCGCCGATGTGACGTTCCTGCGGGACATCTACGAGTCGCTGATTGACCAGCTTGAAAAGAACGGGCGCACCTCCTGGGTGCGGGAGGAGCTGGGCGTGCTCACCTCCCCCGAGACCTACTATGTGGAACCTTCGGAGGCCTGGCGGCGGCTGAAGACCCGCACCACCTCCGGAAAGTTTCTCGCCGTGGCTCGCGCCCTCGCCGCGTGGCGGGAGCGTGAGGCGCAGACCAGGGATGTGCCGCGCAACCGTCTGATCAAGGATGACGCGCTGCTCGAGGTGGCATCGAACCGGCCCACGACGCTGGAGGCGCTGAGCAAATCCCGCCTGCTGCTGCGGGAAGCGCGCCGCGGCAAAACTGCGGAAGATATTCTTGCCGCGGTCAAGGAGGGGCTCGACTGCCCGCCGGAGGAGTATCCGGTCGCCGACGCGCCCGCCAACCGCGCAGCGCCGAGCCCCGCGCTCATGGACCTGCTGAAGGTTCTGCTGAAGGCGCAGTCCGAAAAGGCCGGCGTGGCGCAGAAGCTGATCGCGACCAGCGCAGACCTCGAGGAGCTCGCCCTCTCGCCGGAGGCGGACCTGTCCGTGCTGTCCGGCTGGCGGCGGGAGATCTTCGGCAGCGACGCGCTCGATCTCATTCAGGGCGACATCGCGCTGAGCGTGAAAAACGGGCGGGTCCGCATCAGCCGGGTCTGAGGACCCCTCAGCCGCCCGTCTCCTCCCGCGAAATCATCATCGCACCCGCGCCGCTGTTGACGATGAAGGTCGTCACCTCGCCGAGCGCGGTATCCTCGATGAGCGTCGCCAGAACGAACTGCCTGTTCGGTCCGGTTCCGGCGCAGATCGCGCGTGGGGTGAAGGTCGCCGTTTCCCCGGCGATCTCGGGTCCTTCCAGAACCGGCGTCGTGCAGGCGCCGCCACTGTGACGGGCGTGGACGATGAGCATGCGACCCGAGTTGGTCGTGCCGAGCTCCAGCCGCGCGACCCGGTCGAGCGTCACGGCCTGCGCGGGCGTGGATCCCTCTTGCCCTGCCTGGTCGGAGCAGCTCGCAAGTCCCATCACGAGGGTCAAAAAAATGAGGCCGGCTCGACGGTTCTGGACCATGGTGATCCCTTTCGTTGCGTTTTTCGGCGGAGCCTATAGGACCGGCGGGATGAGGGAAATGGGTCAAATCCGGCTGCGCGTCTGCTTCACCATCGCCGAAGGGCCGGAGCTTGCCAACCGGATTGCGCACCGGTTGCAGGTTCCGGTCGATGCGGTGCCCTGGGGGGAGCGGCTGCGGGTCGCTCCCGGCACGATCACGGTGAGCGCCCTGCATCCCTTCGATGCTGCGGGTCGCGACGCACTGGAGCGGGAATGCCCCGATGTCCTGCACTGGACGCGCCCCGGCTGGCGGCAGAGCGCGCAGGACTGCTGGCATCGCGTCGCCGACGCGCGGCACGCGGCGGTGGTGCTCCGGCGGCTCGGTGTTGCGCGGGCCTTCGTCACCGCCGGGCGGGACAAGAGCGGGCCGCTGATGACCGCGCCGCCCTGCCGGGTGTTCCTTCGGGTGCGCAGCGTGCTGCCCCATCCTCGCCACCCCTGGGTCACCGCCGTGCCCGGCGCGGGGCCGTTCCCCGTTGATGAGGAGCGAAGGTTGCTCACGCGGCTTCGCATCGGCGCGCTCGTTGCCCATGATGCGGGCGGGCAGGGGGCTTTCCCCAAGCTCGCAGCCGCCCGGCAGTTGGGCCTGCCGGTTCTCCTGCTGCGCCGTCCGCGGGAGCGGCGGCTGACGGGGTGGGAGGAGCTTCTCGGACGGTTGGAAGAGCGGCTCCCCTCCCATCACTGACGGGAGCGGTCCGCGGCACCATGGGGGGTGGACGGCCCCCGGGCACTCCGTTAGACCGCACGCAACCGTCACACGAAATGAGATATCCATGGCCGACGAAACCTTCGAAGAGGTGGTCGAGACCTTCGAATTCCTCGACGATTGGGAAGACCGCTACGCGACCGTTATTGACATGGGGCGCGCGATGACGCCGCTCGACGACGCGTTGCGGAGCCCGGCGACGAAGGTCGACGGCTGCGCCTCCCAGGTCTGGCTCGTGCCGCGGATCGAGGATGACCGGCTCTATTTCGACGGGGACAGCGACGCGATGATCGTGCGCGGCCTGATCGCGCTTTTGCGGCTGCTCTATTCGGGCAGGACGCTGGAGGAGGTGGGTGCCATCGATGCGCAGGCGGAGTTTGCCCGCCTTGGCCTCGACCAGCACCTTTCGGCGCAACGGTCCAACGGCCTGCGCGCCATGATTGCCCGGGTCCGGCAGGTGGCAGATGCCGCCCGCGCGGCCTGACCGACGGAGACTGCACATGACCAATGCCCTGACCATGCTCCTCGACCGGCGGGACTGGCTGCTCGCCGACGGCGCGACGGGAACCAACCTGTTCAACATGGGCCTCATGTCCGGCGACGCGCCAGAGCTCTGGAACGTGGAGGAGCCGGAGAAGATCCGCGCGCTCTACCAGGGGGCGATCGACGCCGGCTCCGACCTCTTTCTCACCAATTCTTTCGGCGGCAACGCCGCCCGGCTGAAGCTGCACGACGCGCAGGACCGGGTGCGCGAGCTCAACCGCATCGCCGCGGAGATCGCGCGGGAGGCGGTGGACGCCTCCGGCCGTCCGGTGGTCGTGGCGGGCTCCATGGGCCCGACCGGAGAAATCATGGAACCCATCGGCGCGCTTTCCCACGCCTCCGCCGTTGAGATGTTCGAGGAGGCGGGTGCGGGGCTGCTCGAGGGCGGGGCGGACGTGCTCTGGCTCGAAACCCTGTCTGCGGAGGAGGAGTTGCGCGCGGCGGCGGAGGCGATGGCCCGGCTCAACGCCCCCTGGTGCGTGACCATGAGCTTCGACACCGCCGGTCGCACCATGATGGGCGTCACGTCCGCCGGTCTCGCGCAGGTCGCCGGATCGTTCGAACACCCCCCGATCGCGTTCGGGGCGAACTGCGGGGTCGGTGCCTCCGACCTGTTGCGGACCATGCTAGGGATGACCGACGCTGCGACCCTGCCGATGATCGCCAAGGGCAATGCGGGCATTCCGAAGTTCGTCGACGGCCACATCCACTATGACGGCACACCTGACCTGATGGCAGAGTATGCGGTGCTCGCCCGGGACTGCGGGGCGCGGATCATCGGCGGCTGCTGCGGCACCCAGCCCGATCACCTCACGGCTATGCGCCGCGCGCTCGAGACGACGCCCCCGGGTCCGAAGCCGGGCCTCGACCGGATCGAGGCAGCGCTCGGCGGCTTCTCCTCCCCCAGCGACGGCGTGACCTCCGGCACCGACGCGCCCGCGCGCCGGGAACGCCGCCGCCGCCGGGGCTGACGCCAGAAGTCATAACGCAGATCGCGGGCTGCTCCCGCGCAACGTTGGATGCTGACAGGATTGGTGCGCTTGCTCGCCGCGACCGTCTTGGCTTCTTTTCCTCTTGGAACACCCATTTACCCTAGCGCACCGGTGCGCTGGGACCACGTCTCACCCATCGCTGACACCTGGCCTCGCACACTGGACCGGCACGTCGCTTCGCAACCGTGGGTCGGCCGAGTGACCGGATCCAGTGGCGCCCGAACACCGCCGATGTGCACTCAGTCGCCGCTGTCACGCCACGCAAGCCGGATCGAAGACGCGCTCCGCGGTCCGTCCTGCACCACACGCCGGGGGCATCTTCCAAGGCTAGAAGGCTGAGGAGACTGCGACGCGGGCATCCTCGAGCACCTGTCGTCGCCTCGCTCGAGCCAATGAGGCGGCTTGCCCTCTCCGGTGAACCGAGGACGCGGTGAAGTGCAATTGTGCCAAGACCCTCGTCATTGCCGGAGGCCCGCACCCTCCCTCGATGGCACATGTCTGACCCGAGGTGTCCTCAGGCGGTGATGTGCGTGTGCGTCTCGAACGAAGGTGCAGGGACGGAGGCGCTCCGCCACCGGGTCAGCGCGCACCCTTCCTGCATCCGCAGCACCGGCAGGATCGCCGGGGAAGGCGGGGTGCCCTCGCTCCGGTGAAAGGCCACGCTGCCGCGATCTTCGCCGCGCAGTTTCGCGCCAAGGGAAGGCAGCAGCGTCTCCGCCCCCAGACCGTTTGCGAACACCACCGCGTGACGATCGAGCAGAATGTGATGGTACGCGACCGGCTGCGGCTCGCTCTCCACCGCGACAAGGTCTCCGTCGACCAGCGCCCGGGCAGGGCAGAGCGCCCGTTCGATCCCGAACAGGAGCGAGACATCCGATCCGGTGACCAGAACGCGATGCTGCTGGGAGAGCCTGAGGTCTCCCGTCATCGTCGGCGAAAGCGCGCGGGAGATGCGCACCGGGCGGAGCCGTGGGTCCGCCGCCACGTCGTCCGCGTCGAACCGGTAAACCCCGGTCCAACGCACCGGTGCGGGCCCTGCATCGGTCATCACGATCGATCCTGGCACAAGGCTTTCCACCGCCCGCGCGCCGCCGGGAACCGCGATCATGGTCCCCGCGCAGAAACAGTAGGGAAACGGCGTGGAGGCCGCGTTGCCCTCGCCCGCATAGGTCAGCTCCGTGCCGTTGGGCGGCGGACCCCCGTCCCACAGAAACCCGTGGGTGTCGTTCGAACTGAACCCGTCGCTGCCGAAATTGACCGCATAGAGCCGGTAGCTGTTCCCATCATCGCCGTTGAAATCGATGTAGTGAAGCGTGTGCGCCGTCGTGCCTGCGGGGAAGGTCAACCCGCCCGTGTTCGGATCGATGGGTGGAGCGGATGACGTGCTGCTCTGCGCCTCAATGAAGGGGGAGGTGAGTGTGAAGCCCACCGCGAGCGTCTCGTCCGTCCCGTTGGCCTCGCCGAACGTGGTGTTGCCGCTGCGGCTCCCGCTCTCGCTCGGGTCCTCGTCGATGACGATGCCATAGGTGGTGCCCGCGCTTGCGTCGAAGGTGAAGACGTCGCCGCTCTCCGCATGTGCGACGGAATTCGTCTCCCCCAGCTCGCTCAGCTGCGTGCTCGATCCGGTCGCCGTGAAGCAATCCAGACCGTAAAGCCTCAATCCGATGTTCGGCATATGCTCCTCCCCCGGGCAGGTTTATTGCGCTGTCGCGGTCCTGTCCAGCGGGCGGACGGCGCGGGCATTAAGGCTGGCCGGGCCCGTCCCGATCGGCTACATCGACGCGATACCGAGATTTGGTCGCAGTGAGGCGCATCCATGTCGCCTTTTGCCCTGCGCCCTGCGCAGCGTGTCGCCAAAGCTCAAGGGGACACCAACCGCTGGTCACATGAGGACGACACTATGTCCGACGAAGAAGACGACATCATCCTGAGCGAACTCAATGATGAGGATCTCGTGCTGCAAATGCATGACGATCTCTATGACGGCCTGAAGGATGAGGTGGTCGAGGGCGTCAACATCCTGCTCGAACGTGGCTGGATGCCCTACGACGTGCTGACCAAGGCCCTTGTCGAAGGCATGCGGATCGTCGGGATCGACTTCCGCGACGGCATCCTGTTCGTGCCCGAGGTGCTGCTTGCCGCCAACGCGATGAAGGCGGGCATGGGGATCCTCAAGCCGTTGCTGGCGGAGACCGGCGCCCCCCGCCTGGGCAAGATGGTGATCGGCACCGTGAAGGGCGACATCCACGATATCGGCAAGAACCTCGTCTCGATGATGATGGAGGGCGCGGGTTTCGAGGTGACCGATCTGGGCATCAACAACGCCGTCGAAAGCTATATCGAAGCGCTTGAGAAGGAGGAGCCGGACATCCTCGGCATGTCCGCGCTGCTGACCACCACGATGCCCTACATGAAGGTCGTCATCGACACGATGATCGAGAAGGGCATGCGGGAAGACTTCATCGTTCTCGTCGGTGGCGCCCCCCTCAACGAGGAATTTGGCAAGTCCATCGGGGCGGACGCCTACTGCCGGGATGCCGCTGTCGCCGTGGAAACGGCGAAGGATTTCATGGCCCGCAAGCACAACCAGCTCGCCAGCGCCTGACCCGCGCCGGGACTTGACCGGAGCACCCCGGATCGCCACCTCGCGGACAGGAGGAGAGCATGCAGCTTGACGCGTTCGTTCTGAGGATCGTCATCGTGGCCGCGGTTCTGGTCGTGTTCGTCTATGGTGCCCTGCTCGTGGCTGGGGCGGTGACGTTGATGCCCTGGGGGATCCTGTTGCTCGTTCCCATGGGGATTGCCGCCTATGTGATCGCCCGGGTGGTGGCGGAACGGGTTCAGGAGGCGCGCGAGGATCCCTATGACAACGTCGACAATTGATCCCCGGTTGATCGTAACGACGGAAACGGTGGCGGGCTACCGGGTCGTCGAGGTGCTCGGCACCGTGCGCGGCGCGTCCATCCGTGCGCGCCATGTGGGCTCCGATATCGTCGCCAGCCTGCGCTCCGTCGTCGGCGGCGAGGTCAAGGAATATGCCAGGCTGATGGGCGGCACGCGGGAGCAGGCCTTCGACCGCATGACGGCCGATGCCCTGGACCGGGGGGCGAACGGCATCGTCGGCCTCCGCTTCGCGACGTCGATGGTCATGCAGGGTGCGGCGGAGGTGCTTGCCTACGGCACGGCGGTGCGGCTCGAACCCGAGCCTTTCGATGATCAGTGACGCGGAGCTCTTCGAGGAGGGGCTCGCCCAGCAGGGTGCCGGTCCCGTCCTGCTGATCGCCTGCGGTGCGCTCGCCCGGGAGGTGCTCACGCTCATCAAGCTCAACGGCTGGTCCCATCTGACGCTCCGCTGCTTGCCCGCCAAGCTGCACCTGTATCCGGACCGCATCGTGGAGGAGGTGCGCACCGCGGTCCGGAAGGGACGTGCAGACGGGTTCGACGAGGTGTTCATCGTTTACGGGGACTGTGGAACCGGTGGCGCGCTCGACCGGGTCTGCGCGGACGAGGCTGTGGTCCGGATCGAAGGGCCGCACTGCTACAGCTTTTTCGACGGCAACGACGCGTTCGCCGCCCGGGCGGAGGAGGAAATGCGCAGCTTCTACCTCACGGATTTTCTGGTCCGGCAGTTCGATGCCTTCGTCTGGCGGCCCATGGGCCTCGACCGGCATCCGGAGCTGCGGGACATGTATTTCGGCCAGTACGAGACGCTCGTCTATCTTGCGCAAACCCGGGATCCTGCGCTTGATGCGCAGGCGGCCCTGTGCGCGGACCGGCTTGGCCTGCGTTTCGTGCGGCGGCAAACCGGCTACGGGGATCTCGAGACTGCCTTGAGCGGGGTGGCGGGCGGGCGACGTTCAGGCAGCGCCTGAACAAGTGCGTCCGATCCCCCTGATCCGGGCCCGTCGGACGGCTCTGGTCTGGGCGCTGCCCGAACGTCGCCCGCCCGCCGACCCGGTTCAGTCTCCCCAGATGTCCCGCAATGCCGCGAACGCCTGCGGGTCGAAGAGCGCGAGGGCCGCCCGGGTCGCGGGCTGAAAGTCGTTCTCCCCGAAGTAGGCTTCGCTGTGTTCGGCGAAGAACTCGGACACCGACGCCAGCGCGTAGGCAGGCTGGCGCCGTCCCGTGTTGCGCATCACCCGTTCATAGCGGCCAGAGGCAACTGCCATGGCGTAGGCTTCCTCCAGGCCGCTGTGGCGGCGATCGAGGACCGTGTCGAAGTAGGCATGGGCCAGTTCGTGCATCAGCGACCAGGGGGCGATCAGGGGACGGGTGATGATCCCGTGGTCGATCTCGATCCCCTTGGCCTTTTCCGGATTGAACCCGTTTTCCTCGAGCCATCCGGCGGAGCGGTGATAGACGGACCGCTTCGGCTCAGTCCGCCGGTACTCCATCCAGATGGTCGTCGCGCGCAGGTGGGTGAGGGCGGGCTCCGGTACAACGCCCGCGATGTTGCCGAGCTGGCGGGAGACTTCCGCCAACGCCGCCGCGCGTCCCTGCGCATCGCCGGTGTAGCCCGGGGCCACACGCACGGTCCAGCCATGGACCTCTTCGATCTGATAGAGGTGGGTGGGCGTGAAGGCCTGGGCCGCCACGGCCCATACCAGGGCAACCGCGGCGATCCCGGCCCGCAGCATCAGGCCGGTGCCGGGGCGAGCCTGCCGCTCGCGATCTGGTCCGTGGGGCGCACCGGGTAGTCGCCGGAGAAGCAGGCATCGCAGAACTGTGCTTCTTTTGCCCGCTTCTTCTCCCCGCAGGCCCTGTAGAGACCGTCGAGGCTGATGAACCGCAGGGAATCGACGCCCAGATAGCCCCGCATCTCCTCCTCGCTCATCTGCGCGGCCAGCAGCTTTTCCCGGTCGGGCGTGTCGACACCGTAGAAGCACGGCCACTCCGTCGGCGGGGAGGCGATGCGGAAATGCACCTCCTTCGCACCCGCATCGAGGATCATTTCCTTGATCTTGCGCGACGTGGTCCCCCGGACCACGCTGTCATCCACCAGGATCACCCGTTTGCCCCGAATGAGTGCCCGGTTCACGTTGAGCTTTAGCCTCACACCCATGTTGCGGATGTGATCCGTGGGCTCGATGAACGTCCGGCCCATATACTGGTTGCGGATAATGCCCATGGCGTAGGGGATACCGCTTTCCTGGCTGAACCCGATGGCCGCGGGCGTCCCGCTGTCGGGCACAGGGCAGACAAGATCGGCCTCCTGCGGAGCCTCCCGCGCGAGCTCCACGCCGATCTGGCGCCGGGTCTCGTAGACGGATTGACCGGCGATCACGCTATCCGGGCGGGAGAAATAGACGAACTCGAAGACGCAGAATTTCGGTTGCATCGGTTCGAAGGGACGGGAGCTTTCGATCCCGTCGCGGGTGCAGATCACCATCTCCCCCGGTTCGATCTCCCGCACGAAATCCGCACCGATGATATCGAAGGCGCAGGTTTCGGAGGCCAGAACCCAGCCATGTTCTCCGATGCGGCCGAGCATGAGCGGGCGCACGCCCCTCGGGTCGCGCACACCGATCAGTTTTGTCCGGGTCATCGCGATGACCGAGAAGGCCCCTTCCACGAGCCGGAGCGCGTCCTTCAACCGCTCCGGAATGCTTCGCTGCATCGAGCGGGCCATCAGGTGGATGATGCACTCGGTGTCCGCGGAGGACTGAAAGATCGACCCCCGCTCGATCAGGCTTTCCCGCAGTGCGATGGCGTTGGTCAGGTTACCGTTGTGCGCAATCGCGCAGCCGCCCATGGCAAACTCGGCAAAGAGGGGCTGCACATCGCGGATCGCCGCCCCCTTGGAGCCCGCGGTGGAGTAGCGCACATGGCCCATCGCGATCTGCCCGGGCAACTGGCTCATCACCGCATCATCGGTGAAATTGTCCCGGACATAGCCGAACCGGCGCACGGAGTTGAACCCGGTGGGAGGATCGAAGCTGACGATGCCCCCCGCCTCCTGTCCACGGTGTTGGAGCGCGTGAAGGCCCAGGGCCACGAAGGTCGCCGCATCCGCAACCCCGGTCGCCCCGAATATCCCGCACTCCTCCTTGAGCTTGTCATCGTCGATGTCGAACGGATGACGCGGCAGGCGCGGGGTCGTGTCGGCCATGGCAGGCTCCTTGGCGTCGGGGCGCGATAGGTTGGTTATAGCGGGGACGGGCGATTCGTCACGCACCCGACCGCATCCTCACTCGCAGCGGCCCAGCAGCCGGTCGTAGGAGGCGCGCAGTTCCGGCGGCACCTCCGTGGGCAGGCTGTCCGCGATCATGGTCTGCGCGTCCGCGAGGATCACGCGGGAGGCCGCGTTGTCCACCATCGCCCAGGCCTCGCCGCCGGTGACCTGATCGTAGACGATGAAGGCGATGGCGACGATCAGCACGCCCCGCACCACGCCGAAGAAGAAACCCGCGCCGCTGTCGATGGGGCCGAGCGCGCTGTCCTGCACCGCGTTCGCCAGAAGCGGGGTGAAGATCGACAGCACGACGAGCCCCGCCGCGAATACGGTCACGAAGGATGTGCCGATGGAGAGCTGGCAGGAATTGCCGATGATGTCCCGGATCACAGGCAGTTCGGCCACGATGGGTTCGACGAGTGGGGCGAAGTAGTAGGCGGCGATCCCCGCTAGGATCCATCCGCCGATGGACAGGGTTTCGCGGACAAATCCGCGCGCATAGGCCAACAGCGCAGATACGATGACGATCAGCGCCACCCCCGCGTCGACCAGTGTGAAGTCATCCATTCTCGGTTCCCGTCGCCTGCCCCAGCGTTCCGAAGACGCTTTCCACGAACGACGCGAGATCGTCAAGCCTTTCGACCGAAATGCCGCGGCGTTCGCTTTGCTTGAGGGACGATGGGGCGTAAGCCCGCGCGAATCCCAGCTTCTCCGCTTCCCTCAGACGTGCATCCGCCTGCGAAATCGGGCGCAGCGCACCGGAAAGGCTCACCTCGCCGAAGACCACCGTGTCCGCGGGCAGGGGCGTATCCTCCCGGGCGGACAGGAGTGCCGCGGCAACCGCGAGGTCGGCCGCGGGCTCGGAGATGCGCAGGCCGCCTGCCACATTGAGATAGACGTCATAGCCCGCAAAGCTCACCCCGCAGCGCGCCTCCAGCACCGCGAGGATCATGGACATTCGCCCCCCGTCCCATCCCACGACCGCCCGTCTCGGTGTGGCAAGCGGGGAGGGCGCCACGAGCGCCTGCACCTCCACCAGCACGGGGCGCGTCCCCTCGATACCCGCAAAGACTGCGGAGCCCGACGCGGGCCGCTCACGCTCGCTGAGAAAAAGGGCGGAAGGGTTGGAAACCTCCGCGAGCCCCGCCCCGGTCATCTCGAAGACGCCGATCTCGTCTGCGGGGCCGAAGCGGTTTTTGACCGCGCGCAGGATGCGGAACTGATGGCCCCGCTCCCCTTCGAAATAGAGCACCGTGTCGACCATGTGCTCGACGACCCGGGGCCCCGCGATCTGGCCCTCCTTGGTCACGTGCCCCACGAGGATGACCGCAATGCCCCGCCGCTTGGCGAAGGTGACAAGCTCATGGACCGCCGCACGCACCTGAGACACGGACCCCGGTGCGCTCTCCACATGGTCGGCCCACATGGTCTGGATCGAGTCGATGATCGCCAGGCCCGGCCGCTCCGCCTCCAACGTGGTGAGGATGTCCCGCAGGTTGGTCTCCGCGGCAAGCCGCACCGGTGCCTCGGTGAGCCCCAGACGTTGCGCGCGCATGCGGATCTGTCCCGCCGCCTCCTCGCCGGAGACATAGATGGCCGACAATCCCTCCCGGGCGAAGGCCGCGGCGGCCTGCAGCAGAAGCGTGGATTTCCCGATCCCGGGGTCGCCGCCCACCAGCGTGGCCGAGGCCGGGACCAACCCGCCCCCCAGCACCCGGTCAAGCTCGCCAAGGCCGGAAAGGTCCCGGGGCAGCGGCGGCTCCGGATCGCTCAGGGCAGTCAACGGTGCCGCGCGACCCCGAACCGCGCCGAGAGACGTCTTCGCGGGCCCGGCGGACAGCGGGGCCTCCTCGGTGATCCTGTTCCAGACGCCGCACGCGTCGCACCGACCGGCCCATTTCTTGTGAACCGCGCCGCACGCCCCGCAGACATAGGTCAGGGAAGGTTTCGCCATCCCGGACACTTGCCCGATCCGCCCCCCGGGGGCAAGCGGCTTCACACGAAGGGAAGGGAGGCGACGAGCGCGAGGCCGAAGGCGACCTGACCCAGGGGGAAGAGCTTGTTCCAGCTCCGCTCCTTCAGGGTCAGATAGATGCCCGCCAGAACAAGCTGCCCGCCCACAAGGATCGCGGGCCCCGGCATGACCCACGAAATCGTCGCCGCCCCGGCGATGGTCAGCAGACAGGCGACCAGATGAGCCCATCGGGTCCAGCCCGTCGCCACCGCGACGCGATAGACGGACCAGAGAAACGGCACGACCATGATCGCAAGCCCGAGCAGGATGCCAAGCAGAAGGGCAAAGATGTTGAAATCACCCACGCGCAACCCCGTTCTTCTTCTGGCCCCAAATATCCCCGCCGGAGGCATCCGCACTCTCCACCAGCGTGACCAAGGCATCGGCCCGCTCGATCTGCTTGGGAGCACCAATCGCCCGCAGGGCTCATGGGCGCGCGCCGCCGCAGGCGCGCTCCGCGCGACAGACGGGTCTAGCGGATCGCCTCGATCGGACCCTCCGCACGGCCATGGACGAACTGGTCCAGATAGGGATCGCCGGACCGGTCGAGATCCGCGATCGGGCCGGTCCATTGCACGACCCCGCCATGGATCATCGCGACCTTGTCCGCGATGGTGCGGACGCTGGTCATGTCGTGGGTGATGGTAAGCGCGGTCGCCCCCATCTCGGTCACCAGCTCGCGCACCAGTTCGTTGATCACGCCGGACATGATCGGGTCGAGGCCCGTGGTCGGCTCGTCGAAGAAGATGATCTCGGGGTTCGCGGCGATCGCCCGGGCAAGGCCAACGCGCTTCTGCATGCCTCCCGAAAGCTCTGCCGGGTACTGGTCCGCGACATCCGGGGTCAGGCCGACCCGGCGCAGCTTCTCGATGGCAAGCTCGCGGGCGTCCGCCTTGCTCAGCCGGCTCTTCCCCTGGCGCAGGCGGAAGGCAATGTTCTCCCACACAAGGAGGCTGTCGAAGAGCGCGCCGCCCTGGAACAGCATCCCGAACTGGTCGAGAAAGCCCTCCCGGCTGCGCGCGACGGGCTCCCCGGCCACCAGTATCTCCCCGCTGTCCGGTCTTATCAGGCCGAGGATGCATTTCAGCGTCACGGACTTGCCCGTGCCGGACCCGCCGATGATGACCATGCTCTCGCCCTTCGGGACGGTCAGCTCGACACCGCGCAGGATACGCTTGGGCCCGAAGGATTTCTTCAGGTCTTTCAGGACGATCATGTCTGTCATGCGGAGAAGAACACCTCCGTCAGCACGTAGTTCGCCGCGAGGATCAGGACCGAGGCGCTGACGACCGCGTTGGTGGTGGCCCGGCCGACGCCCTGCGCGCCGCGGCCCGAATTGTAACCATGGTAGCAACCCATGAGGGCGACGATGAAGCCGAAGGCCGCGGCCTTCCACAGGCCCGAGATCACGTCCCCCGCCTCCAGAAAGTCGACCGTGGTGTTGAGGTAGGTCGAGGCGTTGAAGTTGAGCCGCCCGACGCCGACCAGAAAGCCCCCCATGATCCCGATGATGTCGCCGATCAGCACGAGCACCGGCAGCGCCAGAGTCGCTGCCAGCAGGCGCGGGGCAACGAGATACTTCATCGGGTTGGTGGACAGCGTCGTGAGCGCGTCGATCTGTTCGGTCACCCGCATCGTACCAAGTTCTGCCGCCACCGATGCAGAGACCCGTCCCGCAACCATGAGCCCGCCGAGCACAGGTCCAAGCTCCCGCACCATGCCGATGGCAACGATGGAGGGCACGACCGCCTCCGCATTGAAGCGTGACCCGCCGGCGAAGATCTGTAGCGCCAGCGCACCGCCCGTGAAAAGCGCCGTGAGTCCCACAACCGGCAGCGAGAAGTAGCCGATGCGCAGCAACTGGCGCCCGAACTCGACGCCGTAGAAGGGCGGTCTGAACACATGGCTGGTGCCAACAAGCGCGAACAGCACAACACTGCCCACCGCCTGGCAGAGACCGAGGACGGAGGCGCCGATGGCCGCAAGAAAACCCTGAAACGCAAGCAGAACCGGCATGGAACCCCCGAGTGACCCGTCCGACCGATATAGCGACCCCGGTGCCGGTCGCCAAGGCCCTTGAGCACCGCGGTCTGCATGCGTTCGGTTCGGGACCGGAGAGCGGGCCGCGCACCTCGTGCCAGCCGAGGATTTGCCCTGACGGGCGGTGGCCCCACCCGCCCCCCTCCCGCGCCCGCGGCGGGCGGAGTGCGAGCAGAGCCGGTGCTGCGCAGGTAGCGGTCGGGGGAGCCTCCGGCGGGGATATTTCGGGCCAGAAGAAGGTTGGGGGCTATGGCAGGACAGTGCGGGCGTAGCGGTTGCCGAGGCTTGTGAGGAATTCGTAGCCGATCGTGCCCGCCGCCTCCGCGAGATGGTCCACGGTCTGGTGGGTGTTCAGGATGTCGAGGGTTTCCGGGACCTGCGGCAGATCGGTGACATCGACGGTGAGCAGGTCCATGGAGACGCGGCCGACGAGGGGGCAAGGTGTATCGCCCGCATAGAGATCGACTGTCCCGTTACCCGTCGCGCGGATCAGGCCGTCCGCGTATCCGGAGGAGACGGTTGCGATCCGGGAGGGTCGCTGTGCCGTCCAGAATGCGCCGTAGCCGACGCTCTCGCCGGGCGCGATCTCGCGGGTCTGGATGACCGGAAGGGAAAGGGCCACCGCCGGGCGGGCCGCGGCGAAGGGCAGACCGCCGTAGAGACCTATGCCCGGGCGTGTCATGTCATGATGGTAGTCCGGGCCCATCAGCGTGCCGCCGGTCGCGGCAAGGCTGTAACTCTCCGCCGGCAGGGCGGCGCGGATGTTGGCGAAGGTGCTGTGTTGTGCTCGGTTCTGCGGATGGTCCGGTGTGTCGGCGCAGGCAAGGTGGGACATGACGAGGCGGGGCCGGGGCCGGTCCCGGAGCAGATCGCGGAGCTCCGCGATGTTTGCGGGTTCCTCACCGAGCCGGTTCATGCCGCTGTCCATCTGCAGGGCATAGGGTACGTCAACGTCCATGATAGACGTAAAATCAGCGGTTTGAGCGAGGCTGTTGAGGCAGGGTATCAGTTTTGCCTCCTGGATCATGGGACCGTCGCCCGGCATGAGACCACCGAAGACATAGATCTCCGGCTCCGGTCCGAGGATCGCCCGGAGGTCCACCCCTTCTTCCGTCTGGGCGACAAAGAAGGTGCGGGCGCCCGCGCGGGCGAGGGCCGGTGCGACCTTGTCGATGCCAAGGCCGTATGCGTCCGCCTTTACCACCGCTGCGGTCTCGACCGTCGCAGCACTCAGGCCGTCCAGTGCTGTCCAGTTGGCGACGATGGCGCCAAGATTGATCGTCAGCGTGGCCTGCACGTCAGTGGAACCCCTGCTCCGCCTGCCAGGAATGGGCCAGGTCCGAGAAGCGGGTGAACTTGTCCTCGAAGGCCAGCGGGACGGACCCGATCGGGCCGTGACGCTGCTTGCCGATGATCACTTCCGCCTTGCCATGCACCTGCCCCATGATCTCCTGCCACTTCGCCATGGCCTCCAGATCGGTCTCGGAAGGTTGCTCCCGTTCCTTATAGTAGGCCTCCCGGTAGACGAACATCACCGCATCCGCGTCCTGCTCGATGGAGCCGGATTCGCGCAGGTCGCTCAGCTGGGGGCGCTTGTCGTCCCGGTTCTCCACCTGGCGGGAGAGCTGGGAGAGGGCGATGACCGGGATCTCGAGCTCCTTGGCGATGGCCTTGAGGCCCTGGGTGATCTCGGAGACCTCGTTGACCCGGCTGTCCTTCGCCGTGGCGGGGCGCAGAAGCTGCAGATAATCGACGAAGAGTGCGTCGAGCCCGTGCTGGCGTTTCAGCCGCCGGGCGCGGGCCGCGACGGTGGAGATCGGCAGGGCAGGCGTGTCGTCGATGAAGAGCGGTACCTTTTCCAGCAGCTTGGAGGCTTCGATGAAGCGGCGGAACTCCTCGGGCTCCAGGCTGCCATCCCGGATCTTGTGGCTGTCCACCTGGGCCTGTTCGGCGAGGATCCGGGCGGCGAGCTGGTCCGCGCTCATTTCCAGCGAGAAGAACCCGACAACGCCGCCATCCACGGCGCCTTCGCTGCCGTCCGGGCGTGCGCCTTTTTTGAAAGCCTTGGCCACGTTGAACGCGATGTTCGTGGCGAGCGCTGTCTTGCCCATGGAGGGGCGGCCCGCGAGGATCAGAAGGTCTGACTTATGGAGGCCGCCGAGCTTGTCATCGAGGTCGCGCAGGCCGGTGGATATGCCTGCGAGCCGTCCCTCCCGCTGGTAGGCGGAGTTGGCGACGGTCACAGCGGTGGTCAGCGCCCTTAGGAAGGATTGAAAACCGCCGTCGACGGATCCTTTCTCGCCCAGCTCATAGAGCCGCTTTTCCGCATCGACGATCTGCTCGCCCGGGTCGCTTTCCACATCGACGGTCCCTGCCTTGAGGCTGATCTCCTCGCCGATCTGGATGAGATCACGGCGTACGGCGAGGTCATAGACCATCTGCGCATAGTCCTTGGCCGCGAAGATGGAGATGGCGGCACCGGCGAGGCGGGCGAGGTAGGGGGGGCCGCCAAGCTCTTCAAGTCCCGGATCGTCGGCGAGGAACGCCTTGAGCGTCACGGGGCTTGCCAGCGCGTTCTTCTGGATGCGCCGGGCCGCGGTCTCGAAGATGCGGCCGTGAACGGGGTCGTAGAAATGCTCCGCCCGCACGACGCTCGCGACCTTGTCATAGACCTCGTTGTTGACCAGAAGCGCGCCAAGAAGTGCCTGCTCGGCTTCGATGTTGTGCGGCAGGGCCTGCTCGGATGCACCCTCCCGCAGACTGCCGTCCGCCATGAATCACCTGTTTTTGTCGTTGTCCGGCATCATACCTCAGAAAGTGCTTATCCACAGGATGTGAAGAACGGGCATAAGGCGCCTCTGGGGCTGTTAATTGTCTCAAAGCTGTCAAAAGGAGTATCCCAGCGCGCCGGTCTCGAGGGGGAAGAGCGGGGGGATGAGGGCGGCGGTCGCGTCGGTGTAGGCGCGGCGATAGTCCTCCTCCCGCTCAGAGCTGTTGACCCGTTGCAGGGGGGGAAGCGGGCGGCCGAGCACCTCCGTCAGGTCCGTACAGTCCTGCGCCAGCCGCTCGTGGCGCAGGATGTGCGGGGGCAACGTATCGGCGGCCAGCGTCAGGTAGCTTTGCGTGGGATGGGCTGTGAAGGACCGGGTCACTCGCGGATCCTGCAGGAACTCCCCGAAGGGCAACGCCTTGGCCGCCTCGATCATCGGATGGTCGAAGGATTGCGCGCGTCCCCAGGCGTAAAAGGACACCATGCGGTCCCACGGATTACGGACGATGGTCGCGACGGTGAAGCGGGAAAGGTTCAGGTCGGGGAGAACCTCCGCGGCTTGGGTCACTGTTGCATGTTTGCCGAGCCGTTTCCCGGTGCGGCGGTGAAACCCGCGCTGTCGCCGCTGCGCCTTTGGCGTGTCACCGAACAGCAGATCGTCCCTGCGGGCAATGTCCTCATAGGCGAGCGTGAACGCCGTACCCCCGGTCTTGGGCAGGTGGACAAAGACGAACTTGCGGGACGGGGAGATGATCATGTGCGCGGATCATGGACGCCGGGACCCGCGCGGACCAGCCCGTTCTGCCGCGTGCCCCCTCTCTCGAATGGACCGCAACTCTCCTATGGGTGGAACGTTTGGCGGAATTTCAGCACGCATGGGTTGTAATTTGATAATGTGAACGGGCCGAACCGAGATACGCGCAGCCCTTCGTCGCGGCACCCCCTCTGCGGTTCGGCCAATGTTTGTGTGTTGTTTCTGGAGGAACCCCATGCCAGTCGATATCAATGACGACATCAGCCGAGTCTCCGCCGAGGAGTTCTTCGTCAGCCGCTCTCATGTGGTTTTCGGCACATTCAGTGATCTCAACGACGGGACGCTGACGGTCGGCAATACGCTCAACCCCGACCAGATCACCGTGAGCGTGGAGGACGGGAGTGTCAGCCACGACCGGTTCCGCCTGCAGCGCGCGCTTCTTCGGCTCGGGGCCGACGGGGACGATGGCGACATCCAGATCTATCCCGGCACCAACAACAGCATGACCGCACCGAGCGTGAGCGCGGCGATCCACCTCAACGGGTCGAACGCGGCCATGACCCTGCGCAATGCCACCGGTGTGACCGGCACGCTCAACGGCTCCACGGCGGACCTGACACTGGGCGGCAATGGCACGGATGGCGACATCACGCTCCGCGACAGTCAGGGGGAGCAGTCGTTCCGCATCGACGCGAACGGCGGCAACATGTTCCTCGGCGGTAACGGTCAGGATGGCGATCTTTGCATCTATGCCTCCAACGCGACGAACACCTCGACCTTCTCCGCCTCCGTGTTCCATTTCGACAGCGATATCGGCACCCTGCGCATCGGCGGGAACGGCGAGAATGCGGTCGTGAACCTGCAGCGCGCGGAGGGTGACACGACCATTCAGTTCGATGCCAACCATGGCAACGTGTTCCTGGGTGGCGGTGGCGAGGATGGTGACATTGTCATGCGCGCAGCCGACGGCAATGACGCGATCACGCTGGATGCGAACGGTGCCAATATCTGGCTCGGCGGTAACGGGCGCGATGGGGACATCGTCCTTTTCGCGGCAAGCGCAAACACCCACAATGACACCTCTCAGGCGACGATCCACCTCAACGGTGACGCGGGCGATATTATCCTGCGGAACGCGGACTGCGCGGAGGAGTTCACGGTCGAGCATGAGACGACGGCGGAGCCAGGGACGGTGATGGTTCTGGGCAACGATGCGGTGCTCAAGCCGTGCGACCGGGCCTTCGACAAGTCCGCGGTCGGTGTTGTGTCCGGTGCGGGCGAATACAAGCCCGGCATCGTGCTCGACCGGCAGGACGATCTGGAAAACCGGCGTCCCATCGCGCTCGTCGGCAAGGTCTATGTGAAGGTGACCAACGCCAACGGCCCGATCTCCATCGGTGATCTGCTCACCACGTCGGACCGGGAGGGCCATGCGATGCGGGCGGACAACCCCCTCGATGCGTTCGGTGCCGTGGTGGGCAAGGCGCTCGCCCCCTTCGATGCGGAGACCGGGATGATCCCCATGGTCGTCGCACTTCAGTGAGGGAAGCGTCATGCCAAGTACCAAAGCCATACTGTCCTGCATCGGGCGGGACACGAGCGGCTCGATCTCGATCCTCGGCCATCTCTTCGGGTTTTGGCGGCGTCGGGTGCCGGTCGACACGACCGGCGACCGGAGGTCCGTTTCCCTGAGGGATACGCTCAACGGGCTCGAGGGGCGGCACATCCACGTCAACGTGATCGCCGTCGGCTGGTGGGACGAAACAGCCGCCAGCCTGCAGGACACCGCGCGCATGAAGGTGGACTACGCGATCATGCGCACGCGCCAGATCTTCGAGCAGATCAACCTCGGGGTCGGGCGGGTCAACCACTATGTCATCAGCCAGGGCGAGGCCGATGGCGCGGACAACATCAACGGCGCCGGTGAGGCGAACGAGCTGTGGGAGGACTGGACGGTCGACAATGCGGGCATCGACTGCTTCGTTGTGCGCACGATCAACATCTCCGACCCGGATGACCGCTTCATCGGTTTGAGCCCGGTGGACGGGTCCGACGACAAGGGCGGCAAGGATGACGGCCTCATCGCCGGGGCCATCGACCGCGGGGGCGCGATCAATTCGAGCTTCAACGGCTTCGCCCGGACCTTCGCCCACGAGATCGGGCACTATCTGGGCCGTCCGCACAACCATGATGACGGGGAGTGTCCGGCGGGGTCCGCCGCCAATAACCTGATGGCCCAGACCCGGTGCATCACCGACACCGCGGAGAACGCGGTGATCCTGACATCTGGCCAGGGCTCCGACATGCGCGACCACGGGCTCACCCGGTCGGGCTGCTGAGGGAGGATGACATGACAGAGATCAGTGTGAGCCGGATCGTCCGCGACCTCAGCGATGTGGATCTGCGGGCGGTGGTGGAGCAGGGGGGGCGCGAGTTTCTCAGCCCCGCCCGCGCCTTTGTGGAGCTGTCCGCCCGGCAACCGAAGGAGGCGTTGGAGGACGCGGCGAAGGTTCTCCAGAACCACCGGGCCGCGCCGGACCTGCGCCGCGCGGCCATCGAAACCCTTGGCCGCACCCCGACCCGCGAGGCGGGTGCGATCCTTGCCGAGAACCTCCGTGCGGAGAAACCGGCGGAGGTGCGCGATACCTTGCGTGCGCTCGGCCGGATCGGCGGGAAGGCAGAGCTGGCGGCGGTTCGGCGGATGCGGGTGCCCGGCGGCTCCCCCCTCTTCCGCGACGTCGAGGCCAGCGCGCGCCTCATCGCCTTCCGCAACGGCTTGGACGGTGTGCGCATCAAACGTCCCGGCACCCGTGATCTGATCGGCCCCCCGTCCGACAAGGTCCAGGAAATGCCCAGCCGCCCGGTCAAGGACGAGGCCCTCCGGCCGAGGGCCAAGGAGGTCCAGCGGGCCGTGCCGGGCATCAAGCTCGCGCTCGACAGGGCGGTCGAACTCGAATGCCTCGGCGCGCGGCTCTGGTTCTACAACAGTGCGGCACTCCGTGACGGCGGGATCGACAAGGCCCGCGAGGTGCCCCAGATCCCCATGGTGATCATGGGACATGCGGCCTGTCCAAGTCACATGTTCCTCTACGGCTATGTGATGTCCCAGCCTGGCGATGAGGGGCTTGAGCTCTTCGTCACGCGGCTGCGCGGGGACGTGACCCACTTCGGGCAGGTGCGCCTCGGGCGTCAGGATGCGAAGTTTGAGCTGGAGGCACTCCGCAGCCGTCTCGCCCCCCCGGCGACGCTCGCGGGCGGATACAAGGCGGCGAGCGGCGCGCTTTCTTTCGAACGGGCGATTGTCAGCACGGACCGGTCCGCGCAGCTTGAGATGCGGCTCGACCCCAGGGCGCGGGCGCAGCCCGCGACCATACAAGGGGAACCGGCAGGCTCGCCGTCCGTCCCCCCGGTGATCGAGCCCGGTCCGAACTAGGCCTCGTGGCGCGTGCCTGCGGTTCAGAGCACGCGCCACCACGAGCCACTTTTCATAGACGATGCTCGGGCTGGCGGGTGCGCTGGCAGACTGCCCGATGTCGCAATACTATTGAGAGGGTGCGCTATCCTTGCGCGTCACGCGTGTTTTTACTGGAGGAGTATTGCCGTGAACCTTTTTCAACGCACCAGCATCTGTCTGATCCTCATGATCCTCGCCGTGCCCGCACGGGGTGCCACGCTGACATACGATTTCAGGGGAGAGTGGACGACGACGCCTGCCGGATTTGTCGATCCGGACAATCCCGACAGCAAGACGTTCTCGGGTACGCTCATCTACGCGGATCCGGAGGCGACGCCCTCCGGACGGTCCGAAACGCGGCTGCGGTTCGACATCTTCGACACTGGCATCTTCAACGTGACGTTCGGCGAGATCGACCCGATCCTGATCGAGGCGCGGGACGAGACGTCGCCCGGGGGCATCCCCGGAGCGGACTTCGTTCTGGTCGGGCGCGCGAAGGAGGATGGGTTGCGCGATGCGGAGCCGCTTCTGCCGCTGACCAGCGATCTGGTGAAGTCAGTCCAGATGTTCATGTTCGAGGAGACGGGCACGTACTTTCCCGGACCAAATCCGGAGGTGCCGCGGGAGCTGAACTTCTCCGACTTCGATTTCATTACCGTCGGGTTCAATATCGCGGAACCGTTCGGCGCGCCGGAGGTGGTCGGACGGCTGACAGAACTGACGCGGCGCACGGACGATGTGGCGCCCGTCCCGTTGCCCGGCGCGCTGCCCCTCCTGCTTGGCGCCGGGATTGCGCTACTGCTCGTCGGTCGTCGCAAACCCTAACGGACAGGTCGGCCCAAAACGAAAAAGGCCCCGCGGTGCGGGGCCTTTCTGCATCAGGTGCGCCGGGTTCAGACGTCCGGCTGCTCTTCCTCGTCAGCGCCCTGGCTGTCCTCGATGACCTCGGCGATGTCATCGTCGTCGCGGGCGGCTGCGCCCACGTCGTCGAAGAGCTCGGCGATGTCGAACTCGGCCTCGGCGTCAGCCTCGGCGCGGATGTCCTGGATGGACTTGCCGGATGCCTGGATCTCCGCCTCTTCGGCAGAGCGGGCCACGTTCACCGTGATGGTCGCGGAGACCTCCGGGTGCAGGACCACTTCCATGTCGTGCAGGCCAAGTTCCTTGATCGGGTTGGCCAGAACGATCTGGCGCCGCTCGACGGAGAAGCCCGCCTCGGTCGCCGCATCCGCCGCGTCGCGCGGGGTGACGGAGCCGTAGAGCGACCCGGCTTCGGAGGCGGAACGGATGATGACGAACTGCTGTCCGTCGATCCGGCCGGCCATATCCTCGGCCTCTTTTTTGGTTTCCAGGTTGCGCGCCTCGAGCTGTGCGCGCTGCGCCTCGAACTGAGCGAGGTTTGCCTTGGTCGCGCGCAGCGCTTTGCCCTGGGGCAGGAGGTAGTTGCGTGCATAGCCCTGCTTCACGGTGACCACGTCACCGATCTGGCCCAGCTTTGACACGCGTTCGAGAAGGACGACGTCCATGGGTCGGTCTCCTTTACTTCACTGCGTAGGGCAGAAGGGCGAGGAAGCGGGCGCGCTTGATGGCGCGCGCAAGCTCACGCTGCTTCTTTGCCGAGACGGCGGTGATGCGGCTGGGGACGATCTTGCCGCGCTCAGAGATATAGCGCTGGAGCAATTTCACGTCCTTGTAGTCGATCTTCGGCGCGTTATCGCCGGAGAACGGGCAGGTCTTGC